>CAZWYF010000004.1:0-117761 GCA_964637835.1 uncultured Fibrobacteraceae bacterium
GGAACCGGACCCGCACCACGGTGCGCTCCGGCGCGGTCACCAGTGTCTCCACCTGAGGACGATCGAGGACGGCACGGGTCCCGGCCCGGGCCGGATGCCCGCTGATCTCCGGAAGCATCGAGAACAGGAAGGCCAGGGCGGCCACGAAGAACCGCCGAACGGACCGATGGATGATCATCTCTCTCCCCCTCGGTATCTCTGGTTTTCCCCGGACGCGCGAGGCCGCGCCAGTCGCGGCACGCGCGTCGTGACGTCGGATCGGATCAGCCCCCGGACGGCGGCTTCCGCCGCGCGCCGACGTTGGCCGCCCCGAAGATCGCCGGCTCGAACGCCCCCTCGCTGCGCGCCACCACCGCGGTGCACATCAGGTCGCCGGTCACGTTCACCGCCGTGCGCGTCATGTCCAGCAGCCGGTCCACGCCCAGGATGATGCCGATGCCCTCGACGGGCAGGCCCAGCTCGGTGAGCACCATCGAGAGCATGATCAGGCCCACGCCGGGCACGCCGGCGGTGCCGATGGAGGCCAGGGTGGCCATGAGCACCACGCGCAGGAACTCGCTCGGCCCCAGATCCACGCCGTAGACGTTGGCGATGAACACCGTGGCCACGCCCTGCATGATGGCGGTGCCGTCCATGTTGATGGTGGCGCCCAGGGGCAGGGTGAAGGCGTGGACCTCTTCCCTGGTGCCCAGACGATCCTCGGCCACCTCCATGGTCACCGGCAGCGACGCGTTGGAGGAGGAGGTGGAGAAGGCCACCACCTGCGCGGGGTAGATGTTGCGCAGGAACTGCCAGGGCTTCAGCCGCGCCAGCAGGACCAGCAGCAGCGGGTAGACCACCAGCGCGTGCAGGCCGAGGGCGCCCAGGACCGTGCCCATGTACTTCAGCAGCGGCAGGAACACCGCCAGCCCCTCGGTGACCAGCACCTCGGCGATGAGCGAGAACACGCCGATGGGGGCGAAGAACATGATCATGGTGACCATGGTCTGGATCACCTCGTCCGCCGCCTGCAGGCCGCGCACCAGCGGTTCGGCCCGCGCGCCCACCCGGGCGATGGCCAGGCCGGCCAGCAGGGCCACGAAGATCACCTGCAGCATCTGCCCCTCCACCATGGCGGCGAAGGGGTTGGTGGGGACGATGTCCACCAGGATCTCGGTGACCGGCGGCGACGTGCTGCCGGCGAAGCCCGCGTCCACGGGGATCTCCAGGCCCGTCCCCGGCTGGACCAGGAAGGCCAGGGCGAAGCCGATGGAGATGGCGATGGCCGTGGTGGTCAGGTAGATGGCCATGGTCTTGCCGCCGATGCGGCCGAGCTTGCCCAGGTCGCCGATGGTGGCGGTGCCCAGGGTGAGCGAGACCAGCACCAGGGGGACCACCAGCAGGCGGATCCCGTTGAGGAAGATCCGCCCGATGGGGTCGTGGAAGTAGGTGACCGTGGCCTGGTTGACGGCGTCGGGCAGCAGCAGGTACTGCAGCAGGCCCACCACGATGCCCGCCAGCAGTCCCACCAGGATCCAGCCCGTGAGGTTGAGCTTGCGCATGCCGGCCATCATCCCCGAGGCCGCCTCAACGCGCAAGCATGAGCTTGGTGGTGGCCGTGCCGCCCGGCGTGGTCAGCCGGGCCAGGTAGAGGCCGCTGCCCAGGCTGCGGCCGCCCGCGCCCGCGCCCGCGCCGGTGGCGTCCCAGCGGATCTCGTGATCGCCCGCCGGCAGGGGCCGGTCGACCACCGTGGCCACCCGCGCGCCGCGCACGTCGTAGACCTCGAGGGTGACCTGGCCGCCGGCCGCCAGCTCGAAGCGCAGCGTGGTGGCGGGGTTGAACGGGTTGGGCGCCGCGCGCAGGTCCACCGCCACCGCCGACGGCAGGTCCACGACCGGCGTGGTGGGCGCCGGCGCGATGACCGTGAACAGCGACCGGCCGTGGGTGCCGGCCGCCAGCGTGCGCGTGGGCTGGTGGAAGTCCAGGTCCAGGACCGGCGCGCGGGGCAGGCCGGTGCCCAGGGGCAGCCAGGTGGCGCCCAGGTCGCTGGTGTAGTAGACGCTCACGTCGGTGCCCACGTAGAGGGCCTGCGGGTAGTCGGGGTCCACCTCGATGGCGTTGACCGGGGCCTCGGGCAGGCCCTGGCCGATGTCCTGCCAGGTGCTGCCGCCGTCGGTGGAGCGGTAGACGTGGCTGATGGGCTCGTCCCAGCGCAGGCCGCTGAAGGTGGCGTAGACGGTGCGGTGGTCGGCGGGATCGACCTTGATCTCGGTGACCCAGCGTGTGGGCAGGCCGGCGGAGATGTCGCGCCACTGCCCGTTGAACGGGGTGTAGGCCCAGACGTTGCCGTCGTCGGTGCCGGCGTAGAGGACGGCGGGCGAAGAGGGCGCCACGGCGATGGTGGTGACGGTGCCGAAGTTCGCGCCCTGGTCGCCGTCGGTGAGGTCGTCGCTGATGGGCGACCAGTTCTCCGCGCCGTCGTCGCTGCGGTAGACGCGCTGCGAGCCGTAGTACAGCGTCTGGGGGTCGGTGGGGTCCATGACCACCGGGGTGTGCCAGTTGGTGCGGTCGCTCGACGCGATGCCATCCATGGCGGAGCTGAACCAGCCGCCGCCGTTGGTGCTCTTGAACAGGTTGCCGTACTGGTACTCCACGTAGATGACGTCGCTGTCGGTGGGGTCGACGATCACGGTGAAGCCGTCGCCGCCGAAGATGCGCTCCCAGTCGCTCACGCCGCCCAGGGTGCGCAGCGTGCCGTTGTCCTGGGTGCCGCCGTAGAGGCGGTCGGGCTGCTGGGCGTCGATCTCCACGGCGTAGAACTGGTTGGTGGGCTGGTCGTAGAGCTTGGTCCAGGTGCTGCCGCCGTTGTCGGAGCGGTAGAGGCCGCCGTCGTTGCCGTTGTAGACGATGTCCGGCTGGCCGGGGGCGAACTCCAGGGCGTGGTGGTCCACGTGCATGTTGCTGCCGTTCTCCGCCCAGCTGCCGCCGCCGTCGGTGGAGCGGTACTGGGGCACGCCGAGGACGAAGACGCTGTTCGGGTCGGTGGGATCCACCCGGATCTGGCCGAAGTACCAGCCGAAGGAGGAGTAGATGCTCGCCAGGGCCCAGTCGTCGGTGCCGCTCCAGGTGTCGCCGCCGTCGTCGCTGCGGTAGACGCCGAGGAAGGAGGCGTCGGCGGCGGCGTAGACGGCGTACAGCACGTCGGGGAAGTCCCGGCAGATGGTCAGGCCCACGCGGCCCACGTCCGGCCCGCCGGGCAGGCCCACGGTCAGCTCGCTCCAGGTATCGCCGCCATCGAGGGAGCGCCAGATGCCGCTGGACTCGCCGCCGCTGTCGCGGAAGGTGAGGCCGCGGACCCGCTCCCACATGCCGGCATACAGGATGTCCGGGTTGTCCGGATGCATGACCAGGTCGCTGCAGGCGGTCGAATCGGTGAGCGCGAAGACGCGGTCCCAGCTGGCGCCGCCATCGAGGGTGCGGTAGACGCCACGGTTGGGCCCGGTGCCGAAGAGCCGGCCGGTGGCGGCCACGAAGACGCGCTGCCCGTCGGTGTGATCGACCCGCACGCGGCTGATGTAGAGCGTCTCCTCGAGACCCAGGTGCTCCCAGGTCACGCCGCCGTCCTGCGAGCGGTAGACGCCGTTGCCGAAGAAGGAGTAGCTGTTGGCGTTGGCCTCGCCGGTGCCCACCCAGATGGTCTGGGGATCCTGCGGGTCGAGGGCGATGGCCCCGATGGTGATCACGTCGGCGTCGTCGAAGATGGGGGTCCAGGTCTGGCCGCCGTCGGTGGTCTTGAAGACGCCACCGGTGGCCATGGCTGCGTAGCAGATGTCCGGGTCGGTGGGGTGGATGGCCAGGTCGGTCACCCGGGCGCCCACGTTGTCGGGGCCGCGTTGCTGCCAGATGGTGCTCAGCAGGGCGCTCTTGTCGCCGCGCCGGCGGCGGTCCTCGGCCACGGCGGCCAGCTCCCGCGCCTGCGCCAGGGCCAGGCGCTGGCCAGCCGGATCGATGGTCTGGTTGGGGAAGGCGCGCTGGCGGTAGAACCACGCCGTGGGCTTGCCCTCGGGCTTGGGCAGGGTCTCGGCGGTGAGGTGGCCGCCCGCCGCGGACGGGGCCTCCGGCGCGGTGGGGGCAGGCCGCAGGGCCAGCGTGACGATGAGCAGCAGGGCGGCGGTGGCCAGGACGGCCAGGGTGCGACGTAGCATGGACGCGGAACTCCTCGACGGGGGCGGCGGCGCGATGTGGTCCGGGAGCCATCATGATACCAGATCCCCGGTCCCGGGCGCAAAGATCGCAGGGGATTGCTGGTGCGCGGCCGGCGGCGGGATGGTACCCTGTGGAGCAACGAGCAGCCCGGACGCCACCAGGCCCCGGGGATCCCGGACACCGGCTGCCAGGAGGAGAACCACCATGCGCGACCGACGCCGTCGCCGTCTGCTGCCCTGGACGGGTCTGCTGATCTGCGGAATCCTGGTCGCCGTGGCCGCCGCCCAGCAGTCCGGTGCGCCGGACAGCCTGGCCGCCGCGGGCGTCGGCGAGCCGGGGACGACCACGCCCGGGACCACGACGCCGCCGACGGACGCCGCGAATCCCGCGCCGCGCGTCCACGTGGTCCCCTACGAGGGCCCCATCACCCCGGTGGCGTCGGGGTTCCTCGGCGAACGCCTCGAGGAGGCCGCCGAGGCCGCCGTCGATGCGGTGATCATCCAGCTGGATACCCCGGGTGGGCTGGACGCCGCCATGCGCGTGATCATCAAGGACATGCTCGCCTCGCCGGTGCCGGTGATCGTGCACGTGGCGCCGCCCGGTGCGCGGGCCGCCTCGGCCGGAGCGTTCATCACCATCGCCGCCCACGCGGCGGCCATGGCGCCCGGCACCAACATCGGCTCGGCCAGCCCGGTGCAGATGGGCGGTGGCATCGCCGACACCACCATGGCCGCCAAGGTGGCCAACGACGCCGCGGCCTACATCGCCTCGCTCGCCCGCCAGCGCGGTCGTGACGAGGATCTCGCGCGCCGGTTCGTCACCGAGGCCATCAACCTCACCGCCACCGAGGCCCGCGCGGCCGGCCTCATCGACGCGCTCGCTCCCACCACCACCGCCCTGCTCGACAGCCTGGATGGCCGCACCGTCCAGCTCTCCGGCGGCGAGCGGACCCTGCGCCTGGCGGGGGCCGCGGTCGAGGAGCGGCCCATGGGCACGCGCCGCAGCCTGCTCAAGCTCCTGGCCGATCCCAACGTCGCCTACATCCTCATGCTCCTGGGCATCTACGGCCTGTTCTTCGAGCTGAGCAACCCGGGCGCCTTCGCGCCGGGGATCCTGGGGGCCATCTGCCTGTTGCTGGCGCTGTTCGCCTTCCAGGCCCTGCCGGTCAACTACGCCGGCATCGCCCTGATCCTCCTGGGGACCATACTGCTCATCCTGGAGATCAAGGTGCCGAGCTTCGGCGCGTTGACCATCGGGGGCGTCGCCTCGCTGGTCCTCGGCTCGCTCATGCTCTTCGATTCTCCCGAGCCGTGGGCCCGGCTCAGCCTGCGGGTGATGATCCCCACCCTGGTGGTGTTCATCGGGTTCTTCGTGCTCTGCGTCTGGCTGGTGGTGCGGGGCCAGAAGCGACCGCCGGTGAGTGGCGCGCAGTCGCTCGTGGGCGAGCAGGGACGCGTGGTGGTGGCCATCGGCGGTGGCGATCAGCGCGGCAAGGTGGTCTTCCACGGCGAGATGTGGGATGCGGTGGCCGACCGGCCGCTGGCCGAGGACGCGCGGGTCGAGGTGACCGCCATCGATCACCGGGTCGCCCGGGTGCGCCCGCTGGTGCCCGGGGAGTAGACGGGCTCGAGGAAGGTGGCGGACGGATCGACCGGCCGCCGGCAACTGGAAGGAGTGCCCATGCCGTTCGTGTTACCAGGGACCCTGCTGGTCCTGATCCTGTTCGTCCTGGCCAACTCGGTGCGTATCCTGCGGGAGTACGAGCGGGCCGTGGTCTTCCGGCTCGGCCGGTACGTGGGCACCCGCGGCCCGGGACTGATCATCCTGGTGCCGTTCATCGAGCGCATGGAGCGCGTGAGCCTGCGCACCATCGCCATGGATGTCGAACCCCAGGACGTGATCACCCGCGACAACGTCTCGGTGCGCGTCAACGCCGTGCTCTACTTCCGCGTCATGGAGCCGCGCAAGGCCATCATCGAGGTGGAGGAGTTCCTCTTCGCCACCACCCAGCTCGCCCAGACCACCCTGCGCAGCGTGGTGGGTCAGGCGGATCTGGACTCGCTGCTCGCCGAGCGCGACAAGCTCAACGCCGCCGTCCAGGCCATCGTGGACGAGGGGACCGACCCCTGGGGCATCAAGGTCTCCACGGTGGAGATCAAGGACGTGGATCTGCCCGTGGAGATGAAGCGGGCCATGGCGCGCCAGGCCGAGGCCGAGCGCGAGCGGCGTGCCAAGGTGATCCACGCCACTGGCGAGTTCGAGGCCTCCAAGCAGCTGAGCGAGGCGGCCCAGGTGATCGAGGTGCATCCCATCGCCCTGCAGCTGCGTTACCTGGCCACGCTCTCGGAGATCGCCGCCGAGAACAACAGCACCACCATCTTCCCGCTGCCCATCGAGATGCTGCGGCCGCTGATGGGCATGGGGGGCGGTCCGATCCCCGGGGTGTCGGGGCCGGCCCCGGGCAGCATGCCGGCGGGCGGCGCCTCGAGCGGCGCCGAGGGTGGCGCCGCGGGCGGACCCACCGCCGGCGACCGGTCCGGCACCAGCGACGCTCAGTAGGGGCGGCGCCGGGGGCAGACCCGCCAGGCGGCGAAGGGCGTGCCGGTGTCCGGATGCGGCAGGTGCACGCTGGGCAGCTCACGTTCGGCCGCCGGTCGCGACACCTCGTCGTGGAAGACGGAGTCGTCGAAGCCGGCGGCCGCGGCATCCTCGCGGGAGGCGGCGTAGACCAGCTTGCCGACGCGCGCCCACAGGATGGCGCCCAGGCACATGGGGCAGGGCTCGCAGCTGGCGTAGAGGGTGCAGCCGGCCAGCTCGTGGCTGCCCAGCGCGCGGCAGGCGGCCCGGATGGCCTGCACCTCCGCGTGGGCCGTCGGATCATGTTCGGCCGTCACCTGGTTGACGCCGCGGCCGATCACCTCGCCGCCACGGGCCACCACCGCCCCGAAGGGGCCGCCTCCCTCGCGTGCGTTGGCGGCGGCCAGGGCGATGGCCTCGCCAAGCAACGCGGCATCGTCCATCCGCGTCTCGCGCATGATCATCCTCCAGGTGACGGCCCGGTTCCCACGGGCTCGGTCCCCACGAGCCCGGTCCCCAGGGGCCCGGTTCCAGCGTCCGGCCGCCCGGTTCCAGCGTCCGGCCGCATTGTACCGCTGCGACCGCCGCGGGGACAACCGCCGGAACCCCCTCCGCCGGAACGCCCTCCGCCGGAACCCTCTCCGGCAGGGCTCGCGTCGCCGGCCGTCCCGGACCGCGGCCGCCTCGAGGCGTGCCGGGGGAAGCGATCGGGAACCGGACCATCGCGCGATCCTGGATCCCGACCTCCATTGTCGAGAAGCTGCGAAACGACGCAACAACCAGCAGTTGCATAACCAGGGAAGGGACCGAGCGGCATCGCTGTAGACGATGATGGATATCGGTATCGTTATCATCTGGTAACCCGGTCGGAACAAACAATTTAGGGCTTCGCTTCCTCGCCGACGGGTGTTATTGTCCCGACGACCTGGCGCCCCGGCAAGACCACCCGAGGAGGACCCATGGACGTTCCGCGCCGACTCCATCTTCGCGCGTCGCTGTCGCTCGGCATCCTGCTGGCCCTGACCGTCGCGGTCGCGGCCCAGACCGAGACCGAGACCTGCTTCATGTGCCACGAGGATCCCGACCTGACGACCGATGACGGCCGCAACGTCTCGGTACTCCCATCACACCACGAGCAGAGCGTCCATGGCTCGCTCGACTGCATCGATTGCCATACCCAGCCCGGCGATTATGAGGACATCCCGCATTACGCCCGCTACCAGGCCGTCGATTGCACCATGTGCCACGAGGATGCCGTGGACAGCTTCCACCAGAACTTCCACCACCGCGCTGCCCAGGCGGGCAACCACCAGGCGCCCGGGTGTGCCGATTGCCACGGCACCGACGGCGATCCGCACCGGATGCACGGCCTGGACAATGCCGTGGCCGAGGAATCCTGCCGGCAGTGCCACGACAGCGAGGCCGAGCTCTACGACAGCGGCGTCCACGCCGCGCGACCGGGCGCCTCCACCGACCGTCCCGGTTGCATCAGCTGCCACCAGTCCCACGGTCCCGGCCTGCCGCCGGCCGCTGGCGCGGTGAACAACCTCTGCGAGAGCTGCCACGAGGGCTCCATGGCCGACGTGATGCGCGGCGGCCACGTGAACCTCGGCGGGCAGGGGAGCGAGGCCATGAACTGCGCCTCCTGCCACGACGTCCACAATACCCACAAGCCCCATCTCTCCGAGCGGGTGGCTCAGGCCTGCAACCAGTGCCACGAGCGGGAGCAGGCGCAGTTCGCCACGTCGGTCCATGCCGACCTGCTCGCCGACGCCGACATGACCTGCCTCTCCTGCCACAGCACGCACAAGGACGAGGAGGAGATCGGGCAGTTCGACGGGGGCTGCGGGTCCTGCCACGACGACGTGGAGGAGATGTACCGCACCAGCGTGCACCGTTTCGGTCGGCTGCAGGGCAACGAGGGCGCGGCCACCTGCGCCGACTGCCACGGCGGGCATGACGTGCGCGCCGCCGATGATCGGGAGTCCTCGGTGCACCCGGCGAACATCGCCGACATGTGCGGCGACTGCCACGGCGACTCCACCATGGTCGCCGGCAACTACGTGCGCCTGCCCATGGCCCTGCCGCGCTACCAGGAGTCGGTCCACGGCCTCGGCGATGCCGATGGCATCCCCGCCGCCACCTGCACCGACTGCCACGGCGTGCACGATCTGCAGCACGCCCAGGCCTCCGGCTCGACCATCAACCAGTTCAACCTCGCGCGGACCTGCGGCGAGTGCCATGCCGACGAGCAGTACGAGTACGAGGAGTCCATCCACGGCAACGCCCTGCAGATCGGTATCGCCGATGCTCCCACCTGCAACGATTGCCATGACGAGCACCTGACGCGGGCGGCCACCGATCCCGCATCCACCACCTCGCCGCAGCGGGTGGCCCGGGAACTGTGCGGCGACTGCCACACCGATCCGGAGATGACCTCCAAGTACGGCATCACCGCCGGCGTGGTGGAGAGCTACCTGGACAGCTATCACAGCTGGGCCATCGACCACGGCGATCCGCTGGTGGCCACCTGCACCGACTGCCACAACATCCACGAGATCCGCAGCCCCCTCGATCCGGCCAGCTCCATCCATCCGGACAACGTGACCGAGACCTGCGGCCGCTGCCACGAACGCTCCAACGAGACCTTCGCGCGCAGCTATACCCACGCCAGCGCCCTGGCCGCCCGCGGCCCGCACGGCTGGGCCAAGCTCATCTACCTGGTGCTCATCGGCACGGTGCTCGGCGGCATGGGACTGCACAACCTGATCGTCGCGCGCTGGGAGTTCATCAAGCACCGCGAGCGCCGCCGCCGCGAGGCCTCGATGATCCGCTGGCAGCGCGCCGAGCGTGTCCAGCACCTGGTGCTGCTGACCTCGTTCTTCGGGCTGGCCATCACGGGCTTCGCCCTGCGGGCGCCCGACGCCTGGTGGGTCAACCTGATCGGCCTGGGCGGACACGAGTTCCTGCGGGCCAACATCCATCGCGCGCTGGCGGTGATCCTGACGGTGGCGAGCTTCTACCACCTGTTCTGGCTCATGTTCACCCGCCGTGGCCGCATGAATCTGGTGGAGATCGCGCCCCGTGGCAGCGATTTCGTGCACTTCCCGCAGAACATGGCCTTCCACCTGGGCCTGCGTCGCGAGCGGCCGCAGTTCCGCCGCTTCGATTACACCCAGAAGGCCGAATATTGGGCGGTGATCTGGGGCACGGTGGTCATGGCCCTCACCGGCCTGATCCTCTGGTTCCCGGACCTGGTGACCACCTGGCTGCCGGCCTGGGTGGTCCGCGTGGCCGCGGTGGTCCACTACTACGAGGCCATCCTGGCGGTGGCCGCCATCTTCATCTGGCACTTCTTCTACGTGATCTTCCTGCCCTCGGAATATCCGGTGAGCACCATCTGGCTGGATGGCCGCATGCCGGCGCACGAGTGGAAGGAGATGCATCCGGCGGAGGCCGAGGAGATGGGACCGGAGGCCATCGAGCCGCCGCGAGAGCGGCCTCGCGACGACACGCACTAGTCCGGATCCGGTGGCGTCGGCCACCCCGGGCGAGCGGCAACCAGGCGGGCGGCCATGCGGATGGTCGCCCGCTGGCCTGTTCCCGACCAGCGCGTGGCGGATCGGGTGCGGCCGCCGCGGTGGCGTCCGGCGTTCCCTTGTCCATCGATGCGCCTGGTTGCGCCATGGTGTTCCCCTCGCGAATTCCTACCAGTACCGGGTGGCCTGGATCATGCATGGAGGCGAGCGACATCCGTTTCCCGCCGCCGGAGCGTGTGGTGGGACACCTCATGCCAGGAGGAGATTTCCGATGGAACGCCACCGCATCCCGCTGCTGTTGCTGGTGTTGCTGCTGAGCCTGGGCCTGGTGGCCGGCTGCAGCGACGACGACGATCCCACCGGCCCCGGCGAGCAGGACGACACCACCGCCCCGCAGGTGCTCAGCGTCGATCCGTCGGCCGGCGAGACCGGCGTGGCCGTGGACGAGGAGATCGTCATCGTCTTCAGCGAGGACATGGACACCGCCACCGGCGACGGCGAGATCACCCTCTCCACCGGCGCCGTGACCGACCTGACCTGGACCGACCCGCGCACCGTCGTGGTCGCGCACCCCGACTGGACCGCGGGCGCCGCGGTCACCGTGACCGTGGGCACCGGCCTGACCGACCTGGCCGGCAACGCCCTGGCGGGCACCCACGCCACGACGTTCTATGTGGAGTCCACCGAGCTGGTCTTCCTGGGCAGCGAGCCCGCCGACGGGGCCACCGGGGTCAACCGCAGCACGGTGATCTCGCTCCTCTTCTCCGCCGACATGGACATCGACACCTTCGCCGGTGCGGTGACCCTGACCGATGCCGGGCAGGACCCCCTGGCGTTCCAGGCGCACGAGGGCGAGGGCAGCTGGGTGATCATCGATCCCGACGGCGACCTGCCGGCCGACCAGGCCATCACCCTGACGGTGAGCACCGACGTGCAGGACCACGGCGGCCGCAACCTGGCCCAGCCGGTGGCGCTCGGCTTCACCACCGGCCAGGACACCGACACCACGCCGCCCACCATCGTCGGCTTCGAGCCCGCCAGCGGGTCGGTGATCGCCGCGGGCACCACCTTCTTCCGGGTCACGTTCAGCGAGCCGGTGAACCCCGACCAGGCCTATCCCGTGCGTGTCAACGCCGAGCTGTTCGCCGCGGTCGCGACCGAGGAGCAGCAGCCCGTCTGGTCGCCGGACCGCACCACCTGGACCGTCTCGCTGCCCGCGCCGCTGCCGGCGGGCATGCCCCTGGAGATGACGTTCCAGGGCTACCAGGATCTGGCCGGCAACGAGCAGACGGCCGCCACCACGTGGACCGTCGCCGTGGAGGGCACGGCCGACTACTACCCGCTGCATGACGGCCGCCGCTACGAGTACGAGGAGTACGGCGCCTGGGGCACCATCGGCAGCGAGGTGCCCACGGACGAATGGACCCATCCGGCCCACATCCAGTTCGAGGGCCAGGGCTCCGGTGTCTTCCACAAGACGTGGTACGACGCGTCCTATACCACGTCGTATGGCTGGGACATCATGCAGCAGGCCGGCGGCGCGCTCGAGTACCTGGGCTTCGGCGAGGTGGAAGGGAGCGAGACCATGGAGATCATGTTCGACTCGCCGCTGACCTTCACCACCCTGCCGCCGGCCGGGACCTGGTCCGACCAGACCACCGCCACCATCCCGGGCGAGGGCACCATGACCCTCGTCGGCGACGGCGAGATGGTGGCCGAGCTGGACGTGCCCTGGCTCGAGGGCGGCGATGACGGACCGGAACTGTTCTGGAAGAACGTGCGCCTGGTGGTCATCGACCACACCATCTCCGCCGGCGACGACCTGGTCGAGTCCGGCGTGGATTCGCTCTGGCTCGCGCCCACCGTGGGCGTGATCCGCTACGCCACCTACAACGAGGACCCGGCCAGCGGTGAATGGGATTACGACACGGGGACCCTGATGCCGCCGGATCTGCGCTAGTCCGCTCCTCGCCGCCGGGCGCCCCGGCCCGGAGGCGATGCGCTCGAGGAACCGGACCACCGGGGCCGATCCGTCACGCGCGGGTCGGCCCCGTCGCCATGTCGTCCCAGCGAGCCAGGATCCGGTCGGCCAGCGCCTGGGCCGCCGGGGTGGCGAAGCGCCGCTCGCGGTAGCTCTCGCGGACCGATTCGAGCAGCTCGTTCCCCGTCGCCCGCCGGTAGACCCAGGCCTGGAGCAGGAACTCCAGCCGGTCGGCGTCGCGCACCAGGCGCGCCTCGGCGTCCGCTTCGTCCTTGTAGGCGGCCATCAGCTCGGTCCACGCGCCCGCCGGGGGCAGGCCCGCGAGCATCCCGGCCAGGGCCCGGGACTCGGCGATGCCCTTGGCTCCCTCGGGCAGGAAGCGGACGGCCAGGCGGGGGATGTCGGAGACCTCGCTCTCGGCGAGGTCGTGCAGGATGGCCATGCTCAGCAGGCGGCCCCGGTCCAGGGGTTCCTCGCTCAGCTCGGCCAGGCAGAGCGCCACCATGGCCGTGCCCCAGGAGTGGGCGGCCACATCCTCGGGATGGGGGACCCGGCGCTGGTGCCAGCCGGTCCGCGGGGTGGTCTTCAGGACGTTCGCCTGCAGCAGCAGATCCAGCCAGCGATCGGCGTCGCGGGTCATGTCGGGGGCCTCCGGAGGGTGAGGGTCTCCCGGCAGGATAAGCGCCGGCGCGGGGATGTCCAGGCACCCGCTCCCGGGTGCGTCGTGCTACAATGGCGCCACGCCGCCCCCCGTCGCCCCGCCCCGAGAGGTCCCCCATGGCGCGCCGCACCGCCCTCGTCCGTCGATCCGCTGCCGTGGCCATCCTGCTGATGGTCGTGATCGCCGCCCGCCGCGAGCGCCAGCAACGGGCGGACCTCGGCCCGCCGCTGGCTGACATGTCGGAGACCCGCTGGTCGCGCGAACCGGGTGACGGCAAGCCCGTCCGTGCGCCCAACCGCTGGTTCTTCACCGAGCGGGCCTGGCCCCGGGGCGAGATCCCGCGCGAGCGCTGGCAGGCGGCGCAGTTGCAGGCCCGGGCCCTGCATGACGACCTCGCCCGGCGCGCCGCCACCACCGCCGTGGCCACCTGGACCCCGCAGGGTCCCACCAACATCGGCGGCCGCATCACCTGCGTGGCCGTCGATCCGCGCGACCAGGACACCGTCTATGCCGGCGCCGCCGAGGGTGGCGTCATGCGCAGCCGCGACGGCGGCCAGAGCTGGGACCTGGTCTTCGATCAACAGGCGTCGCTGGCCATCGGCGCGCTGGCCCTCGATCCCGTCCAGCCGGACGTGGTCTACGCCGGGACCGGCGAGGTGAATCCCGGGGGCGGGAGCGTGGCCTACGGCGGGACGGGCCTCTACCGCTCGCCGGACCAGGGCCAGACCTGGCAGCCGCTGGGTCTGGAGGACAGCGGGGCCATCGGCCGCATCGTCATCCACCCCACCGATCCGGACCGGATCCACGTGGCCGTGATGGGGCATCTGTGGTCCAGCGGCCCCGACCGTGGCGTCTATCGCACCACCGACGGCGGCGAGAACTGGGAGCGCGTGCTCTTCGTCGATGAGACCACCGGCTGCGTGGACCTCATCCAGCGTCCGGATCAGCCCGGCACCATCCTGGCGGCCATGTGGCAGCGCCTGCGCACGCCGGAGCGCTACGACTACGGCGGCCCCGGCTGCGCCGTCTGGCGCACCGACGATGGCGGCGAGACCTGGACACCGGTCGGCGGCGGCCTGCCCGCGCCCGGTGGCGATGGCGGCCGCATCGGCCTGGCGCTCTGCCAGTCGCAGCCGGACCGCATGTACGCCGTCTACGCCGACCGCATCGGCTACTTCGATGGCCTGTATCGCAGCGACGACGGCGGCCACACGTGGAGCCGCACCGACGACTGGGCGCTGAGCAACGTCTTCGCCAGCTATGGCTGGTGGTTCGGCAACGTGCGCTGCCACCCCGACCGGCCGGACACCGTGTTCGTGCTCGGCCTGGACTTCTACCGTTCCACCAGCGGGGGCGCCAGCTGGAGCGAGGTGTCCGGTGGCATGCACGTCGACCATCACGGGATGGCGTGGGGCCCGCCGCCCGCCCGCGTGATCTTCGAGGGCAACGACGGCGGCATGTACCGTTCCACCGACGGCGGCACCGTCTGGACCCACCTGCCCGACCAGCCCATCACCCAGGTCTACCGGCTGGGCCTGGACGCCCAGAACCCCGATGCGCTCTATCTCGGCGGTCAGGACATCTCCACCGTGCGCACCCTCTCCGGCCAGCTCGACGACTGGCAGACCATCTTCGGCGGCGATGGGTTCCAGCCCCTGATCCACCCGCAGGACAGCCAGCGGATCTGGGTGCAGTACCAGTACGGCAACGTCTACCACTCGAGCAACGGCGGGGTGACCTTCGGCTGGGCCGGGGGCGGTCTGGGCAGCGCCGACCGCGTCAACTGGAACGCCCCGCACGTCCAGGACCCCACCGATCCGGACCGGCGGTACTTCGGCACCGACCGCCTCTACCGCAACAGCGGCGACACCGCCTGGAATCCGATCAGCGGCGACCTCACCGGCGGTCCCCATCAGGGGCAGAGCGGCCAGGTGGACGGTACGCTCACCACCATCGCGGTCTCGCCCCTCGACGGCGCCGTCCTGTGGACCGGCAGCGACGACGGCCGGGTCCACGTCACCACCAGCGGCGGCGCCTTCTGGAACGACGTCTCCGCGGGCATCCCCGAGCGCTGGGTCACCAGCGTGCGCTGCGACCCCTTCGACCGCGAGACCGCCTACGTCTCCGTCAGCGGTTTCCGCTGGGACGAGCCGTATCCCCACGTCCTGCGTACCGACGATCTGGGGCAGACCTGGGCGTCATGGCAGGGCGACCTCCCCGACGCACCGGTGAATGACCTGTTGCCGCATCCGGAGCGTCCCGGGCGACTCTTCGCGGCCACCGACGTCGGGGTCTATGCCACCGGGGATGGCCAGTCCTGGCAGCCGGCGGCACTGGGCCTGCCGCAGGTCGTGGTCACGCATCTGGCGTGGCGAGCCGACCGCTCCGAGCTGCTCGCCGGGACCTATGGGCGCAGCGTCTTCGGCGTCACGATGGCCGACCCCACCGCCGCGCCCGGTTCCGGGCCGGCCGCCACGGGACGGCTGCGGCCGGCTCATCCCAATCCCAGCGGCAGCGGCACCACCGTGGCCTGGGAGTTGAGCCGGGGCGGAGAGGTCGCCGTGGAGGTCTTCACGGTCAGCGGCCGGCGCCTGTGGCGCGGGCGCACCGAAGCGGCGGCTGGACCGGGGGCGCTGTTCTGGGACGGTCGGGACGCTCGCGGTCGTCCCGCCGCGGCCGGGGTCTACCTGGCCCGGGTGACCGTGGACGGACGGCTGGTGGGGCGCCAGACGCTGGTGCGGACGCGTTAGCGCGGTCGCGGGAAGGTGGAGGGAACTCCTCGGCGATTGCGGTCGTTCCCCGTCGTGATCATCGTTGGACACGGCGGTGACGCCGTGAGCGCCCGCCGCGAGGCGCGATCACCCCCCGACCGACAGGAGCCGCCCATGTCCCGATCCCCCGTCGCGTTGCCGACCAGGGTGGCCGCTGGCCTGCTGGTGGCGGTCCTGGCGGCCGGCGTGGCCCTGGCCGGCCCCCAGCCCGAGGAGAAGCCCGCCGTGACCTACAACCCGCTCACCGACGCCGAGGCGCACGTCATCCTGGAAAAGGGCACCGAGCGCCCCTTCTCCGGCGAGTACGAGCATCACTGGCAGGCCGGCACCTACCTCTGCAAGCGCTGCAACGCGCCGCTCTACCGCTCGGACGCCAAGTTCGACGCCCGCTGCGGCTGGCCCAGCTTCGACGACGAGATCGACGGCGCCGTCCGGCGCGAGCGGGACGCCGATGGCTACCGCACCGAGATCCTCTGCGAGAACTGCGGCGGCCACCTCGGCCACGTCTTCCTGGGGGAGGGCTTCACGCCCAGGGACACGCGGCACTGCGTCAATTCCATCTCCCTGGTCTTCGTGCCCGAGGGCGAGGAACTGCCGCCCGTGATCACGGCATCCGAGGACTGACGGCGCGGAGATCCGAGCGAAAGCACCGGATATCGCGGCGCCACGGCCAGCGGAGCGCGGTTGCGCTCCGCCCGGAGCCCCGGCATCCCGATGATCTCCGGCCACCGCCAGCCCGCCTGGAAACGGCACTTGCACCGAGAGAATTTAATTCGACAACTGGGATTGCTACACGCGGCGGGCCTGTGCTATAATCTCATCAAGCCTCAAGCAGTGGTGCGCCGGCAGGGCCGCCGCAGCGTGTGTCACTCGAATAGTAATCCTTCCTCGATGGAAAGCTGGAGGTCGTCATGAATCGTTGTGCTTGCCTCGTCTTCGCCCTCGTCCTGGCCGCAGTCCCGGCCCTGGCGAACATTCCCGCCCCCGACCTGTGCGTCCTGAGCAACCCGGCTGGAACCGACGGGGCCACCGTGTACACGCTGCCCAATGGCGCCGGCAACGCGTTCAACGAGGCTCGCCTCGGCGGCGCGGCCGTGGACGCCACCCTGACCCTGACCGTGGTCAACAGCGATGCCAACCCCATCGAGGGTTACCCGGCCGAGGACATCTGGCTGGTGACCACCGGTGGCGGCCTGGTCAGCTGCGCGGACGTGAACCCCGGCGCGGCCACCGACGCCAATGGCCAGACCCAGTGGGTGGATGCCATCGCCGGCGGCGGCAACAGCCTCGCCGAGGATTGCCAGGCGATCATCGCCGGCGACGCCGTGCCCACCACCGCGACGGTCCACTTCGTCAGCCCGGACGTGAACGGCGACCTGCAGGTGAACCTGACGGACGTCACCCTGTTCACCCAGGGCCTGGACGAAGGCGACCCCGACGTGGACTTCAACAACGACGGCACCGTCAACCTCTCCGACATCACCCTGATGACCCAGGGCATCGGGGCCGTCTGCCCGTAGACCTCTGCCAGTGATCCGTCACGGCCTGATGGCGGCGCCCGCTCCCCGGAGCGGGCGCCGCGCTTTCCGGAGCGGGCGCCGCGCTTCCCGGCCCCGGGACGGACTTGGACATCGGCGTTCTGTTGGCTATCGTTGCGGCACGCTCCGACCCGCGGGGCGCTGCGAGGGCCGGTCTCGCCGGCCCGGTTCCGGTATCCGACAGGAGGTGTCCGTTGTCCGACATCCGCCCCTTCCCGGGCCTGCGGCCCCGGGCCGACCTGGTGGAAAAGGTCGCCAGCCCGCCGTATGACGTGCTCGACAGCGCCGAGGCCCGCGCCATGGCCGCCGGCAATCCGCACTCCTTCCTGCACATCAACAAGGCCGAGATCGACCTGCCCGAGGACGTCGATGTCCACGGCGACGTGGTCTACGACAAGAGCGCCGAGAACTTCCGGCGCTTCCAGGACGAGGGCATCCTGGTCCGCGACCCGCAGGACTGCTTCTACGTCTATCGCCTGACCATGGGCGACCACGTGCAGCACGGCATCGTGGCCGGCTTCAGCGTCCAGGAGTACGAGGACGACCTCATCAAGAAGCACGAGCTGACGCGCCGCGAGAAGGAGGACGACCGCGCCCGCCACGTGGAGAAGCTCATGGCCAACGCTGGGCCGGTGCTGCTGACCTTCCGCAACACGCCGGCGGTGCGGGAGTTCATCGGCCGCGTCACCCTGCAGGCGCCGGACGTGGACTTCGTCGCCGACGACGGCATCGGCCACACCCTGTGGGTGGTCGCGGCCGCCGGGGACGTCACCGCCCTGCGCGCGGCCTTCGGCGAGATCCCCGCCACCTACGTGGCCGACGGCCATCACCGCTCCGCCTCGGCGTTCCGGGTGCGCAACGACCTGCGCGCGCGCAATCCGCAGCACACCGGCGAGGAGGCCTACAACCACTTCCTGGCCGTGGCCTTCCCCGACGACGAGCTGAAGATCATGGGCTACCACCGCGTGGTGCGGGACCTGAATGGCCTGAGCGAGGACGAGTTCCTGGCCCGCGTGGGCGAGAAGTTCACGGTGGAGAAGACCGACGATCCCGAGCCGCCCGCCGCGCGCGTCTTCACCATGCTGCTCGGCGGCCAGTGGTACCGGCTGACCGCCAGGGCGGGCACCTTCCCGCCCGAGCATCCGGTCAAGAGCCTGGATGCGGCCATCCTGCAGGACAACCTGCTGGCCCCGCTGCTGGGCATCGACGACCCCCGCACCAGCCAGCGCATCGACTTCGTCGGCGGCATCCGCGGCACCGGCGAGCTGGAGCGCCGCTGCCAGCGGGACATGGCGGTGGCCTTCGCGCTCCATCCGGTGAGCGTCGAGCAGCTGATGACCATCGCCGATGCCGGGGAGATCATGCCGCCCAAGAGCACGTGGTTCGAACCCAAGCTGCGTTCGGGCGTGGTCGTCCGCACGCTCGAGGACTGAGTCCGAAAGGAGCCCGCCATGCTGATCCTGATCTGCGATCCCTTCGACAAGGGCCTGCCCGACAAGCTCGCCCGGTTCGGCGAGGTCACCGACGACATCAGCCGCCTGCCGGAGGCCGACGTGGCGCTGGTGCGCTCGAAGACGAAATGCACCGCCGAGTGGCTCGACGGCGCCCCCCGGCTGAAGCTCATCATCCGCGGCGGCGTGGGCACCGACAACATCGACAAGGTGCGCGCCGGGGAGAAGGGCATCGTGGTGCACAACACGCCGAAGGCCAGCGGCATCGCCGTGGCCGAGCTGGCGTTCGCCATGATGATCGCCGTGCCCAACCACATCGTGAAGGCCCACAACACCATGGCGGCCGGCGAATGGGCCAAGAAGGAGCTCAAGCGCACCGAGCTGTACGGCAAGAAGCTGGGCACCGTGGGCATCGGCAACATCGCCCGCGAGCTGGCCGGCCGCGCCGCCGCCTTCGGCATGGACGTGCACTTCTACGATCCCTACGTGGAGGAGTGCCGGCCCTTCGGCAAGTGCGCCGACCTGAAGGACCTCTTCGCCACCTGCGACTACGTCAGCATGCACCTGCCGCTGACCCCGGAGACCGAGGGCCTGGTGGGCCAGGACGTGCTCGACGGCGCCAGGAACGGCATCGTGGTGATCAACACCGGCCGCGGCAAGACCGTCGACAGCGCGGCGATGGTGGCCGCCCTGCAGAGCGGCAAGGTGGCCTGCTACGCCACCGACGTCTGGCAGAGCGACCCGCCGCCGGCGGACGATCCGCTGCTGAAGGCTCCCAACATGCTCATGGCTCCCCACCTCGGCGCCAGCACGAAGGAGAACCTGCTGCGCATCGGCACCGAGGTGGAGGAGATCATCGACACCTTCGTCAAGGAGGGGAAGTAGTCATGGCGCGCATCTACAACTTCTCGGCCGGCCCGTCCACCCTGCCGCTGCCGGTCCTCGAGCAGGTCCAGGAGCAGATGGTGGACTACCAGGGCGCCGGCCTCTCGCTCGTCGAGGCCAGTCATCGCGGCCCCCATTACAGCGAGGTCCACGAGGCCGCCGGCCAGGCCATGCGCAAGCTGCTCGGCCTGCCGGAGAACTACCACGTCCTCTGGCTGCAGGGCGGCGCCACGCTGCAGTTCGCCATGATCCCCATGAACCTGCTGCACGGCGGCCAGAAGGCCGATTACACCAACACCGGCAGCTGGGCGAAGAAGGCCATCGCCGACGCGAAGAAGTTCGGCGACGTGTCCGTCACCTACGACGGCAGCGCGGAGAACTTCACCACCCTGCCCATGGCCGCCGACGTCGAGGCCCGCGAGGACGCCGTCTACCTGCACCTGACCAGCAACGAGACCATCGGCGGCGTCCAGTGGCAGGAGTGGCCGGACGTGTCGGCGCCCATCGTCTGCGACATGAGCAGCGACTTCCTCAGCCGGCGGCTGCCGCTGGAGAAGTTCGGCCTCATCTACGCCGGCGCCCAGAAGAACCTCGGCCCGGCGGGCATGGCCGTGGTCATCATCCGGGACGACCTCCTGGAGCGCTGCCCCGATGATCTGCCGGCCTACCTGGGCTACAAGACCCACGCGCCCAAGGACTCGCTCTACAACACCCCGCCGGTGTTTCCCATCTGGGTCTCGCGCCTGGTGCTCGACTACCTGAACGAGAACGGGGGTCTGCCCTGGGTGGAGCAGCGGGCCGAGGAGCGCAGCGGGCTGCTCTACGGCATGATGGAGAAGCACGCGGGATTCTACCGCTGCCCGGTGGCGCCGCACTGCCGCAGCAAGATGAACGTGGTCTGGCGCCTGCCCAGCGAGGAGCTGGAGAAGCAGTTCATCGCCGAGGCCAAGGCCCAGGGCATGGACGGCCTGAAGGGCCATCGCTCGGTGGGCGGCTGCCGGGCGAGCATCTACAACGCCATGCCGGTGGAGGGCGCGAAGGCCCTGGCCGACTTCATGGACCGGTTCGCCCAGCAGCACGGCTAGCGACGGCGCCGGCGACCGTCTGCGAGAGCTCCCCGAGGGCCCCGATCCCTGGATCGGGCCCTTCTGCTGCGGTCGCGAGGAAACAGGATCGGGGTGGACCGCGATCGCGTCGTGCCGTAAGATATCGCATGATTCCTCGCCTCTGGCCCCGGAGGGCGCGGGTATGCTACAATCAGACGACACCGTGGCGCCCGGTGCCCGCCTCGTTCCGCCGGCCGGAGCGGGGGCGACCGACCGCCCGCACCCCTGACCGCTCCGGCCGGCCCTGTCCGCCCGCCACCATCCCGAGGAGATCGACGTGATGCCCCACGCCAAGACTTCGCTGCGCTCGCTGCTGATCCTGGGCGCCCTGGTGCTCGTGTTCGCCGCCACCGCCGCCTGGGCCGCCCAGCCCACCGGCTCGGCCGCGGACGTGCACCGGTACGAGGTGCCCCTGCCCTGGCAGGATCCCACCGCCGCCACCACGACCGCCGCTGCCGGCGCGCGCAACGTGGAGTCCGCCCTGGCCGCGCGCCACGGCGGCCTGTGGAAGGTCCAGGCCTGGAACAATCCCACCGGCACCCCGCGCTGGGTGTTCGGCACGCCGCTGAACAAGGCCGGCGCCATCACGGCCAGCGACCAGGCCGAGCGCGTCGCCAGGGACGTCCTGAGCGAGAACGCCGACGTCCTGGGCGCCACGACCGCCGACCTGCGCGCTCTCGAGCCGCGCCGCGCCGGCGACAAGTGGTCCGTCCACCTGCAGCAGTACTGGAACGACCACGCCGTCTGGCAGGGCCAGGTCCGTCTGGTGTTCCACGAGAACGGCAACCTCATGCTCATGGGCTCGACGGTGCATCCGGAGATCGATCTGGACCCGCGGCCGTCCATCTCCGCCATGGCGGCCGCCGACGCCGCCCACCGCGACCTGCCCTACCAGCCGCTCACCGGCGACCACTACACCGTCGACCCCGGACTGCTGGTCCTGCCCGTGCCGGTCTCCGAGACCGCCGTGGAGCACCGCCTGGTCTACCGTGTCCGCGTCCACACCCGCGACCCCCTGGGCGAGTGGATCACCCACGTGGACGCCCACAGCGGCGAGGTCGTCTGGCGATACAACAACGTCCACTTCTTCGAGGGCACCGCGGTGATGGAGGTCCAGGAGCACAGCTGGTGCACCGAGGACGCCTTCTTCCCCGCCGCGTATCTGAACCTGACGGTCTCCGGCCTGGGCACCGTGACCACCGACGTGGACGGCAACTGGAGCCTCGACGGCGGCGGCGCCCAGGCGAACGTCTCCGCCCTGCTGCAGGGGCCGTTCGTGCGGGTCTACAACCAGAACGGCGCCGAGGCGGTCTACAACGGCGTGGTGGACGCCGGGACGCCGCTGGAGGTGTCCTGGGACGACTTCAACGCCCGGCAGGACGAACGCGACGTCTTCGAGGCCATCGGCCGGATCCATACCCTCTACCAGGAATTCGATCCGGATTTCTACTACGTGAACCAGCCCATCAACGCCTATGTCAACCGCAGCGACGGCTACTGCCCGGGCAATGCCTGGTGGAACGGGACCATCAACTTCTGCGCCGAGGGCAACGGCTACGCCAACACCGGCGAGCTGCAGCAGGTGGTCCAGCACGAGTTCGGCCACGGCGTCCAGGATGCCGTGATGGGTGGCTGGCAGGGCAACGAGGGCCTGGGCGAGGGCAACAGCGACATCCTGGGCAACCTCATCACCCAGGACCCGGTCATCGGCCGCGGCTTCTACCTGGGCAACTGCAGCAGCGGCATCCGCAACTCCATCAACACCCTGCAGTATCCCCAGGACCTCAACGGCAGCGTCCACCATGACGGCCAGATCATCGCCGGCTTCAACTGGGACGCCATGGAACTGCTGCAGCTGCGCGACGGCCTGGATCCCGGCACCCTCACCGCGGCCGCCAACTGGCACTTCGGTCGCCTGCTGCTGTCGCCGGCCACCCAGCCCGACCAGGTCATCGCCACCTTCACCGCCGACGACGACGACGGCGATCTGACCAACGGCACGCCCAATCACGACCTCTACGCCGAGGCCGCCGAGAACCACGGGTTCGGCCCCTGGGTGCCGGAGATCCTGGTGGGCATGTTCGTCTACCACGACGGCGCGCCCTACCAGACCGACGTCTCGGGTCCCTACACCATCGAGTGCACCGGCGCCTCGCTGGGCGGCGGCGAGGTGGATGCCGGCAGCTTCCAGCTCCACTACCTGGTCGATGGCGGCCTCGAGACCGTGGTGCCCATGACGGCGCAGGGCGGCGTCTGGACCGCGGACATCCCCGGCCAGGAGGCCGGCTCGCAGGTCCAGTACTACCTGTCGGCCAGCAACACCCTGGGCGACCTGGGCACCAGCCCGCGCAACGCGCCCGCGGACCTGCACTACTTCGAGGTGAACACCGGCTTCGAGGACACCATGGAGCTGGCCACCGGCTGGCGCGCCGGCGATCCCGCGGACGATGCCTCCACCGGCCTCTGGGAGCGAGGGGTGCCCACCGGCACCAGCTACGACGGCAACACCGTGCAGCTGGGGTCCGACCACACCCCCGCGCCGGGCGTCAACTGCTGGGTCACCGGCGCCTTCCACAGCAGCAGCAGCGCCGCCGGCGAGAACGACGTCGACGGCGGCCGCACCACCCTCTACAGCCCGGTCTTCGACCTCACCGGGGGCCAGGGCGTGCAGATCAGCTACTGGCGCTACTACACCAACGAGCACGGCGCCGCGCCCGGTCAGGACCACTGGCGCGTGGACATCTCCAACGACGCCGGCGAGAGCTGGAGCGCGGTGGAGTACACCCTCCAGTCGGACGACAGCTGGCAGCAGGTGGTCGTGGACCTGTCCGATCACTTCGACGCGCCGGGTCTGGTGCAGCTGCGCTTCATCGCCGAGGACGCCGAGCCCGGCTCCCTGGTGGAGGCGATGGTGGACGACTTCACGCTGGTGGGCGAGTTCCTCGATCCCACGCCGGTGGAGGATGCCCCGGCGCTGCAGCTGGCCTTCGATCTGGGCCAGAACCATCCCAACCCATTCAACCCGAGCACCCGGGTGGCGTTCAGCCTGGACCGCAGCGGCCCGGCCAGCCTGCGCGTCTTCGACGCCCGCGGCCGCCTGGTGCGGACCCTGGTGGACGAGGACCTGACGGCCGGCCGGCACGCCGTCACCTGGCACGGTGACGATGGCCGGGGCCGCCCGGTGGCCTCGGGCGTGTACTTCTACCGCCTCGAGGCCGGCGACCAGCGCGCGGAGAAGCGCATGATCCTCGTGAAGTGAGCCCCGGCGCGGCCGGCGGTCCGATGGGCCGCGACCTGGCCGTGTCCCGAGTCCTCGCACGCGGGCCCCGGAGCGGCATTCGCCGGCTCCGGGGCCCGTTCTCCTCGCGCGCGCTTGCGCCCGTTCCAGAACATGGACTAATATGGTGGGAGAGGACGACGCACCGCTTGCCCGCCACCAGCTGCGACCGTAACGTCACCTGATCCTCCCGTATCCCCCGCACGGATCGCGCGCCCGGTTCCGGGGGCGCCCAGCTGCAAGGATCGCCATGTTCGCTGCGTGCCATCGCCGCTCGACCATCGCTGGACCCGCCCTGCTCGTGCTCGGTCTCCCGGCGCTGCTGCTGGTGGCCCTGCTGGCCGCTCCGGTCGCGGCCGCGCCGGTGTTCGGCGAGTCGGTCAGCCTGACCCAGCCCGACGGCACCGCCGTGGCCGCCCGGGTCTGGGGCGACGAGTTCCACCAGCGCCTGGAGACGCCGGACGGCTACACGCTGGTGCGCGACCCGTCCAGCGGCTGGATCTGCTACGCCCGGCCGGGGGACGACCGGTTACTCTCCACCGGGGTCCCGGCCGGGGAGCGTCCGCCCGCCGATCTGGAGCCCGGCCTGCGCCTGCCCGCCGACGTGGTGGCCGCCCGGGTCGCCGCTGCCCGCGAGGCCGCCGGACGGGGCCGCGCGGAGGACCAGAAGATCGATTACCCCGTTCCCGCCGCCACGGGCGAGGTCCGCGGCATCGCCCTGCTGGTGGACTTCAGCGACCAGCCCGCCGAGGTGTCGCCCGAGGCGGTCGAACGCTTCCTCAACCAGCCCGGCTACACCGGCGGCGGCAACAACGGCTCGGTGCGGGACTACTTCGCCGACGTCTCCGGCGGCCAGCTCGACCTGACCCATGAGGTCACCCCCCAGTACTACCGCGCCGCGCATCCCAAGACCTGGTACGAGGACCCCAACCAGTCGCAGGGCTGGCGCGCACGCCTGCTGGTGACCGAGGCCCTCGAGGACCTCGAGCGCCGCGGCTTCGATTTCAGCCGGTACGACGCCAATGGCGACGGTTACGTGGACCTGGTCAGCCTCTTCTACGCCGGCACCCCCACCTGGTCCTGGGGGATCGGCCTGTGGCCCCAGGCCGGGCCCATCGGCTTCCACGCCGACGGCGTCACCGCCCGCATCTGGCAGGTCTCGCCCATCGGCGAGGAACTCACCCTGGGGCTGCCCTGCCACGAGATCGGCCACGCCCTTTTGCAGTGGGACGACCTCTACGACACCGACGGCGGTTCCTGGGGCGTGGGCCTCAACTGCATCATGTCCAACCCCACGGCCAACACCAACCCCCTGCAGCCGTGCGGACCGCTGAAGATGAAGGTCGGCTGGACGGAGAACATCCTGCTCGATGGCGTGATGCTCGACCAGGTGTCGGTGGCGGGAGACAACCGGGTCTTCATCCGCAACCACCCCCTGGTGGTGCAGGAGCTCTACGTGGTGGAGAACCGCCATCGCAGCGGCCGCGACGCGTCGTTGCCGGACGAGGGCCTGGCGGTCTACCACGTGGACTGGCGCGGCAACAACAATCGTGAGGCCCGGACGGCGGATATCCATTACATGGTCACCCTGGTCCAGGCCGACGGCCGCTGGGACCTGGAGAACGACGTCAACTGGGGCGACGATACCGACCTCTTCGGCGCGCCGGAGTTCACCCGGTTCACCCCGGAGACCATCCCCGCCGCCCGCTGGTGGCGCGGCCAGTCGGCGAACCTCTACCTGGAGAACATCAGCGCGCCCGGCGACACCATGACCTTCGACTTCGCCGACGGCATCGGGATCCTGCCGCTGCAGCTGCGCGCGGAGCCGGAGGCCCTGGACGCGCCGTGGCGGATCGTCGGCGCCGATGGCTACGTCAAGACCGGCCGTGGCAGCCGGCTGGTGCACGTGCCGGCGGAGGGGTCGTACCTGGTGACCTGGCGGACCGTGCCGGGCTGGCAGGCGCCGCCGCCGGCCACGGTCTGGGTCCCGGAGGAGGGGCCGGTGCCCGAGGTGGCGGTGGCCTACTCGCATCCGCCGTTCGCGCGGACCATGATCCCGGCGCTGGGCGACGGCGGCGCCGGCCGCGGGGGGCAGCTGGTGGACGTGGACCAGGATGGCGATCTGGACGTGTTCCTCGCGCGCGAGGACGGTGGCGACGTGCTGCTGCGCAACGACGGCGGCTGGCAGTTCATCGACGTGACGCCGCCGGCGCTGGCCGCCGCCGCGCCCACCATCGGGTCGGCCTGGGCCGACGTCGATGCCGACGGCGACCAGGACGTGCTGCTGGTCCTTCGCGAGCAACCGGCACGCCTGCTGCGCCAGCAGGCCGACGGCCAGTTCGGTGCTCCGGAGCCGGTGGGGTCGGTGGCGGACTCGCTGCGCGGCGCCACCTGGCTGGACGCCGACGGCGACGGCCGCCTGGACCTGCATCTGGTGCGCGAGGGGCGGCGCGACCTGCTGCTCCTGCATCCGGAGGATGGTCCCGCCGGGCTGGACGCCTACGCGGTCCGGGAACTGGAGGCCGGGATCGGCTTCGCGCGGACCGTGGCCGGCGCCTGGTGCGACTACGATCGCGATGGCCGTCCCGATCTCTACCAGGTCAACCGCTTCGGCGGCAACCTGCTGACGCGCAATCTGTTGCCGGGGCGCTTCGAGAACGCCACCCATGGCGGCCTGGGGCTCCCCTGGCGGGGGGGCACGGCGGTCTGGGGCGATCATGACAACGACGGCGATTTCGATCTCGTGGTGGTCCAGGACGGCGCACCCGACGTGCTGCTGACCCAGTACAGCGGCACCTTCGTCATGGTGAGCAACGACGTCCTGGAGACCCCGGGCGTGGGGACCGATGCCGCCTGGGGCGATTTCGACAACGACGGCGATCTCGACCTCTTCCAGACCCGGAACGGACAGACCGACCGGCTGCTGATGAACCTGGGCGGGGGCGCCTGGGCGGAGTCGCCGCTGCTGCTCGACGGGCTCGATGGCCCCACGGTGGCCGTCCTGGTCGGCGACCTGGACGACGACGGCGGACTCGACCTGCTGCTCGATCGCGACGGGGCGCCACCGGTGGCCCTGCGCAACACCATGATCCGCGGCAACTGGATCTCCGTGGTCCCGCAGGGCAGCGGTTCGCTCCGCGAGCCCGTGGGCACCGAGGCCCGGCTGTATCTCGATGGCGAGGTGATGTCGCGGCAGATCGCGGCGCGGACCGGTCCGGGGCATCCGGCGGCGCGCCTGCATTTCGGCCTCGGCGCCGCGGCCGTGGCCGACAGCATCGAGATCCGCTGGCCCACCGGGTCGGTGGAGGTCCTGCGCAGCGTGGAGGCCAACCAGGTGCTCACGCTCACCCAGCCGGTGCCCGGGGGGACCGGCGGCGGCGATCCGCCCAAGGTGACCACCCTGCTGCCCGCCTATCCCAACCCCTTCAATCCGGGAACGAGCCTGGCCTTCTCCCTCGCCCGCGACGCCAGGGCCCGCCTGGCCGTCTACGACGTGCGCGGCCGCCGGATCGCGCTGATCCACGACGGTCCGCTGCCCGCCGGCCAGCACGTGTTCGCCTGGAACGGTCGCGACGGCGCCGGACGCAGCGTGGCGTCGGGCATCTACGTGGCCCGGCTGGTGGCCGACGGCGTCCAGCGATCCCGCCGGTTGACCCTCGTGCGCTGACCGGGCGGGCGCCCGGGCGATGACCGGCGCGCCGATCGGCGGGTGCAACCCGCCCGTCGGCGCGTTATACTTGCCGGCCATGTGGACCCGTACGCACTTCCTGGAGCTCTGCGCTCCCCCCGTCCTGGGCATGATCCATCTGGACGCCCTGCCCGGCGCTCCCCGCTTCGGTGGGCAGCTGGAGGCCGTGACCGCCGCCGCGCTGGCCGACGCCCGGGCCCTGGCGGCCGGCGGCGTGCGGCTGGCCATGGTGGAGAACTTCCACGACGTCCCCTTCTGGCCCGACGGCGTGCCACCGGAGACCGTGGCGGCCATGGCCGTGGTCCTCGCCGAGATCCGCCGCGCCGAGCCGGGCCTGCGGCTGGGGGTCAACGTCCTGCGCAACGACGCGGCCGCCGCCCTCGGCCTGGCCGCGGCCACCGGGGCGGTCTGCATCCGCGTCAACGTGCACACCGGCGCCATGGTCACCGATCAGGGACCGCTCTCCGGACAGGCCCACCGCACGCTGCGGCAGCGGGCGGCGCTGGGGCTGGCGCCGGTGGGGCTCCTGGCCGACCTGCGGGTCAAGCATGCCGCGCCGCTGGCGCCGCGCGAGCTGGTGGCCGAGGCCCAGGACCTGCGCCTGCGCGGCCTGGCCGACGCGCTGATCGTCTCCGGGGAGGCCACCGGCGCCCCCACCGATCCGTCCCTGCTGGCCCCCCTGCGCCACGCCCTGCCGGACTGCCCGCTGCTGATCGGCAGCGGCGTGACCGCCGACACCGTCTCCGCTCACCTCGCCCATGCCGACGGCGTGATCGTCGGCACCTCGCTCAAGACCGCGGGCCGCGTCGATGCCGACCGCGTCCGCCACCTGGTGGCCGCCTGTGGCGGCGGAAAGGACCCGGCATGAAGGGCGTCATCCTCGCCGGCGGCCTGGGCTCGCGCCTGTGGCCCTGCACCAAGATCACCAACAAGCACCTGCTGCCGGTCTACGACCGCCCCATGATCCACTATCCCATCCGCTGCCTGCTGACCGGCGGCATCGACGACGTCCTGCTGGTGACCGGCGGCAACTCCGCGGGCGACTTCCTGCAGCTGCTGGGCAACGGCAAGGAGCTGGGCCTGCGCGAGCTGCGCTACACCTATCAGGAGGGCGAGGGAGGCATCGCCGACGCCCTGCGCCTGGCCGAGGACTTCGCCGACGGCGGGCGCATCTGCGTGGTCCTGGGCGACAACATCCTCGAACGCAGCATCCGCCCGGCGGTGGACGCCTACCGCCGGCAGGAGACCGGCGGCCGCATCCTGCTCAAGCGCGTGCCCGATCCCGAGCGCTTCGGCGTGCCCGTGTTCGAGGACGACCGCATCGTGCGCATCGAGGAGAAGCCCCGCCAGCCACGCAGCGACTTCGCCGTCACCGGCGTGTACTTCTTCGATCATCAGGTCTTCGACATGATCCGCGCCCTGAAGCCCAGCGACCGCGGCGAGCTGGAGATCTCCGACGTCAACAACATGTACCTCGAGCGCGGCCAGCTCCAGTGGTCCGAGCTGCCGGGCTGGTGGACGGACGCCGGCACCTTCCCCTCGCTGCTGCGGGCGAGCAACATGGTGGCCGAGTCTGGCGCCAACAAGAGCGAGTAGGAGCGTCATGAACATCCTGGTGACCGGCGGCGCCGGCTTCATCGGCAGCAACCACGTACGCCTGCTCCTGGCCGAGACCGAGGACCGGGTGGTGAACCTGGACCTGCTCACCTACGCGGGCAACCTGGAGAACCTGGCGGGCCTGGAGGACCACCCGCGCTATCGGTTCGTGCGCGGCGACGTGCGCGACGCCGAGCTGCTGCAGGGCCTGCTGGCCGCCGAGCAGATCGAGGCCGTGGTCCACTTCGCCGCCGAGAGCCACGTGGATCGCTCCATCGACGCGCCCGGCGCCTTCCTGGACACCAACACCCGCGGCACCCAGGTGCTCCTGCAGGCGGTGCGGCAGTACGGCCAGGCGCGGGTGGTGGTGGTCTCCACCGACGAGGTCTACGGCTCGCTGGCCGCCGATGACCCGGGCTTCACCGAGCAGACCCCGCTGGCGCCCAACTCCCCCTACGCGGCGAGCAAGGCCGCGGCCGATCTCATGGCCCGCGCCTACCACCACACCTTCGGCCTGGATGTCTGCATCACCCGCTGCAGCAACAACTACGGGCCCTACCAGTTTCCCGAGAAGCTGATCCCCCTGATGCTCACCAACGCCCTGGCCGACCAGCCGCTGCCCGTCTACGGCGACGGCCAGAACGTGCGCGACTGGCTGCACGTGGAGGACCACTGCCGGGCGGTGGATCTGGTCATGCGTGGCGGCCGCGCCGGCGAGGTCTACAACGTGGGCGGCCAGAACGAGTGGACCAACCTCGAGCTGGTCCGGCTGCTGCTGCAGCAGGTGGGCAAGCCGGAGTCGCTGATCACCTTCGTCAAGGACCGGCCCGGCCACGACCGGCGCTACGCCATCGTGGCCGACAGGATCCGCGAGGAGCTGGGCTGGCAGCCACGCCACACGTTCCCCGACGGCCTGGCCCGGACCATCGCCTGGTATCGCGATCATCGGTCGTGGTGGGAGACCATCCGCACGGGCGCCTACCGCGACTACTACGAGCGCCTCTACGGCCGCAGCGGCCGGCACGGCGGGAGCGCCTGACCCGCGGAGGTCACCATGGCCCACGAGCTGACCGTACCGGGCGGCCCGCGCGTCGCCCTGGACGCCACCACCGCGGGGGCGGTGCTCGCCGGCGTGGTCGTCCTCGATCAGGTCGCCGTGCGCGAGGAACCGGCGGTCTGGGCGGCCATCGCCGCGGTGGGCGCGCGCCTGCGGGCCGAGCACGCGGGGCAGCCGCCGGGCGCCATCGCCGGCCTGCAGGAGGCGCGCAGCCTCTACAACCGCTTCGGCATGGAGCCCACCCGCTACCGGCCGAGCAGCGAGGCGCTCCTGCGCCGCGTCCTGCAGGGCAAGGATCTCTACCGCATCAACAACGCGGTGGACGCCTGCAACCTGGCGAGCCTGGAGTTCCTGCTGCCCATCGGCATGTATGATCGCGACCGCGTGGTCGGCGACGTGGTCCTGCGCACCGGCCGCGAGGGGGAGGGCTACCCGGGCATCCGCAAGGGGCGGGTGAACCTCGCCGGCCGCCTCGGCCTCTTCGACGCCGACGGCGCCTTCGGCTCGCCCACCAGCGACAGCGCCCGCACCTGCGTCACCGGGACCACCACGCGCATCCTGGCCGTGATCATGGCCACGGCCGCTCACGACCCCGCCGTCATGGACGCCCACACGCGGCGGTTCGGCGAGCTCTTCGCCACCTTCTGTGGCGCCACCGTCACCGGCCGCGGCCTGATCGGAGACTGACGCCATGCGGACCGCCCTCGCCGCCCTCGCCTCCCTCGCCGCTTCCGTCGCCCTCGTCGTCCTCGCGGCGTTCGCCCCGGCGCTCGTGCCCGCGCCCGCCCGGGGCGCGCCGGCCACCGGCGAGCACGGCATGGTGGCCACCGCCGACCGGCACGCCACCCTGGCCGCCCTGCAGGTCCTGCGCGAGGGCGGCCGGGCCACGGACGCCGCCATCACCGCGGCGGTGGTCCTGGCGGTGACCGAGCCCTACAGCAGCGGCCTGGGCGGCGGCGGGTTCGTGCTGGGCTACCAGGCCCGGGGCGCGGCCACCTGGGCGCTGGACTGCCGCGAGACCGCGCCGGCGGCGGCCACCCGCGACATGTTCCGGGGCGCCGACGGTCAGGTGGACCCGGCGCTCAGTCGCACCGGCGGCCGCAGCGTGGCCGTCCCCGGGCTGGTCCGCGGCCTCTGGGACCTCCACGGACGCCATGGCACCCGCCCCTGGGCGCGGCTGATCGCCCCGGCGGAGGCCCTGGCTCGCGACGGCTTCGTGGTGGGGCCGCGGCTCGCCGCCAGGATCGCGGCCCACGCCGCGCGCCTGTCGCCGGACGCACGGGCGGTGCTCCTGCCCGGCGGCATGGTCCCCGTGCCCGGCGACACCCTGCGCCAGCCCGACCTCGCCCGCACCCTGGCGGCCATCGCCGCGCATGGCCCGGACGCCTTCTACGGCGGCGCCGTGGCCGCGGCCATCGTCGGCGCCGTGCAGCAGGATGGCGGCGTGCTGACCGCCGACGACCTCGCCGCCTACCGCACCGTCTGGCGCGAGCCCCTCGCGGGCACGTACCGGGGGCTGCAGGTGGTGAGCATGCCGCCGCCGTCCACCGGCGGGGTGGCCCTGCTGCAGATGCTGGACCTGCTCGAGCCCCAGGACCTGGCCGCCGCCGGCCACGGCTCGGCCGCGGCCTGGCACCCCCTGCTCGAGGCCATGAAGCTCGCCTACGCCGACCGCAGCCGCTACCTGGGCGACCCGGCGTTCGTCCCGGTGCCGGTGGACCGCCTGCTCGGCCGCGCGCGCCTGGACAGCCTGCGCCGCCGGATCCGTGCGGACCGGGCCCTGGACCCGGCGGACATCCCGGGCGCGCCGCTGGCCGCCGAGCCCGAGCACACCACCCACCTGTCGGTGGTCGATGCGCAGGGCAACGCCGTGGCGGCCACCCTGACCATCAACCTGAGCTTCGGCTCGGGCCTGATCGCGCCGGGCACCGGCGTGATCCTCAACGACGAGATGGACGACTTCGCCGCCGCTCCGGGCGTGCCCAACGCGTTCGGCCTGGTCCAGGGCGAGAACGCCGCCGTGGGGCCCGGCCGCCGGCCGCCCTCGAGCATGACGCCCACCGTGGTCCTGGGTCCCGATGGCGTGCGCCTGGTCACCGGCTCGCCCGGCGGCGCCCGCATCATCACCGCCACGTTGCAGACCATCGTCAACGTGGTGGACTTCGGCATGGACGCGCGGGCGGCTGCGGCCGCCCCGCGGGTCCACCACCAGTGGTCGCCGGCCCATGGCTGGTACGAGCAGCATGGCCTGGCCCCGGAGGTCCGCCGCGCGCTCAGCGAGCTGGGCCACGAGCTGCAGCCACGCGGCGCCATGGGCAACGTGCAGCTCATCGTCCGCGACGTCGCCGCGGGTCGGTGGACCGGAGCCAGCGATCCGCGCGGCGTGGGCCTGGCCGCCGGGTTCACGCGGCCCCACCTGGCCCCGCCCGCCCCTGCGGCGGCGGGCCCCGGCACGGTCGACCCTGGCGCGGTCGACCCTGGCGCGGTCGACCCTGCCGCGGTCGACCCTGCCGCGGTCGACCCGGCCGCGGTGATCCGTGCGCTCACGGCGCCGGAACTGGCCGGCCGCGGCGCCGGGACGCCGGGGGAGCGGGCGGCGGCGCGGTGGTTCGCCGATCGCCTCGCCGATCTCGGCCTCGCGCCGGCCGCCGGCGGTGCCGAGCCCTGGCTGCAGCCCTTCGCCCTGCCCGACTCCCTGGGCGGGGGAACCTCGCAGAACGTTCTCGGACGCCTGCCCGGCGCCGGCGCGCTCGCCGGACGCTGGGTGGTGCTGGGGGCCCATCTCGACCACCTGGGCCGGGTGGAGACGGACGCCCCGGCCGACCGGCCGGCGGCGCCGGGCGCGTACTACCCCGGGGCGGGCGACAACGCCTCCGGCGTGGCCGCGCTCCTGCGGGCGGTCGCCGCGCTGGCGATGGTGGCGGACCCGGCCGGCGGGCCGGAGCCAGCGCCGGGACCGGACCGGGCGTCGGGACCGTCGCCCGGCGACCGCCGCGGCCTGCTGGTCTGCGGCTTCGGCGCCGAGGAGCAGGGACTGCTCGGTTCCCGGCACCTGGTCGCGGACCTGCCGGTCCCCGCCCATCGCATCGACGCCATGATCAACCTCGACGCGGTGGGCCGGCTGGGCGCCGGCCCCCTGTACGCCGCCGGGCAGCGGACCTGCGCGGATCTCGACCGTCTGCTGACCGCCGCGGCGGGCGAGCTTCGCGTCCATCGCCAGGATCCCCGGCTGCTGCAGAGCGACCACGTGCCATTCCTGGACCGGGGCATCCCGGCCGTGCTGCTCTTCACCGGCGCCTATCCGGAGATGAACTCGCCGGCCGACAGCCTCTCCGCCGTGGACCTGGCCGGCGTCCGGCAGGTGGCCGCGGTCACGGCGGCGCTGGTGGCCGCCATGCGCGCCCTGCCGCGGCCCTGCGAGTTCGTGGCGCCGCTCCCGGCGACGGCGCCCGCGGCGGGTGGCAACCGCGCCACGTGGTTCGGCTCGGCCCCGGACTTCGGGGGCCGCCAGGCGGAGGGATACCTGCTCGGCGGCGTCGCCGAGGACGGTCCGGCCGCCCGGGCCGGGCTGCGGGCCGGCGACCTGGTCGTCGAGCTGGCCGGCGAGCCCGTCGGCGACCTGGCCGGCTTCACCCTCGCCCTGCGGCGGTACGATCCGGGCGACGTGGTGGAGGTGGTGGTCCGCCGCGACGGCCGCGCGCGGCGCTTCCACGTCACGCTCGGCGACCGGGCCGACCGCGGTCGCTAGCGACGGCCCGGGGGGCGAGGGTCGGGGGCGGCCGGCGCCGGTGTCCCCGCCGGCGGTGTCCCCGCCGCCGCGCCGTCCGCGGCTGGCGATCCCGCCGGCTCCACGTGCACGAAGACCCGCGAGAGCTCGGGGAATTCCTCCTGCAGCGCCTCCTCCACGTGATGCGCCAGCTCGTGGGCGGTGCGCACCGTCAGCTCCGGATCCACGGCCACCCGCAGATCGGCATGGAACACCGAGCCCCGCTGCCGCACCTTGAGGTCGCGCACCTCGCGCACGCCACGCGCCTGCCAGGCGGCCTCGCGCATGGCGCGCACCGTGTCCGCGTCCGGCATGGTGTCCAGCAGGGCCAGGACGTTCTGCTGGGTGAGCCGCCAGCCCTCGCGCAGCACGAAGAGCGAGATCACCAGGGCGCCCACCGAGTCCAGCCAGACCACGCCGAGCTGGGCGCCCAGGATGCCCACCGCGGCCGCCGCCGAGGTCACCGCGTCGGTGCGGTGCATCATGCCATTGCTCAGCAGCGCCGGGCTGTGGCTCAGGCGGGCCGCCCGCAGGGTGTAGCGGGCCATCACCTCCTTGGCCGCCACCGAGACCAGGGCCGCGATCAGGGCCGGCGTCTGGGGCTGGAGGTGCTCGCCCCCCATGAGGCGCAGGATCGCGTCGCGGCCGATGAGCACGCCGGTGACCAGCATGAACAGCGCCACGACGATGGCGCCCAGCGATTCGAAGCTCTCGTGGCCGTAGGGGTGATCGTGATCGGGGGGGCGCCGGCTCGCGCGCAGGGCCAGCAGCACGGCGCCGTCGCTGACCAGGTCGGCGAAGCTATGGACGCCGTCGGCCACCAGGGCGGCCGAGCGGAACAGGAAGCCGATGCCGATCTTGCCGACCATCAGCAGGAGGTTCGCCGCCATGCCCACGGCGGTGCACTCGTCGGGCCGGTAGAGGCGCGGGACGTGGCGGCGGTCAACCGGCATCGGGCGCTCCCGGCGGATAGACGGCGTCCAGGCGCTCGCGATAGCGCTCGGCCACCACGAAGCGCTTGACCTTCAGCGTGGGCGTCAGCTCGCCCTCCTCGAGGGTCAGCTCGCGCTCCAGCAGCACGTGGCGCTTGACCTGGTTGAAGCCCGGCAGCTCGCGGTTGAGCTCGGCGAGCAGGCCCTGGTAGAGCCGGAACACCTCGCGGCTCTGCAACAGGGCGGCGCGGTCGGCGGTCTCCAGGCCCTGCCCGGCGGCCCAGGCGGCGAGGGCCTCGAACTCCGGCACGATCAGCGCGCAGAGGAAGGGCCGCCGGTCGCCCAGCACCACCACCTGCTGCACGTACTCGCTGCGCCGCAGCCGCGCCTCCAGCGGCTGGGGCGCCACGTTCTTGCCGCCGGCGGTGACGATCAGATCCTTCTTGCGGTCGGTGATCGCCAGGTAGCCGTCGGCGTCCAGGGTGCCGATGTCGCCGGTGTGCAGCCAGCCCTCCTCGTCGACGGTCTCGGCCGTGGCGTCGGGGTCGTTCCAGTAGCCCGGCATGATCTGGGGGCCGCGCGCGAGGATCTCGCCATCGGCGGCGATGCGCAGCTCGGTACGCGGCAACGCCTGGCCCACGGTGCCCCAGCGCTGGCGGCCGGGCCGGTTGACGGTGAGCACGGGGCTGGATTCGGTCAGCCCGTAGCCCTCGCAGAGGGGGACGCCGGCGCCCACGAAGAACTCCGCCACCCGCGGGTCCAGCGGGGCGGCGCCGGACACGGCGAAGCCCACGCGGCCACCGAGGGCCGCGCGCAGCTTCGTGAACACCAGCCGGTCGGCCACGCGCCAGCGCAGGGCATGGGCAGGGCCGCGCCCCCGGCCCGCCGTCACCCGCGCGGCCTCGGTGCGGGCCACGCCCGCCGCCCAGTCCACCGCCCGGCGCCTGAGCCCGCCGGCGTCGTGGGCCTGGGCGAGGATGCGGCCGTGGATCTTCTCGAAGAGCCGGGGCACGGAGATCAGGATGGTGGGACGCACCAGCTTCAGGTCCCGCGGGACGGTCTCCATGCGCTCGGCATAGGCGATCCCCGCGCCGGCCAGGAGCATGGTGTAGAGGCCGCAGGTGCGCTCGAACACGTGGCTGAGCGGCAGGAAGCTCAGCGTCAGGTCCCGCGGCGTGAACCGCAGCACCTCCTGGGCCTGCTCGGCATTGGCGATCAGGTTGCCGTGCGATAGCATGACGCCCTTGGGCTGGCCGGTGGTGCCGGAGGTGTAGATGATGCTCGCCAGGTCGCCCGCGCCCAGGTGGTCGGGCAGCAGGGCGCGCTCGGGGTCGTCCACCGGGCCCAGGTTGCCGCCGATCGCCTCGAGCGTGGCGAATTCCAGGATCGACGGCAGGTCCACGGGGTCGAAGCTGACCACCGTCCCCAGGAAGGGCAGGCGATCGCGGAGCGGGTGCAGCTTCTCGGCCTGGCGCCGGCCCGCGACCACCACCACCTTCGGCTCGCAGTCGCGCAGCACGTACTCCACGGTGTCGGCCAGCAGGATGGCGTGCAGCGGCACGCTGACCGCGCCGCAGCAGAGGATGGCCAGGTCGGTCAGGGCCCACTCGACGCGGTTCTCGGCGATGATGGCCACGCGGTCGCCGGGGCCCACGCCCAGGCTGCGCAGCCCGCGGACCAGGTCCAGGACGCGGGCGCGGGCGCGGTCGCTGGCCAGCGGCTCGAACACGCCGCGGCGGCGATCGTACCCCTGGAAGCAGTCGGGGCGGGGATGCCGCCGGACCGTGTCCACCAGGAGTTCGGGCAGGGTCTGCAGGCTCATGGTTCTCGGACTCGCGATGGGGTGAGGGGCCGCTGCGGACGCGGTGGTCCCGGAATCATCGATGCGGAGGGTACGTCTTGTCAACGCAGCCGCGGGTCGCGCCCGCCCTCGTCCGCCGCCGTCGCGAGGCGCTCCTCGCCTGGTACGACCGCTGTGCCCGCGACCTGCCCTGGCGCCGGCGCGTCACCCCTTACGGTACCTGGGTCGCCGAGACCATGCTCCAGCAGACCACCGTGGAGACGGTCCGCCCCCGCTGGCAGCGGTTCCTGGCGCGCTTCCCGGACGCGGCCGCCCTGGCCGCCGCCCCCGAGAGCGCGGTCCTGGCCGAGTGGTCGGGCCTGGGCTACTACCGGCGCGCCCGGATGCTGCATGCCGCGGCGCGGCGGGTGACGGCCGCCGGCGGTGACCTGCCGGACGACCTCGCCGGCTGGCGCGCCCTGCCCGGCGTGGGGGACTACGCCGCCGGCGCCATCTGCAGCATCGCCCTCGGGCTGCCCGAGCCGGCCATCGACGCCAACGTGCGCCGGGTGCTCCTGCGCTGGCACTGCGCCACCGCCGCCGCGGCCGCCGCCCTGCGGCCAGCGGACATCCGCGCCCTGGCCGCCGCGCACCTGCCGGCCCACCGTCCCGGCGACTGGAACCAGGCCCTCATGGACCTGGGCGCCGGCCCCTGCCGGGCGCGACGACCGGACTGCGCCGCCTGCCCCCTGCGCGCCCACTGCGCCGCTGGCCGCGCCGGGACCGCGCCGGAGGTGCCCGCCCCACCGGTGCGCCGGGCGGCCATACCGGTGGTCACCGCCGTGCTCGTGCTGCAGCGCGGCGACCGCGTGCTCCTGCTGCCGCCGGCCGACCAGGTGGTGACGCGCTGGCCGGGGCTGGGCGCGCCCCAGCGCGCGGACGCCGCCGGCCTCTTCGGCGGCATGCTCGGCCTGCCGGCGGTGCCCTGGTACCACGCGCCGGCGCGGGTCGACGCCGACGCCGCGCGGCGCGCCTGGGCGCGCTGGCTGCGGTCGCGGGGCTGGGACGCCCCCGCGGTGGCGCACGCGGGAGCCCATCGCCACACCATCACCCACCACCGCCTGCAGGTGCTGGTGGCCACCGCCCGCTGGCCGCGGTCCCATCCGGGACCGGAACTGTCGTCTGCCCGCTGGGGGGATCCGGCCGACCCCGACGCGCCCCTCTCCACCCTCGCGCGTCGCAGCCTGCAGCTGGCGCAAGACCCGGGATCATTTGCTCTTTGACAATGCGGAGTTGAACTCCCATTTTTGCCCTGCAGCATTCTTTAATCAGAGGAATTCAGGCTTACCCGGAGGGATGCGCGATGCTCCAGATCACCAGGCAAACGGAATATGCCATCCGGGGGCTGCAGGAACTGGCCCGACGGAACGGCGACGCACCCGTGCAGCTCAAGTCGATCGCCCGCAACTGCGATGTCTCGGAGGCGTTCCTGGCGAAGATCTTCCAGATGCTCTCCCAGCAGCACATCGTCAAGAGCCACCGTGGGGTCAAGGGCGGCTTCAGCCTCGGGCGCACCCCCGACGAGATCACCCTCCGCGACATCGTCGAGGTCTGCGAGGGCGGCATCGCGCTGAACCACTGTCTGCGGCAGACCAACCCCTGCGACAAGACCGACGACTGCAACGTGAGCGAGGCCTGGTCCCGGGCCCAGCAGGCGCTGGTGGGCGCCCTGGAGGAGACGCGGCTCGCGGATATCCTCTGAGCCTCGCCCTGGCCATGGTCGACGTCCCCTGGGGAGCCGGATCGTTCCGGCTCCCTCTCTTCCTTCAGCCGGCCAGCCGGCGCCGCCGCAGCTGACCGCACGCGGCGCCGATGTCCCGCCCGCCGCTGACGCGGATGAAGGCCGGGATCCCCGCGTCGGTGAGCACGCGCTGGAAGGCCAGGACCTGCTCGCTGCCGGTGGCGGTGAGGTCGTCGTCGTCCAGCTCGTTCAGCGGGATGAGGTTGACCTTGAACGGTCCGTTCGCCACGGCCGCGGCGAGATGGCGGGCCTGCTCGAGCTGGTCGGTCTTGCCGGCGATGAGCACCCAGGCCACCGTCACCCGCCGGCCCATCCGCCGGCCGTAACGCGCGGCCGCGTCCAGGGCCTCGGCCACCGAGGCCTTGCCCGACACGGGCATCACCTTGCGCCGCGCCACGTCGGTGGCGCCGCCCAGGCTGATGGTCAACCCCACCGGGATCTCCAGCGTCTCGAGGTGCGCCAGCCCGTGGGGCGGGGCGCTGGTGGAGATCTGGATGCGGCGCGGCGAGAGCCCCAGGCCCGCCGGGTCGGTGAAGATCCGCAGGGAGGCGTGGACGCTGGCGAAGCTGTCCAGCGGCTCGCCCATGCCCATGAACACCACGTTGTAGCCGCGATCGCCGTGCTGGGGGAAGGGGTCGTCCCGGAGGTCCTGCGCCAGGCGCTGCACCTGCTCGACGATCTCGCCCGGCGTCAGGCCGCGCACCAGGCCGCCGCGGGCGGTGGCGCAGAAGCGGCAGGCCATGGCGCACCCCACCTGGCTGCTGATGCAGAAGGTGCTGTGGTTCTCCATGGGGATGATCACGCTCTCCACCATGTGGCCGTCGCGCAGGCGGAAGAGGAACTTGCGCGTGCCGTCGTCGGCGATGAGGCGATCGACCACCGCCAGGCCCGCGACGTCATGCTCGCCGGCCAGCAGCTCGCGCAGATCCCGCGGCAGGTTGTGCATGGCGGTCCAGTCGAGGGCGCCTCGGTCGTACAGCCAGTGGGTCAGCTGACGACCGCGATAGGCGGGCAGACCCCGGGCGGCCAGCGCCTCGGGCCAGTGGTCGGGAACGACATCGCGGAGCAAGGGTTTCATGACGGGCCGGTTCGCCGCCGGCGACGGAAACGGGGGTCGGGTGTTGACGCGGCCGCCGGCCTTGCGCAAGCTGGACCGCGCTCGCGGGCTCGCCGGTGTCGCCGAGCGCTCAAGATCGCCAAGGAGGCTGGATTTGCAAACCGTTCTGGTGGTCGATGACGAGATCGCCATCCGCGAGACCCTCGCCCAGATCCTCGGCTACGAGGACTACCGCGTCCTGACCGCCGGCTCGGGCCCCGAGGCGCTCCGGGTGTTGGCCGACCGGCCCGCAGACGCGGTGCTGCTGGACATCAAGATGCCGGAGATGGACGGGTTCGAGGTGCTCGACCGTCTGCAGCGGGACCATCCGGAGCTGCCGGTGGTGGTGATCTCCGGGCATGGCGACATCCAGACCGCGGTGCAGGCGGTCAAGCAGGGCGCCTACGACTTCCTCGAGAAGCCCCTCGATCGGGGGCGGCTGCTGGTGACGCTGCAGAACTGCCTGCGCCATCGCCGCGACCTCGCCGAGCGGGAGCGCCTGGCCGCCAAGGCCGGCTGGGCCAGCCCGCTCATCGGCGAGTGCCCGGCGCTCCAGGAGGTGCGGGCCTTCATCGACAAGGTGGCCCCCACCGAGTCCACCGTCCTGGTCACCGGCGAGAACGGGACGGGCAAGGAACTGGTGGTGGGCGCGCTGCATGCCGGCAGCCCGCGGCACGCGGGCCCGCTGGTGGAGGTCAACTGCGCGGCCATCCCCGGCGAACTGGTGGAGAGCGAGCTCTTCGGCCACGAGAAGGGCGCCTTCACCGGCGCCGACCGCCTGCGCATCGGCAAGTTCGAGCAGGCCCACGGCGGCACCCTCTTCCTCGACGAGATCGGCGACATGGGAGGGCAGGCCCAGGCCAAGGTGCTGCGCGCGGTGGAGGAGGGCACCATCCAGCGAGTGGGCGGACACGAGACCATGAAGGTGGACGTGCGGATCGTCGCCGCCACCAACCGTGACCTGGCCGCGCCGGACTCCGGCTTCCGCCGCGACCTCTTCTTCCGCCTCAACGTGCTCTCGGTGCACCTGCCGCCGCTGCGCGAGCGACGTGGCGACGTGGAGCTGCTGCTCGCGTACTTCATGGAGCGGCTGGCGGCCACCATGAAGACCCGCCCACGCGGCTTCGCGCCGGAGACCCTGGCCATCCTGCGGTCCTATTCCTGGCCGGGCAACGTGCGGGAACTGCGCAACCTGGTGGAGCGGCTCCTCATCCTGGCGCCCGGGCCGGAGGTCCGGCCCGAGGACCTGCCGGTCCTGCCGGGCGCGGCCTCGGCGCCGGCCGACGGTCTGACCGACCTGCTGCGCATCGAGGATTTCCAGGAGTTCAAGGCGGAGGCGGAGGCCATGTTCCTGCAACAGAAGCTCCGCGAGAACCGTTACAACGTCAGCCGCACGGCCGAGCTGCTGGGCATGCAGCGCAGCAACCTCTACAAGAAGATCACGCGGTACGCGTTGCAGACGCAGCACGAGGAGGGCCGGCATGAAACATAAAAAATGCGCCCCCTGCCTGGTTGACTCGCGGGGCGGCGATCCGTATCCTCATGCCTGGATAATCGGACGGTCGGACCATGCCGGTCCGGACCATATCCGTCCACGGTCGGGGGAGGAATCGGCCGTGGCGTTCCCCGGGAGGGCGGAATGAAGCGAATTCTCGCCATCCTCACCCTGGTGGGCCTGGTCCTCGCCTTGCCGCTCGCGACCGCCGCCGTCGCCTCCGGCGATGACGGGCCTCCCCAGGATCAATCCGATGGGATCTACGATCCCCCCGCCGGTGACGGCGACGGGGCGGGCGATCAGCAGGATTACATGGGCGATCCCCATGATCTGGGAGGCGGATTCCGGGGCAGCCCGGCACCGCCGTCGCAGACGGGAGTCGGGGATCATCAGTGGTTGCTGCCGATCTGCGAGTTCCTGATGAACGTGCTCTGATCGGGCGGCGGACCGAGCCTCCGCCCGATCCCACTCGCGATCTGCGATCCGCCAACTCGCCAGGGGATGCAGATGAATGGCTGATTTCGAGGCCAACGACCGGACACCCACCGGGCCCGACGGCACGCACGGAGCCGATCTGCTCCAGGAGCTCGAGCGCCTGGAGGAGATCGGCGACCTGCACTTCCAGGCGGCGGCCTACCGGACGGCGCTGGACTACTACGGCCGGATCCTGCCCGAGGAGTCCCTGGCCGGGTTGCCGGCCGCGCGCGCCCTCGCCGTCCTGCGCAAGGCGCTGACCGCGAGCCTGCACCTCGGCTGGGTGGACCGGGCCGACGCGCTGCTGGGCCGGGCGCAGATCGCCCTGGCGGACATGAGCGACCCCGATGGGGATCTCGATGTCGCCACCCGGGATGGCGAGCGTGCCCGCCTGCAGGTCCGGCAGGCGGTGCTGCTGATGCAGCGCGCCGACTACCAGCCCGCCCTGGACGTGGCCAAGCGCGCCTTCACCTTCCTGGCCCTCACCGACCAGCACGTGGAGGTCGCCAACCTCCAGCTGACCATGGGCGCCTGCCACCAGTCGCTCGGCCGTCTGGAGAAGGCCGAGGAGTTCTACCTCGACAGCCTGAGCACCTACCGGCGCGTGGGCGACGAGGTGGGCGTGGCCACGCTCTACAACGCGCTCGCCATGCTGCACAAGGCCGCCTGCCGCTGGGAGGAGGCCCTGGCCCTGCTGGACAAGGCCGCCCAGCTGGCCGAGCGCCACGGCGCGCCGCAGCTGCTGGCCATGTTCCATCTCAACCGCGGGATCGTGCTGATCAAGGCCAACCGCCTGGGGGAGGCCCGCACGATCCTGCAGAAGAGTCTCGAGCTGAGCCGCAGCCTGGGCGATCGGCTGCGCGAACCGCGCGTCCTGCTGGCGCTCGGTCGCCTCGAGCTGCTCAGCGGCCGCCTGGCCCGGTCGGAGGAGCACGTGCTCGCCGGTCAGGCCCTGGCCGCCCGCGAGCGGATGAAGCGCGAGGTGATCATCGCCGACGAGTACCTGGGCGACATCCTGCTCGCCCGCGGCGAGCTGGACCAGGCGCTCCTGAACTACGAACTGGGACTGGAGAAGACCCGGCCTCTCGGTCGCGCCAGCGACGTGGAGGGCGAACTGCTGCGGCGCCGCGCCGAGGTGCGGCGCCGGGCGGGCGACCTCTCCGAGGCGGTGGCCGACGCCCATGCTGCCGTGGCCGTCTGCGAGGAATGTGGCGAGGTCTACGAGCTCGGCTTCTGTCATCTGACGCTGGGCCAGGCCTATGCCGGCGAGGGCGACTGGTCCCTGGCCGACACCCACTTCCGCCAGGCCGTGGAGATCTTCCAGTCCCAGAACCTCCTGCGCGAGTGGTGCGACGCGGTCTGCATCTTCCAGGAGATGCGGCTGTCCACCGCCGATCAGCCCATGCTGCTGCTCCTGCGGCGTCTGCTGCTGGACGTCCAGGAACGGGCGGCGGCCGCCGTCGGCGACGAGACCCTGGCGGCCTGCCTCACCGGCCTGGCCCACGTCCAGCTCCGGCTCGGCCTCTGCGACGACGCCTTGCTGACCGTCTTCGAGCTCGAGCGCGTGGCGCGGGGGCTGGAGGATCCCCGGCGCCTCGAGGAGGTCACGCGCCTGCGCCACCTGGTGGAGCGCGGTCTGGTGGGCAGCCTCGATCGCGAGGATAGCCCGGTGCGCGCCCTCTCGGGGATCCCGGGCCTCTTCCGGGCCGACGACGCCAGCCTGACCAACCACCTGGACACCGTGCTCGCGGCGGTGATCGGGCGCACCCGCGCCGCCGGCGGCTTTTTGGCGCTGGACGACCCGGACGCCGGCCCGCGGCTCGCCGCCCGGCAGGACCTGGGCGAGAATCTCGCGGGCCAGCTGTTGCGCTGGTATGGCGGTCAGCGTCGCGAGGGCGAGCCGGTGCTCTGCAGCCGCCTGGCGCCGGGCGAGGCCTTGCCGACCCAGGTCCCGGCGGTGACCGAGCGCCTGGCCGGCTGCCTGTTCATGCCCATCAACGTCCGGGACCGCCGACTCGGCGTGCTGTTCCTGGGGTTCTCCGCGGTGAACGAGCATGGCCCGGTGGTGGATCAGTCCACGCTGGACTTCCTCGCCAACTACGTGGGATTCCTGGGACTGTTCCTGGCCGAGAAGACGCGGGACGCGGCGCCGGTGACCCAGCCGCCGGAGAACGAGGGCTTCGAGAACATCATCACCTGCGATCCGAGCATGCTCGAGGTGCTCGGCCTGGTCCGCAAGGTGGCCGGCAGCGACCTGACCGTGCTGCTGCGCGGCGAGACGGGCACCGGCAAGGGCATGCTGGCCTACGCCCTGCACCGGCTCAGCCCGCGGGGCGAGGGCCGCTTCCAGGCCATCAACTGCGCGGCCATCCCCGAGACCCTGCTCGAGAGCGAGCTCTTCGGTCACGTGAAGGGGTCGTTCACGGGCGCCGATGCCGACAAGACCGGCCTGCTGGTCCGGGCCGAGGGCGGCACCGTCTTCCTGGACGAGATCGGCAAGATGCCCCTGACCATGCAGGGCAAGCTGCTCCACTTCCTGGACACCCGCTCGGTGCGGCCGGTGGGCTCCAACGATGAACGCCGGGTGGACGTGCGGATCGTCTGCGCGAGCAAGGCGGAACTGCACCAGCTGGTGGAGAGCGACCGGTTCCTGGAGGACCTCTACTTCCGCCTGCTCGATTTCCCGCTCACGGTGCCGCCGCTGCGAGAACGTCCGGACGACGTCCCGCTGCTCGCCCATCACTTCGTCCAGAAGTATGGCGAGGAGCTGGGATGCCGGGCGCCGCAGGTGGGTCCGGACGTGGTGGATGCCCTCGTCAGCCACCACTGGCCCGGCAACATCCGCGAGCTGGAGAAGTGCCTCAAACGGGCGCTGGTCCTGGCCCAGGGCGAGGACCGGCTGCGGCCGGAGCACCTGCCGCGGGACCTGGTCCCGTACCTGTCCAGCGGTGGCCGGCAGGCGACCAGCCCGCTGCGCGAGACGCTGGCCGAGGTGGAGTCCCGGGAGATCGCCCGGGCGCTGAGGATGAGCGGTGGCAACAAGTCCGCGGCCGCCCGCGCCCTGCAGATCAGCTATCCCAACCTCCTGAAGAAGATCAAGCTCTACGGGCTGGCCTGATCCGGCCCGGCGGGATGGATGCGCATGGCGGGGCCCGATGGGGCCCCGCCGCCGTGTCTGGCCGGCGCCGGCGGGGATCGCGCGACCACCACCAGCGGGCTCCCGGACTGTCAAGACACTTGATGGTGCAACGCGCTGGAAACATGCCAGTTGCGAGACCCGCCCCGGGGCTGTAAAAACCATTGATAGCTGGCGGCCCGGGGTGTCTCGCTCGCCTGGTCACCCGAGTCCTCAAGTTGCATGATCGCAACGAGTTAAAATATCTCGCCCGGAGGTGGGATCCGGCATGAAGGCTGCTGTATCCCGGGCGTGATCGGCGATGTTGCAGGGAACGGAACCGGTCACGCGCAAGGTGAGATCGTGGCTTGGAGGTGCGAAACCGCCCTTCGAGCTGACCGGCAAAACCGGGGGTGCCGTCCACGTCAAGGCCCATGGCGGAACTGCTCGAGAGGTGGGGTCTCGATCAGCCTCCGGACACGGGAAAGGGACGGCAACGGTTCCGGCCTCCAGGCGCGATCACCTGGCTCCCGAAGCAGACGTGAGAGTACGAGAGAGTCCCACTGGTCTCGAATTGGCGAGATTCGAGGCCAGGATGCCAGCTCGGTGGCGGGGCTCTCTCGTCTTCCTTTCTGCTGCGGGCCTGCCGCCGCCGCGCCGCCGCGTCAACGCCGCCGCGCCGGCGCCGCCGCGAGATCGGGCCGGCCGTCCCCATTGGGCGACGGTGTCCACCGGCGGCTCCAGACCCCGGGGATCCCCGGACCCGGCGTCGCCCGCCGACCTGGTGGTCCCATCTCTCCAGCTGACATCGTTCCAGGGGCTTGCGGATGCGCCGGGCTTCGAGCCCCCCCGGGGGCCGAACTGGCATGAAGGCTGCGTTGACTGGCCGAGGCGTGGGCCCCGGAAGGAGCAGAGGCATGCAGACGGCGAACGGAAGACGAAACCTGCTGGCGCTGGCCACCGCGGCCGCGGTGGTGCTGATCCTGCCGCTCCTGAGCGCGTGCGAGGAGGACGACTGCGTCAGCTGCGTGGCGCCGCCCCCGGTGGCGCCCACCTCCGTCTACTCCGTCAGCGGCGACGGCGAGATCACGATCTTCTGGAACGACTTCCCCGAGATCTACAACGACGATCTCGAGGGCTACCGCATCTGGAGCCGCTTCTACGAGGTCGGGGACGAGAACGACCCCGCCCGGGAGTTCTTCCTCATCGGCGAGGTGCCCGTCGGCGTCAACTACGACGCCGGTACCGGCCAGTACTTCTACGTGGACGCCGACGTGGAGAACGCCGAGGACTACGAGTACGCCGTCAGCGCCTACACGGCCCGCGACGAGAGCTACCTCAGCTTCGAGCTGATCATCGACACGCCGCTGCCCATGAGCGAGACGCCGCTGACGCTCTTCGACGTGGAGGGCGCCAACCCGCAGCTCGCCGGTTTCGACTTCAGCCTCGCGGCCGAGCACGGGTCCCACGGCGACAACGGCGCCGAGGGCGTGGTCGACCCCACGGCGGGCGGCACCTCGGCGGATCTGCGGGTGCGTTTCCAGGGGAACGTGCCCTACCTCGAGACCATGCGCGCGGACGTGCGGGTCCAGGATTACGGGACGTTCCTCGACGGCGCGGGCGAGCTGTACTTCGAGGGCGTCTCCTGGGCCCCGGCGTCCGGCTGGTCGGAGAGCGGCGTCCTCGAGCTGATCACCGGCCACATCTACGTGGTGGAGATCGCCAACGAGCCGGCGGCCGGCGACCTGCACTACGCCAAGCTCGGCGTGGCGAGCGTCGATCCCGGCGCCGGGACGGTCCGCGTCATGTGGGCCTACCAGCTGGTCAACGGTCTGCCCGAGCTGTCGGTCCCCGAGCCGCGCGATCATGCCGGCGAGGAGCGACACGAGCCCATCCGGCTCTAGTCCGGAGGGCGGAAAGGAGGAAGGTCATGCGTCTCGCGATCCAGGAGTGGAGGTGGCGTCCGGTTGCCGCCGTCCTGGCGGCGTGCACCTTCCTGATGATCGCGCCGACAGCCATGGCGCAGGCGGCGGATGCCGCCCAGATGGAAGCCATGACGGCGCGGTACCAGGAGCAGTCGCTACGGGTGAGCCTGTGGCTGAACAAGGACGCCGAGCAGGTCTACCGCCGGGGCGAGATCCTGCAGGCCACCTTCCAGACCAACGAGGACGCCTACGCCGTGGTCTACCGCATCGATGCGGAGGGGCGCGTGAGCATCCTCTGGCCCACCACCCGTTACAGCGACGGTTTCGTGTTCGGGGGGCATCGCTACCGCCTGCCGGCCCGTGACGGCGGCCGGCTGCGGGTGGCCAGCGAGGAGGGCATGGGCTACGTCCAGGCGCTGGTCTCGCGCTACCCCTTCGACCTGCGGGAGCTGGCCCTCGACTTCCACCACGAACCGACGGAGCGCCCCTTCGATTTCTACGTGGCCGGCGATCCCTACCTCGCCATGAACGAGGTCAACTTCGCGGTCACCGGCCTGGAGGACCCCAGCGAGTTCGTGGTGGCCAACCAGGCGAGCTACTACGTGCACCGCAAGGTGGACCACCCGCGGTATCTCTGCTTCCAGTGCCACGACACGGGCACGGCGAGCTACGAGCCGTACCGCGACACCTGCACCGTCAACATCCACCACGACCATGGCTGGATGAACGACTGGTGGGTCAGCTACGGCTTCTACCCCGCCTACTACTACCCGGTCTACTACTACGTCGATCCGTGGACACACGCGCGCTGGGTCAACTACTGGTACGACCCGTGGTATCGCTGGCCCCACGTGACCTACGCCTGGCGCCACGACTACTACGACTGGCGCCACTCTCCCTACTGGGACGGCAACAGCTGGACCGCGTACAAGGAAGGCCGGCGGCGCTACACGCCCCTGGACAAGCCGGGGTTCGACCGCGACGGCCGCGACGTGACCGTGCGCACCAAGAACACCCTGGTGCGCGGCGAGCGTCCCGACGACCAGCGCCTGCGCGCCATGAAGGAACGCACGGTGGTGGCCCGCGATCGCGACCGCACCGAGGACGTGCGCCAGCGGACGCGCGGCGCCGGCGGGACCCCGCGCAACGTGTCGCCCACCGATCGCTCGCAGACCCGGTACGAGCCGGACAACCGGATCCGCACCGCGCCGGGGCTGCGAGTCCCCGGTGACGGTCCCACCAGCAGCGTGCGCGATGCCGGCCGGCTGCGCTCCTCGCGTTCGCCCGGGCTGGATCGCGGCCGGGACGGGGCCGCCGACACGCGGGTGCGTCCGGGCGTCCGCGGTGATGAGCGCCGCAACGTGACCCCGACGCCGCGGGGCCGCGGCGACGGCGACCGCCGGACCATCCGGCCGGTGGAGCCGCGCCGCGGCGATGGCGACCGCGTCTGGTCCAACCGTCGCAGCTCGGGCTCCTCGCGAGTGAAGCCCACGCCGCCACCGGTGCGGAGCGAGCCGCGCAGTCGCAGCGGCAACACCACCATCCGCCGTCAGGAGCGACCGCAGCCACCGCCGCCGAGCAATCCGCGCGGCGGCAGCGGCTCCAGCTCCGGCAGCGTCAGCCCGCGCAAGCCATCGCCGCCACCGAGCAAGCCCGCGCCGCCGCCCAGCCAGCCGCGCAGCGGCAGCCGGGGCAGCAGCGGCAAGGCCCGCGGATCCGGAGGTGGCCGGTAGGCAGGACAGCCCAGTGTTGGCGGCTTTTCCCCCCATCTGCCCGGCCGGAGGGACGTCCGGATCCTCGCAGAGGTTGGCAGCCAGAGGACAGGAGAGGGACGCAAGGAAGGCCGGGGGCCACCAGCACGACGGAAGGGTCTCGGACGAAGCTGTTGTCGATCAGGGGTGGCAATGACGGAGTCCGGGGCCCTTCCCGAATCTCACCAGCGGCCGCGGGGCGTCGATCGACGGCGTCGATTGACCCCACCGGGGGCCGCCACTATCATACGCCGCATTCGTGCTCGCACCCCTCGCCGTCCGGAAAGGTCGCCCCGATGCACACCTGGTCGCCGCGCGCCTGGGCCCTGTTCCTGATCTGCGTCCTGGTCGCGGCCGCGGCCGCGGACGCGCGCCAGCAGCCCGCCCCCCGTCAGCTCACCGCTCCGGCGGTGTCGTCCGAGGCCGCGGCCCGGATGATCCGGCAGCATGCCCCGCTCCTCGGCGATGGCGAGCGGTCGCTGCAGGCGGCCCGCCTCGCCGGGCGCCGGGCGCCCTCCGAGCTGGTGACCGTGGCCATCCTGGTCGACTTCGCCGACACCACGTTCTACGGTCGGCAGGACGAGTTCGACGGCCCGCTGCCCACGTCCACGCAGAGCGACTTCTACTACGCGGCGCATGATTCCCTGTACTACGACCACCTCCTGCGCGACGTGGCCGACTACTACGCCGCCGTCAGCGGCGGGCGTTTCACCCTCGATTACCGGGTCCACGGCACCGTCGCCAGCCTGGCCGAGGGCATGGCCTACTATGGCGATCATCCCGAGGAGGGCGAGCAGTCGGTCCTCCTGGCCGCCGACGCCATCGCCGCCCTCGATGCCGAGATCGACTTCTCCCTCCACGACACCGTCCTGTTGATCCACGCCGGCGCCGGCGAGGAGACGGACGTCCTGGGCGACTCGCCCGAGCAGATCTACAGCACCTATCTCGGGCCGGAGGACTTCCAGCAGGCGGTGGAGGATTCCGTCCTCGCCCAGCCCTTCATCGTCACCGACGACCATCCCGAGGGCGAGGGGGTGCGCCACGTCCTGATCCTGCCGGAGAACCAGTTCCAGGACGCCTTCGAGGGCTTCAGCGGCTACTACGGCAGCCTCGGCGTGTACTGCTTCGAGGTGGGCCTGCGCCTGGGCATGCTCTCGCTCTCCGACTTCACCCCGTCCGGGGCGCCCGACAGCCAGGGCATCGGCCAGTTCGGCCTCATGGGCTACGGCCTGTTCTCCGCCGGCGGGTTCGTGCCGCCCGAGCCGTGCGCCTTCAACAAGCAGCTCATGGGCTGGCTGGATCCCTATCCGGCCGATCCGGACGCCGCGGCCACCTGGACGCTGAGCCCGGCCGCCGATCCCGCCGACCCGCGGGCCGCGGCCCGGATCGACCTCACCGGCGCGGAGTACTTCCTCCTGGAATACCGCCTGCAGGATCCGGACGGCAACGGCATCTTCAGCTTCACCGGCGACCTCAACGGCAACAACACGCCCGACTTCTACGACGCCGACTCGGAGTTCGGCGACGGCACGCCCACCGGCTTCTTCGATCCGGCCACCGACACCCGGGAGTGGTTCACCGGCGCGGAGTGGGACTTCTTCCTCTCCGACAACACCGCCCGGCCCCAGGGGCCCGGCGTGCCCAAGGGCCGCGGGTCGGGAGTCCACATCTGGCACATCGACGAGACCGTGATCCGCGCGGCCTTCGGCGCCGAGCGCAACCTCTTCAACGCCGACCCCTCCCGCAAGAGCGTGGACCTGGAGGAGGCCGACGGGATCCAGGATCTCGACTCCCGGCAGCCGTCCCCGTACTGGCTGGGGGGCGACTTCGACAGCTTCCGCGGCGAGGACACGGCGCGGTTCGGCCCGGACACGCGCCCGGACACGCGCACCAACGGCGGCCTGCGGACCGGCATCCTCGTCGATGCCATCAGCGACGTGGTCATCGACTCCACGCACGTGTTCAACCCGGGGGCCGAGGACGAGTACACCGGCATCCGCTATGCCGACAGCATGACCTTCCAGCTCAGCCGCGAGTCCGCGGCCGCGGACGCCCCGCAGCGGCTGGCCAGCCGGGATCTGCCGGAGGTCGACCTGGCCGGCTCGGATCTGCTGGCGGTGCGGCTGGATCCGGAGCAGGACGTCCCGGTGTTGCTGGCCGCGAGCACCGGCGGCGAGATCCTGGCGCTGCGCGAGGACCTCACCGAGTGGGTGGACCACGATGACGACCCCGCCACGGTGGCGCCGCTGGCGTCGGCTCGCGATGCGGCCGGCGAGGCGGTGGCGGCCAACCTGCCGCTGGCGGCCGGACAGCTCGACGGCGGCGGGGCGCTCGAGATCGTGCTGACCGCCGCCGACGGGGTCTACTCCTTCGGCGCCGACGGCACGCCGCTGGGCGACGTGGGCGGCGCGACGGGGCGCATCGCCAGGCTGGATAGCTGCCGCATCCCGGCGGTGCTGCTGCCGCCGGAGGGCACCGTTCCGGGCGCCGACGTGGCCAGCACCCCCGTCCTGATCGCCGTGGTCGAGCGCCAGCCCGACGGCGACCGCCTGCGGCTGCTGGATGACCTGGGCCAGGATGCGATCGCGCCCCTGCCGCTGCACGGACGGGCCACCGCCGCGCCGGTGCGCCTGCGCCGCAGCGCCACCGAGGACCACCTCCTCGTGCCGGTGGACGCCGGGCCCGACGTCGGCGGGCAGCTGCGGGTGGTGAGCCGGGGCGGGACGGGATGGTTGATCTCCGGGTCCCGCGACCTCGCCGCCGCCCCCGGCCGGCAGCGGCCCATGCTCTCGCAGGTTCCGGGCGGCGCCCTGGTGGCGGTCCTGACCGATCCCGCCGGCCGGGGACAGTTCTGCCAGCTCACCGGTCCGACCACGGCCGCGCCGGCGCTCTGGCCGGCCGCGCTGGCCCTGGGCTCGCCCCTCGGCCCACGGGGGGCGCTGCTGCAGGCGGACGGCGCCCTGGCGCGGGTGGACGTCAATGGCGAGCGCCTGCTGGGCTGGCCGCGCCGGCCGCAGCCGGCCACCACGGCGGGTCCGGCGGCGCCGCTGGTGCTCACCGCCGCCCTGCCGGGCGACGCCAGGGACGCTCCCGTGGTCCCGGATCGGTGGGACGACGCCTTCCTCTTCCACACCGGCGACGGCCGCCTCTTCCTCACCGGCGAGGATGGCGAGGTGCGGCCCGGCTGGCCGCTGCCCGGCCCGGCGGGCCCGGCCGGGACGCCGGCGGTGGTGCGGCGGACCGATGGTCGCTTCCTGCTCTTCGCCGCGGGCGCGCACCGGCGCGTGGCCGGGGTGGACCCCGAGACCGATCAGCTGCTGGAGACGGTGACCGGTTCGCTGCAGACCTGGGTCGTGGACCTGGCGGCCGGGCTGGATCCGGACGCCGCGCTCGTGGCGGCCATGGCCGGCGGCGGCCCGTGGCGGGCGGGCTGGTCGCCAGCGACCGGCAGCGTGCGCACCGATCCGGTCCACGAGCCCGGTTTCGCCGCGTCGGTGGTCTGCTACCCGCAGCCGCTGACCGGCCGGACGCTCCATGTCCGTGGCGATGCCGCCGGCGAACCTGCCGGCGCTGGCGAGGTGCGCATCCAGATCCTGGACCTGCAGGGCGAGGTGGTCCGCGACGTGCGGGCGTCCCTCGTCGCGGGTCGGGTCGCCTTCGACGTGCCCATCGACCTGGCCGACGTGGCCTCCGGCCTCTACGTCTGCCGCGTGGCGGTGAACGACGCGACCGGCGCGTCGGTGACCGTCAAGACCATCGCCGTCGCCCGCTGAGGCGGCGGCCCGCTGGCGCGGCGCTTGCTGCCTGGCGGGACGCGAGGTACAGTCAGGACTCAACCCCGGGGAGCCGGCGCGGCGTTCGCGGCGGCCGTGAGAGGAAAGGTGACCATGCGTAGCAAGCTCTTCATCGCGAGCGCCGGGCTGCTCGGCCTGCTCCTGCTGGCCGTGCCCCAGGCGGCCCTGGCCGGAGGCAACCCCGGCGACGCCGGCCTGCTCTTCCTGCGCCAGGGCATGGGCACGCGCGAGGCTGCCATGGGCGGCACGGGCGTGGCGGCCACCGAGGGGGCGGCCGCGGCCTACTGGAACCCGTCGCGCCTGGCCTTCGCCCCGGCCGGCACGGCGCTGCTGGTGCAGCAGCAGACCTGGCTGGAGACCTTCGACTACACCGCCGCCGCCCTGGTCCACCATGGGGATTTCGGCGTGATCGGGCTCACCTTCGCCGGTCTCTTCTCCGACGAGATCGAGCGCTACGGGGCGGACGCCGTGGGCGTCCCCGAGGGCACCTTCTCGCCCTACGACCTCGCCTTCGGGGCCAGCTACTCGCGACGCATGGGCGAGGAGTTCGCCATCGGCGCCCAGGCCAAGCTGGTCTACGAGAAGATCGACATCTACAGCGGCACGGTGGTGCTCTTCGACCTCTTCGCCACCTGGCAACTGCGCCACCTGCCGGGTGTCAGCCTTGGCGTCAGCGCCGCCAACCTCGGTGGCCAGATGACCATCAACGAGGAACCCTTCGATGCCCCGCAGACGGTGACCGTGGGCGCCGGCTGGACGCCGCAGAGCGGGCCGCTGGCCCACCGCGCCACGCTGACCGGCGATGTCGCCTTCTACAACGACGGCAACGAGAAGGCGCACGTGGGGGGCGAGTTCCGCGTGGTGCCGGAACTGGCCCTGCGGGCGGGCTACAAGGTGAACTACGAGAACCAGGGCCTGACCGCGGGCGCGGGCTTCCGCTACGGGAACTTCGGCGTGGGGTACGCCTACGAGGACGTCGCCGACGACGCCCTCGATCCGGGGCACCGGTTCTCGGTGGAATTCCTGTTCTAGAGGGTCTCGCCGGCCGCGGGCGCCGTGGCGTCGGCCGGGTCGGCCGTCCCGTCGGTGTCGGTGCAGGCGGCGAGGCCGCCGGCGCGCCAGACGGCGTACTGCCGCGGCTCGAGCCAGCCGCCCAGGGTGGTCAGCCGTCGCCCGGCGTGCTCCACGGTGAACTGGTGGTGCACGTGGCCCATGATCAGGTGGTCCCAGTCGGCGGCCCGCTGGCGTTCGAGCCAGCGGGCCGCCTTGCGCTCGATGCCGACGACCTCGTCGCGGGTGCAGCCACGGCTGGTGCCCGAGAGCCAGGTGCTGAACGCGTAGAGGAGCTCCGGGTGCAGGGACTTGCCCAGGAGCACGCCGGCCGGGTGCCGGACGACGCGCCGGAAGGCGGCATACAGGAGATCGCGGCCGAGCAGGCCGTCGCCATGGACGCAGCGCACGCGCCGTCCGTCCAGCTCCAGCGTCACCGGGCCGCCGTCGGGGTCGCTGCCGTAGCGGTCGTGGAGGTAGCGGGCGGCCCAGATGTCGTGATTGCCGCCCACGAAGTGTAGCCGCGACCCCGCCCCTCGCACGCGGTCGAGGACGCGCAGGAGCGGCTCGTAGCCCTTCATCACGAAGTGCGGGTAATCGAACCAGAAGTCGAAGATGTCGCCCATCAGGACCACGTCCGGGATGCCGGCGCGCCGGTCCAGCAGCGCGATGAACGCGTCCAGGCGCTGCTGCTCCGCCGCGTCGCGCTCGGTGTGGAAGTGGCTGTCGGCGAGGAAGAGGACCCGCGCGTCGTCATTCTGGTTGCCAGACATGGTGCACAATTTGTAGGTTAGGCCCACGTCGAGAGCAACCTGTTTCCGGACGCCCGACAGAGGACGCTGCCATGTCGATCATGGATCGGGTCAAGAAGAACCTCCGCGAGTGGTACACCCTGGCCGCCGATCGCACCGGCGAGATGGCCAAGATCAGCGTGCGCATGTACGACAAGTATGGCATCAGCCGCGAGATCGAGCGGCAGCTCTCCGAGCTGGGCAGCCACGTCTATCACGCCGTGGAGCAGGGCCGGACCGAGTTCGCCGACGACCAGGAGCTCGCCGCGTTCATCGAGCGGATCCAGGGCCTCGAGCAGGATCTCGAGGCCAAGGTGGAGGAGATCGAGGAGATCCGGTTGACCCGGGCCCAGCGCCAGGCCGAGCGCGATGCCATGGCGGACGCGGCTGCGGACGCGACCGGTGGGGCGGCCACGGCGACGGCCGTGGACCTCCCGGCCGGCGCGGAGGTCTCGACGGAAGCGGCGGAGGCGGGGGCCCCGGATGGGGAAGCGCCCGCACGGCGGGACCTGGGGCCGGCCGAGGAACTGGACCGCCCCCATGACTTCGGACCGGGCCCGGAACTGGCCGCGGACGCCGACCGGGAAGCTGGCCGGGCCGGGGAGACCGCGGAGCAGGAGGCCGCGGCAGAGGAAGCCGTGGAGGCGGAGACGGGCGAGGCCGACGCGGACCGGAAGGACCGCAAGGACGACGACGAGCGTCCCCGGGACGCGACGGATCCGGAGCGCCGTGAGGGATGATCGCGGTGAAGAATCCCTCATGAGGGGTTGACAGCAAACCCGACTCCCGATAACATGCTTGCATCCCTGCCGAGGCGTATCCCCTGCCGCCTCGTGGTTCGAACCGGATGTCCCCCCACAAAACCGGAAGACGACGGCATGCGTGTGTGCACGTTCGACACTGGTCGACCGCGCCCGGCCCGACCCCGACGCGGGCGCCGGGAGATGATGCCTCCCGGGCTGCTGGCCGCCCTCGGGGCGCTGCTGCTGCTCGCCGGCATGCTCGGCGGCGGCGGCGACCCGGCCCGCGCCGCCGGGCCCGTGGACGTCAACGCCGACGTCCCGCGATCGCCCTTCGTGGCCGTGGGCGAGGCCGTGCGCCCGGCCGTGGTCTCCATCCGCATCACCCGCGCCGTGGGCGAGGACGGGGTGGATCGCACCCCGCTGCAGGAGATGTACCGCCAGTTCTTCCCCGAGCGCGGGGGCGAGGGCGGCCGCTTCGAGAACCCCGGGACCGGATCCGGCTTCGTGATCGACCCGGCCGGCGAGATCCTCACCAACCACCACGTGATCAGCGGTGCGGACCGCATCTGGGTGCGGTTCGCGGGCGGGGACCGCGAATATGCCGCCGAGCTGGTGGGCTCCGACCCCCTGACCGACCTCGCCCTGATCCGCATCGACCCCGACGGCCGCGACCTCGCCCACCTCGCCTTCGGCGACTCGGAGTCCCTGCAGGTGGGCGACTGGGTGGTGGCCGTGGGCAACCCCTTCGGCAACCTCGAGGGCTCCATGACCGTGGGCATCCTCAGCGCCAAGGGCCGCGGGGGGTTGAACATCCAGGGCCTGACGCCGCGCTACCAGGACTTCCTGCAGACGGACGCCAGCATCAACTTCGGCAACAGCGGCGGCCCGCTGGTGGACATCCAGGGCCGGGTGGTGGGCGTCAACACGGCCGTCAACACAGCCGGCCAGGGCATCGGCTTCGCGGTGCCCAGCCGCCTGGTCCAGCGCATCCACGCCGACCTCGCCCGGGATGGCCGGGTGGTGCGCGGCTGGCTCGGCGCCGCGGTGCACGAGCGTGATGGCGGTCTGGTGATCGGCCAGGTGCTGTCCGACTCGCCGGCCGCCGCAGCCGGTCTGCAGGAGGACGACCGTCTGCTCCGGTTCGCCGGCCGGGCGGTGTCGTCCCAGCGCGACCTGCAGTTCCTGGTGGCGGACACCCCGCTGGGCGAGCCGGTGAACTGCACCATCGAACGCGACGGGGGCCGGCAGGAGCTGTCGGTGACCCTGGTGGAACTGGATCCCGAGCGGATCGACGCGGCCGGCGGCCGCCACTGGCTCGGCCTGGAGGTGGCCGACCTCGCCGATGGCGATCCGCGGGTCCGGCGCCTGAAGGAGACGCTCGGTATCGAGGCCGCGACCGGCGTGCTGGTCGTGGCTGTCGAGGCGGGGCGCCCAGGTGCGGAGGCCGGGATCCGTCCCGGGGACGTCCTGGTCGCCATCGAGGACAGGGATCTTTCCGATCTGGCCGCCTGGCGCCGTGCGCGCGCCGCGCTGGGTGGTCAGCGGGACGCCCTGACATTGCTGGTCCGGACGGGGGCGAACGAGCGATTCGTCCAGGTGACGCCCCGCGATGCGGGAACCCTGCAATAGCGTCACACCGTGCGGGCCGAGGCCCCACGCAGCCGGGAGAGAGAGCCATGGCTGGCAGGAGACACATGTTCCCCGCGACCCATGAAAAAGGGCTCGAGGTCTACTTCCGTGACATCAACCGCTACCCGCTGCTCAGCCGCGAGGAGGAGGCGGCGCTGGCCGTCCGCATCCTCGAGGGCGACGAGGAGGCCCTGCGCGCCCTGGTCCGCGCCAACCTGCGCTTCGTGGTCTCGGTGGCCAAGCGGTACACCGGTCAGGGGCTGCAGCTCTCGGATCTGATCAACGAGGGCAACCTGGGGCTGCTCAAGGCCGCGCGGCGCTTCGACCAGACGAGAGGCTACCGCTTCATCTCCTACGCGGTCTGGTGGATCCGCCAGGCCATCATGCAGGCGCTGCTGGACAAGTCGCGAACGGTGCGGCTACCACAGAACCAGACGGCGCTGCTCATCAAGATCCACCGCACCCGGGCCGCCCTGCAGAACGAGGGCATCCCCAATCCCGACCCGCGGCAGATCGCGCGGCGGCTGGAGGTGGAGGAGGGGGACGTGGTCCACGCCCTGGCCTCCGACCGCACCGAGATGGGACTGGACGACTTCGGCTCCACCGGCGACGAGCGCCCGTTGCGCGAGACGCTGGCCGACGAGGACGCCATCTCCACGGACTACGACGTGCTCGTGCGCGGGCTGCGCGAGGATGTGCGGCGAGCCCTCTCCGTCCTGAGCAAGCGCGAGGCGGAGGTGGTGATCCAGTACTTCGGCCTCAGCTACGAGGACGCCCAGACCCTGCAGACCATCGGCGAACGTTTGGGACTGACCCGGGAGCGCATCCGCCAGATCAAGGAGCGGGCGCTGGCCAAGATGCGTGGCTCGGTGGGGCACCAGCTGCTGTACGACTACTACGAGAGCGAGTTCTAGCCGTCCGGCCTCGCGGGGACCGTCCGGCCTCGCGGGGACCGTCCGGCCTCGCGGGGACCGGGATGCCGCCACGGTGCCCTGCGGGGTGCCGTGGCGGTCTCGATGGCGCAGTTCTTGCTCTGGATGGCCCGGCAGGCGCCCGCCGCGCGCCCTGCCCGGTCGATGCCGTGTTGACAGGTGCCATGGCCGGGCCCATCCTGTGGGCCTGAAGGCGGACGAGGAGCGTCCGCCACCATCCGATCCGGGATCATGCATGCGATTGCAGAAGCGCTACTCCTTCCTCTTCATCCCCGAGGGCGATGGCCGGAGCCGTGAATTCCGAGTGCCGCGCTGGACGATCCTCTCGGCGCTGGCCGTGGTGAGCGTGCTCGCCCTGGGGGCCGCGCTCTATGTGGTCGACCTGCAGGCCGGCGCCGCCTGGCGGCCGGGGGGCTCGCCCCTGGCCAGGGAGAACCAGCAGCTGCGCCAGGACGTGGATCGGTCCGCGGCCCGCGTGGCCTCGCTGCAGCAGGACCTGGACGCCGTGTTCGCCTACCAGCAGATGGTGGCCGCGGCGGTGGACGTCACGCCCCTGGACGCCGAGGCGCGGCTGGCCGGCGTGGGCGGTCGCGGGTCGCTGACCTCTGGCGAGCTGGGGCTGGCCGCCGAGACCACGGCCGGCGCCCTGCCGGCGGACCTCGAGTCCATCCTGAACCAGGCCCGGATCCAGCGGCAGGGCATGGCGGCGCTCCTGGACACGCTGGGTGCGCGGCGGGACGTCCGCGACCGCATCCCCTCCATCCGACCCTGTGACATCGGCTGGCTCAGCTCGCGGTACGGCATGCGGCGCGATCCGTTCACCGGCAAGCAGACCTTCCACCGCGGGCTCGACTTCAGCCTGCCGGTGGGCACCCCGGTGCGCGCCACGGCGGCGGGCGTGGTCCGCTCCGTGGAGAAGCAGCGAGGGCTCGGTCGGCTGGTGAAGATCGATCACGGCGGCGGCGTGCTCACCGTCTACGCCCACCTGCAGGAGGCGCGCGTGAGCAGGGGCGACCGCGTCGAGCGCGGTCAGGTGATCGCGCTCTCGGGCAACTCCGGCCGCTCCACCGCTCCCCACCTGCACTACGAGGTCCGGATCGGTGGCCGGTCGGTGAACCCGCTCACGTACATCCTGGACACCTACGCCGGGCGGCGCTGAGCGCCACCCGCCAGCGACGCGGTCCCGCCGCGGCAACCGCCGCCATCGGCGTCTGTTGCCCGACCGGGGGGCGTGTGCTAGCATCCCGCCGCGCCGGCACGGGGCCGGCGGTTCTCGCTCCTGGCCGAAGGAACGGCGACCCGTGAAGAACGTGCTGCTGAAGGTCGGTTGCCTGGTGGTGGCGGTCCTGGTCTGGATCCAGGTCGCGGCGACCACCATGATCGAGTCGGACGTGAGCCTGCCGCTGGAGGTCAGCGGTCTGGCCGACACGCTCACCGTGGACGGCAGCAACCTGCCCGAGAGCGGCCGGGCGCGGCTGCGCACCACCAAGCTCTCGCTCATGGCCAAGCAGTACCTCGGGATCTCGCTCGGCAGCATCGCCATCGACCTCTCCAGCAAGACCGCCGGCCCCCCCGTGATCCACCAGCTCAACGAGGCCGACGTGCGCACCGACGCCGAGGTGGTCGGACTCCTGCCGCCGGTGCGCTTCCCGCTGCGCGTGGACGTGCAGCAGACGCGGCGGCTGCCGGTCCGGGCGGCGGTGCGCGGCCGCCTGCCTTCCGACCGCGTGCTGGCCGGCCCGGTGAGCGTGCGGCCGGACACGGTCGCGGTGTCCGGCCCGCGGCGCTTCTTCGCCGGGCTGGACTCCCTGGTCACCGAGACCGTCGATCTGGGCTCCCTGCAGCGGGCGGTGACGCGCGAGGTGCCGTTGCTCCCGCCGCCGCGGCCGCTGGTGCTCGCCACCGAGAAGGTCACCGTCACGGTCCCGGTCGCGCGTCTCGAGGAGCGGGTGCTGGCCAACGTGCCGGTGCTCGTGCTCGCCGAGAGCGACCTCGGCGAGCCCGGCGTCTCGCCGCCGGTGTGCGATGTCCTGGTCCGCGGGCCGGCCGATTCGGTGGCCGCCATGCGCCCCGAACGTCTGCTGGTCTCGGTCCCGGTCACCGATCTCGGTCCCGGCGTCCATCAGGTCCGCGGTCAGGTCCAGCATCCGGCCTGGGTCTCCTCGGTGGAGGTGACGCCGGCGGTGTTCATGGTGCTGATCGGCGATGACCGCCCACGCGATCCGACGGGGGAGCCGCGCCGATGATCGGCGAGCGTTTCGGACCGGCCTTCGCGCTGCTCCTCGTCCTGGCGCTGCTGCTGCTGCTGACCGCGGCGGCCCTGTGGTGGCCGCGCGCGGGGTCCGGCGACAGCGACGGCACCCTGCTGGTGCTGTCCCCGGCCGCCGACCCGCGTCGCGAGGAGGCCCTGGCGGCGCTGGCCCGCTACGTGGGGGACGCGGCCGGCCAGCGCCTGCGGCTGGAGGTCGCCCGGGATCGCGCGGCCTTCGCGGCGGGATTGTCGTCGGCGGCGTTCGTCCTGACCCCCGATGCCGTGGCGGTCACCCTGCCGGCCGCGGCCTGGCAGCCGCTGGCCGCAGGTCGGCGGCGGGTGCCCTGGAATCTGCGTCCGTCGGCGGTGCTCATCAGCCGTGTGGATGCCGCGGGCGGCGACCGACCCTGGCAGACGGCGCCGGATCGGACGGCGGTGGGCGACTCCCTCTCCCTGGTCTGCCTGGCGCCGCTCTGCGCCGACGGTCGGGACGGCGGCCTGCCGGCGGGCGTGACCTGGGGCGACGACCCCTACGACCATCGGGCCCTCTTCCTGGCTGCCCGGCACGGCGCGTTCGACCACGTGCTCGGCCGGCAGTGGGATCTGGAGGCGCTCCTGGCCGCCGGCCGGCTCGATGGCGACCGCTGGCGTGTGCGCACGGTCTCGGACCCGGTGCCGGACCTGGTGATCATGGTCAACCGGCGGGTGCCCATGCCGTCGCGCCTCGCCGTGCAGCAGGCCCTGTCGGTGCTCGGGCGCCAGGAACAGCCGGCGTTCGCGGGCGCCGCCATCCTCGCCGTCCAGCTCGGCCGCCTCGGCCTCGACGGCTTCAACGCCCTGCTCGGACCCGATTTCGATCGCCTGCGCCGGCGCTTCGGACCCTGCTGGCCCCGCCTGGCCCCTTGACGCATATTGGGCGACCGGGGGGCGGTGGCCGCCCTGCCGCCCGTGTGCTACTGTTCGCCGCGCCCTGGACCGTCCGCGACCGAGAGAGGATCGCATGAACCTGAAGTACCAACGCCTCAAGGGTACCCGCGACATCATGCTCGAGGAGGTCGAGCGCTGGCGCTGGTGCGAGGAGCGCTGGATCGAGACCCTGGCCCGCTACGGCTACGGGGAGATCCGCACGCCGGTGATCGAACCGGTGGATCTGTTCCTGCGCTCGGTGGGCGAGGGCACCGACATCGTGGACAAGGAGATGTATGCCTTCGAGACCAGGGGCGGCGAGCGCCTGACCCTGCGGCCGGAGATGACCGCGTCGGTGGTGCGGGCCTACCTGGAAAACGGCCTGACGCGGCAGCCGGGCACGGTGAAGTTCTGGTACCTGGGGCCCATGTTCCGGCACGACCGTCCCCAGGCCGGCCGCTACCGCCAGTTCCACCAGGTGGGCGTCGAGGCCCTGGGCTCGGACAGCCCGGTGCTCGACGCCGAGGTGATCCAGACCCTGCTGGCGCTCTTCGACGCGGTGGACGCCCGCGGCCTGACGCTGCTGCTCAACAGCATCGGCTGCCCGGCCTGCCGGCCCGATTTCCTGGCCAGCCTGGGCAGCTACCTGGCCGAGCGCGCCAGCGAGATCCCCCCGGCGTTCCAGGACCGCGTCACCGCCAATCCGCTGCGCCTGTACGACGCCAAGGACGAGGTCGTCCAGTCCATCATGGCCGGCCACGCACCCATCACCGAGCACCTCTGCGAGGATTGCCGCGACCACCACGCCGAGGTCAAGGCGTGCCTCGAGGACCTGGAGATCGCCTTCGAGGAGGATCCCACCCTGGTGCGCGGCCTGGACTACTACACGCGCACCACCTTCGAGGTCACCGCGCGGAGCGAGCGCAAGCAGAGCAGCCTGGCCGGCGGCGGCCGCTACGACGGCCTGGTCGAGCAGTGCGGCGGCCCGTCCACGCCGGGCATCGGCTTCTCGGTGGGCGTGGAGCGCACGCTGCTGCACCTGGCCGACGAGCCGGTGGACCTGCAGCGCAGCCGGCAGTCGGTGGTGGACGTCTACGTGGCCTGCGTGGGACCGGATGCCGAGCGCTACGCCCTGATCGGCGCCGATATCCTGCGCGACATCTGCCGCGTGGAGGTCGACACCTCCGGCCGCTCGCTCAAGGCCCAGGCCAAGGCGGCCAACCAGCGCCTGGCGCGCGTCCTGCTCATCGCCGGGGACGAGGAGATCGAGCAGAAGGTCTTCCAGCTCAAGCAACTGGACACCGGCGAACAGCGCGCGGTGGACCACGACCACATCCTGACGGCCGTGAGGGAGGTCCTCGAACAGTGAGCAGCTACGACGCCACCGCCCTGCGCACGCACCCCTGCGGCGCCATCAACACCGCCCACGTGGGGCAGACCGTGACGCTGGCCGGCTGGGCCGGGCACATCCGCGATCTCGGCGGCGTGGCCTTCGTGGACCTGCGCGACCGCTGGGGCGAGGTGCAGGTGGTCTGCGAGGAGGGGCAGCCCCAGGAACTGGCCCGGCACTTCAAGCTCGAGAGCGTCCTGCAGGTGACGGGCGAGGTGCGGCCACGGCCCGAGGGCATGGTCAATCCGGACAAGCCCACCGGCGCGGTGGAGGTGGTGGCGCGGGAGGTGACCATCCTCAACGGCTGCGCCCCGCTGCCCTTCCAGCTCCACGACGCCGAGAAGGTGGAGGAGGAGATGCGGCTGAAGTACCGCTACCTCCACCTGCGCCGGCCGGAGATGGCCCACAATCTCCAGGTGCGGCACCGCGCCTCCATGGCGGCCCGCCGGTTCCTGTCCGGGCGCGACTTCCTGGAGGTGGAGACGCCGCTGCTGATCAAGACCACGCCCGAGGGCGCCCGCGACTACGTGGTGCCCAGCCGCATCCATCACGGCGAGTTCTACGCGCTGCCGCAGTCGCCGCAGCTCTACAAGCAGATCCTCATGGCCAGCGGCGTGGATCGCTACTTCCAGCTCGCGCGTTGCCTGCGCGACGAGGACCTGCGCAAGGATCGTCAGCCGGAGCACACCCAGATCGACCTGGAGATGAGCTTCGTGCAGGAGTCCGACGTCTACGCCCTGGTCGAGGAACTGATGGCCACCATCTTCGCCGAGGCCGCCGGCATCCAGCTGCAGACCCCGTTCCCGCGCATCGCCCACGACCAGGCCATGGATCTCTACGGTTCGGACAAGCCCGACCTGCGCTTCGGCCACCCGCTCACCGACCTGGACGACCTCGCCGCCGGCTGCGGCTTCGGCGTCTTCGAGAACGCGCTGGCGGCGGGCGGCACCGTGCGCTGCCTGTGCGCCCCCGGCCTGGCCCGCTACAGCCGCAAGCAGGTGGACGAGCTGGAGGCCCGGGCGAAGCAGCGCGGCCTGGCCGGCCTCGGGCGCACCAAGGCCACCGCCGACGGGTTCGACACCGGCATCGCCAAGTTCCTGGGCGCGGAGTTCCAGCAGGCGCTCCGCCAGCGCCTGGGCTGCCAGGAGGGCGACCTGATCCTCTTCGGCGCCGGCCCGAAGGCCACGGTGCTGGCCGCCCTGGGCGAGCTGCGCCTGGTGCTGGCCGAGCAGGAGGGCTGGATCCCGCCGGACCGCTGGGCGCTGGCGTGGGTCCACGACTTCCCCCTCTTCGAGCAGGACGAGGATACCGGTGGCTGGATGGCCTGCCACCACATGTTCACCATGCCGCGGCCGGAGTTCGTCGACACGCTGGAGACCGCGCCGGGCGCCGTGCGGGCGCAGCTCTACGATCTGGTCTGCAACGGCGTGGAACTGGGGTCGGGCAGCATCCGCATCCATCAGCGGGAGCTGCAGGAGCGGGTCTTCCGGCTGGTGGGCATGCCCGAGGCGGAGTACCGCGCCAAGTTCGGCTTCTTCCTCGACGCCCTCGGCTACGGCGCTCCGCCCCATGGCGGCATCGCCCTGGGGCTGGACCGGCTGGTGATGCTCCTGTGCGGCGCGCCCAGCCTGCGCGAGGTGATCGCCTTCCCCAAGACCACCCTGGCGGCCTCGCCGCTGGACGCGGCCCCCGGACCCATCAGCGAGGCGCAGCTGCGCGAGCTGAACCTGGCCATCACCCCGCCCGCCTCGGGACAGGAGCCGTCGCGATGACCCAGCGCCCGGAGGTGCGCACCGAGGAAGTGCAGTTCGACCTGCGGGGCATCGACCAGGTGGCGCTGTGCGGGCCGGCGGACCAGAACCTGCGCCGCCTCGAGCGCCGGTTCGACGGCACGGTCTCCGCGCGGGGCGACCGTCTGCGCATCGTGGGGCCGGCCGACCAGGTGCCCCGCATCCGCGACGTGGTGGCCGATCTGCTGGAACGCGTGCGCCGCGGCCAGCGTATCGACGCGGTCACGGTGGACTACCTGCTCGCCAGCGGCGGCGAGGAGGAGCCCGCCGCCGAGCTCATCGCCGGGGAGGCGGAGCCGCTGCTCCATGCGGCGGGTTCGCGTCGCAGCATCCGGCCCCGCACCGAGGGGCAGCGACGCTATGCGGATGCGGTGCGCGATCACGACGTGGTCTTCGCCGTGGGCCCCGCCGGGACCGGCAAGACCTACCTCGCGGTGGTCATGGCCATGGATTACCTGAAGCGGAACCTGGTGGATCGGATCGTGCTGGTGCGGCCGGCCGTGGAGGCCGGCGAGCAGCTGGGCTTCCTGCCCGGCGACCTGCAGCAGAAGATCAACCCCTACCTGCGGCCGCTGTACGACGCGCTGTCGGATCTGGTGGGCCCGGCGCGCATCGGCAAGTACATGGAGAGCGGGATCATCGAGGCCAGCCCGCTGGCCTACATGCGCGGTCGCACGCTGAACAACGCCTTCGTGATCCTGGACGAGGCCCAGAACACCACCATCGGACAGATGAAGATGTTCCTCACCCGCCTCGGCTACCAGGCCAAGGCCGTGATCACGGGCGACGTCACCCAGGTGGACCTGGCCGCGGGCGAGCGCTCGGGCCTGATCCACGTGCGCGAGATCCTGGCCGGCACCGAGGGGGTGGCCTTCGTGGATCTGGACAGCCGCGACACCCAGCGGCACCCGCTGGTGCGCCGCATCGTGGACGCCTTCGAGGGCGCCGAGCGCCCGGGATCCGCTCCGGAAGGGACCTGAGATGATCCGCTGGTTCCAGCGCCTGCAGCGGCGCCTGTTCGGGCCCGGCCGCGACGGCTGGCTGCCGAGTCGCTTCCAGGCCGCGGCCGAGGTGTCGCCGGAGCGGCCGTGGACCCTGCCCCTGCTCGGAGGCCTGCTGCTGCTGCTGCTGCACCTGCTGCTGTTCCCGCCCATCCCGCGCCTGGGACTGGACGACCTCCCCGGCGAGGGGCGCATCGCGGACGAGGACGTCCGGGCGCCGGTGTCGTTCGTGGCCCAGTTGCCGGAGCAGGACGTGGAGATCCGCCGCATGCAGCGCGTCCTCGCCGAGCCGCCGGTGCTGCAGCGTCTGGAGTCCTCCCGCGAACCCGCCAGCGTGTCGCGGCTGCGCGTGTTCACCGAGGCGCTGCAACGGGTGCGGAACATGGCGGACCTGGTGCCCGAGGAGCGGCGCCAGCTGCTGGCCGTGCAGTTCCCCGTGCTCGGGGAGCAGGATCTGGAACGGGCGGTGGCCGCCGAGGACGTCGAGACGCTGATCGCGGCCATGCAGACGGCCGTGGCCGAGGTGATCGGCGGCGGGGTGGCGGACATGCTGCCCATGGGCCAGTACACCCGCGTGCTGGTGACCGACGGCCAGACCGAGTCGCTGCGCGACCTGACCACGATCACGCCCCAGGGACGCCTGCTCGAGGTGCTCACCGAGGCCCTGCGGCGCGCGGGACTGGAGCCCCAGCAGGCGGTGTGGGCGGCCTCGCTGGTGCGCAAGTTCGTCACGCCGAACCTGGTGTACAACGCCGAGGAGACGCTCACGCGTCAGAACGCGGCGCGCGAGGACGTGCCGACGGTGCACGAGTTCATCAAGGGCGAGAAGATCGTCGGCGCCGGCGATCGCGTCACCGAGGAGCAGGCGCGCTTCCTCGATGCCCTGCGTGATCACCTGCGCAGCGACCGCTCCCTGACCGCCGGGCCGGCCGCGCGCACCCTGGCGGTGACCATGCGGCTGGCCGCGCTGCTCGCCGTGCTGGCGCTGTTCGGCTGGGTGGGCTGGGTCTACTTCCCGGAGCTGCTCTGCGCCTGGCGCCGGCTGCTGACCCTGCTGCTGTTCCTCGCCCTGGGCCTGGCCGCGGCGTCCTTCGCCCTGGGCGAGCCTGGACTGGGGTCGTTCGCCGTGCCGGTCGCCCTGGTCGCGCTGCTGGCCACGGTCCTGTTCCGCGATCAGGTGGGTTTCGCCACCACCGTGCTGCTGGTGACGCTGCTGGCCATCCTGCCGGAGGCGCGCCCGCGCGACCTGACCGCCCTGCTGGTCCTGGGCCTGGCCACCGTGGTGGCCGTCCGCCGGATCCAGAAGCGCAGCCAGTTCTACCAGATCATCAGCTTCCTGACCTTCACCTCGGTGGCCCTGCTCCTGGTGGTGCGCTTCACCGACGGCGCCGCCCCCGAGGACCTGGGAGGGGAGCTCCTGGTGGCCCTGCTCACCCCGGCGGTGGCGGTGGCCTTCGCGCTGTTCCTGCTGCCGTTGATCGAGCCGCTGGTCGGGATCTGCTCGGACCTGACGCTGCTCGAGCTGTCGGACCTGAACCATCCGCTGCTCAAGCGCATGGCCCTCGAGTCGCCAGGCACCTACCATCACAGCCAGGTGGTGAGCCAGCTGGCCGAGCAGGCGGCGCGGGCCATCGACGCCAATGCCCTGCAGGTGCGGGTGGGCGCGCTCTTCCACGACATCGGCAAGATGGTCAAGGCCGATTACTACGTCGAGAACCAGCGCCCCGGCCAGGGCCGCAACAAGCATGACGAGCTGAGCCCGAGCATGAGCGCCCTGATCATCGCCTCGCACGTGCGCGACGGCATCGAGCTGGCCCGGCGCTGGCGCCTGCCCCAGGAGGTGATCGACTTCATCCCCGAGCACCACGGCACCCAGGTGATGGAGTACTTCTATCACAAGGCGCTGGAGGGAGACGACAACGAGACGGTCAAGGTGGACGACTTCCGCTACCCCGGACCCAAGCCCCGGCGTCGGGAGACGGCGGTGCTCATGCTCGCCGACGCGGTGGAGGCCGCGACGCGGTCGTTGCCCAAGCCCACCCCCAGCCGGATCAAGGAGATCACCAAGCAGATCTGCGACAAGCGCATGCTGAGCGGCGAGCTGGACCAGTCCCACCTCACGCTCAGCGACGTGGCGCGGATCCGCGAGGCCTTCATCCCGTTGCTCACCGGGATCCATCATGCGCGCATCGCCTACCCCGGTCAGAAGGACCGCGAGGAGGAGAAGCCGCCGACGCGGAGCGTGGAGTCGTGAAGCTCGAGTTGATCGACCAGCGCGGCCGTCCGCAGCCGCCGCCCCTGGCGGGCGAGGGACTGGCCGCCCTGGTGGCGCCGCTGGGAGCGCCGGACTGGATCCTGGACCTCGTACTGGTGGAGGATCCGGTGATGGCCGATCTCTACGGCCGCTGGTACGGGGGCGAGGGCGTCACCGACGTGCTGTCCTTCTCCTACCTGGAGCCCACGGGCGCGGGCGCGCCGCAACTGCGGGCCGGCTGCGGCGAGGCGGCCACCGATCTCTGGGTGCCCCCGGCCGACGCCACCGGGCCGGTGGTCGCCGGCGAGGTGATCCTGGCGCCGCGGTTCGTGGCCGAGCGCTGCGCCCGGGAGGGCTGGGACCTGGCCGCGGAGTGGGCGCTGCTGCTCGTGCATGGAGCCCTGCACGTCCTGGGCTGGACCCATGACACCGGGGCGCGGCGGGAGGCCATGCGGGCATGCGAGGCCCGGCTGCTCGCCGCCCGGGGCCTGGCGCATCCGCTGGCGGGCGGGGAAACGGAGGGGTCATGAACGACGCTGCGGCACCCGCCGCCGGCACCCTGGTGCTGGCCGCGAGCTGCTACCTCGGCGCCATGCTGACGGCTGGCCTGTTGACGGCGTATCACCGCCTCAGCGCCCTGCACCGCAACGGCCTGCTGGAGGAGTCGCGCCTCGGGCCGGTGGTGCGCCGTTACCTGGCCGAGGGACGACGTTTCCAGGTGGCGGTCAGCAGCCTGTACCTCATCCTCACCACCCTGGGCGTGCTGGCCTGGGGGCGCCTGCTGGACGGGGCCTGGCCCGACGCCGCGGGGCCGCGGTTCCTGACGGTGTTCGTGGTCCTGGTGGTGCTGGCCTGGACGCTGGGCGCGCTGCTGATGAAGATGATGGCCGCCGGCACGGCCGTGGGCTACCTGAGGACCGTGGGCGTGGTGGCCTGGCCGCTGCTGCTGGTCCTGCGGCCCTGGGCGGCGTTGCTGCTGCTGCTCATGGACCGGCTGGACGACACGCTCTGGGCGGCCGAGGCCCAGCCCCTGCTCTCGAGCGGTGAGATCCGCAGCCTGATCCGCGACCACGAGACCGACGTGGACCTGGATGCCGAGGAGCGGGAGATGATCCGCAGCATCTTCGACTTCCACGACACGGCCGTCCGCGAGATCATGGTCCCTCGCATCGACATGGTGGCCTTCGAGCAGGCCACGCCGCTGGACGAGGTGGTCGCCACGGTGAACGCCTGCCGGCACTCTCGCCTGCCGGTCTACGACGGCAGTGTCGATCGCGTGGTTGGCGTGCTCTATGCCAAGGACCTGCTCGGCCTGGTGCGTGACGGGCGGCTGGAAGCCGACGGCCATCGCCTGGCCGACCTCGCCCGCCCCGCGTACTTCATTCCCGAGAGCAAGAAGATCGACGAGGTGCTCGACGAGTTCCGCGCCAAGCGCATCCACATGGCCCTGGTGGTGGACGAGTACGGCGGCACGGCGGGCATCGTCACCCTGGAGGACGTGCTCGAGGAGATCGTGGGCGAGATCGAGGACGAGTTCGACATCGAGGAGCCGCTCTACGCCTGGCTCGATCCCGCCTCCCTGCGCGTGGATCCCAAGATCGGCCTGGAGGATCTGGCCGAGGTGCTCGGCCAGCCGCTGCTGGACGCCGAGGAGGAGGAATCCAGCGAGACGCTGGGCGGACTCATCTACGAGGCGGCGGGCAACGTGCCCGAGCCCGGCGACACCGTGGAGGTGGCCGGTCTGGCGGTCACCGTGGAGAAGGTGGAGGAGCAGCGGATCACCCAGGCGGTGATCCGCGCCCCGCAGCCGTTGCCGGGCTGGCCGCGGCCCGTGCCGCGGGACGGCGGCGCGCCGGGGCCGGCTCCCGGGGGACGGGGAGGCGCCTGAGGTGCTGAAGCAGCTGCGACGCCACTTCCTCACCGGTCTGCTGGCCATCACGCCGCTGGCCATCACGGCCTGGATCCTGTTCAACGGTTATCGGATCATCGATGCCTCGCTGCGCCCGTGGCTGCAACGGATCCCTGGCCTGGCCGAGAGCTATCCGGATTTCCTGCTCACCTCCATCGCCTTCGGCGCCCTGCTGCTGATCATCGTGCTCATCGGCCTGATGACCCGCAGCCTGGTGGGCGTGGCGCTCTTCAACCTGGTCGAGCGGGTGATCGAGCGCATCCCCGTGGTCAAGAGCATCTTCATGGCCACCAAGCAGATCGCCTCGGTGTTCCTCTCCGACAAGCGCTCGGCCTTCCAGAAGGTGGTGGTCTTCGAGTATCCGCGTCGCGGTTGCTACAGCCTGGGATTCGTCACCTACGACGAGCCCGATCACGAGCTGCTCAGCATCTTCCTGCCCACCACGCCCAACCCCACCAGCGGCTACATGCTGCTGGTGCCCCGCGAGGATGCCGTGATCCTGCCCCTGACCATCGAGGAGGGCATCCGCCTGATCATCTCCGGCGGCTCGGTGATGCCGCCCGGCTCCACCGGTCCGCTGCGCGAGGCCGCCCAGATGCTGGCCCGCCGTCGGGCCCACCCGGAGGAACGCCCATGACCGATCGCCGCCAGCCGGAGGCCGCCGAGGTCCGCGAGCCCGAGCGCACCCTCGACCCGTCCAACCTGGACGCCGAGCGCTTCCATTACGCCCAGCGCTTCCTCGAGCTGATCGCGACGGCGGACCAGGCGGCCATCGCGCAACTCGCCGCCGAGCTCTCGCCAGGCGACCTGTCCGAGATCCTGCGCCCGTTCAGCGCGGATGAGACCGTCCAGGTCCTGCAGCAGTTGCCACCCGAACCCCTGGCCGAGGTGCTGGCCGAGATCGACAACCGCAGCACCACCGCGCTCTTCGACCTGCTCGACCACGACGCCATCGCCGACATCCTCGAGGAGATGCCCTCGGACGACGCCACCGACGTGATCGGCGAGCTCGACCCCGACCAGCAGCAGCGCATCCTCGAGGCCATGGAGGAGGAGGAGCGCCAGGAGGTCAGCGACCTGCTGCGCTACCCGCCGGAGTCCGCCGGCGGCATCATGGCCAAGGAGATGGCCACCTGCCGGGAGGAGCAGACCTGCGGCGAGGCGGTGGCCGGGCTGCGCGCGCTGGATCAGGACGAGCTGGAGGAGATGCACTACGTCTGGGTCCTGGACGACCGCGAACGGCTGGTGGGGCGCATGCCCCTGTTCCGTCTGCTGCTCTCGCCACCGGCCACGCCCATCGCCGAGGTCATGGAGGACGACCCCCTCTACGTGGAGGTGGACCTCGACCAGGAGGAGGTGGCGCAGTACATGATGACCCACGATCTGATCTCCCTGCCGGTGCTCGACCACCGGCACCGGCTGGTGGGGCGGATCACCGTGGACGACGTCATGGACGTCCTCGAGGAGGAGGCCACCGAGGACATGGCCCACATGGCGGGCGTGTCCATCGCGGAGTTCGGCGAGCAATCGCCGGCGCGGGTGGCGCGCTCGCGCCTGCCGTGGCTGCTGGGCGGCCTCGGTGGCCAGGTGGGCGCCATCATGGTGCTGCAGCACTTCGAGCAGAGCCTGGCGAGCATGGTGGCGCTGTCGTTCTTCATCCCGGTGATCATGGCCATGGCCGGCAACGTGGGCATCCAGACCAGCTCGGTGGTGGTGCGCGGCCTGGCCACCGGCGAGGTCCACCATTATCAGCTCGGCCGACACCTGCTGCGGGAGCTGTCCACCTCGCTGATGATCGGCGTGGTGGTGGGGATCTGCCTCTTCCTGGTCTGCGGCGTGGTGGTCGGCGACCTCCACCTGGCCGGGGTGCTGGCGCTCTCCATGCTGCTGGTGATCGTGTTCGCCGCCAGCGTGGGCACCGGCATCCCCCTGCTGCTGCACCGGATGGGCGCCGATCCCGCCGTGGCCACCGGCCCGTTCATCACCACGGCCAACGACATCTTCGGCCTGCTCATCTATCTGGGCCTGGCCACCTTGCTGTTGAGCCTGGGGACGGGCGCCGTGTCGTGAGCGTCCTGCCGCGTCCTTCGGGCAGCGACCGGGCCCTGGTGCTGCGCGTCTGGCCCACGGGGGAGACCAGCCTGGTCGCCTCGGTGCTCACCGAGGAGCACGGCCTGCTGCGGCTGGTGGCCAGGGGGGCGCGGCAGACGCGGTCGCGCCTGCGGCCGCTGGTGCAACCGGGACGGCTGGCGGAGCTGGAGTTCTCGCTGGATCCCGCCCGGCAGCTGCAGTACCTGCGCGGCGGCGCCCTGCTGCGCGATCCGCTGGCGAGCGCGCCCACGCTGGAGAAGACCGCCTACCTGCAAGCCGCGCTGGAACTGGTGGATCGCTGCCGGCCCGGTCACGGCCACGAGGTCGGGCTGTTCGCGCTTTGCCAGGCCTACGTGGAGGTATTATCCTGCGCGGGGCCCGGACGCGACGTGGCCCTGTTCTATGCCTTCGAGACCGCCCTGCTGGACCTCCTGGGCACCCGGCCCGCGCTGGAGGCCTGCGTGCACTGCGGCCGGGAGCTGGCCGCGGTGACCGGCGGGGCGCTGTGGTTCAGTCCGGCCGCCGGCGGCCTGGTCTGCGCGGCCTGCGCTCGCGGCGGCGCGGTGGCCGGCGCGCGGCCGCTGGGCGCCGACGCCCTCGCGGTCTGGCCGCAGCTGGCGATGGCGCCGGCGCGATGGCCGGACCGGTCGCTGCCGCGCGCGGTGGCACGGGACTGGGGCGTGATGCTGCACCGGTTCCTCGAGTACCATCTGCCAGGCTACCGGTTGCCGGCGGCCCTGGCCCTCTTGCGGACCGGGCGCCGTCCCGGCCAGGCACCGACCAAGGATGGGAGTTGATGGATTACCAGGACATGATCGCCGCCCTGCAGGACTTCTGGCGCGCCCGCGGCTGTGTCGTGGTCCAGCCGTGGAACTCGGAGGTGGGGGCCGGGACCTTCAATCCCAATACCTTCCTGCGCGCCCTCGGTCCGGAGCCATGGCGGGTGGCCTACGTGGAGCCGAGCAAGCGCCCCAAGGACGGCCGCTATCTCGAGAATCCCAACCGCGTCCATCAGTTCCTCCAGTACCAGGTGCTGCTGAAACCCAATCCGCCCGACAGCCAGGAGCTGTACCTGGAGTCGCTCCGCGCCATCGGCATCGTGGCCGAGCAGCACGACATCCGCTTCGTGGAGGACGACTGGGAATCGCCCACCCTCGGCGCGGCGGGTCTGGGCTGGGAGGTCTGGCTGGACGGCATGGAGATCTCCCAGTTCACCTACTTCCAGCAGGTGGGCGGCGTGCGGTGCAAGCCGGTGGCGGTGGAACTCACCTACGGGCTGCTGCGCATCGCCATGTTCCTGCAGGGCTGCGACCACGTGAAGGACCTGCGCTGGGGCGGCGGCCTGGCCTGGGGCGAGGTGCAGGGCCAGTTCGAGAAGGAATTCAGCGCCTTCAACTTCGAGCATGCGGACGTGGACCAGTACCGGCGGAACTTCGAGGAGAAGGAGACCGAGGCCGGCCGCCTGCTCGAGGCCGGCCTGGTCTATCCCGGGTACGACGCGGTGATCAAGTGCAGCCACCTGTTCAACGTCCTGGAGGCCCGCGGCGCCATCTCGGTCACCGAGCGCACGGGCTACATCGCGCGCGTGCGCAACCTGGCGCGCCGCGCCGCCCGGGCCTACGTCGACAGCCGTGAACAGCTGGGTTTCCCCCTGCTCGCCGAGGACGGAGAGAGCGCATGAGCGATCACCAGGACCGCCGGCCCTTCCTGCTGGAGATCGGCAGCGAGGAGATCCCGGCCCGCTTCATTCCCACGGCCATGGCCGCCATCGCGGAGCGGCTCGCCGGGCTGCTGGCCGCCGAGCACCTCGAACACGAGCCGCTGCGCGTGCAGGCGACGCCCCGCCGGCTGGTCGTCCTCTGCGACGGCCTGGCCGTGCGCCAGCCCGATCGTCAGGAGGAGATCAAGGGGCCGCCGGTGTCCATCGCCTTCGACGCCGACGGCCAGCCCACGCGGGCCGCGGAGGGCTTCGCCCGCAAGCTGGGGGTCGACCTCGCCGACTGCGGGCGGGGGGAGGACCAGCGCGGCGAGCACCTGCTGGTCCGGCGGACGGTTCGCGGCCGGGATGCGGCCGCCGTGCTCGGCGAGCGTCTGCCGGAGCTGATCCTCGGCCTGCCCTTCCGCAAGACCATGCGCTGGGGCGAGCTGGACCTCGAGTACGCGCGGCCGTTGCAGTGGCTGGTCTGCCTGCACGGCGATGAGGTGGTGCCGTTCACCGTGGGACCGCTCGCCAGCGGCCGCACCACGCGCGGCCATCGCACCCTGGCCGGTGATCGCCGCGAGCGGATCGCCGCCGCCACCGAGCACGCCGCGGTGATGGCGCAGCTCGGCGTGGTGCCCGACCCCGCGGTCCGTCGCGCGCGCATCCTCGAGCAGGCCGCCGCGGCCCTGGCCCCGCTGGGTGCCGGCGCGGCGCTGCGGGAGGATCCGCAGCTGCTCGAGGAGGTGGTCTTCCTCGGCGAGCACCCCACCGCCTTCCTGGGCCGGTTCGACGCGGACTTCTTCGCCCTGCCGCCGGAGGTGATCGTCACCGCGCTCAAGGAGCATCAGCGCTACTTCGCGGTGGCGGGTGCGGACGGGCAGCTGCAGCCGGCCTTCGTGGCCGTTCGCGATGGCGGCCCCGACCACCTGGACACCGTGCGCGCGGGCAACGAGCGCGTCCTGCGCGCGCGGCTCGCGGACGCCCTGTTCTACTGGCGGTTCGACCAGCAGCGCACCCCGGACGACCACGCCGCGGCTCTCGCCAGCGTGACCTGGCTCGAGGGTCTCGGCAGCGTCGGCGACCAGGTGCGGCGGGCGGGACGTCTGGCCGAGCATCTCTGGAGCCATGGCCTGGGCGATGGCGAGGTCGTCCCGGCGCTGCTGCAGCGGGCGGCGCACCTGATGCGTTTCGATCTGGTGACCGAGATGATCAAGGACGGCAAGGAGTTCACGCGGCTCGAGGGGCTGATCGCCGCCCGCTACGCGGCCGCCGCGGGGGAAGACCCCGTGGTCTGCCGCGCCCTGGAGCAGAGCCAGTGGCCGCGCGGGGCGACCGACGCGCTGCCCGAGGACCGGATCGGCAGCGTGCTGTCGGTGGCCTGGCGCCTGGACACCCTGGCCGGGTGCTGGCTGGCGGGTTTCGAACCGACGGGGGCCAAGGATCCCTACGCCCTGCGGCGCCATGCCCTGGCGGTGCTGCGGATCCTGGTGGAGCTGTCCGCGCGCGTGGACCTCGCCGCGGCCCTCGACGAGGCGCTCGCGCCCTACGCCGGGCTCCGCCCCGACGCCGACCTGGCGGCGACCCGCGAGGCCATCCTGGACTTCATCATCGTTCGCCTGGAGGGCTGGCTGGTGGACGGCCGCGGCGCCGATCAGGCCATCGCCCGCGCCGTCCTGCCCGTGCGCGGCCAGGATCCCGCCGATGCGGTGGCCTGGATCGAGGCCCTCGAGCGGTTCCGGGAGCGGGAGGATTTCCTGCTCCTGGCCACGGGCTTCAAGCGCTGTGCCAACATCCTGCAGGGAAAGACGCTGCCCGCGGCGGAGCGGGCCGCGGCGGCCGAGCGCTGGCGGAACGGCGGGCGGGGGGCACAGGGCGAGGACCTCGGTGCGCTGACCGAGCCGGCGGCGGTGGCCCTGCGGGACGCCGTCGCGGCGGCGGTCCCGGGCCTGCTCGCGGCCGAGGCGGCGGGCGACTACGTGGCCGTCTTCCAGACGCTCTCCGGCTTCGGGCCCATCATCGATCGCTTCTTCGACGAGGTGCGGGTCAACGCCGAGGATCCGGCGATCCGAGAGCGGCGGCTGGCGTTCCTGCGCGAGATCCATGCCCTCTTCCTGCGCTACGCCGATTTCAGCCTCGTGGCCCCCGAATAGCGGTCCGGGCGGTCCGCTCGCCACGCCCCCGGCGCGCCGCGCCGGGGGTTTCCTTTTGGAGAACACCGTACTCTTTTTTGCACAAAGACTATTGACGGGGTCGGGGGGGTCCTGTAAGGTAATCGTTGCGACTCATGGGCAAATGGTTCCCAACCCCTGTGAGGATGCGTTGTCCTTGCCTTTCCGCTCGTTAGCATCACTTGACACGTTCACTCGTCACCAAGGTCTGCGAAACATTCAGAGGAGGACTCTCTCGCGACGTGTGCGGCTCCGGCCGCACGAAAAGGACGGACGCAAGAGGGAACACTTGTCTGCTCCGACATCGGGCGTCGGCAACTTCGTCGCCGGCGCAAGGAGATTGTTCGCCAATCCATGTGTTGACAACAGGTCAACGATGGGGGGAAAAGCATGAAGCGATTTGTTCTGTTCGCCGCTCTGTCTCTGGCGCTGATCGCCAGCGGTGCGCTCGCGGACACCGTGGACCAGCAGGTCAAGGTCCGCGGTGGCTGGGGTACGCTGCACGGCCAGGCGATCAACACCGCCAAGGCCGACGTAGACACGACGTACGTCCTCGGCGGCCCCGACTCGTTCGAGGGCAAGTTCGAGGATCAGTTCGGCAACCCCGACTGGCAGGGCTGGACCAGCGAGGACCTCACGTTCTCGGCGGATTCCTTCTGGCAGGTCACTGATCTGGACGCCATCAGCGGTAACTACTCCATGTGGTGTGGGACGTTCTTCGATGGCGAGCCTGGTTACGGCAACAGCTGGAACCAGAACCTGGTGCTCACCTACGCGGTCCCCGATCCCGGTGCCAACAGCACCGTGCAGTGGACCATGACCGTGCAGGTAGACTCCGAGCCCGATTACGACATCACCTTCCTCGAGGTCAACAAGGGCGGGATCTGGGAAGTGCTCCAGCAGTACGATGGCGCGCGCGTCCTGAACCCGTCCGAGACCATCAGCTTCACCTCGAGCGACTACACCGGCTCTGGCGGCGACGAGATCCAGCTGCGCGTCCGTTTCAACTCGGACGGCGCGTGGTCGGATGAGGACGGCCTCTGGCCGACCGATGCAGGCGCCTGCCGGCTCGACGACATCCTCGTGACCGTGGACAACGGCAGCGGCCCGGTGGTCGTGGACGACGAGGACTTCGAGGACCAGGTCAGCGACAACTGGGTCCCCGTGCTGGACCCGGGCGTGGGCGATTACGCCGCGCTGTACACCAACCTCCAGGATGAGGATCCCTGCCGGACCAACTTCAGCCCGCAGGCGGCCTTCGTGGACAACGGCATCGTGGTCCCCGGCACCGGCGGCTCGCTGTGCACCACCTGGTGCTACGGCCCGGACGGCTTCATCGTCAACAACACCGGCGGTCTGATGGGCCCCGATTTCCACATCCAGAACATCATCAAGAGCCCCGTCAAGTCCTTCCCCGCCGGTGCGGATGGGGCCTACGTGGTCTTCGATGTGTACCGTCACGAGGAGCTGGGTGCGTTCGGTACCTGGCCCGGCATGTTCTACCAGTGGTTCGTCCGCTCGGCCGCCACGGGCGATCCCGCGGACGTCGAGGCGGCCTCGTGGCAGAACCGCAACTTCGTGCAGTACGGCGGCCCCGACTACCTGCGTCAGCTGGAAGTCGTGACCGACCTGCTGGTTCCCGGCCGGACCCACGTCCAGGTGGGCCTGACCGTGTACGAGCTGGGTTACAACTGGGGCTGGATCGGCACCGACGGCACCCCGGCGCCGTACTTCGACAACGTGGCGTTCGTCGCCTACCCGTTCGGCGGGCCTGGCGTCAGCACCCGTGACATCGACATCGCCAACGACGGCTTCCCCGCCGCCGGCGACTTCGACTTCACCAACCTCGAGAACAACGCCATCCGCTTCGACATGGCCAACAACATCGCCGGCGCCGGCGAGGCGAACGACCCCGGCGACTCCATCACCGTGGACATCGCCGCGGTGCGCGAGGGGACATCCCTGGTCCCGTTCCCGAAGATGATCTTCCGCATGAAGGCGAACCCCGTCTTCGACGGCGTGCGCGACCTCACCGGCCTGAACACCGTGGAGATCGAGCCCGGGATCATCGAGGGCTGGGTGTACGGTGACACCACCCGCAACGCCCAGGGCGCCATCGTGGAGGATCGCTGGAACTTCGATCTGCCCGATAGCGGCTTCTTCTACCCTGGCGACGTGATCCACTACTACATCGAGGCCGAGGATACCGACGGTGGCGTCACCACCCTGCCGGGCGATCTCGACGGCTTCGGCAACTTCGACCACAACCTCAGCTTCGACAGCGACTTCATCGTCCGCGGTCTGCCCACGCTGTTCACGGCCTCGTCCGGCGATCATCCGACGATGCTGCTGTGGAACGACTTCGGCGACCGTGGCGGCGAGAACGAGTGGCTGTTCGCGCTGCAGAACCTCGGGTTCATCGAGGGTGTCGACTACGACGTGTACTACACCAACGGCCCGTCCAGCGGTGTGGGTAACGGCCTCGGCGGTCGCGCCACCAGCGCGCTGCTCGACGGCTACAACACCCTGCTGTACACCTCGGGTGATCTCTCGACCAACCTGCTGGCCAACGGCGACCTCGAAAACGATCCCTCCCAGGATCTGCAGGTGGTCACCAACTGGTTCAACCGTGGTGACAAGAACGCGTTCATGACCGGTGACGACCTGGTGACGGGTCTGCGGGATGCCGGCGCCCTCGGCGAGGCGTTCGTGAACGACTTCTTCAACGTCAACTACGTCAACAACTCGGTGCGGAGCTTCATCGCGAACCAGACCGCGCCGCTGGTCCGGACCATCGCGGGCAACGGCTTCATCGCCGATGTCAACGAGTGGATCGCCTACGGCGGCTGTCTGGGCATCAACTCGTTCGATGCGGTCGAGGCCAACAGCGGCACCACCCGGATCGCCGAGTTCACCGACCCGCAGGGCAACGGTGGCGCTTATCCGTTCGCGGCGGCGACGTACTTCAACAACTCCACCAACAACGCCGACGTGGTCCTCATGGCCCACGACTTCATGTTCCTGTACAACGCTCCGGGCTGGGCCCCGCCCGCCGGCTTCGAGGGTGTCTCCGCGCGCGCGGTCGTGCTGGACAACATCCTCTCGGTCTTCGGCGAGTCCCCCAACCCCGGTGGCCCGGGTCCGGTGGGCGTGACGCCCGACGCGCCCCTGGCCGTGAGCAACTTCCCCAACCCGTTCAACCCGCAGACGACCATCAAGCTGAGCCTGCCCCGCGCGGGCGAGGTCAGCCTGAAGGTGTTCAACGTCCGCGGTGCGCTGGTCCGGACCCTGGTCGACGGTCAGATGGCTGCTGGCGAGCACAGCATCCTCTGGGACGGCAAGACCGATTCCGGCGACCAGGCCGCCTCGGGTGTCTACTTCTACGAGACCCGTGCGAACGGTGAGGTCAAGGTCAACAAGATGGCCCTCGTGAAGTAGAACCCCCTGCGGGAGCTTCACGGTCATCCGACCGACCCGGCGGCGGCCTCCCTGGAGGCCGCCGCCGCGGCTCATCTGGCCCGACAACCCACGCAATCTGGCGAGGTTGCGCTGCGTCCGCCCGGGAAACCCGAAGTTGACACTGCCGAGACGCGATCCCTATATTTCACGGGCATTCATGAGGGATCCCGAGGCGAGCGCCGCGCCCCAGCCTCCGTCTCGCGCGCCAGCTGTCCGTCCCCACCGCCGACGGCCCGTGATCCCCGCACGATGGCCTCCAAGCCAGAGGGAGCGCACCTCCATGTGGAGCCCGAGACACGTCCTGGTCATCATCTTCCTCTGCCTGCTCGCCGGGTCGTTGTTGATCGGTTGCCGGGCCTTCGAACCCGAGGCGATCATCGTCAATCGACCCCCGGAGACGTACATCGTCGGCTCGCCGGCGGAGACCTCGGGCGCCTACTTCCACTTCCACGTCTACTGGTACGGCGCCGACGAGGACGGCTTCGTGGAGCGCTACGTCTGGGCGCTCACCGACACCTCGGTGCAGGACCCCGAGACCGACGAGGACGAGGAGGACCAGCGCTTCGACCCGGCCGACAACATCTCCACGCTCGAGATCGGCAACTACACCACCCGTACCGATACCGTCTTCGACTTCCGCATCGGCCAGGGCGCCAATCTCAGCTATGACATGACCCTGCACATGGTCGCGGTGGATGATCGCGGCGCCTTCGACCGCACGCCCGCCCGGCTGCACTTCTTCAGCAACGCCCTCGGCAACCCGCAGGTGCAGTTCTACCGGGACGCGGTGGCCGGCGGCAACGAGTTCGCCGACTTCGACACCGTGGCCTTCGGCGAACCGCTGTTCCTGAAGTGGTCCGGGACCACGCCCAACATCCGCGCCTACGACCCGGAGCTGCTGGCGCGACGCGACACCGTGCCGCCGAACGACGATGGCCTGCTGGGTTTCAAGTGGCGCCTGCCGGAGTTCGATGACTGCAACGACGCCCAGGACGATTGCTGGAATCCCCGGGCCTTCGACGAGGCCACCGGCGACAGCTTCAGCTTCTTCGGCCCGGTCACCGAGCTGACGTTCCTCAACGACGGCACCGGCAGCGGCGTGTTCGGCCGCGTCCTGGATGCCGGTCCCATCGAGCTGCTGGTCAACACCATCGACGTGGCCGGCGTCGAGGTCCCGAGGACGGATCAGGTCCTGAACATCGTGGTGAACTACGATCCGGACACCCGCATCCTGCGCGGCGAGACCGATCCCGTCCCCGCCCACAATGATCCCAGGGTCTACCCCTTCTACACCGTCTTCCACGGCCCGGAGGCCGGAGACTACACCTTCGCCGAGGGCGACACGGTCCCCGATCGCGCCTACGTGACCTTCAAGGCCATCGGCTGGGACGACCCCGCCGACAACATCGTCGACTACGAGGCCGGCGTCGGCTTCCAGGGCCAGTTCATCGCCGGCAACAACATCCGCGGGCAGGGCATCTTCTTCGATTTCGAGACCAGCTACAGCGAGATCCACCAGACCCGCGAGTGGACCACCACCGATCCCGACGCCTACGAGATTCCCTGGGAGACGCCCAGCTCCGACACGCTCGGGTTCGAGGTGGGGCCCTTCCGCTACGACGTGGTGATGCGCGCGGTGGACGAGCAGGAGACCCGTGATGGCACGCCCGACACGTTCAGCTTCGTGGGCAACCATGATCCCTGCGTGCAGTGCGTGGAGATCGGCAGCGTGATCAGCGAACCGCAGGTGACCTACGAGGATCCGTGCTGGGACGGCGATTGCTTCGAGGGCCTCACGGAGATGGAGGTCTATCTGGACGACCGCTTCGACGTCTCCGATCCCACCCACCTGCGCAGCGTCCTGATCAATGGCCAGCCGGAATTCGGCAACATCTGGGTGCAGCCGGGGGCCGGGGCCATCACCTACGAGCAGCCGCTGCAGCCCGACCAGTGGACCCAGATCACCGCGCGTTACGTCTACTACATGATCTACCTGCACGGGAAGGACCACCCGCAGGAGTACTGGCCCGAGGGCGAGGCCAACCGCCGGGTCATGGCCTGGCGCTACCAGGTGGATTACGATGCCGACGTGGGCAACGCCATCGCCGATGGCGGCGGCGTGGACAACATCACCTCGCTGACGGGCTTCAACGTCCAGGAGAACGTGCCGGCCGACCCCACCCAGAGCGACCTCTTCATCGACCCCGACACGGGCATGTGGGGTGTCCGGGTGAAGATCGGCGTGCCCGTGTTCTTCGGCGTACCGGGCGGCATGAACACCTTCTGGAGTACGCTGCTGGGCAGCTTCGGCGAGACGCCGCCGGATCCTGACTGGACCGAGGAGGAGACCCTGGCCTGGCAGGCCCGCCCCGGCGTGCAGCAGGCCTTCCGGGCCTGGAAGCTGACCCTGCTGCCGTTCTCCCCGGGCATGGTGCGGGCGATCGCCGCCGATGCGGCCACCTGCGAATGGCGCCAGGAGACCAACAGCTACCATTACTTCGAGAACACCCGCGTGCCGCCGGACGTGGATCGCTCGTGCGAGGTCTACCAGGGCGAGGGCTTCCAGGAGCGGGGCCGGATCGACCTCGAGGACTTCATCCGTTACAGCACCACGATCGAGGATGCGCCGGTCAAGGAATTCAGGCTGAATCTCTATGCCGCGGGAGAGGCCGAGCCCACCACGGCCGATCGGAATCCCCCGGGCTGGATCGCGACGGGCAAGACGCTGGGGCTGCGTTAAGCGACCGGAACCGCAGCGAGAGCCGGGCCCTCGGGCCCGGCGAAAGGACGACGCAATGGCGAAGCGAATCATGGTCATCGGCCTTCTGGCGGCGGCGGCAGCCTTGCTGCTGGTCGGCGGCTGTGGGCCATCCACCGATCTGAGCGGCACGCCCATCCCCAACTCGCTGCCCGACACCCGGGTGACCGCGCGGCCCCCCGATGTCCTGGAGGCCGGCTTCGTGGTCCAGTTCTACTGGACCGGGGAAGACCCGGACGGTCGGATCGCCGGCTACCAGTGGAAGATGAGCGACAACGGGACCGATGGCATCAGCCTGCAGGACACGCTGACGTACGACCCCGCCACCGGCGACACGCTCAACCCGTGGACCTTCACGGCGAGCACGGACTCCACCTTCCTCGTGACGGCGGACATCCCGGACTTTCCCGGCGATCCCGAGGGCTACGACCGCTCCTACCAGACGCACTCCTTCTGGGTGCGGGCGGTGGACGAGGACGGCGGCGTGGATCCCACGCCGGCCTACGTGAGCTTCACTTCCACCACCCTGCTGCCCACCGTCACCGTCACCGGACCGCTGGGCGTCCGCGGCCAGCGCGAGGCGCAGGGCATGCCACCGTCGGTCACCTTCCTCTTCGACGGCGAGGACCCGGACTTCGAGACCGGGATCCCCACCCAGGTGCGCTACCTCTGGAAGCGGGCGCTGCTCCAGTCCGGCGACTATGCGGACACGCGGGTCGAGTTCCAGCGAGAGATCGATTTCCTGGTCGCCTTCGAGGACTCGGGATGGTCGCCGTGGATCCCGTATGATCCCGACGACGACGCTCGCCGCATCACCCTGCCCGACCAGCCGGCCAACGACTCCCAGGGCGATCGCATCGTCTACCTCTTCGCCATCCAGGCCCGCGACACCGCCGGGGCGGTGAGCATCGATCGCGGCTACGGCGCGCAGGTGGCCAACGTCTACGTGACCGGCGGCCTGGCGCCCTTCCTGCGCGTGGGCGAGCGCTTCCTGGGCGAGTTCACCGGTTCGGGCAGGAACCTCACCGCGAGCCTCGACATCGCCGCGGGCCAGGAGCTGAACTTCTCCTGGGTGGCCGATGCCAGCAACTACGCCGGCGAGATCGCCAGCTACCGCTACGGCTGGGACGTCAACGACGTCACCGATCCCAATGATCCCAACTGGGCCCTGCCGCCGGGCAACTCCGCCCAGCACCGCCGGTCGCCGCCCATCTCCTTCCCCTCGGGCGCTCATACCCTGACCATCCAGGCGGAGGACAACTCCAACCAGGTCACGCGCTTCGTGCTGACGGTGAACGTGGTGCCGGTGCCCGACCCGGATCAGCAGCTGCCGCTGCTGATGGTGGACGACGTCAACGATCAGGAGAGCAACTCCTGGCGCGGCGAGGGGGGCCAGGCCCTGGACAACGATTCCTTCCGCGATGCGTTCTGGCTCTCCGCCCTGACCGGACCCGGTGGGGTGGCCGGCTTCCAGGAAGCCCTCGACGTGGTGGACACCGAGGAGAACACGGTGGAATACCGCGAGGCGGTGAACTATCAGACGCTGGCCTGGGCCACCAAGTGGGTCTCCTCTCCCAACAGCGCCATCGCGCAGCAGTTCCGTCCGGGAGAGAGCGAGGCCGCGGGCGATCAGGACCAGTACGTCTGGCTGACGCCCTACCAGGCGAGCGTGGGCAACCTGCTGCTGGCCGGCAGCCGCGTGCTCAACAGCTTCCTGGCCGAGTCGCCGTACGAGCTGCCCATCGTCTTCCAGTCCCGCGAGGGCAGCCCCAACGCGGGCTACACGCTGGTCAACAACGTCAGCGTCCGCCGCGGCTTCGGTCAGCGCGAGCTGCCCGACGGCACCACGGTGCGCGTGGGCCTGTCTCGCTACCCCTACGAGACCATGGGAGTCGCCACCCTCGATCTCACGGCCCCGCAGTCGTACTACGAGTATGGCAAAGGCGAGCTCGTGAGCCGGCGCCGCAAGAACGCCTGCGCGTCGATGAAGGCCCTGGTCATCGACCCGCAGTTCAAGGCCACGTACATGCCCGGCGGTACGGTCTTCCCCGATACCATCTGGGGCGAGCCGGACATCGACTGGTGGGACGATCCCTACGAGCCCGCGCCCGGCGGCAATCCGGCCAACGACGTGCTGAACGTCTCCTACATCTGGAGCAGCGACGAGTTCTACGACGCGGACATCATCCAGCGCGGGACGCCCTTCACGCCGCAATCCTCGCCGGAATTCGACTGCGGCGGCGGGCTCTGCGTCGAACCCATGTTCCGCTCGCTGGCCCGGTTCAACTGGGTGCGCAACGAGCGCCTCGCCGACGATCCCGACGATACCTGGCCCGAGGGCTATTACGGTGCGCAGGGGCAGCTGCAGCTGGATGACGTCTGTGGCCCCAACGGCCTGCGAGCTGGCCAGACCAGCGCCATCACCCACGATCAGGTGGTCGGCTTCATCGCCCGCAAGACCGCGCCGGAGAAGCCCAGCCAGGTGGGTGACGTGGTGCTCGGCTTCGATCCGTACCGGTTCGACAACGCCGAGACGATCAAGGTGATCCGCTGGGTGCTCGGCGAGCACTTCGGCCTGAGCATGAACCCCTAGGCACCTTCGCGTCGCCGGCCGGCCCTCTCGCGGACGGTCGGCGACGCCGGGGCAACTTTCGGCAAAGGTAGGCATGAGCATGGATTTCGGGAGTGCGGGGCGCGTGCGGACGGCCGGGTTCCTCTTGGTATGCGGCGCGCTGCTGGCCGGTGGGGCCGTGGCCCAGGACCAGCCGGCCGCGGGCTGCGAGTTGCCGCTCGTGGTTCCCGATGTCGGCGACGTCACCCTCGACCTGCAGCCCAATCAGCAGGGACCGGGGATCCTGATCACGTGGCCGGAGCCGCCGGACGCGCTCTCCACCTGCTATGCGCTGACCGACACCGCGGGGCTGGGGGTGCCGATGACGGTCACCGGCGACTACGCCGATCGCTTCGACCGCACGTTCGACTTCGCGTTCACCAGCACCGGCGACGTGGGCGATGCCGACCGCAACCGCGTGGTCGTCCGCTGGAACAACGCCAACGGCGAGCGCACCGGCCGTATCGGCGGGGAGATCAACCTGAGCAACACCGGCGGCCTCTGGGTGCAGGACGGCGCCGGGAACTGGTCGCAGCGCAACGCCGGCCTGCCCCCGCACCTGCCCTACACCAACCTCATCGATCTGGCCGTGGCCGACGACGGCACCGGCCTGCTCGTCCTGACCTCCGGCTCCCAGATCCAGAACGACCCCGAGGGACTGTTCCGCTCCGACGGGGACGGCCCGTGGCAGGAGGTGGCCGCCGACCAGTTCGGCGGCAGCCGCCAGGTCGCCCGGGTCGCCATGCGGCCCGATCAGGCCGACCGCTTCGCCGTGGGGACGCGCTCGGAGGGCCTCTTCGTCACCAACGACGGTGGCGAGACGTTCACCCAGTGGACCAGCGACCTGGATCCTGACTTCACGCCCCTGCCCTCGCAATTCCGGGTCACGGCCCTGGTCTGGACCGAGTCCCGGCTCTACGTCGCGATCCGCAACTACGGGCTGTTCGTCTCCGGGGACGACGGCGCCAGCTTCACGCGCCTGGCCGGCCTGACGGTGCCCGGTGGCGGCGGTGAGCAGAATGTGGCATATGTCCGCGCCCTGGTGGAGGACGCGGCCGACAGCGATCGGATCCTGGTGGGCCTCGATGGCCACGGGGTCTACCGGTCCACCGACGCGGGCCAGACCTGGGCGCCCATCAACGGCGACTTCGAGGGGCTGCCCGACGACGATCCGGATGACGATCCCGATCCCAACGCGCCCAAGACGGTGATCTCGCTCTACATCGATCCGGCCGATCCCGATCATGTGGTGATGGGAACCCTGGCGCAGGGCATGTGGCAGACGCTGGATGGTGGCGCCACGTGGCAGGAGGCGCTGACCCCCTTCATCAGCGAGACCCAGTTCCCCACCAAGCCGCAGGTCACCGACATCGTCGCCCATGACGGCCGCCTGCTGGCCATGGCGGTGGGCCGCGACTCCGCCGGGCTGGGCGTGGGCCTGATCGCCTCGGACGACGACGGCGCCACCTGGGACACCGTCCCCGGGCAGCCGGCCATCCGCAACGGTCAGCGCCTGGTGAGCATGGGCGGGGTGCTGATGCGTCCCAGCGACGGCGGAGGCATCTACACGCCCGATACCATGCTGTCCATCACCGAGACCATCCTCCGCAGCGCCACCGACGCGGAGTATCGCGACCTCGAGTTCGGCCTGTCCATCGCCTTCGGGCCGGGCAGCGTGGTGCTCGAGGATGTCAACGGCGACGGCGCCCTCGATCCGCTGCCGTTCAGCCTGGTGGCCCAGGATTACCAGGGCTGGATCGTCTGGCGCTCGGAGCGCGGCTCTCCGGACGCCATGGCCATGATCGGACGGTACGACAAGAACAACCCCGAGACCTGCATCCAGGGCTTCTGCGGCGACGACAACTTCGCCTTGCTGCCCAACTGCTTCTCCGAGCGCCGCGCGGCCTGCTTCGATTTCAGCACGCCCGGCCAGGTGAGCTTCTATGATCCAGACGTCTACAACGGTTTCACGTACTACTACGCCGTGACCACGTTCGACTACGGCGACGTCTCGCTCGTGGTCGACCCGAGCGGACTCGCCAACCCCCTCGTGTTCCCGGCCCGGTACCCGGATGATCCCCACGCCGAGGGCGAGGGCAACCGCCAGTCGTTCCAGGTGAACCTGGAGGCGGAGCCGGCCGAGGATGGCGAGGAGATCTACGTCTATCCCAATCCCCTGCGCCTGGGCGCCGGCATCGCCGGTGGCGAGGGCGAGGAGGTGATCTGGACCAACCTGCCCCCGCAGAGCAAGATCCAGGTCTTCACCATCGCCGGCGACCGGATCGCCGATCTGCCCGAGGCGGACCTGCCGCAGCAGGGTGGCAACATCTACTGGGTGGCGCGCAACGACGACGAGCGCCTGCTCGCCTCCGGCATCTACATCTGGCGGGCGATCATGCCCGAGCGCGGCGACTACTGGGGCAAGCTGGTCATCATCCGCTGACCGCCCTGGCCATCTCTCGAGGCGGCGCCGGCCAGCGGCCGGCGCCGTTCCACGCTCCGGAAGGCCTTGTGTCCGTGGCGCCGGTGACTATACTGGAGCCCCGTACGCCCACAGCGGGCCCCGAATCCGCCCATTCACCGAGATCCGGCCGCCTGCGGGCGTGGGCCGGTCCGTTCGTCCCCCGAGGAGGAGTCATGAGCGAGAAGAAGGTCTTTTTCTTCGGCAACGGCCAGGCCGACGGTGCCGCCGGCATGAAGAACCTGCTGGGCGGCAAGGGTGCCAACCTGGCGGAGATGACGTCCATCGGCGTCCCCGTGCCCCCGGGGTTCACCATCACCACCGCCGAGTGCATCGAGTACCAGCGGACCGGCGAGCTCTCCGACGCGCTCAAGCGCGAGGTCCGCGAGGCCATGAACCGCGTCGAATCGATCATGGGCAAGACGTTCGGCGACGCCGCCGACCCGCTGCTGCTGTCGGTGCGTTCGGGCGCCCGCGTCTCCATGCCCGGCATGATGGACACGGTGCTGAACCTGGGCCTGAACGACCAGTCCGTGCGGGGTCTGGCCGAGAAGGCGGGCAACGAGCGCTTCGCCTGGGACAGCTACCGGCGCCTGATCCACATGTACGGCGACGTGGTCATGGGCGTCCACGCGGAGCACTTCGAGGACGCCATCGACGCGCTGAAGGACAGGCGCGGCGTCAAGCTCGACACCGACCTGACCGTGGATGATCTCCAGGAACTGGTCGCGGCGTACAAGAAGGTGGTGGCCGAGCACGCCTACCATCCTTTCCCCGACGATCCCTGGGATCAGCTCTGGGGCGGCGTCCTGGCCGTCTTCAAGAGCTGGAACGCGGCCCGGGCGAAGGAGTACCGCCGCATCCACCGCATCCCCGAGGACTGGGGCACCGCGGTGAACGTCCAGGCCATGGTCTTCGGCAACCTGGGCGAGACCAGCGCCACCGGCGTGGCCTTCACGCGCGACCCGTCCACCGGCCAGAACGTCTTCTACGGCGAGTTCCTGGTCAACGCCCAGGGCGAGGACGTGGTGGCGGGCATCCGCACGCCGCAGCAGCTGAACAACGCCGGCCGCGACGCCCTGCCCGCCGGCAACGAGGCCAAGGACCTGCCCACCATGGAAGAGGTCATGCCCGGGCTCTACGGCGACCTGGCCGAGATCCGGACCCGGCTCGAGGCGCACTACAAGAACATGCAGGACGTGGAGTTCACCATCCAGGAGGGTCGTCTCTGGATGCTGCAGACCCGCAACGGCAAGCGCACCGGCACCGCGGCCATCCGCATCGCCGCCGAGATGGAGGCCGAGGGCCTGGTGGACCGCAAGCAGGCCGTGATGATGGTGGAGCCCGACCACCTCGACCAGCTCCTGCACGACCAGATCGACCCCAACGCGGAGTTCGAGACCCTGGCCAGCGGCCTGCCCGCCTCGCCGGGCGCGGCGCAGGGCAAGATCATGTTCACCGCCGAGGACGCCGTGGCCGCCGCCGAGAAGGGCGAGCGGGTGATCCTGGTGCGTCGCGAGACCAGCCCCGAGGACATCGCCGGCATGCACAGCGCCCAGGGCATCTTCACCAGCCGCGGCGGCATGACCAGCCACGCCGCGGTGGTGGCCCGCGGCATGGGCAAGCCCTGCGTGGCCGGGTGCGGCGAGGCCCGGGTGGAGGCCGCGAAGAAGCAGCTGACCATCAAGGGCCAGACCTTCGGCGAGGGCGACGTGATCACCATCAACGGCACCACCGGCGCGGTGATCGCCGGGGCGCCGGCGCTGGTGCCGCCCCAGCTGGACGATCCCAACCTCGCCAGGGTCATGGGCTGGGCCGACGGCTTCCGTCGCCTGAAGGTGCGCACCAACGCCGACACGCCCCATGACAGCCGCCAGGCCCGCGAGTTCGGCGCCGAGGGCATCGGCCTCTGCCGCACCGAGCACATGTTCTTCGGCGAGGACCGGATCCGCCGCATGCGCCAGATGATCCTGGCCGAGGACGAGACCGCCCGCCGCAACGCGCTGGAGCACATCCGGCCGCTGCAGCAGGAGGACTTCGAGGGGATCTTCGAGGCCATGAACGGCCTGCCGGTGACCATCCGCCTGCTCGATCCGCCGCTGCACGAGTTCCTGCCCGAGGGCGAGAAGGAGATCGAGGAACTCGCGGGCGACCTGGACGTGGCCGTCAGCGAGGTCAAGCACAAGATCGAGAGCCTGCACGAGGCAAACCCCATGCTCGGCCACCGCGGCTGCCGCCTGGGGCTGACCTACAACGAGATCTACGAGGTGCAGGTGGAGGCCATCATCGGCGCCGCCCTGGCCGCCAGCGGGCGGGGCATCGACGTGCGGCCGGAGATCATGATCCCGCTGGTGGGCACCCGCCGCGAGCTGGCCGACCTGCGCGAGCTCTGCCTCGCCACCGCCGCGCGCATCATGCAGCAGCAGGGCGGCACGGTGGATTACCTGGTGGGCACCATGATCGAGATCCCGCGCGCGGCGCTCACCGCCGACCAGATCGCCGAGGTGGCCGACTTCTTCAGCTTCGGCACCAACGACCTCACCCAGATGACCTTCGGCTACAGCCGGGACGACATCGCCAGCTTCCTGCCCGTCTACCTGCAGCACGGGATCCTGCCCAACGATCCCTTCCAGCAGCTGGATCAGACGGGCGTGGGGCAGCTGGTGGCCATGGCCGCGGAGAAGGGTCGCCAGACCAACCCGGACCTGCACCTGGGCATCTGCGGCGAGCACGGGGGCGACCCCAGCAGCATCGCGTTCTGCCACGCGGTGGGCCTGGACTACGTCAGCTGCTCGCCGTTCCGGGTGCCCATCGCCCGGCTCGCGGCCGCGCAGGTGGCCATCGAGGAGGAACTCGCGGGCTAGCCGCGGGTAACAGCACGGACCCCCATCGCGGCGGTCGCCGGCTCCGGCTGCGACCGCCGTGATCGTCTCCCGCCCGTCACGAGGAGCCGCCGTGGATCTGCAATGGCTCTTGCCGGCCTGGGCCTGGCCCGTGCTCGCGGTGATCGCCGCGCTGAGCGTCTGGTGGGCGTATCGGTGCTATGCGGAGGCGGTGCCCCCGCCGAAGCCGGGCGTGCGACGAGCGCTCGTGGCGCTGCGTGCGGCCGCGGTGGTGCTGGCGGTGGTGGCCCTGGCGCGGCCGTTGCTCATCCACTGGCAGGAGACGGCCGATCCCGCCACCGTGGCCGTGGTGGTGGAGGACTCCGGGAGCATGGCCCTCACCGACCGGCCGGGCGGTGCGTCGCGCTGGCAGCGGGCCTGGACCCTGGCCGCCGCCATCGATTCTACCCTGGCGACGGGCGATCAGCCCGTCCGCGTGGTGACCTTCCGCGGCAACGGACAGGGCGACCTGATCGCCCAGGAGCCGGCGGCGGCCCTGGCCGATACGCCGCGGGCGGTGGGCGCCGACCTGCCCGCGCTGGTGGCCCAGGCGCGCCAGCGGCTGCTGGCGGTCCCTCTGCGGGGCGTCGTGGTCCTGGGCGATGGCCATTCCCGGAGCGAACGGACGGCGCCCCGCGTCGGCGGTGCGGATCGGCTCTGGTTCGTGGGGCTGGGGGATCCCGAGGGACCGGCCGATCGCTACCTGGCGGACCTGCGCGCACCGGACACCGTCCTGCGCGGCGAGCCGCTGACCGTGGAGGTGGTGGTGGGCGAGCGCTGGCAGGCCGGGTCCGCCGCCGATTCGGTGCGCGTGGAGCTCCGGCACCGGGGCGAGGTGGTGGCCGAGGAGACCGCGGCGGCGGCGGATCTGGTGAGGCAGGAACTGGTCTGGACGCCTCCGGACGTGGGGCTGGCGGTCCTCGAGGTCAGCGTCTCCGCTCTCGACAACGAGCGTTTCCAGGCCAACAACCTCGCGACCCTCGCCGTGGACGTGCGCAAGGAACGCTCCCAGGTCCTGCTCCTGACGTCTCGACCGGGCTGGGACGTGCGTTTCCTGGCCCAGGCGGCGGCCCGGGAGCCGCGCCTGGCCCTGCGGGTGGTCCGGCCGGGGCCCGAGGGCCCTGTTCTTGCGGACAGCCTGACCAGCTGGACGGCGCCGGCCACGGCCGGAGCCTGGCAGGACGCATGGGACGCCGTGGTGCTGGCCGGCCCGCCAGCCGGTCTGCTCCCGGACGGTGGCCGTAGCCTCGTCGCGGCGGTCCGCGAGGGGCTGGGACTGCTGGTGATCGCGGGCGATCCGGCCACGGATCAGCGCCCGCGGTCGTGGCCGGACGGCCTCGGCGACCTGCTCCCGGTCAGCCCCGCGGCGGCGGCTCCCGCGCCGGCGGAGGCCCCGGTGAGTGCGGCTCCTGACGGCGCCCGGCACCCCATCCTCGCGGGGATCACCCATGGCCCTGGCGCTCCGCCCGGTCTGGGCGGCCTGCCACCGCTGCGCCGGCTGCAGGCGGCGCGGCCCGCACCGGGAGCCGAGGTCCTGCTGGAGGCGGGAACCGGGCGTCCGGTGCTCGCGGCCGTGGCGCGCGACGCGGGGCGCGTGCTGTGGTTCGGCGGCCGTCGCCTCTGGGAGCTGGCCTTCTGGCAGTTGCCGGCCCGCATGGGCGAGGCGGAGCACCCGGGTCGTCGCCTCCTGCGGCAGATGCTGCTGTGGACCGCCCTGGGCGATCAGGCCGGCGGGCTGGTCCTGCAGGGCCAGAAGCTGGTCTACGAGGAAGGCGAGCCCCTGCCGGTGGCGGTCCGCTGGCGCGATCTGCGGGGCGAGCCGGTGACCGGCCGGCCGGTGAGCGTGGAGATCGCCCGCCCCGATGGTCGCGAGCGTCGGGTCCATTCCCTGCAACCGGATCCGGCCCGGCCCGGGCTGACCCGGGGCGAGCTGCCCCCGCTGCCTCCCGGTCGCTGGCGCCTGATCCCTCGCGGGGAGGGCGATCCTGCCACGGAGGGCGAACCGCGCGAGATCGTGGTGACCGCCGCCGAGCGCGAACGCGCCCAGGTCCGTCAGGATCGCCGCACCCTGCGCCTGATCGCCGCCCGTCTGGGCGGCCGGGCGCTGGATGCCGGGCAGCCGGAGGATCGCCAGGCGCTCCTGGCGGGTCTGGCGGACCTCGACCCGACCCCCGAGGCCGCCACCCGCCAGGACCGCCACGAGCCCGCCGCGGACTGGCCCTGGTTCGTCGCCGTGGTGGGGCTGCTGGGCGCCGAATGGCTGCTGCGACGGCGTCAGGGATTGCTCTAGAACCTGCTCTCGACTCCCGGCGGCCACCGACTCCGCCCACCTCCTCCCGGAAAGCGGGCCTCGCCCGTGCTCCTGTTCCCGTTGCTGATCACCACGGCCGTGGTGATCAACGAGGTCCTCTACGATCCGCCGGGGGCCGATGCCGGCGGCGAGTTCGTCGAACTGTTCAACCCGGGGCCGGAAGCCGTGGACCTGGCCGGTTTCCGGCTCGAGTTCGCCAACGGCGCCGACGGTCCCGCCTGGCAGCTCCGCTGGGAAGGCACGCCGGCCGACCGCCTGGAACCGGGCGCGATCTTCCTCGTGGTGGACGAGGGCTGGACCGGACCGCCGGGCCAGGCGGAGGTCCGGCTGGCCCTGCAGAACGGTCCCGATGCGGTGCGTCTGGTGTCCCCCGCCGGGACCACCGACACCGTGGGCTGGGGCGACCTCGCCCACCCGGAACTGGCCGAGGGCGCGCCGGCGCCCGACGTCGCCGGCCTGGCGCTCGCCCGTCGCCCCGATGGCCACGACTCCGGCGACAACGCCCGAGACTTCCGGCAGAACGGCCCCACGCCCGGCCAGCTGAACTGGCCGCGCTTCGCCCCGTCCGTGGCGTCGCTCGCGTGGGAGCCTCCCGCGCTGGCCGCCGCGGGGCGGCCGGCGCGACTGCAGCTGACGCTGGCCAACGCCGGCCTGGTGGATCTGGCCGGCGCCCGGGCCACCGTGACGGTCGGTGACCAGGTGGCGGCCGCCACGTTGCCACCGCTGCCTCCGGACTCGACCACGACGCTGGACGTGATCCTCGAACCCGCCGCGGAGGGTCTGCAGCCCGTCGATCTCGTGGTCCTGGGCGACGGACCGGCGGATACGGCCCGCTTGGACCTCGGCCGCTACCAGGTGGGGCCGTCCGATCTGCGCCTCGCCGAGGTCATGGCGGCCCCGGCCGAGGGGGGCGAATGGTGCGAGATCCACAACGCCGGCGACGCGCCCCGGGACCTGGCCGATCTCGCGATCCGTGATCACGACGGCGACTGGCGGCCCCTGCCCGCGGCCCTGCTCGCGCCCGGAGCCTGCCAGCTGGTGGCGCAGGACGCGGCGGAACTCGCCGCGTGGCTCGCGCGCCTGGCCGCCGCCGGCGCACCGCGGCTCTGCGAGCCGGAGCCGCCGCTGGCGGTGGCCGGCTGGCCCGCGCTGAACAACTCGGCCCCGGCGGGCCGGGAGTTCGCCGACCGCCTCCTGCTCGGCCTGGCCGACGGCACGGTCCTCGACCACGTCACCCTGGGCCTGGGCTCCGGCCGGGCGCCGGCCGCCCGCAGCCTCGAGCGCGGACCCGACGGCGCCTGGCGGCCGGCCACCACCGCCGCTGGCGCCACCCCGGGCTGTCTGCCCCCGCCGCCTCCCGCCCCGGGCGCCCGGCTCGAGTTCGCGCCCAACCCCTTCTCCGCACGGGAGGGCGGCGGTACCATCCGCGCCGCCTTCACCGTCCCGTCCGGCCGGCAGGGCTGGGAGCTGCGGATCTACGATCTCTGGGGCGGCCTGATCCGCGACCTGGGCGGGGACGACCTCGGCGCCGGCCCGCGCGTGGTGGAATGGGACGGCCGCGACGACCGCGGCCAGGCCGTCGCCGCCGGGGGTTACGTGGCGCTCCTGCGCTGGCGGGGGCCAGCGGGTGGCCTGAGCCACGCCGCCCGCCGGCTGATCGTGGTCCGGGAGACGCGGCCATGAGCGGAACCCGCGGCAGTGGCCGCATCCCTGGCGGCCGGCGGTGGGCCTGGCGCCCGCTCCTGAGCGTGGTCCTGCCCCTGGTCCTGGTCGCCGCGGCCTGGTCGCCCCTGCGGGCGGGCGGCGTGCGCGACCTGGACGACGCCTGGCTGGTGGACCCCGGCCACTGGGGCGCCCTGTTCGCCGGTCAGCCGGATCCTCCGGCGCGGCCCCGCTGGTGGACGGCGATGACCCAGGGAAGACTCTTCGGCCTGGAGGAACTGGCCCAGGCGGGACTGGCGGTCGGTCGTCGCGGCGGGGCCTGGTGCGGCGTGCTGACATGGGAGCGCCTCGGTCGCGGGAACCTGTACCGCGAGGACCTGCTGCGGGTCGGGGCCCTGGTGGGCCGCCGCTGGCGAGCGGGGCTGCAGATCGACGGCCGGCGGCTCTCGCTGGGCGGCGATCCGGCCGCGGAGCGGGTCTCCCTGGCCCTGCGGGTCTCGGCGCCGCTGGCGGCGGGAACGCGCCTGGATGTCTGGTGGCCGCTCGCCGGGGCGCCCGACTGGTTCGGGCGCCAGGGAAGCCGGCGCTGGGCCCGGCTGAGCCGCACCACCGGCGGGAGCGTCTGGACGCTGGTGGTCGACCGCCGCGCCGACGGCGTGCCCCTGCTGCAGGGAGAGCTGATCCTCGGTCCGGTGACCGGCGTGGGCCTGGGCGCTCGCGTGGAACCGTGGTCGGGCACCGTGGGGCTGGTGACCGCCTGGCGATGGGGCGGCGTCATCCTGCGTTCGAGCCACCTGGTCCATCCCGAGCTGGGCGCCAGCCACCGCTGGGGTCTGCTGCTCCTGGGAGGTGGCGCGTGAACGCGGGCGACGCGGGCGGGCGCCGACGGTGGCGCGGCCTCCTGCTGGCGATGGCGATCGCGGGCAGCGCCGGGCCGGGGGGCGGGGCTCCGGCCCGGGCCGGCGACGACACGGCCGCGACCCTGGACCCGGCGGAACTCGACGCGCTGCTGGCCGAGCTGGAGGCCGACGGTGGGCTGCTGACCGCTGCCGAACGCGCGGAGATCGCCGCGCAGCTCGCCAGCGACCTCGCTGGCGGGTCCCGCGGCGCTGCCCGTGGGCGCGACCCGGGGGGCCTTCGCGGACACTGGGACGCCGCGCTCACGGGAAGACCCGACGCGGATGCCCGCTGGCGCGGCGCGCTGTCGCTCCGCGGGACGGGCTGGGCCGCCCGGGTCCGCGGCGATTCGCGCGGGTCGGCCCGCCGCCTGGCGGCCTGGTGGCAGGCGTCGGGGACGGGGTGGGAACTGGCGCTGGGCGATGGCTGGGCCGTCTGCGGCGGCGGGCTCGTCACCGCCGGGCCCGGGCGCGGACGGCTCTCCGCGGAGGACCCCCTGGACCTGCCGCGGCCGCGGTGGCGACGATCGGCGGCGCTGGTGGCGTCGGCGCCGCGGCTGGCCGGGGCGCTCACCGTGTCCCGGGGTGGCTGGCGGCTCGCCCTCGGTGGCGGCCGCCGGCCGCACACGGCCAGCGGCATCGCCGACGCGTTTGCGGCCCCGGCCGCCACCGGCCATCTCCAGCTCGCCTGGGAGGGCGCGGGGCACGCCGTGGCCGCGACCAGCACCACCCGCCCGGACGGCGAGGGGCGGGCGCTGGACCTGGGTCTGCGGCACGGGCCCTGGCGCCTGACCACCGCGGTCGGACGCTGGCGCCGGCGCACCGGGGAGCAGGGCCACGGCTGGGTGGTTCACGCCGCGCGCCGGGCCGAGCGCTGGCAGCTGGGGCTGCAGCTGGCCGCGACCGGGGGCGCGGACGGACTGGAGGCTGCCCGCCGCTCCGCCTGCCTCTCCGGCTGGCGTGGCCGCGGCTGGGCCGCCCGGCTGCGCTGGCGGCTGCCGTCCGGCCTGGACCTGGCCGCCATCCTGGGCACCTCGCGGGACCGGGACTCCGATCTGGCGCGAGGCCGACGGCGCCAACGGACCACGGGCGAACTCCGCCTCGCCGGCCGCGTGGACGACCGCCTGGACTGGGCGCTCCGCCTGCGCCGGATCGAGGAGAGCTGGCTGGCCTGGGACCCGCGGCAGCCGTGGCTGCCCGCTGGCGACGATGGTCGGCGCGAGCGGATCTGGCTGGCCGCGAGCGTGGCGGCACCCGTGGGGCCGGGAAGCGGGAGCGCGAGCTGGCGGCGGCTCGAGCAGGCCGGTGCGGCCCGCCATCTGCTCGCCCTGCGCTGGGAACGCGACGGGCCCGCCGTCCGCTTCCGCGTGACCCTGCGCTCGGCCTGGGGCGATCCGCTCGACCTGGTGGCCGTCTCCGCGCCGGTGGCCGGTCTGGTCCGCCTGCGCCACTGGGGAGCCTGGGAGCAGGGCCTGGGCCTGGGACTCTCCGGCCGCGGACGCTGGCGCTGGCGCCTGGGAGCGGAATGGCGCCGGGCGGCGCGCCATGCCGGGCAGACCGGTGGCGGACCGGCGCTGGAGGCGCTCGCGGGCTGGGGCCTGCGCTTCTGATCCTCAATCCCGGGCCGCGATGGCCGATGAAGAGGGCGACCGGGGGCGCGTGGGGTGTCGCCGGTGATCACCCTGACGTTCGACGAGGATCATGACCTGCGGCCTTGCCAGCCATCCGCTCCTGGTCGAGTCGCCCCGGCCCGCGCTGGCGGAGATCCCCGAGGCGCTCCTCGAGGAGCTGCGCGACCTCGCCGCGGCCCACGACCACTGCACCGGCCGGGCGCGCCAGCTGTACGAGCAGCTGCGCAAGATGCTCGGTCAGGATCGGCTGCTCACCTGCCTGCTGGGCATCCAGGAACTGGCCCAGACCGATGACCCGGCCGGCGCCCGGCTGCTCGCCGCCTGCATCGACGCCAACACGCCCGGCGCCCTGCTGCTGCCGAGGGTGCGGCGATTCCGTTCGCTGGGCCGGCTGCTGGCCGCCGACACCGAGCTGGTGGGCGAGGTGTTCCTGCGCGAGTGGCAGCAGCGGCTGGCGGCGGCCGTCACCACTGCCGGCGCCCGGCTGGACGCCCTGGGCGTGGACGTGGACCCGGGCAACGGACGGCCGGTGGACCGGCCGCCATTGCCCCTGCTGCGGGCCGCGGTGGCCACCCTGGCGCCCCAGCGTCCGGACGCCGAGCCCGAGCGGGCGGATCTGGCGTTGATCGGCGAGCTGGTGCGGCTGGAGGCCGATGCCTGCCAGGAGCGGGTCAGCCGCCTGGCCGGCGTCATCGATCCCTTCCGGGTCACCGCGGTGATGCGGGCCCTGCCGCTGCTGAACCGTGCCGACGCGGAGATCCGGGATCTCGGCCGCCTGGCCTCCTGGCTCGAGAGCGGCGACGTGGAGGCCGCCTTCCGGCGACGGGTGGTGACGGGGTTCGAGGTGCTCGAGGAGAACGAGCGCGCGCGGCTGCTGACCACGCTGCGGCAGGAAACGCGACTGGCGCCGCTGGCCGCCGTCTACGACGCCCTGGTCGTGGCGCCGCTGGCGGTGCGCCAGGTGGCCGGCCCGGTGGCCCGCCTGCTGGTGCTCGGGCGCGCCCTGCAACGCGAGGGCGTGCGGACCACGCCGCTGACCCTGGTCCAGGCCGTGCATCTGGTGCTGGCCGGCAGCCCGAGCGGACGCTTCGAGCTGCCGCTGGATGCGGAGCTGCAGGAGGTGGTGGGGCGGGTCCTGCTGTCGTCCCGTCACGGGGGATCGGACGACCTCGCCGGCCTCGAGATCCAGGCGGGCCGGCTGGTGGTGGCCGGGCCCCGGCTGGGGCTGGGCGACCGCATCTGGCGCCATGACCTGCCCACGCTGGCGGAGCTCACCTCCCCGCTCCCGGAGGCCGATTCCCGGACCGAGGCCGAGGCGGATCCGGAGTCCGAGACCACCGACCAGCGGGACAAGGGCAACGCGGCCGTCAAGCAGATGGTGATGAACAACATCGGCAGCGTGAGCATCGTGCTGGGCTTCCTGCGCAATCCCAAGGTGACCGCCATCCCTGGCCTGGTGGCCGATGTCGTCCGCCGGACCCGGTCGGGCCGCGTGCTCGAGGTGATCGCGGGCGACCGGCGCCTGACCGGCGGCCACGCCAACAAGGACGTCCCCCGCGCGCTGCTCGAGAGCCCCGTGAACATCCCGGTCAAGACGCTGCGCCGCTTCATCCACGTCAAGTACGTCTCCAAGACCGACCTGCGTCGCATGGCGCGCGACAAGGCGCGCCTGCGCAAGGAGGTCTGCAAGGAGATCGAGGCCTACCTCGAGTCGCTGGCCTGAGCGGCCGGCGCGGACGCCGCCGCGCCCGCGGGCCTGCCGCCCGGACACACGCCACGCGGACGCGCCGCGCGGACACGTCTTGACGCTGCCTGGCCCGGGATCTAGCTTCTTCGCTTCCTCTCGATCGCCGGTTCCTGCCCGCCCAGGAACCGGCCGCCGTCTTTCTCAAGGTGGGTGGACATGCAGGCAGGCAGCGAGATCTCGCGTCGGATGGTGATCGCCCTGGGGGGCAATGCGATCCTGCCCGTGGGCAAGCGGGGGACCTTCGACGAGCAGGTGGATGTCACGCGGGAGACCATGGATCAGGTGGCCCAGCTGGCCGCCCGCGGGCACGACATCGTCATGAGCCACGGCAACGGACCGGTGGTGGGCAACATCGTCCTGCGCAACGACGCCGGCGAGCAGCTCCACGGCATCCCGGCCATGCCCATGTTCGTCTGCGGCGCCGACAGCCAGGGCGGCCTCGGCTACCTGATCCAGCAGGCTCTGCGCAACAGCCTGCTCGGGGTGGGCATCGACCGCACCGTCACGTCGGTCGTCACCCAGGTCCGCGTGGATCCTGCCGATCCGGCCTTCGCCCATCCCACCAAGCCCATCGGCCCCTTCTACGACGAGGAGCAGGCCCGCCTGCTGGAGCAGGAGAACGGCTGGACCGTGGTCCAGGACGCCGGTCGCGGCTGGCGTCGCGTGGTGCCCAGCCCGCGGCCGCTGGAGGTGGTGGAGTGGCCGGCCATCAAGGCGCTCCTGGACGCCGGCGTGCTGGTGATCGCCGTCGGCGGTGGTGGCATCCCGGTGGTGCGCGAGGAGTCCGGAGAGCTGCACGGCGTCGACGCGGTGATCGACAAGGACCGCGCCAGCGATCTGCTGGGCCGGCTGGTGGGCGCCGATACGCTGATGATCGTCACCCAGATCGACCGGGTGTTCATCCGCTTCGGCCAGCCGGATGCCGAGGCGCTGGACGTGCTGCCCGCCTCGCGGGCGCAGGCGCTGCTGGATGCGGGGGAGTTCCCGGCCGGCAGCATGGGCCCGAAGATCGAGTCGGCGCTGGGATTCCTGCAGAACGGCGGCCGCGAGGTGATCATCACCGACCCGCCGTCCATCCTGGCCGCCGTGGCCGGGGAGGCGGGGACGCGGATCGTGCCCGACCATGGGTGAGACGCCCGTCGTGTCCCGAGAAGGCGACCCCGGCGGTGGGGTCGCCTTTTCCATTGTTCCCCGTCGGCCGATTGTCTAGGCTGCGGGAGAGGAGACTGGAGGTCGACCCCGTATGGCACGCAAGGTCCTGGTGATCGGTGGCGGCGGCCGGGAACACGCCCTGGTGCGGCAACTCGCCGCCTCGCCCCGCAAGCCCGAGCTCTTCGCCGCGCCCGGCAACCCCGGGACGGCCGCGCTGGCGACCAGCCTGGTCGTCGACCCGCGCGACCACGATGCGGTGGCCGCCGCCTGCCGCGAGCGCGGCATCGACCTGGTGGTGATCGGGCCGGAGGACCCCCTCATCGCCGGCCTGGCCGACCGGCTGCGCCAGGAGGGCGTGGCGGTCTTCGGCCCCGGCCATCTCGGGGCGCGCCTCGAGGGCGACAAGGAGTTCGCCAAGGAGGTCATGGCCACCGCCGAGATCCCCACGCCGCGCTATCACGCCTTCAGCACCGTGGATGCGGCGCTGCGCCACCTGGACACCATGGGCCCGCCCGTGGTGGTCAAGGCCTGCGGCGCGGCGGCGGGCAAGGGCGTGGCGGTGTGCGACTCGCCCGCCGAGGCGGAGGCCCATGTCCGCGCCTGCCTCGAGGGCCAGGAGTTCGGCACCGCCGGCGATCGCATCCTGCTGGAGGAATGCCTGTTCGGCCCCGAGCTGTCGGTCCTGGTGGTCACCGACGGGCAGGACTACGCGCTGCTGGCCCCGAGCCGCGACCACAAGCGCGTGGGCGAGGGCAGCACCGGCCCCAACACGGGCGGGATGGGGGCCTTCGCTCCGGTGCCCCTGGAGGAGGAACTCTGCCGGCGCATCGATGTGGAGATCGTCGCGCCCCTGCTCGCCGAGCTGGTCCGCCGCGACATCCCCTACCGCGGCGTCCTCTACGCCGGCCTGATGCTCACCGACGACGGCCCGAAGGTGCTGGAGTTCAACTGCCGCTTCGGCGATCCGGAGACCCAGGTGGTGCTGCCCCTGCTCACCAGCGACTTCCTCGAGCTGGTGGCCGCCACCGCCGAGGGCCGTCTGGCCGATTTCCTGCAGGGGTTGCCCGATGCCGAGACCGGCGGGCCGGATGGCTGGCCGGGCCGGGGCATGACCGACTGGAATCGGCATGCCGTGGTGGTGGTGGCCGCCAGCAAGGGCTATCCCGGCAGCTACGAGAAGGGTCAGGCGCTGGTCGTGCCGGCGGACCGCCCCGCGTCCTGGCTGATCCATGCGGGCACCGTGCAGCACGACCGGGAGCTGTTGACCGCGGGCGGCCGCGTCCTCGGCGCCGTGGGCGAGGGGCCGGACCTCGCGGCGGCCAGGCAGCAGGCGTACGATCTCCTCGCCGCGGTCCACGGCGAGAATCTCTTCTGGCGACGGGACATCGCCGCGTCCTGAGCCCGGCCGGCGCCCATCCCGCGCTGGCGCCGGCGAGCGCCGGCCTGGCGCGAACCCGGAGGAAGGAACCCCATGACCAGCACCGAGACCGCGCGCCTCGTGGTCCTGCTCGGGAGCCCGTCCGACCTGCCCGTGATCGAGAGCATGGGGCCGCTCTGCGAGCGCCTGGGCATCCCGCACGCTGTGGAGATCGTCTCGGCCCACCGGCAGCCCGAGCGGTTGCAGGAGGTGGTCCGTGTCCGCGAGGCCGCCGGGGCGGAGGTCTTCGTGGCGGTCGCGGGCATGGCCGCCCATCTGCCCGGTGTCACCGCGGCGCTGACGCTCCGGCCGGTGATCGGCGTGCCGGTGGCCGCCGGACCCCTGGCCGGTGTGGATGCCATGCTCTCCATGGTCCAGATGCCCCCGGGGGTGCCGGTGGCCACGGTGGCGGTGGGGTCGGCCGGGGCGAAGAACGCCGTGGTGCTGGCCGCGCGCATGCTGGCGCTGCAGGATCCGGACATCGCGAGCCGGCTGGCGGATTACCGCGATCATCTGGCCGCCGGCGGTCGCTGAGCAGCGTCGGGCGGCTCGCGACCGCCGGCGTGGTCGTCGGGTTCGTAGCTGCCGGTCCTCGCGTCAGTTACGCCGCTCGCGGGCGCCTTGACGCCCCCGTGGACGCGGCCTACTTTTGCGCAGACGCCCGAGGAGGCTCCTCTTGAATTCCCGGACGGTGGTCTTCGTCTGCACCGGCAACACCTGCCGCAGCCCCCTGGCCATGGCGCTGGCCCGTCAGCGGTGGCCCGGGATCCGTTTCCTCTCCGCCGGCCTGCAGGCCGGTCCCGGGATGCCGGCGGCCGAGCCGGCCCGGACCGTGGCGGCCGAGCGTGGCGCCGACCTCTCGGACCACGGCTCCCGTCCGCTCGACCACGAGTCGCTCGCCGGCGCCGACTGGGTGATCGGCATGACCCGCTCGCACGTCGCGCTGCTGAACCGCGCCCTGGGTGCGGCCGGCCCGGCCAGGCTGGGCCTGCTGGGCGCTCCGGGGCAGGACCTGCGGGGGCGGCCCACGCCGGAGGAGGAAGAGGTGGCCGACCCCATCGGGGGCAGCCTGGAGACCTATCGGACCTGCGCCGACCAGCTCGAGCGGTTGCTCGCTGGCTGGGAGGACGTCTTCACCGGCCGCGCTGGCGGCAAGGGAGGCCCGGCGTGATCATCGCCATCGGAGCGGACCATCGCGGCTACGCGCACAAGGAACTGCTGAGCGAGAAGCTGGCCGGCGCCGGGCACGAGGTGGTGGACTGCGGTCCGGCCACTCCGGAATCCTGCGACTATCCCGAGGCCGCCTTCCGCGTGGCCGAGATGGTGAGCGGAGGCCAGGCCGCGGTCGGCATCCTCGTCTGCGGCTCGGGAATCGGCATGTCCATCGCGGCCAACAAGGTGACCGGGGTGCGCGCCTCGCTCTGCCAGGACGCCGAGGCCGCCCGCACCACGCGTCAGCACAACGACAGCAACGTCCTCTGCCTCGGCGCCGACCGCACGTCGCCCGGGGCCGCCGTCCCCATCGCCGAGGCGTACCTGGCGGCCGAGTTCGAGGGCGGCCGCCACGCCCGCCGCGTGGATCTGATCACCGAATACGAGAACCGGCACTGAACCGAGAGAGAGGGACCCCACCATGTACGACGCCGTGCGCCGCACCGATCCCGAGCTCGCCGCCATCCTGGAGGCCGAGCTCGGCCGGCAGCAGAACCAGCTCGAGATGATCGCCAGCGAGAACTTCACCACGCCGGCCGTGATGGCGGCCACCGGCAGCGTGCTGACCAACAAGTACGCCGAGGGCTATCCGAAGAAGCGCTACTATGGCGGCTGCGTGCACGTGGACGAGGCGGAGCTGCTGGCCAAGCGCCGGGCGTGCGAGCTCTTCGAGGCCGAGCGCGCCAACGTCCAGCCCCACAGCGGGTCCACGGCCAACATGACCGCCTACCTCGCCTTCGCCAAGCCGGGCGACAAGATCATGGGCCTGAGCCTCAGCCACGGGGGCCACCTGACCCATGGTCATCCCGTGAATTTCTCCGGCCTGATGTTCGAGGCGGTCCACTACGAGGTGGAGCCGGGCAGCGAGGTCCTGGATTACGACAGGATGCGCGAGCAGGCGAAGCGCGAACGACCGCGGATCCTGGTGGGCGGCGCCAGCGCCTACCCGCGCACCTGGGACTATGCGGCCATGCGCAGCATCGCCGACGAGGTGGGAGCGGTCTTCATCTTCGACATGGCCCACATCGCCGGCCTGGTGGCGGGCAAGGTGCATCCCAGCCCGGTCCCGCACGCCGACGTGGTCACCACCACCACCCACAAGACGCTGCGCGGCCCGCGTGGCGGCCTGATCCTCTGCCGGAAGGACCACCTGAAGGCCATCAACAAGATGAACTTCCCGGGCATCCAGGGCGGGCCGCTGATGCACGTGATCGCGGCCAAGGCCGTCTGCTTCGGCGAGTGCCTGCAGCCGGGCTTCCGCGAGTACGCCCAGCAGACCCTGGACAATGCCCAGGCGCTGGCCACGGCCATGCTCGAGAAGGGGTTCGAGCTGGCCTCCGGCGGCACGGACAATCACCTGCTGCTGGTCAACTGCAAGCCGCGCGGCCTGACGGGCAAGGCGATGGAGGAGCTGCTCGAGCAGGTGGGCATCACCGCCAACAAGAACACCGTGCCGTTCGACGAGGAGAGCCCGTTCGTCACCAGCGGCGTGCGGCTGGGGACCCCGGCGCTCACCAGCCGCGGCATGGGCCCCGACCAGATGCGCCAGATCGCCAGCATCATCGACCGCGCCGTCAGCGCGCGGGAGGACGAGGCGGCCCTGGCGGCGCTGCGTGGCGAGAGCGAGGAGCTCTGCCGCGCGTTCCCGCTCTATCCCGAGCTCTAGGCGCCGGCCGGTGCCCGGGGGGGCGACCGCGCCCCCGGCATGCGGACCCGGCGCCGATGGAGGCCTGTCATGCGGTGCCCGTACTGCGGCCAGGATCATGACAAGGTGATCGACTCGCGCGCCGTGCGCGAGGGACGCGCCGTCCGTCGTCGTCGTCAGTGCCTCGCCTGCGAGGAGCGCTTCACCACCTACGAGGCCATCGAGACGCGGCCGGTGCTGGTGGTCAAGCGCGACGGCCGCCGTGCCGCCTATGACCGCGCCAAGATCACCACGGGCATCGCGCGGGCCTGCGAGAAGCGCCCGGTGTCGCTGGAGCAGATCGAGATCATCGTCGACGGCCTCGAGCAGGAGCTGGCGCGCTCGGGCCATCGCGAGGTACCGTCGGAGGTGCTCGGTCAGATGGTCCTGGCCCGCTTGCGGGCCGTGGACGATGTGGCTTACGTGCGGTTCGCGTCGGTATATCGCAGTTTCCAGAGCGCGGGCGAGTTCCGCGAGTTGCTGCGCCAGCTGCAGCGTGACCGGGGAGAATCGGATTGACCACGCCGCCGCCCCGTCCCGACGACGCCGACGCCCCCGTGCCCCGCTCCGCGGGCGGCCTGCCGCCCGACGCGGCCCCGGCCGGGGCGAGCGACGGCCCGGCCGGACCGCCGGCCGGGGGCCCGCCCGAGCCCGAGGGCATGGGCTTCCTCGATCACCTCGAGGAACTGCGCGCGGTGCTCATCCACAGCCTCATCGCGGCGGCCGTCGCGGCGGTGCTCTGCTGGTTCTGGTCGGGTCCGCTGCTGGACCTGATGGTGGCGCCGGTCAGGGAATACGGCGTTTACTTCACGCGCCCCAACGAGGCCTTCCTGACCCGCCTGAAGCTGGCCGGCATCGTGGGCCTGTTCCTGGTGCTGCCGTTCATCCTGTGGAAGGTCTACGGGTTCATCCTGCCCGGCCTCTACGCCCGGGAGCGGCGCGTGGTCACGCCGCTGATCATCGCCACCACGCTGCTTTTCTACGCCGGCGTGGCCTTCGCCTTCCTGGTGGTCAGCCCGGTGGTGATCCCGTTCCTGATGAGCTTCGGCACCGATGTCCTCGATCCGCTGCTGGGCATCGGTCCGTACTTCGGTTTCGTGGCGCAGCTCAGCCTGGCCTTCGGCCTGGTGTTCGAGCTGCCCGTGCTCGTGTTCTTCCTCTCGGTGGCCGGCCTGGTGGACCCGCGGGTGCTGCTGCGCACCTGGCGCTATGCCGTGGTGCTCATCAGCGTGGCGTCGGCCATCCTCACGCCGCCGGACATCTTCAGCCAGATGGCCATGGCCGTTCCGGTCATGGTTTTGTATATCTCCTCGGTGCTGGTGGCCATGGTCGTCACGCGCAGGCGCCGACGCGAGGAAGAGGCGCCCGAGGCGACCGGCGCGACCTCCGACTCGCCCACCGATCGCGACCGTTGACACGGCCAGTGCGGCGCTCGATCCTGTGGCCCTGACCCTGACCCTCGCCCGTCACCGACCCGTGGGAGCGGCATGTCCCTGCCCGACTTCGAACGCATCAAGCTCGCCCGCCTGCAGCGGCGCGTGAAGCCCCATCTGGACGCCATGCAGGACGCGCTCGACCGCCTGCATCGCTTCGACATCACGCTGGCGGACGAGGTGGGGCAGCATGTCCGCCAGGGGCAGGGCAAGCTCTTCCGCCCGACGCTCCTGCTGCTGAGCGCCATGGACGGCGACGGCGTGCCCGACCTGGCCGTCGAGGCCGCCGCGGCGGTGGAACTGGTGCACACCGCGACGCTGGTGCACGACGACTTCATCGATGACGCCGCCACGCGCCGGGGTCGTCCCGCGGTGAATGCCAAGTATGGACGGGCCACGGCGCTGATCATGGGCGACCTGCTGTACACGCGGGCCTTGCAGCACCTCGCCAGCCTGGATCTGGTGCGGCCCTACCGGCTGATGACCGACGCGGCGGTGCTGATGAGCGAGGCGGAGATCCTGCAGGTGCAGACCCGCTACAGCCTGGAGATCGACGAGGACACCTACCTGCGCATCATCTACCAGAAGACCGCGTCGCTCATCGAGTGCGCGTGCCGGATCGGGGCCAGCTTCCTGCCCGATGCGGCGGTGATCGACCCCATATTCGAGCGGTTCGGTCGCGAGACCGGGCTGGTATTCCAGATCACCGATGATATCTTCGACTATCTGGGCGACCCGCGGCGCCTGGGCAAGCCCACCGGTTGCGACTGGGCCGAGGGACGCATCACGCTGCCGCTGATCGCCGCCTGGCGCCAGGCCCCGGCGGCCGCGCGGGAGGAGCTGGCGTTGCTGGCGGCCAGCCGCGACCTGGAGCAGCGGACGGCCGCCTGGCCCCGCGTGCAGTCGTTCGTGGAGGACCACGGCGGCGTGGATTATGCCTATGCCGAGGCCCGGCGCCACGCCGACTCGGCCAAGGAGGCCATCGCCGGCCTCGGGGGCGGCGCGCGTCAGGAACTGCTGACGGTGGCCGTGGAGTACGTGATCAACCGCCTCAACTGAGGCGCCGATCGGATGGATGCATGACCGAGAACGACTCGCGGGAACAGGACAGCGCGCAGGATCCCGCCGCCACCCCGGTGATGCCGGACGACTCGCCCGGTTTCCACCTGGCCGAGCTCGCCGCCTGGCACGCCCTGGATCGCACGGCCGACGACGTCGTGATCCTCGATCTGCGCGGCCTCTCGGACGTGTGCGATTTCTTCGTGCTGGCCAGCGGTCAGGCCGACGTGCAGGTCCGGGCCATCGCCCGCGCGGTACGCGACGGGCTGGCCCGCGCGGGCCAGGACCCGGTGGGCAGCGAGGGCGAGGCGGACGGCCGCTGGATCCTCCTGGACTACGTGGACGTGGTGATCCACGTGCTCAAGCCGGAGGTCCGCGACTACTACCAGCTCGAACGCCTCTGGGCCGATGCACGCACCCTGGTCATCGATCCGGCGCACCTGGCGAGCGAGGGGTACGCTCGCCGCCACCCCGATCTGGCGCCGCCGGCCGGCCCGGCGGCCAGCGAGTGACATGATGATCGAGACCGCCATCCGCGAGGCCTTCAAGGCCCCGCTCGAGAAGCTCGGTGTCTACGAGGACGACGTCACCATCGAGCTGGAGAAGCCCCGCGACCGCAGCCACGGCGACCTGAGCACCAACCTGGCGCTCATGCTCGCGCGCCGCCTGCAGCGCAAGCCGCGCGAGCTGGCCGGTGAACTGGCGGCCGGGCTGCAGTTCGACAAGAGCCTGGTGGCCTCGGTGGAGATCGCCGGTCCCGGCTTCATCAACTTCCGTCTGGGCGCCGGCTACCTCACCGAGCGGCTCCTGGCCGTGTGGTCGGGCGCGGCGCTGGCGGAGATCCGTACGGGCGGCGACAAGCGCATCAACGTGGAGTTCATCAGCGCGAACCCCACCGGGCCGCTGAACGTGGTGTCGGCCCGTGCGGGGGCCTTCGGCATGACGCTCTGCCGCCTGCTGGAGGCGGTGGGGTGGGACGCGCACTCCGAGTACTACGTCAACGACGCGGGTCGGCAGGTGACCCTGCTGGGCGCCTCGCTCCGCGCCCACTACCAGAAGCTGTCCGGTCGCCCCGCCGAGTTCCCGGAGAACGGGTACCAGGGTCGCTACCTCGAGGTGATCGCCGGCGAGCTCATGGAGCGCGACAGCCGGGCGGTGCAGGAGGCGGCCAAGGCCTTCGACAACGAGAGCTTCCAGCGCATCTCCGCGCCCGAGGGCAACGCCGAGCACTGGTGCGAGCTGCCGCAGGAGCAGTCCATCCGCTGCTTCGCCAAGTTCGCGCTGATGAAGATCCTCGCCTGGCAGCGCGAGACCTGCCAGCGCTTCGGCCTGCGGTTCGACACCTGGTACTTCGAGTCCGAGCTGCACGAGAGCAAGCGGGTCGAGCGGACCCTCGAGGCCCTGCGCAAGAGCGGCAAGGTCTACGAGCAGGAGGAGGCCCTCTGGTTCCGGTCCACCGAGTTCGGCGACGAGAAGGATCGCGTCCTGATCCGCGCCGATGGCCGGCCCACCTACTTCCTGGCCGACCTCGCCTACCACCACCACAAGTTCCAGCGCGGCTTCGAGCATGCCATCGACTACTGGGGCCCCGACCACCACGGCTACATCCCGCGCATGCAGGGCGGCATGCGGGCGCTGGGCACGCCGGAGGGCTGGCTGGAGGTGGAGATCCTGCAGCACGTCACGTTCCTGGAGGACGGCAAGCCCATCCAGATGTCCAAGCGCAAGGGCCAGTTCGTGACCATGAACGAGCTCGTCGACGAGGTGGGCGCCGATGTGGCGAAGTTCATCTTCCTGACGCGCAAGCCCAATTCCCACCTGGAGTTCGATCTCGATCTGGCCCGCGACCAGTCGGAGAAGAACCCGGTGCTCTACGTGCAGTACGCCCATGCCCGGATCTGCTCGGTGATCGATCGCGCCGCCAGCGAGGGCTTCGCGGTGGGCGAGCCCGACGCCGCCGGACTGGGCATCCTGGTCGAGGAGGCCGAGCAGAGCCTGGCCCGCGAGCTGATCCAGCTGCCGCAGATCATCGTCTCGGCGGCCGGGGCGCGGGAGCCGCACCGCCTGGCCAACTACGTCACGGATCTGTCGGCCCTCTACCACAAGTTCTATCACCAGTGCCGGATCATCGACGCCGAGGATCGTGCGCGGAGCGAGGCCCGTCTCATGCTCTGCCAGCTGACCCGCAAGGTGATCGCCCACGTGCTGGAACTGATCGGTGTCCGCGCGCCCGAGCGCATGGAAGACTAAGGAGCGAGCATGGCCATCCTGGTGGTCGGTTCCATGGCCTACGACACGGTGGAGACCCCGCACGAGCGGCGTGAGCGTCAACTCGGCGGGGCGGCCACCTTCTTCGCCCTCGCGGCGGGCCCGCGGGCGGGCGTGCGTGCGGTCGCCGTGGTGGGCGACGATTTCCTCGAGTCGGACCTCGACCTGCTGCGGGAGCACGGCGTGGACCTCGCCGGGGTCGAGCGGGCGGCCGGTCCCAGCTTCCACTGGTCGGGGCGTTATCATGCCGACTTCATCGAACGCGACACGCTGGCCACCGATCTCGGCGTCTTCGCCGACTTCCAGCCGCTCGTGCCCGCGGACTGGGTGCGGACCGAGTACCTCTTCCTGGCCAACATCGATCCCGCGTTGCAGGGGGCGGTGCTGGCCGCGGTGCAGGAGCCACGGCTGGTGGTGCTGGACACCATGAACCTGTGGATCGAGATCAGGCGCCGCGACCTCGAGGCCGTCCTCGCGGGCGTGGACGTGCTGCTGGTCAACGATTCGGAGGCGCGTCTGCTCAGCGGCGAGCGCAGCCTGACCGCGGCCGCCCGGGTCATCCGCAGCCTGGGGCCGTCGCGCGTGGTGATCAAGAAGGGCGAGCACGGCGCCGTGCTCTTCGGTCGTGACTCGGTGCTCGCGGTGCCGGCGCTGATGCTGCCGGAGGTGATCGATCCCACCGGTGCGGGCGACAGCTTCGCCGGGGGGTTCATGGCCAGCCTCGCGGCGGCCGGTGCGGATCGCGAGAGCGACGACGCCCCGTTCCGGGCGGCCATGATCGCCGGCACGGTCACCGCCAGCTACGTTCCCGAGGATTTCAGCGTGGGCGGGCTGCTGCGGCGTACGGAGGAGGACATGGCGCGGCGGGAGTCCGGACTGCGGGCGATGATGATTCCGTGAGGTCGAATAGAGGATAAGTGTTGACTTTATAATCTCTTATGATTCTTGTCTTTTGCTGGACCATGGGGTATGATCGCGTCAGGACGGAGCCTCCCAGGGGGATCGCAGCAACGGGACATGGCAGCAGGGATCAGCAGAGGAGCTCGGTTTGGACTGGCAGCCTGAGGACCGGGACGCTTGGGTGATCGATGCGGAGAAGTGGATCTCCCAGATCAAGGGAGTTCTGCAGTGCAAGATCGACCTCGCGCCCGATGGTGAGATCTCCGGCGTGCACGTGGTCGCCCGCCAGGATCGCGAGCCCCGGCACATCGTCCGCGACGTGGAAGGGCTCCTGAAGGCACGGCTCGGCATCTCCGTGTTCTACAAGAAGATCGGCGTGGTGCAGGTGGTGGAGGCCGATGGCCCTCCCGACCACGGGAGCGCCGGGCCCGCCGCCGGCACGGCGGAGCGCGCCGCGACCGGGTCCGTCGCGGGAACTGCCGCGGCGCCCGGGGTCGGCGCCGCGCCCGGCGGTCCGGAAACGCAGACCGGGGTCGCGGCTCGCGACGCGGTCCTGCTCGCCGAGGAACTGGCGCCGCGGCTGCAATGCAACGGCGTGGGCGTGATGACCACGGGCAACCAGCTGCGGGCGGAGGTCGATCTGCAGGCCGCGGGCCTGGAATCCACCGGCACCGCCGAGGGCCCCAGCCGCTCCGGTGGGGATCTGCAGCTGGTGGCGCAGGCCACGCTCGCGGCCGTCGAGACGCTGGTGGACGAACCGCTGGGGCTGGAACTGGCCGAACTGCGTCGCGAGCGCCTCGGTGGCGGCGACGTGGTGCTGGTGGCCGTGGAGATGGTGCTGGGCCGCAGTTGCGAACAACTCTACGGGGCCTGCCAGCCAGGTCCCAATGCCTACCAGGCGGTGGTCTACGCCGTCCTCGACGCCCTGAACCGGCGCCTGGAGATGATGCTCTTCAAGGGCGTCGAAGAGGCCTAGCTCGAGAAAGGGGTGGGAACCGGGACCGGAACTCGATCTGCGCCACGAAGCGGAGCAGCTGAGCGGAGCGCCTCACTGCCTCTTGTCTCGCAACAAGATGCAAGATCCACTCGGATTGGAGGTGTCACCATGCTCGATTGGCTGTACGTGTTGCTGTCCAAGTTCGAGTGGTAGAAGATCCAGTTCCCGGTCGCCGGTTCCCCACTCCTGATCCCTCCCTGCCTCCGGTACCTGCCGCTCCGGAGATCCCGTATCCACCGGGTATTGATTCCCTTGCTTCAGCTGGCGAGTCGCGATAGTGTTCTGGAGCATCGCTCGCGGACTCAAGACCGTCCCGTCGCCTGCCGATCATTCCCGGGAGTCCTCGCTCCCCCAGGAAGGCGTGCTCTTGGGCAACGACCGCAAACCGAACGGCTGGCTGTTCCATCTGGCCTACTGGGCCTTCGTGCTCGGAGGCTCGGCGCTGCTGGCCCATCTGGTCCGTTCCCGCCTGCCGGCCGAACTGCCCCTGCGGGAGCTGGGCATCTTCTTCGTCTTCCTCGTGGGGGCCGACACGCGCCTGGGCGAGTCCCAGGCCACCGGCGGCCGCGTGCTGTCCTCGAAGTGCGTGGTGCTCTCGGTGATCGCCCTGTTCGGGCCCGGCGTGGCCGCGCTCATGGAGGCCACCTCGGCCCTGCTGCGTGGCCTGGTCCTGCGGGGAGGCGGCGATGTCCGCAAGGCGATCTTCAACGCCGCCAACCTCGCCGCCGCCGCCGGCGCCGCCGGCCTGGTCTACCAGGCCCTGCCCTGGTCCGACCGCTTCGACGGTCCGCTCTTCGTGGTCCCGCTGGCCGCCGCCATGGTCACCCACTCGCTGGTCAACTTCTTCATGGTCGGCACCATCATCAGCCTCGACTCCCAGCTGCCCATCCAGCGCGTCTACCGGCGCAGCCTCTCGGTGGAGCGGCTCCGCGGCCTGATCGACGCCTCCTTCGCCGTGATGATCATCCTGCTCTACCAGCAGGCCGGCGCCTGGACCCTCCTGCTCTTCCTGTTCCCGGTGCTGGCGCTCTGGCAGGGCGACCGGCTCTACCAGCGGAACAAGGAGGCGCACATCAACAGCATCGCGGCGTTGACCACCGCCCTGGAGGCCGACGAACCCTACACCCACGGACACAGCTACCGCGTGGCCAAGTACGGCGTCCGCATCGGCAAGGCCCTCGGGATGACCGAGCGGGAACTGGAGACCCTGGAATACGGCGGCCTGCTGCACGACATCGGCAAGATCGCCATCACCAACGAGATCATCTGCAAGCCCGGCCGCCTGACCGACAGCGAGTTCGAGGTCATGAAGACCCACGCCTCCATCGGCGCGGACATCGTCGAGCAGATCAAGTTCCTCTCGGAGGCCACCGAGCTGGTGCGGCATCACCACGAGCGCCCCGACGGCCGCGGCTATCCGTATGGCCTGAAGCGTGGCGAGATCTCCCTCGGCTGCAACATCCTCAATGTCTGCGACGCCTTCGACGCCATGACCAGCGACCGCCCCTACCGCAGCGCGCTGTCGGTGGAGCAGGCCATGGAGGAGCTGGTGCGCTGCAAGGGCACCCAGTTCGACGAACAGGTTGTCGAGTGCATGCTGCGGCTCTATCATCAGGGCGAATTCAACTCCCTGCGCGACATGCGCGTGGCCACCGTGCCGCTGCACGTGACCCAGCCGCGGGGAGCCGAGGAGCAGCCCGTCGGTTCCTGAGCATCGCCGCGGCCTGCCCGCGCCACCGGACCACCACCACACCGGGGATTCCATGAAGTACGCCGACAGCGGGGTGAACATCGACGCTGCCACGCGGGCGCTCGCCCGCGCCAAGGATGCCGTGCGCGCCACCTGGGACCACCGCGTCAAGAGCGACGTGGGCGCCTTCGGCGGCCTCTACCAGCCCGCCCCCGGCGAGCCGCTCCTGGTGGCCAGCGTCGACGGCGTGGGCACCAAGGTGATGGTGGCCGTCCAGGCCGGCCGCTTCGATACCGTCGGCCAGGACCTGGTCAACCACTGCGTGGACGACATCCTGGTGCAGGGAGCGGAACCCCTGTTCTTCCTGGACTACTTCGCCAGCGGCCGTCTCGACGAGGACGTGCTGCCGGAGGTCCTCGCCGGCTTCGCGCAGGCCTGCCGGGAGAACGGCTGCGCGCTGCTCGGCGGCGAGACCGCGGAGATGCCCGGGGTCTATCGGCCCGGCGAGTTCGACCTGGCCGGCACCATCGTCGGCAGGGTGGCCGAGGCCCACGTCATCGACGGCCGCGCCATCGCCGCCGGGGACCGCATCTGGGGCCTGCCCTCCACGGGTCTGCACACCAACGGCTACTCCCTGGCCCGCAAGGCGCTGCTGGAGAGCGCCGGCCTGCGGCTCGACGACACGCCCGAGGCCCTCGGCGGCGAGAGCCTGGGGGACGCCCTGCTCGCGGTGCACCGCAGCTACCTGCCGCACGTGCGCGCCATCTGGCAGGCCCACGGACGCGAGGCGGTGCACGGCCTGATCCACATCACCGGCGGCGGCTTCCACGACAACGTGCCGCGGGTCATCCCCGAGGGCCTCTGCGCCGTGATCGACACCACGGCCTGGGATGTGCCGCCCCTGTTCGGCCTGATCGCCGACGCGGGGCAGGTCGAGCCGCAGGAGATGTACCGGGTCTTCAACATGGGCGTGGGCCTGTGCGTGATCGCCCCGCGGGACCTGGACCTGGCGGCCCTGCCGGATCTGGGGGCCGACCTCATCGGCGAGGTCGCCCGCGGGGATCGGCGCGTGGAGGTCCGGCTGCGCTGACCGCGGGCGCCCCCGTCGCCGCGGTCGTCGGTTCGTGGCGGTCCTGTACCACCTGTTCCAGGCGGCCGCGGACGGGTGACACGCCCGATGAGGACCCGCACGTGGCGCGCTGTCTGGGCGCCCGGCCGGGTCGACCCGCTCGCTGGCCGCGATCGTGCCGCGGCGGTCGGCCCGCGGCCGCCGGCCGGGACAGGTGACCGGCTCGCGAGCATCCCGCCGAAATCCCAGGGATCATGACAGTTGCCCGTATGCGGTCGCTGGTGGCGCCGACGGCCCGGCTCCTGCTCGGCAGGGACCGGAAGCGTTGACTCCCCCCACCGGAGGCGACCCATGAATCACCTGACCATCTGGGAAGACCTGCTTCGAGACCTGCCCCGCGACGGCGGCCCGGCCGCCGTGTGGGTGGTCCGCCGTGAAGGCGAGGATCCGTCCGCGCCGCTGCGCCAGCTCTGCGGCTGGCATGGCGGGGGCGGTCCCGCGCCGCTACCTCTCGGGCTGATCCTGCGGGCGCTGCAGTCGGGCGCGCCGGTCGAGCAGCTGGAGGAGAGCCGGAGCCGCCGCCCCCCTCTCTGCCGGGCCGTGCCCCTGCAGGACGACGCCGGCCGTGCGGGCGTGCTCGCGGTGGCCGGCAATGATGCCGCCCCCTGGGGCGACGCGCTGCGGATGTGGTCGGAACGGGCCGCCGGCCGCCTCGCCCCCCTGCTCGGCCAGCTCACGCCCTGGCCTGGCACGTGGCTGGACGGGCCGCCAGCCCGCGACCCGCAGCAACCCTCGCTCTTCCGACCCGACCAGCTGCCACCGCCGCGGAAACCGCCTCGCGGCGCAGGCCTGCCCCTGCCGCACCCCATGCCCGTTCCCGGGCTGCCCGGCGCCGTGGGCCGGAGTCGCGAGCTGATCGAGCTCGCCCGCCGGGTCCAGGCCGTCTCCGGTAGCGGGGTCAACGTCCTGCTGCACGGCGAGACGGGCACGGGCAAGGAGGTGGTCGCTCGCGCCCTGCACCTGGGCAGCGACCGCGGCGACCGGTCGCTGGTGGGCCTGAACTGCGCGGCGCTGCCGGACGCGCTCTTCGAGTCCGAGCTCTTCGGACACCGCAGCGGCGCCTTCACCGGCGCGGCCCGCGACAAGCCGGGCCTGCTCGAGTCCGCTCACGGCGGCACCTTCTTCATGGACGAGATCGGCGACATGCCGCTGCCGCTGCAGATCAAGCTCCTGCGCGTGATGCAGGAACGGCAGGTCCGCCGCGTGGGCGAGCTGGACAGCCGGCCGGTGGACATCCGGTTCATCGCGGCCACGCACAAGGATCTGACCCGGGAGATCGAGGCCGGCCGGTTCCGGCTCGACCTCTATTACCGTCTGAAGGTGGTGTGCCTGGAGATCCCGCCCCTGCGTCGCCGTCCGGAGGACATCCTGCCGCTCTTCGCATACGCCCTGCGCCGCACCGGGCGCGATCCGGCCGGGATCCGGATCAGCGATGCGGCCGTGGCCGCCCTGCACTCCTGGCGCTGGCCGGGGAACGTGCGTGAGCTGGAGAACGAGGCCGCGCGCTTCGCGGCGCTCTATCCGGACGTCAGGCTGGTCGAGCGGCGACACCTGAGCTGGGAGATCCAGGCGAGCGCCGGGCCCCGGCTGGAGGCCACCGATCTGGGCACCCTGCGCCGGCTGGTGGAGGCCAACGAGATCCTCGAACGCTACCTGATCCGCAAGGCCATCGCCGCCAGCGAGGGGCGCAAGGCCGCGGCGGCGCGCACCCTGGGTCTCAGCCGACAGGGGTTGTACAAGAAGATCAACCGGTATGGCATGTCCGATCTCGTGACCCCCGTGCCGGAGAACTGACCCGGGCGGCCGGTCGCCGGCACTGGAAACTCGACACCCCCGCGGCCGGACGGTATGTTGCCCGCCATGGACGCGCACGTGCAACCGCTGCCGCCGGCGCCGACCTGGCGGCCAGGATGGCCCACCCTGATCTCCGTGGTGGCCGGGCTCATGCTCACCACGGCCATGCCGCCGTTCCGCGGCACGGCGATGCTCGCGCCGCTGGCGCTGGCCCTGCTGTTCCATGCCCTGCGCGAGGGGCCGCGACCCGCCTGGCTGGCCACCTGGTTCGGACTGGCGCACGTCGGGCCGCTGCTGCTGTGGCTCTTCTTCCTGGACCCGGCCAAGTCCATCCCCACGCGGCTGCTGGTCCCGCTCCAGGCCCTGGCGGCCATCCTCTTCGTGGCGGCGCACTACACCGTCTTCGGGGTGGTGGTGGGCTGGGTGCGACGGCGCACGGGACCGCGGCTGCTGCTCGCCCTGCTGCCGCTGCTGTGGATGCTGGTGGAACTCCTGCGCAGCTGGGGCCTGGGGGAGCTGGGTTTCCCCTGGTGCCTGACCGGCGCCGCCTGGCTGGAGAGCCCCGTCCGGCCACTCTACGCGGCCGCCGGCGAGCTCGGCCTGGGGGGCGCCACGGCCCTGCTGGCCGCCACGCTGGTGGCGCTGCTGGATCTCTGGCGAGCCCGGCGCACGCAGCCGGCCGGCCCGGGCGATGCGCCCGCGGCGGATCCCGCCGGCGCCGCCGCCCGCCGCCTGGCCCGCGGCCTGATCGCGGCCACCGTATCGCTCTGGGTGCTGCTCGCCCTGGGGAGTCGCCCCCTGGGCGAGGACGTCGGGTCTGGTCGTCGCCTCGAGCCGCTGACGGTGGCGGCGGTCCAGGCGGACGTGGACCAGGCCGACAAGTGGGATGACGCCAGGATCGATTCCACCCGCATCCCCTACACCCGCCTCACCGAGCGCGCGGCCACCGCGGGCGCCGAGCTGGTGGTCTGGGCGGAGACGGCCATCCCGGCCTACGTCCGTTACGAGCGCGGCCTGCTCGAGTGGGTTCGCGGCCTGGCGCGCGAGAACCGCGTCCCCATCCTCACCGGTTTTCCCGACGCGCGCCGCGCGGCCGATCGCGAGGGCGCGGACGGGCAGCCGCGGCTCGAGAAGTTCAACGCCGCCGGTCTCTTCTCCGCGACGGGCACCCTCCTCGACACCTACGGCAAGCACCACCTGGTGCCCATCGGCGAGTCCATGCCCTTCCAGCGCTGGATCCCGGCCCTCGGCCGCATCGACGTGGGCCAGGCCGAGTGGACCCGCGGGGCGCCGCCCGGCCCCATGCGGCTGGCCACGCCGCAGGGCGAGGTCCCCCTGTTCACCCTGATCTGCTACGAGGCCGCCTTCAGCCACCTGGCGCGCGGCGCGGTGCGCCGTGGCGGCCGGGTCCTGGTGAACATCACCAACGACGGCTGGTTCGGGCACCCCTCCGGCCCTCGGCAGCACGCCGCCCTGGCGCGCATCCGGACCGTGGAGTGCGGCGTCCCCCTGGTGCGCAGCGCCAACAATGGCATCAGCCTGATCGCCGGTCCGGAGGGGCGGGTCCTGGACCGCCTGGCGCTGGACCGCCGCGGCCTGGTCGCGGCCACCGTGCCGGTGGTCGCCCGCGGCACGCTCTTCGTGCGGTTCGGCTGGTGGCCCGTCCTGGGGTTCCTCGTGCTCTGGAGCGCGGTGGCCCTGGCGCTGCTGTGGCGGCAGCGAGACCTGGATCCCCCCGACGCGATGGCCGGGCGTGCGGCCGCGCGGGCGGCCGGAAGGCCGGCCCGGCCATGACCATGCTCGACGACATCGCCCGCGCCGATCCCTTCTGTCCCCGCTGCCGGGCGGGCATGACGGTGCGGTTCGTGGGCGGTCGTTCCCGTCCCGTGTGCCCGGAGTGCGGCTTCGTGCAGTTCCTCAATCCCGCGCCCGGCGCTGGCGTGATCGTCCGGCGCGGCGAGACCATCTGCCTGGTGGAACGGAGGTTCCCGCCGAAGCAGGGGCAGTGGACCCTGCCCACCGGCTTCGTGGAGTGGGAGGAGGACGTGATGGAGACCGCGGTCCGCGAGGCCCGCGAGGAGACCGGACTGGAGGTGCGCCTGACCCGCCTGTTCGCGGTGCACTCGGGGATCCTGCCGCCGGACCGGCCGGTGCTGGTGGTCTTCTACGAGGCCGAGGAGATCGGGGGCGTGCTGCAGGCCGGCGACGACGCCGCCCAGGCCGGGTTCTTCCCCCTGGACCAGCTGCCCGGCCCCATCGCCTTCGCGGCGCACCGCAAGGTGCTGCGGGCGCTGGGCGCGGACATCTCCGAGCGAGGGGAACCATGACGGCGGCGCCGGCGCGGGTGGCCATCCTGCTCTCTGGCAGCGGCCGCACCCTGGAGAACCTGCTGGACCACGTGGCCGCCGGGCGGCTGCCGGTCCGGATCGTGGGCGTGGTGAGCAGCCGCCGGGACGTGCGTGGCGTGGCCGTGGCCCGCGCGGCCGGGCTGCCGGTGGCCGTCCTGCGCCGGCGGGACTTCCCCGACGCGGCGGCGCACCACGCCGCCATCGCGGACTGGTTGCGCCGGTGCCGCCCGCAGATCATCGCCCTGGCCGGCTACCTCTGCTACTTCCAGCGGCCGGACTGGTTCGCCGGGCCGGTGGTGAACATCCACCCGGCGCTGCTGCCGGCCCACGGTGGTCAGGGCATGTACGGCGACCGCGTCCACGCCGCGGTCCTCGCCGCGGGCGACCGCGAGAGCGGCTGCACCGTCCACCACGTGGACGCCGTCTACGACCACGGCGCCATCATCGCCCAGCAGCGGGTCCCCGTCCGCCCCGACGACGACGTCGCCAGCCTGGCCGCCCGCGTCTTCGCCGCCGAGTGCGAGCTCTACCCACGCGTGCTGGCCGGACTGGCCGCGCAGGTCGCCGGACAGGACCCCGACGCCGGCCCCGACGAGGCGCGCGACGGGATTCCCGACGGGACCCCCGACGCCGGCGCGCCTTGACCGCCCTGCAATCGGCCGTATCGTGGCAGGCAGCCAACCACGGATATCCCAAGGAGAGGGCATGGAACACCTGATCCGGCAGATCCTCGAGCAGATCGGCGAGGATCCCCAGCGCGAGGGTCTGCGCGATACCCCTGCCCGGGTCGCCCGGGCCTACCAGGAGACCTGCGCCGGCTATCATGCCGATCCCGACGCCATGGTCCAGAAGGCGCTCTTCGAGGCCGAGGGCAAGGAGATGATCGTGGTCAACGACATCGACTTCTACAGCATGTGCGAACACCACATGCTGCCCTTCTTCGGCAAGGCGCACGTGGCCTACATCCCCAACGAGAAGATCGTGGGCCTGAGCAAGATCGCGCGGGTGGTGGAGGCCTATGCCCGCCGCCTGCAGGTGCAGGAGCGCATGACGCGCCAGATCGCCGAGTGCCTCATGTCCAACCTCGACGCTCTCGGCGTGGCCGTGGTCCTGCACGCCCAGCACCTCTGCATGATGATGCGCGGCATCCAGAAGCAGAACAGCTTCGCGGTGACCAGCGAGATGCTCGGCGCCTTCGAGTCCAATCCCAAGACGCGGGCGGAGTTCCTCACGCTCATCGGGGAGAAGGTGCGGTAGGCTTCCCGGTCTGCGGGGGGCCGCCGCCGTGGATGCCCTTTTCCGGCGATGTCCTCGGGCCTGCGGCCCTGCGGAGTTCGCCGGAAAAGGGCATCCACGGCGGCGGCGCCTCGCGGGACGGGGAGCACCCCACCGGCGAGTGGATGGGCGTGGA
>CAZWYF010000004.1:117861-132768 GCA_964637835.1 uncultured Fibrobacteraceae bacterium
GCGGCGGCGCCTCGCGGGACGGGGAGCACCCCACCGGCGAGTGGATGGGCGTGGAGGCGTTGCTGGGTGGGCGGGGGCGCTGGTGGGCGAACTCCGCAGGGCCGCAGGCCCGAGGACATCGCCCACCAGCGCCCCCGCCCACCCCTCAGAGGTGCACGAGGATGGCCAGCACGGCCGCGGTGAGGAACTCCCACTGGCCGGTGGCGGCGAGGGTGGCGTTCAGGGCGGGCGAGCGGGGGGTGGTGAGCATGCGGCGCAGCAGGGGGAGGCTGGCCGGCAGCAGGAGCAGGGCGAGCCACGGGGCCGGCCGGTCGAGGGTCAGGGCCACCGGGATGATGGCGAGATTGCCGGCGACAAGGAGCCCGGCGGCGAGCTGGCGGGCGCGTCGCTCGCCCAGGCGCACGGCGAGGGTGGTCTTGCCGGCGCGGGCGTCGGAGACCATGTCGCGCAGGTTGTTGACGGCCATGATGGCGGCGGCGTGCAGGCCGCAGACCAGGCCGGCCAGCCAGGCGGCCGGCGTGAGGGCGCCATGCAGGACGGCGAAGGTGCCGGTGCAGGCCACCGGGCCGAAGAAGACCAGGGCGGCCGCCTCGCCCAGGCCCAGGCGTGCCAGGGGCCAGGGACCGGCGGTGTAGGCCAGCGCCCCCGCCAGGCAGGCGGCGCCCAGCGCCAGCAGCCACCACCCCGCCTGCCAGGCCGCCAGCAGTCCCGCCGCGGTGGCCAGCAGGAGGCAGAGGACCAGGCCGCCGGTCACCTGCCGGGGGGTCAGCAATCCCGTCTGGGTGACGCGGATGGGGCCCAGGCGGTCGAGCCCGTCCACGCCGGAGCGGGCGTCGAGGAGGTCGTTGGCCAGGTTGGCGGCGATCTGCAGGAACACCGCCACGGCCAGGCAGGCGCCGGCGAGCGCCCACGACCAGGCGCCCTGGGCGGCGGCCAGCGACCCGCCGAGGATCACCGGGGCCGCCGACGCGGGCAGGGTCCGCGGCCGGATGGCCAGCAGCCAGGCGCGTGCCGACCCCGGCGTCGGGCGAGGCCTGGCGACCCCCGACGCGGGGCTCACGCCGATTCTCCCGGGACGGCGGCCGCCAGGGGACGACCCCGCACCCAGGCCAGGTAGCCCAGCAGCACCACGTTCATGGTCACCGCGTAGACCACGGCCGGCACCGCGAAGGCGAAGTCGGCCAGGAGCAGGGGGCTGGCGGCGATGGCGATGGCCTGGGCCGCGTTCTGCATGCCCACCTCGATGAGGATGGCCCGGCCGGCCGGCGGCCCCAGGCGGCCCAGGCGACCCAGCAGGGCGCCCAGGCCCATGGTGGCCAGGATGAGCAGCAGCGTGGCCAGGCTCAGGCTGCCGGCGCTGGCCAGCAGCACCGAGCGCTGGCGCAGCACGAAGACCGCGATCATCAGCAGCAGCAGTGGCAGGGCGGCGCGGCGGAGTCCGGCGCCGAGGCGGCCGGCCAGCCCGGGCCGGCGGGCGCGCAGGAGCATGCCCAGGCCGATGGGCAGCAGGATGGTCACGGCGTTCTGGCCCAGGACCGGGCCCAGGGCGAGGCGCAGCGTGGGGTCGGCGCCGAGCCAGTGGCCCATGGCCAGGTTGACCACCGCCGGGATGGTGGCCACGGTCACCACGCTGGTCACCGCAGTGAGGGTCACCGAGAGGGCCACGTCGCCGCGGGCGAGCATGGTGAAGGCGTTGCTGCTGGCGCCGCCGGGACAGGCGGCGAGCAGCACCAGGCCCACCGCCGCCACGGGCGGCAGCCCCACCACCGTCGCCACGGTGGCCGCCGCCAGGGGCAGGCCCACCAGCTGCGCCACCAGGCCGATGGCCACCGGACGCGGCTGGCGCACCACGCGGGCGAAGTCCCGCGGCCGCAGGTCCAGGCCCAGGCTGAACATGAGCAGCACCAGGACGGGGATCACCACCAGCAGGATGTTCATGGAGCCTCCGGGAAGGGGAGAGCCCGCCGCTGCGACGCGGCGGGCTCCCGGTGTGGCGGCGGCGGGACGGGCGTCCTGGCTAGAGGCCGCGGGCGCCCAGCCAGCGCTCGGCCTCGATGGCGGCCATGCAGCCGGTGCCGGCGGCGGTGACGCCCTGGCGCCAGACCGAGTCCTGGACGTCGCCGGCGGCGAAGACGCCCTCGACGCTGGTCATGGTCCGGTCCGGTCTGGTGATGATGTAGCCCTCGGCATCCAGCTCGACCTGGCCGTCGAGGAAGCCGGTGTTGGGGTCGTGCCCGATGGCGATGAAGCAACCGGTGCACGGGACCTCGACCTCGGGCTCGCCCCTGGTGCTCTCCAGCAGCACGCCGCGGAGCATGCCGCTGTCGTCGGCGAGGTACTGCTTGATGGTCCGCGACCAGGCCATCTCGATGTTCGGGGCGTCGAACACGCGCTGCTGCATGATCTTGCTGGCGCGCAGCTCGTCCCGGCGGTGGATCACCGTGACCTTCTTGCAGATGCCGGCGAGGTAGGTGGCCTCCTCGGCGGCGGTGTCGCCGCCGCCCACCACCACCACCTCCTGGTCGCGGTAGAAGAAGCCGTCGCAGGTGGCGCAGGCGGAGAGGCCCTTGCCGTGGAAGTCGTCCTCGCCGGGCAGGTTCAGCCAGCGGGCCGTGGAGCCGGTGGCGATGATCACGGCGGGCACCTCATGGACCTCGTCGCCGGCCGTCACCCGGAACGGGGGGCCCTGGCAGTCGATGGCGGTGACGTGGCCGGGCCGGATCTCGGTGCCGAAGCGGGCGGCCTGGGCGCGGAAATGCTCCATCAACTCCGGCCCCTTGATCCCCTCGGGGAAGCCCGGATAGTTCTCCACGTCGGTGGTGATGGTGAGCTGGCCGCCGGGCTGCAGGCCCTCGTACATCAGGTTGGGGATGTTGGCGCGGCTGAGGTAGATGGCCGCCGTGTAACCCGCGGGACCGCTGCCGGCGATGATGACCCTTGGCGCACGCTCGCTCATGGTGCCTCCTGGAGGGGAGATGGGGCGGGATTCCGGGCTCCTGATCGCCACCATTGGTAAAGGATCTTCGCAACCGTGTCAACTCGACCGGCGGGTGGCGCCGGCCCGGAAGGCGGCGTGCGATGGCCCGGCGGTGGTGCGGCGGTGGCCCGGAGGCCGGCCCGGCCAGCGGGCTGGAGGCCGGCCCGGACGTTTGTCGCTTGACTGGGCGGTGTCATGGCATTAATTATGGTCGCTTGTGAACGAGTTCGAGACGGGTGGCTGCCGTTCCGATCAGCGGGACCCGGCAGCGACGCGTCGCCTTGCGGATTTTGCGCAGTTTTTGCGGAGAGACGGACACCATGTACGCGGTTGTCAAGATCAAGGGTCAGCAGTTCCGGGTCGAGCCCGGGACCAGGCTGCAGGTGCCGCTGCTCGCCGACGAGGTGGGCGCCGACGTGACCTTCGATGAGGTCCTCATGCTCGCCGACGGCGAGGACGTCAAGGTCGGGACCCCGACCGTCGACGGCGCGAGCGTGGCGGCCGAGGTGGTGCGGCACGGCCGCAGCCGCAAGATCGTCGTGTTCAAGTACAAGCGGCGCAAGAACTATCGCCGGAAGAAGGGCCATCGTCAGTCCTTCACCGAGGTGAGCATCAAGGGCATCAACGCCTGACAGCCCGCGCCTCCGGGCGCGGCGACGGGAGCATCGTCATGGCGCACAAGAAAGCAGGCGGCTCGACGCGCAACGGCCGCGATTCCAATCCCCAGTTTCTCGGCGTCAAGCGCTTCGGCGGCCAGGCCGTCACCGCCGGCACCATCCTGGTGCGGCAGCGCGGGACCAGGATCCACCCGGGTCGCAACGTGGGCCGCGGTGGCGACGACACCCTGTTCGCCCTCGAGGATGGCACGGTGGTGTACGAGACCTTCGGGAAGAACCGGAAGCGTGTCAGTGTGCAGTCGAGCTAGCGATCTCGCGACCCCGTGGTCGCACCGGAACCCGCCCCCCGCCAGGGGCGGGTTTCTCTTTGGGTGCCGGTGCCGATGGTCGCGGCGGGGCGGCGCCCGGCGCCGGATGGGAGGGCCGCGATGACGCCGGAGCGGGTCCTGGTGGTGATCCCCGCCCGGTATGCCTCGAGTCGGCTGCCGGGCAAGCTGCTGGAGGATCTGGGCGGTGCGCCGCTCATCGTGCGCACGGCCGAGCGGGCGCGCGCCATGGCCACGGCCACCGAGGTGGTGGTGGCCACCGACCACGAGGGCATCGCCGCGGCGGTGGTGGCGGCGGGCTTCGCCTGCGAGCGCACCGGCGAGCATGCCACGGGGACCGACCGCATCGGCGAGGTGCTCGCCCGCCGCGAGGCGGACCTGGTGGTCAACCTGCAGGGCGACGAGCCCCTGCTCGACCCGGCGGTGGTGGACCGGCTGGTCCGCGATCTGCAGGCCGATCCCGGGGCCGACCTGGCCACCTGCGCCCATCCCCTCGGTCCGCACGACCGCTGGGACGACCCCTCCTGCGTCAAGGTCCTGGTGGACCGTCGCGGCCGCGCCCTGTACTTTAGTCGCGCCCCGGTGCCCGGGACCTTTCCCGGCCGCACGGAGGGGCCCGCGGCCGAGCGCCTGGCCTGGCGCCACGTGGGTCTGTACGTCTGGCGGGCCGCGGCCCTGCGCCGGTTCCTGGCCTGGCCGCGGGGCGATCTCGAGCAGTGCGAGGGGCTGGAGCAGTTGCGGGCCCTGGAGAACGGCCTGCTGATCCGCGTGCTGCCGATCAGCGAGGGTCCGGTGGGAGTCGACACGCCGGCCGACCTGGCGCGCGTCCGCGCGCTGTGGGCGGCCGGGCCAGAGGACGGGGGCGGCCCGACGGAGCGGTCGCCGGAAGGGAACGCGTGATGGCCACCAAGTTCATCTTCGTCACCGGGGGCGTGGTCTCCGCCCTGGGCAAGGGCATCGCCGCGGCCAGCCTGGGCAACCTGCTCACCGCCCGCGGCCTGAAGGTGGTGCTGCAGAAGTTCGACCCCTACCTGAACGTCGATCCGGGCACCATGAGCCCCTACCAGCACGGCGAGGTGTTCGTCCTCGACGACGGCGCCGAATGCGACCTGGACCTGGGCCACTACGAGCGCTTCACCGACGTCAGCCTCTCCCAGGAGAACAACCTGACCGCGGGCAAGGTCTACGAGACCATCCTCTATAACGAACGCAAGGGCAAGTACCTGGGGCGCACGGTTCAGACCATTCCTCATGTCACCGACGAGATCAGGCGGCGCCTGGTCCTGCCCGCCGAGCAGGACCCGGAACTCGACGTGGTGATCACCGAGATCGGCGGCACGGTGGGCGACATCGAGTCGCTGCCGTTCCTGGAGGCCATCCGCCAGCTCCGCCTCGAGCTGGCGCCCGAGGACACCTGCTCGGTGCACCTGACCCTGGTGCCGTACATCGAGGCCGCCGGGGAGATCAAGACCAAGCCCACGCAGCACTCGGTGGCCGCCCTGCGGAACATCGGCATCCAGGCGGACTTCATCATCTGCCGGGCGCGCCAGCCCATCGGCGACGACGCCCGCCGCAAGATCGCCCTCTTCTGCAACCTGCCGCCCGAGTCCATCTTCGACGGCCAGGACGTCCGCTCCATCTACGAGGTGCCCCTGATCTATCACCAGCAGCAGATGGACCGGCTGGTGTGCCGGCGCCTGCATCTCGAACCGCCCCAGGAGGCCGACCTCGCCGAGTGGGAGCGCATGACCCGCATGATCCTCGATCCGCCCGACCGCCTCCGCATCGCCATCGTGGGCAAGTACACCGAGCTGAAGGACGCCTACAAGAGCATCACCGAGAGCTTCGTCCACGCCGGCATCCCCAACCACGTGGGCGTGGACCAGGTCTGGGTGGACAGCGAGACCCTCGAGGGCCGGGAGATCGGCGACCGCAAGCTGGCCGAGATCTTCGGCGACTGCCATGGCATCCTGGTGCCGGGCGGCTTCGGCGACCGCGGCATCCAGGGCAAGATCAACGCCATCCGCTGGGCCCGGGAGCGCAAGGTGCCCTTCCTGGGCATCTGCCTGGGCCTGCAGTGCGCCATGATCGACCTGGCGCGGGACCTGGCCGGCCTGGACATGGCCAACAGCGCGGAGTTCGACCCCGCCACGCCCCACCCGGTGATCCACCTCATGGAGGACCAGAAATACATCCAGATGATGGGCGGCACCATGCGCCTGGGGGCCTGGCCCTGCCGCGTGGCGCCCGACACCCTGGCCCACCGCTGCTACGGCAAGGAGGAGGTCAGCGAGCGGCACCGGCACCGCTACGAGGTGAACAACGCCTACCGCGAGCAGTTCACCAGGGCGGGCGTGGTCTTCTCGGGCACCTCGCCGGACGAGCAGCTGGTGGAGATCCTCGAGCTGCCGGGTCACCCGTTCTTCCTGGCCGTGCAGTTCCACCCGGAGCTGAAGTCGCGTCCCAACCGGCCGCACCCGGTGTTCCGGGAGTTCGTCCGCGCGGCCGTCGAGCATCACGAACAGGCCCGCCGCAAGCGGGCCGAGGCCACCGGGGGTGCGGCATGAGCGTGGCCGCGCCGGTGACGGTCAAGGACGGCGTGGTGGTCGGACAGGGCGCGCCCCTGCTGGTGATCGCCGGTCCCTGCGTGCTCGAGGAGCCCGGCGAGATGCTGCGCACGGGCGCCGCGCTGGCGGAGACCTGCGCGCGGCTGGGAGTGGGCTACGTGTTCAAGAGCAGCTACCTGAAGGACAACCGCACCAGCGCCGACTCCTACCGCGGGCCGGGGCCGCAGGCGGGGCTGGAACTGCTGGCGCGCATCGGTCGCGAGACCGGCGCCCCGGTGCTCACCGACGTGCACGCGCCCGAGGAGTGCGCGGCCGCCGCGGACGTGGTGGACGTGCTGCAGATCCCGGCCTTCCTCTGCCGGCAGACGTCGCTGCTGGAGGCCGCCGGGCGGACCGGGCGCGTGGTCAACGTCAAGAAGGGGCAGTTCCTGGCCGCCGCGGACATGGCCCACGCCGCGGCCAAGGTGGCGGCCGCCGGCGGCGAGCGCGTGCTCTTCACCGAGCGGGGCACCTTCTTCGGCTACCGCGACCTGGTGGTGGACTTCCGCTCCATCGCGATCATGCGCGGCCTCGGCCGGCCGGTGGTCTTCGACGCCACGCACTCGGTGCAGACGCCCGGCTCCACGGGGGCGACCACCGGCGGCAAGCCGGAACTGATCCCCATGCTGGCCCGATGCGGGGTGACCGCCGGGGCCGATGCGGTGTTCCTCGAGGTGCATCCCGAGCCCGCGCGGGCGCTCTGCGATGCCGGCAGCCAGTTGCCGCTGGCGCGCTTCGCCGGCCTGGTCGCGCAACTCGCCCGGCTGCGCGAACTGCACCACGCCTGCCAGGAGGGAATGGCATGAGGGAGTCCTGGCCCCTGCCCGACGCCGCGGCCGCGCGTGGCGAGGTGGTCGCTCGCGTGGGCGAGGACCTCGCCGCCCGCCTGGCCGCCGTGCGCCTGGTGGTGTTCGATTGCGACGGCATCCTCACCGACGGCGCCCTGCTCTACGGTCCCACCGGCGAGGCCCTCAAGGCCTTCGATGCCCGCGACGGGCTGGGGCTGATGATGCTGCGCCAGGCGGGCGTCGCCCGCGCCGTGCTCACCGGCCGCACCAGCGCCATGGTCCAGCGCCGCTGCCGCGACCTGAGGTTCGAGGCCATCGAGATGGGACGCTTCGACAAGCTCGACGCCCTGGCCGAGATCTGGGAGCGGACCGGCGTGGACGCCGCCGGCACCCTGTACATGGGGGACGACCTCCTGGACCTGCCCACGCTGGAGGCCGCGGCGCTGGCGGTGACCGTGCCGGACGCGCCGCCGGAGGTGGCCGCGGTCTGCGACCTGGTCACCGACCTGACCGGTGGCCGTGGCGCCGTCCGCGAGGTCTGCGACCTGCTGCTGAAGGCCCGCGGCCAGCATGCCGCGGCCATCCGGGCCCTCGCCGCGGCGCGCAAGCCCGCTGACGATCCGGAGGTCACCCATTGAACCGCCCCGGTCCGGTGGACGATGCCGGCATCCTGGCCCTGGGTCGCGACACCTTCGTCCAGGAGGCCGCCGCCCTCGAGCGGCTGGGCGGCGCGCTGGGCGCGGGGTTCGTGGCGGCCGTGCGCGCCCTGCTCGCCTGCGAGGATCGTGTCCTGGTCACCGGCCTGGGCAAGAGCGGCATCGTGGCCCGCAAGCTGGCCGCGTCGCTCACCTCCACGGGCACGCCCAGCCACTTCATCCATCCCGTGGAGGCGGCCCACGGCGACCTGGGCATCGTGCGCGGCAGCGACGTGCTGATCGCCATCAGCCGCAGCGGCAACAATCCCGAGGTGACGCGGCTGGTGCAGACCTGCCGGCACTTCCAGGTCACGGCCATCGCCCTGACGGGCGCCCAGGACAGCGACCTGGCCCGGGCCTGCGACGTGGTGTTGCCGGTGCCGGTGGACCGCGAGGCCGATCCCCTGAACCTCGCCCCCACCACGAGCAGCACGGCCGCCATGGTCATGGGCGATGCCCTGGTGGTGGCCCTGCTGACCCTCAAGGGCTTCACCCGGGACGACTTCGCCACCTTCCATCCCAGCGGCGTCCTCGGCCGCAGCCTCCTGCTGCGGGTCGACGAGCTCATGCACGGCGGCGACGAGTTGCCGGTGGTCACCGCGGACATGACCCTGCGCCAGTCCCTGCCGGAGATCGTGGGCAAGCGACTGGGCGGGACCTGCGTGGTGGACGCCGCGGGGCGCCTGGCCGGGATCTGCGTGGACGGCGACGTCAAGCGCGTGCTCCTGCAGCATGAGGACGCCCTGGACCGGCCCATCGCCGAGACCATGAACCGGACGCCCACCACCATCGGTCCGGACATGCTCGCCGCGCGGGCGCTCCGCCTGATGGAGGAGCGCGAGGCCGGCCCCATCACCCTGCTGATCGTGGTGGACGGGGACCGTCGCCCGGTGGGGCTGCTGCACATCCACGACGTCCTGCGCGCGGGTCTCCTCTGAGGCGTGGCTGGACGACCGGAGCGCCGGGAAAGCCCTGGCTGCGGGCTCCGGTCCCTGCGTCCTGGTGGCCCGGTCTCCGATGTCGTAAATTCCATGTAGACAGATGTTTCAGGTCGAGGTGGAGAAAACGCTCGAACCTGCGATCGGCGCGCTCGCGCACTGCCGGCACGGTCACCGCGCCGATGGCACGGAAAGTGCTTGACGGGCGGCGCGCCACTGGCGACCCTGCATCCGGGGGGCCGACGAGAGGGATACGATCGCCATGCGCACGCGCCTTCCGCTCTGGCGGCGACTGCGCCGTCGGCTCTGGTACCTGGTGGCCCGCGCCGTCCTGGCCGTCCTGGCGGCGCTGCCGCCGGCGGCCGGCCGTCGGCTCTGCCAGGTGCTGGCCCGTGCGGCGCTGCACCTGCGGCGAGAAGATCGCGAGCGGGCCCGCCGCAACCTGGCGCGGATCTACGGCGGGCGTCCCGAAGCCTGGCGGGAGCAACTGCTGAGCGATGCCGCCGACGCCCTCGGCGATGGCGCCCACGCCGCCCTGACCTGCGAACGCCACGCCGCGGCCGACTTCACGGCCGTGCGCCAGGAACCGGGTCCGGACGGCCGGACGCTGCTGACGCTGCTCGAGGAGCTGCGGGCGGACGGTCGGGGCGTGCTGCTGGTGACCGGGCATCTGGGCTGCTGGGAACTGCTGGCGGCCTGGCTGGCCCGCCGCCTGGGTGCGGCCGCGGTGGTCACCGGGACGGTGCGCAACCCGCCGGTGGATCGCCTGCTGCAGGAGCGCCGGCGGCGGCTCGGGCTGCAGGTGCTGGTGCGCGAGGCGGGCGCCCGACCGGTCCTGCGGGCCCTCGACGCCGGGCAGGTGGTGGGCGTCCTGGTGGATCAGAACACCCGGGTGGCCAGCGCGCCGCTGCCCTTCCTGGGGCATCCGGCGCCCACGCCGCTGGGGCCGGCCAGGATCGCCTGCCGCCGCGGGATCCCGGTGGTGCCGGCGGCCCTGGTGCGCCGGGGCGGGCACTGGGTGGCCCGCCACACGGGGGCGCTGAAGCCGGCGCCGGGGGACGACGTCCTGGACCTGGCCGTCCGGTGCAACCGGGCGCTGGGCGAACTGATCATGCGGAACCCGGCCCAGTGGGTCTGGTTCCACGACCGCTGGCGCGAGACGGCCGCCACCGGCCGTTCCGTCGCCGACTCCGCGACCGCCGCGGCCGCCGCGGCCGCCGCGACCGCTTTCGAGACCGCGCTGGAGACCGCCGCCGAGGCCCGGGCCGAGGCCGCCGACCGAGCTGCCGACTGAGAGGGATCCGAGATGTCGTCCCGCCTGATCCGCCAACCATCCGCCGCCTGGGCCGGCCTGCCGGCGCTGCTGGTCGTGGCGGCGCTGCTGGTCCTGGCCGCCGGCTGTGGCGAGCCGGCTGCCGACGGCGAGACCGCGGGCACCGCGCCCAACGACGCGGGCGGCGAGGTCCCCGAGCAGAAGTTCCACGACTACCGCCTCATCGAGACCGAGGCGGGGGTCAAGCGGTGGGTCCTCGACAGCGACGAGATGCTCAAGTACTCCGGCCGCGAGGACGTCACGCTGGTGAGCGTGCACATGGACTTCTTCCGCGAGGGCGAGTACTTCTCCACCCTGGTCAGCGACAGCGGCATCGCCAACCTGCAGACCAACGACGTCTTCGTCTGGGGCGACGTGGTGGTCACCACCAGCGACGGTCGCCGCCTGCGCACCAGCGAGCTGGACTACACCAACAGCGACGGGCTGATCCGCAACCAGGTCTTCAACGTCTTCGATCGCGGCGAGGACGTGATCACCGGCATCGGCCTGGAGGCCACGCCGGACCTGGACTACATCGAGATCAAGGAGGACGTGGCCGCCGAGGTGGGGGACGAGGCGACCGCCACCGGGGAGCGAGACGGCCGTCCGCGGAGCGAGGCGCCATGACCGCCGCTGCGGCCGCCGCACGCACGCATCGCCTGGAGGCCCGGGGCCTGCGCAAGACCTACCGCAAGCGGGCGGTGGTGGCCGGGGTGGATCTGGAGCTGGCCCAGGGCGAGGTGGTGGGCCTGCTCGGGCCCAACGGCGCGGGCAAGACCACGTCCTTCTACTGCATCGTGGGCTTCATCCGTCCCGACCAGGGCACCATCCTGCTCGATGGCCAGGACATCTCCCGGCTGCCCATGTACCGCCGGGCGCGGCTGGGCATCGGCTACCTGCCGCAGGAATCGAGCATCTTCCGCAAGCTCACCGTGGAGGAGAACGTCCTGGCCATCGCCGAGACGCTGGGCCTCTCCCGCCAGGAGCGCCAGGCGCGCTGCGACGAGCTGCTCGAGCTCATGGGCGTCACCCACATCCGCAAGAGCCGGGGCTATCAGCTCTCGGGCGGGGAGCGCCGCCGCGTGGAGATCGCCCGCGCCCTGGTCACCGAGCCCAAGTTCATGCTGCTGGACGAGCCGTTCGCCGGCATCGACCCCATCGCCGTGGCCGACCTGCAGAGCTGCGTCTACCAGCTCCGCGACCAGGGCCTCGGCATCCTCATCACCGATCACAACGTGCGCGAGACCCTGAGCATCACCGATCGCGCGTACATCCTCTTCGAGGGTCGCATCGAGCTGGCGGGTTCCGCCGACGAGATCGTCGCCTCGGACAAGGCCAAGGCCATCTACCTGGGAGAATCGTTCCGGTTGTAGCCTCGCGCGGCGGCCGGAACCGGGCGCAAGGACGCGACCCGAGGAGAGCGATCATGGACATCAAGATGGGCCTGCACCAGGGCCTGCACATGAAGCAGCAGATCGTCATGACGCAGCGCCTGCAGCAGGCGCTGAAGCTGCTGCAGGTGTCGACCCTGGAACTGGAGCAGATCCTCCGCGGCGAGCTGGTGGCCAACCCCCTGCTGGAGGAGGCCGATCCGGACGACGACGGCGAGGACGACCGTGAGACCTCCGACGAGACCAGCGACCCCAGCGAGGCCGATACCAGCGTCGAGGTCACGGGCGAGGACGTGGACTGGGACGAGTACTTCAAGGATGGCTTCCGGGGCGCGGCCACCGAGCAGGGATTCGACGACGACGACCAGCTCGAACGGCCGCCCGCCTACATCCCCTCCGGCCAGGAGCATCTGCTCGAGCAGCTGCACCTCTCGGTGACCACCGAGCGGGAACGCGAGATCGGCGAGTACATCATCGGCTGCCTGGACGAGGCCGGCTTCCTGGCCGCGCCGCTGGCCGAGATCGCGGCCTACTTCGAGATCGACGAGCAGGAGGTGGCCGCGGTCCTGGAGCTGGTGCAGGGCTTCGATCCGCCGGGCGTGGCGGCGCGCGATCTGCCGGAGTGCCTGTTGCTGCAGCTGGCGGCCCGCGGCGAGGAGGACACCGTGGCGGCCGAGGTGGTGCGCGACCATTTCGACGCCCTGAAGAATCGCAAGTTCACCGACATCGCTCGCGCGCTCAAGATCACCCCGGCCGAGGTGCAGGACATCGCCGCGACCATCGGCGAACTGGACCCGCGCCCGGGCCTGAGCAGCCAGACCGAGGGCGCGCGCTCGGTGATGCCGGACCTGGTGGTCCAGAAGGTGGACGAGGAAGGCGACCAGTTCGTGGTCTATCTCAACGATGGCAACCTGCCGCGCCTGCGGGTGAGCAACGCCTACGACGGTGCCCTGAAGGACCCCGCCACGCGCCAGGACGACGCCGCCACCTTCATCGACGAGAAGCGCCGCTACGCCGAGTGGATCATCAAGACCATCGAGCAGCGGCGGCGGACCATGATCAAGGTCATGGAGGCGATCGTCGCCGAACAGAAGGACTTCTTCGAGCGCGGCGCCATCGCCCTGCGCCCGCTCACGCTGCAGCAGGTGGCCACGGCCATCGGCATGCACGAGTCCACGGTCTCGCGGGTGACCCGGCACAAGTACGTGCAGACCCCGCGGGGCGTGTTCCCGCTGAAGTACTTCTTCTCCGCCGGCCTGGACACCGACGCCGGCGAGGAGGTGGCCGCCAAGGCGGTCAAGCTGATGATCGAGGAGATCGTCGATGGCGAGGACGGCCGCCGGCCGCTGTCGGACAAGAAGATCGCCGACATCCTGGCCGAGCGGGGCCTGAAGATCGCGCGGCGCACGGTGGCCAAGTACCGCGAGCAGCTGGGGATCCTCAACGCGCGCATGCGCAAGCAGTTCTAGGATGCGACCCGGGCGCCGGCCATCGCCGGCGCGCCTCACCCCTGCAGGAGGTCGAGCATGGACCTGGAGATCAAGACCCGCCACTTCACCCTGGACGACGAGGCCCGCGAGCTCATCGAGGCCCAGTTCGAGAAGGTGACCCGCTTCAGCCCCCGGCCGGTGAGCCAGGTGAAGCTGCAGATCGTCTTCGAGAACAACGTCTTCCACTGCGATGGCGTGCTGTACCTCAAGCACCAGGAGTTCCGGGCGGAGAACGACGGCGCCGAGCCCGCGCTCGCCACCCAGGGCGTGGCGGAGAACCTCCAGCGGCAGCTCGAGAAGTTCAAGGGCAAGGTCAGCGCCAAGCAGCGCGGCGAGGCGGGCGGCCTGGGCGCCAACCTGCCCCCCGAGCAGCCGTCGGTCCACTTCCAGGTCGAGTCGTTCGTCATGCACGACATGGATCCCATCGCGGCCCGCGCCGCGTTCACCGACTCGGACGCGCCCTTCATGGTGTTCCGCAACGCCGACTCCGGCCGCGTGGGCGTGGTCTATCGCCGCAGCGATGGCGAGCTGGGGCTGATGGAGGCCGCCGATTAGTGCGGAGGCGCGGCGGCGCACGGGAGCAGGCATGCCCGAGGTGACGCTCCAGCAACTCTACCAGGACCTGCAGGATCTGCTGGGCCTGGAGGCGCTGACGCCCCTGCCGGAGACGCCAGTGCCGGTGGTGGCGCAGGACGTCCACCGGCCGGGCATGGCGGTGATGGGGTTCACGGAGAACTTCCTCACCGAGCGGATCCAGATCATGGGCGAGTCGGAGATGTCGTACCTGGCCACGCTGGACGACGCCGGGCAGCTCGCGGCCTTCGACCGCGTCCTCTCGCTGCGGCCGCCCACCACCCTGGTCACGCGCGGCCTGCCGATGCCCGGGCCGGTGCTATCGCGCGCGCGGGAACTCGGGTACCCGCTCCTGCGCTCGACGCGCTCGGCGGTGACGGTGAGCGCCGAGCTCGAGCGCTACCTGCAGCGGGCGTTCGCGCCGCGCTGCGAGGTGCACGGCACGCTGGTCGACGTCTACGGCGTGGGCCTGCTGTTCACCGGCCGCAGCGGCATCGGCAAGAGCGAGTGCGCCCTGGACCTGGTCGAGCGGGGGCACCGCCTGGTGGCCGACGACATCGTCGAGTGCACACGCACCGGCGACGGCGTGCTCATCGGCCGGTTCCGGCCGCTCCTGCAGCACAACATCGAGATCCGCGGCGTCGGCGTCATCGACGTGCAGGCCATCTTCGGCATCCACGCCATCCGCATGCAGAAGCGCGTGGAGGTGGCCGTGGAGCTGCAGGACTGGGACGACCAGATGGACTACGAGCGCATCGGCATGGAGCGTCGCACCACCGAGATCCTCGACGTGGAGATCCCCCACGTGGTGCTGCCGCTGAATCCGGGCAAGAACATCACGGTGATCAGCGAGGTGATCGCCCTCGATTTCATGCTGAAGATCTACGGCTACGACGCCGCGCGGATCCTCAACGAGCGCATCGTCAAGTCGATCCGCCAGAGTCGCCGGCTGCGGCGCTATCTCGAGTCGGACCAGGAGTGATCCGGCCCGGCCGCGCGAAAGGACCGAGCACGTGAGCCAAGCACTGGTGCTGACCCACGGCGCCATCGGCGAGGAGCTGGTGCGGGTGGTGGAACTGATCCTCGGACCCACCAGCGGCCTGCACGCCGATACCAACCAGGGCCGTTCCGCCCGGCAGGTGGCCGAGCTGGTGGGCGAGTGGCTGGCAGGCGCCGGGCCGGACTCCGCGCCGG
>CAZWYF010000004.1:132868-151074 GCA_964637835.1 uncultured Fibrobacteraceae bacterium
GCCGGACTCCGCGCCGGGCGCGGGTGCGGTGATCTTCGTGGACGATTACGGCGGCAGCTGCGCCGCGGCCGCCCGCCTGGGTGGCGCCGAGGCCGCGGCCGTGCCGGTGATCAGCGGCGTGAACCTGGCCATGCTGCTGGCCTACGTCACCTGGCGCGACGAGCTGGAGGGATCGGAGCTGGTGCAGCGGATCATCGACCAGGGACGCAAGGCGGTCACGGTGGTCGGGGCGGGACGATGAACCTGGTCCTCGCCCGCATCGACGACCGCTTCATCCACGGCCAGGTGACCGTGGGCTGGGGCCTGCGGCTGGAGCCGGACCTCATCGTGGTGGCCAACGAGGAGATCGCCGGCGATCCCTGGCAGGCCCGGGTCTACGCCGCCACCGTGCCGCCCGAGATCGACGTCCGGGTGCTCGGTCTGGCCGACGCGGCAGCGGCCCTGGGCCCGGACGGCGCGGAACTGGGCCGGCACCAGCGCGTTTTCCTGCTCACCGGCTCGCCGGCGGACATGCACACCCTGGTGGCGCTGGGCCTGGAGCTCGAGCGGGTCAACGTGGGCGGCATGCACTTCGCGGCCGGCAAGCAGGAGATGCTGCCCGCGGTCTACGTGGACCGGGACGACCTCGCCGTCTTCCGGACCCTGCTGCGCCGCGGCATCCGCCTGGCCGCCCAGGCGGTCCCGGGCGGCCGCGAGGTGGTCCTCGATGACGGCCTGCTGGCGAGCATGGAGGCGCGCCTGTGATCCCGTGGCTGGATCCCTGGCTGTTCTGGCCGCTGCTGGCGGCCCTGGGCGCCCTGCTGGCCCTGGACGACACCAGCCTGGGGCAGACCTGGCTCAGCCAGCCGCTGCCCGCCGCCGTGCTGGCCGGCCTGCTGGTGGGCGAGCCGGCTGCCGGCCTGCTGCCCGGTCTGCTGGTGCAACTGGTGGTGGTGGGCAACCTGCCGGTGGGGTCGTCCTTCCGGCTGGACGCCAGCAGCGCCACGCTGGGTCTGGTGGCCGGGGCATTGCTGGCCGGCTGGGCGCCGCCGGCGCGGCCGCTGGATGGCGCGGCTTGGACCGGCGCCGGGGCGGCGGCCGTGGGCGCGCTCACGGTGGCGGCGGCCCTCGCCAGCGTGGCCGGCGGCTGGCTGGTGCACCTGGAACGCCGGGCGCGCCTGGGCTGGATGCTGGACGGCTACCGCAGCGTGCGGGACGGCGAGCTGAGGCGGCTGGAACGGCTGCAGGTCCGGTGCCTGGTGGTCACCGGGCTGCGCGGCGCCGGGCTGACGTTGCTGTGGACGGGCGTGGCGCAGCTCGCCTGGGCGGCGGGGCCGGTGGGCTGGCCGCCCGTGCTGGTGGACGTGCTGGCGCTGGTGCCGTGGTTCGTGCCGGCGCTGGCGGTGGGGTCGTTGCTCGAGCGGTTCGGGCCGCGCCGGACCCTGCCCTGGGTGGGCGCGGGCAGCGCGGCGGGGCTGCTGCTCGTCTGGCTGGCGCCGTGAGGAGGTGGCCATGACCCGCGAACGCGACCTGCCGAGGCTGACGCCCGCGGTGGCGTGGCGCGTCTTCTGCCGCTGCCTGGCCCTGCAGGCCTCCTGGAACGAGCAGCGCATGCAGAACCTGGGCCTGGTCAACGCCCTGGCGCCGTGGCTGCGCCGGCAGGGCCTGGACCGCGAGCAGTTGCGGCGGGCATGCCGTCGTTACTATGGGTACTTCAACACCAACCCCTACCTGGCGCCCTACGTGGTGGGAGGGTTGCTGCGCCTGGAGCACGACCGCGCCGCCGGCGCGCCGGTGCCCGAGCGCATGGTGGCCGGATTCCGCGACACCCTGGCCCGGGCCTGCGGAGCGCTGGGCGACCAGCTCTTCTGGCTGGGACTGCGCCCGGCGGTGGCCCTGCTGGGGTGCCTGCTGGCGCTGCGGGGGCTCTGGCCGGCCGTGCTGCTGGTGATCGGCCTGGTGGCGGCGGGGCAGCTGGTGCTGCGCCAGCGCGCTCTCGGACTGGGGTTCGGGCTGGGCCCGGACGTGATCGACGTGCTCGGTCGTCCCGGCTGGCACCGGGCCATCGCCTGGTCCCGGCGCCTGGCGCTGACCTTGACGGGAATGGTCGGCGGACTTTATTTCGCCGGCATCCTCGCGCTGGAGGGTCCGCCGGACACGGCGCGGTTGCTGGCCTGCGCGCTGACCGGCCTGCTCTTGCCCGCCCTGGTGCGTCAGCGGGCCTCGGGGGAGGTCCAGCTGCTCCTGGGGCTGCCCCTGGTGGCGGCCGTGGCGCTCCTGTTCTGATCGCCGAGAGATATCATGGCGCGCCGGCTCCGGCCGGTCGCAATCCGAGGACAGAGTCGTGAAGACAGCCCAGACCACCGTCGCCGATCCGGTCGGCTTCCATCTGCGCGCCGCCGGACGCATCGTCAAGCTGACCAAGAGCTTCCAGTGCGAGGTGACCATCCGTTACGACGGCCGGGCGGCCAACGCCAAGAGCATCATGGGCCTGGCCAGCCTGGCGGCGGAGTTCGGCGCCGCGGTCGAGATCGAGTGCGACGGGCCGGACGAGGAGGCCGCCCTCGCACGGTTGATCAAGCTCATCGGCGAGGAGCTGGCCCACGGCGAGGACGCGGTGTGAGATGCGCGTGCTGAGCGGCATCCCGGCGGCCCCGGGTTTCGCGGTCGGACCGGTGCGCCAGCTCCAGCGCGTGGCGGTGGTGGTGGTCCGCCGGAGCATCACGCCGTCGGAGGTGGCCGCCGAGCGGCGGCGCTTCGAGGCGGCGGTGGACCAGGCCCACGGCGAGCTGACCGCCCTGCGGGACAAGCTGGCCCGGGAGCTTGGCAGCGACGAGGCCGCCATCATCGAGAGCCAGCTGCTGATGCTCGAGGACGAGCTGGTCCGCGACGCCACCCACTCGCGGATCCGGGCCCAGCTGGTCAACGCCGAGCAGGCCTTCGCCCGGGCCATCGGCGAGATCGCCACCCAGCTCGGCGGGATCCAGACCGAGGCCCTGCGCGAGCGCCTCACCGACCTTCACGACCTCGAGGACCGCGTCCTGCGGGCCTTCGCCGCCGGCGACCGGCTCGCCGCCCCCGATGCCGCGCCGGCGGCCGCGGGCTGGACCGAGCCCGCGGTGGTGGCCGCCCGCGACCTGGTGCCCAGCGAGACCGCCGCCCTCGATCGCGACCTGGTCCTCGGGTTCATCACCGACGAGGGCGGCACCACCAGCCACGTGGCCATCCTGGCCCGTAGCCTGGGCATCCCGGCGGTCAGCGGCCTGGGGGGCGGGGCGACCGAACTGGCCGACGGCACCGTGGTGGCCCTCGACGGCAACGTGGGCCGGGTGGTGGTGGAGCCCGATCCGGAGACCCGCGACCGTCACCAGACCCTCAAGCAGGAACTGATCACCGTCAGCCGGAAGCTCGATTACCTGCAGGACCTGCCCGCCGTGACCCCCGATGGCCGGCAGGTCCAGATGTTCGTGAACATCGAGCTGCCGGTGGAGCTGGAGGCGGCCCTCGCCCACGGCGCCGAGGGCGTGGGGCTGCTGCGCACCGAGTACCTCTACTTCCAGCACCGGGACATCCCCTCCGAGCAGGAGCAGGTGCGCATCTACACCCGGGTGCTGCAGCGCATGGCCGGCCGGCCGGTGATCTTCCGCACCCTGGACGTGGGCGGCGACAAGGTCTCCGACTACCTCGGCGCCAAGCGCGAGTACAACCCCTTCCTGGGCTGGCGCGGCATCCGCTTCTCGCTGTCCAACCGGCCGCTCTTCAAGACCCAGATCCGCGCCATCCTGCGCGCGGGCGCCGCCGGCGACGCCCGCATCATGTTCCCCATGATCACCGGCGTGGAGGAGCTGCGCGAGGCCCGGGCCATCTGCGAGGAGGCGGCCGCGGAGCTGGCCCGCGAGGGCCACCCCCACCGCGCGGACGCGCCCATCGGGACCATGGTGGAGACCCCGTCCGCCGCCGCGGTGGCCGACCTGCTGGCCCGCGAGTGCCGGTTCCTGAGCATCGGCTCCAACGATCTCATCCAGTACACCCTGGCCATGGACCGGGGCAACCGGCGCGTGTCGTACCTGTACCGCCCGCTGCATCCGGCCATCCTGCGCGCCATCAAGCAGGTGGTGGACGCCGGCCATGCCGCCGGCATCCCGGTGGGCCTGTGCGGCGAGATGGGCTCGGAGACGCGCCTGGCCGAGGTGCTGCTGGGCCTGGGCCTGGACGAGATCAGCCTGCACGGCGCCGCCCTGCCCAAGATCAAGCAGGTGATCCGCTGGACCACCTACGCGGAGGCGCAGCGGGTGGTGGGCGAGCTGCTGGCGCTGCCCACCGCGGATGCGACCGACGCCTGGCTGGCCGATTACGTGGCGGCCCGCAAGGCCGCCCGGGAGGCGAACGGCGGCACCGAGCCGGCCGCCGACACGCCGGCAACCGGCACGCCGGCCACCGACACGCCGGAGGACACCCCGTGAAGGCGGTCATCCCCGCCGCCGGCAGCGGCACCCGCTTGCGCCCCCACACCCTGAACCGGCCCAAGGCCCTGCTGCCGGTGGCCGGTCGTCCCATCCTGGCCCACATCGTGGACGACCTCGCCGCCGCCGGCATCGACGGCTTCGTGCTCGTGGTCGGCCACCACGGCCAGGCGGTGCGCGACTGGTTCGCCGCCGAGCGTCCGCATCTGGACGTCACCTGCGTGGAGCAGGAGCACCGCCTGGGCCTGGGCCACGCCATCTGGACCGCCCGCGAGGCCGTCGCCGGCCAGCCCTTCTTCTGCGTCCTGGGCGACACCATCCTCGCGGTCGACCACGGCGCCCTGCTGACCGGCCCCGGCAACGTGATCGGCGTGTGCCGGGTGGCGGATCCCCGCCGCTTCGGCGTGGTGACCGAGGCGGGCGGGCGGGTGACCGGATTCATGGAGAAGCCGGCCGAGCCGCCCAGCGACCTGGCCATGGTGGGCGCCTACCTCTTCCACGACGGCGCCGCGCTGATGGACGCCATGGGCCGCGTGATCGGGGCCGACCAGCGCGCGCGGGGCGAGTACCAGCTCGCCGACGGCCTGCAGCGCATGCTCGCCGACGGCCACGTCTTCCGGACCGTGGAGGTGGCGGGCTGGCACGACTGCGGCACGCGGGAGACCTGGCTGCGGACCAACCGGGTCCTGCTCGACCGCGACGGCGCCGGCGAGACCGGCGCCATCCACCCGCGGGCCAGGGTGTCGGGCTCCCGGCTCGGCCCGCACGTGAGCGTGGGGCCGGGCGTGGTGATCGAGGACTGCGAGATCCGTGACGCGGTGATCGGCGCCGGAAGCGTCTTGCGCGGATGCCGCCTGCATGGCAGTCTGGTGGGCGAGCAATGCCATCTCGAGGGTGTCGTCGGCGTGGTCAACGTCGGCGATTTCTGTGAGTCGATCGTAAAGGAGCGAGGATGAGCGAGCGTTATCTCTTCACCAGCGAGTCGGTGACCGAGGGCCATCCCGACAAGGTCGCCGACCAGATCTCCGACGCCGTGGTGGACGCCATCATGGCGGACGACCCCAATGGACGGGTCGCCTGCGAGACGCTGGTCACCACCGGCATGGCCCTGCTGGCCGGCGAGATCACCACCGAGACCTACGTGGACATCCCGCGCCTGGTCCGCCAGACCATCCGCGAGATCGGCTACACCAGCGCGGACTACGGATTCGACTGCGACACCTGCGCGGTGCTGACGGCCATCGACGAGCAGTCCCCGGACATCGCCATGGGCGTCGACACCGGCGGCGCCGGCGACCAGGGCCTGATGTTCGGCTACGCCAGCCGCGAGACCGACGTGCTGATGCCGCTGCCCATCACCCTGGCCCATCGCATGGCCGAGCGCCTGGCCAGGGTGCGCAAGAACGGCACCCTGCCCTGGGTGCGACCCGACGGCAAGACCCAGGTGACCGTGGCCTACGAGGACGGCAAGCCCGTGCGCGTGGACACGGTGGTGGTCTCCACCCAGCACGACGCGGACATCGGCCGCGACGACATCACCGCCGCCCTGCGCCAGCACGTGATCGAGCCGGTCCTGGCCGACCACGGCACCGACAGCGACGGCTACACCTGCCACGTCAATCCCACCGGCAAGTTCGTCATCGGCGGGCCCCAGGGCGATGCCGGCCTGACCGGCCGCAAGATCATCGTCGACACCTACGGCGGCATGGCCGCCCATGGCGGCGGGGCCTTCAGCGGCAAGGACACCACCAAGGTGGACCGCTCGGCCTGCTACGCCGCTCGCTGGGTGGCCAAGAACCTGGTCGCCGCCGGCCTGGCGGAGAAGTGCCAGGTCCAGGTGGCCTACGCCATCGGCGTGGCCGAGCCGGTGTCGGTGATGGTGGAGAGCTACGGCACGGGCCAGGCGCCCGATGCGGAGCTCACCCGCGCGGTGCGCAAGGTCTTCGACCTGACGCCCCTGGGCATCATCAGCCGGCTGGAGCTGCGCAAGCCGGTGTTCCGCCGCACCGCGGCCTACGGCCATTTCGGCCGCGAGGAGAGCGGGTTCACCTGGGAGCGCACCGACATGGTGGCGGAGCTGCAGCGGGCCCTCGGCTGATCGGCCGCGGCCGCGGCGCCCGGTCCGGGCGCTACGGCCGCGAGTTGATGAGCAGGACCGGCTCGACCTCGAGGTCGTCGTCATCGGGATCGCAGGGGTAGGGCGCGAGCACCGTGGGGAAGGCGTAGCTGGCGCCCTCGGAGGCGGTCTCCACGTAGAAGCTCACGTGCACCACGTGCTCCTCGCCGGCGACCACGCGCGGGATGTCCCAGACCCACAGCCGCTGCGTCCGGTCGTACACCAGGTCGCCGCTCTCGACGTCGGCGCTCAGGAACAGCAGGCGATTGTAGGCCGGCAGGTCGCCGGTGACCTCGAGGTTGTAGGCGTCGGCGGGGCCGTCGTTGATCACGCGGACGGTGTAGGTCAGCGTGTCGGGGAAGGCGGGCACGTCGCGCGCGAGGGTGTCGGTGTCCGTCGGTTGGGGCGACTGGAGCCAGTCGGTGGCCAGGGAGACGTCCACGCCCGGGCTCTCGACCACGGTCACGGCCACGGTGTCGCGCCGGGTGATCGACCGGGTGGGATCCTCGACCACCACCGTGGCCACCTGCTCGCCGAGCTGCTCGGGGGAGAAGCTATGGCGCGGGAAGGGGCTGGTGTAGACCGAGTCGCCCACCTGCCAGCGGAAGACGAAGCGCTCGTAGCTGTCGGTCACCGGATCGAAGCCGCAGGTCTCCGCCGTGATGCCCAGCTGCAGGGGCTCGCAGGCGGCGATGGTGCTGGTGGGCTGATCGTTGAGCAGGCTGTAGGCGTCGATGCCGAGGCTGTCGGCCTGGACCACCACCTCGCGGCTGCGGCTGGCGGTCTCGCCCTCGTCGTCCTCCGCGGTGACGGTCACGGTGTAGGTGCCCGGCTCCTCGTAGCGGTGGTACGCCACCGCGGTGCCGTCCTCGATCACCGTTCCGTCGCCGAAGTCCCACCGCATGGTGAGCCAGTTGTTGCCGCCGGTGGGGTCGCCGAGGGGCGTGCCGCCGGTGGCGTCGGCACGGAAATCGACGGGCAGGGGAGCCACGCCGCAGCTCTCGCTCGCGAACAGTCGCGAGATGGCGGGCTTGGGGTCGTCCTCGCCGCAGCCGATCGCCACCAGGGCGGTCAGCGCGGCCAGCAAGGCAATCAGACCGAGCTTTCTCATGAGCTTCACCGGCTCCGGATACAGGTGCTGGCGAGGGCGCCGGGGCGGGCGCGGTCGCCGGTCCTCGCACGCGGGAATCGTGGGCGCATCAATGTATGAAGCTAGGACTTAGCGGGCAAGGAGTCCAGGGAAAAGCCGGGCCCGTTCAGCGTCGGGCGCGCACCCAGAGGACCCACGCGCCCAGGGCGTAGACGGCGTTCCCGGCCCAGCCGGCCACCACCGGCGGCAAGACCCCGCTGTGGCCCAGGGAGCGCCCGAACATCATCAGCAGGTAGTAGCCGAAGCCCACGGCCAGCGTCAGGCCGAAGCCCGAGGCGATGGTGGTCTTGCGCGGTCCGGAGGCCAGGACCACGCCCAGGCAGACCACGATCAGGTTGACCAGGGGGAAGGCCAGCTGGAACTGGATGTCCACGCTCGCCTGGGTGGGATCGCCGCCGGTCTGGCGCAGCAGGTCGCGATGGGCGAGGAGCTGCCGGATGGTCATGTTCTCCGGCCGCACCCGGGTGCGGTAGAGGCCCTCGGGGCGGATGGCCAGGTCGGTGGCCACGAGTTCCTCGAAGCCGGTGATGGTCTCGCCGTCGGCGGTGAAGACGCGGCGAGTGCCGTCGCGGAGGTGCCAGTGCCCGTCCTGCCACCGGGCCTCGGCCGCATCGATGCGCTCGCGGACCACCGGCCCGTCCATGGCCATGACCTTCAGGCCGGTGACGGTCCGGGTGTTGGGGTCGTACTTGCGGGCGTAGTAGAGGCGGCCGTCGGGGCCGGTGGCCGCGATCTGGCGCGTGGGACGCAGCTTCTCGGTCTGCTTGTGGATCTCCACCTCCCAGACCCGCCACATGCGCACGTTGGCCTCCGGCAGCACGTACTCGCGCCAGAGCAGGGCGCCGCCGGTGAGCAGCACGCCGGCGACCATCAGCGGCAGGGCGATGCGCGCCAGGGACAGGCCGCTGGCGTAGAGGGCGGTCAGCTCGAGGTAGCGGGCCATGCTGCCGATGGTGAACAGGGTGGCCATGAGCACGGCCACCGGCAGCACCTGGTCCATGATCCAGGCGCCCTTGTAGAGGTAGTAGCGGACGATCATCCCGCCGGTGGCCTGGTTGTCCAGCAGGCTGCCCAGGTGGTCGAAGAGGTCCACCAGCGTGAAGAGGATGAACGACCCCACCAGGGTGTAGAGCAGGTAGCGCAGGAAGGTGCCGAGCACCAGGCGTTCGTGGATCCTCATGCGGGGGCCTCCGCCGCGTCCGATCCGGACGGCCGGCGGGCCCAGGGCCATCGGAACTGCAGGTAGGAGGTCTCCCGGACGCTGCGCAGGAACAGGGGGATGCCGGCGGCCAGCAGCACGAGGTTGCCCGACCACATGGCCAGGGCCGGGTCCAGCAGCCCGCGGTCGGAGAGCTTCTCGCCACCCACCAGGCAGAGGTAGTAGACCAGGTAGACGCCCATGGCCAGGCTGATGGAGACGCCCTTGCCGCTGCGGCTGGTGGTCACCGCCATGGGGATGCCGAGCAGGGCGAAGACCATGCAGGCGAAGGGGATGGCCAGCTTCTTGTGGAACTCCACCAGGTACTTGTTGGCCTTGCGGACCTGGGAGGCGACGATGGTGGCCTGGGCCCGGGCCTGGCTGGTGCCGTGCTCGAGCTTCCGCTTGGTGGCCAGCACCATGGTGCGGCGCTCGGCCGCGTTGGCCGGCTCCTGGCGCAGGGCGGCCTGCCGGGTCTCGGGATCCAGGAGGCGGTACTGCCACTGGACCACGTCGGCGACGGTGTTGGCCACGTGCTGCTCGGCGTCCTGGCGGCGCTCGAACTGCTGGCGGGCCGCTCGCCGCAGGTCGGCGAGGTTCATCTCGCGGTCGCCCCGGGCCCGGCGCTCGGACCGCTCGATGTCCCGCGCCATGTCCTCGAGCCGGATGTCGTGCTGGCCGAAGCGGATCACCTGGTACCGGTCCGGCTGCTCGGGGTCGGGGACCTCGTGGATCTCGCCGTCATGCAGCTCGAGGACCATGGCGTTGCTGGCCCGATCCGGCAGGATGCGGCCCCAGGTGGCGGTGGTCACCCGGGGGCTCACCTGCTGGCCCTGCTCCTTCTCGATGATCTGGACGTCGGTGATCCGGCCGGTGAGGTCGTCCTTGCTGGCCACGTAGATGGTCATCTCCCGCGTGAGGTCGGTGAACATCTGCGGACGGACCTCGAGCATGGGGCGGGAGCGCTTGATGTCGTAGAGCAGGCCCACCAGGGTGTGGTTGGATTCGGGGTAGACGTAGTGATTGAACGCGGTCAATCCACCGCCGATGAGGGCGGCGCCGAAGAGCAGCGGCCGCAGGACCGACCAGAGGCTGACGCCGCTGGCCTTCAGGGCCGTAATTTCATTGTCGGCAGCGAGTTGGCCCACGGCCATCAGGACCGCCACGAGCACCGACATTGGAACGGATAATGCAAGCGTGTAGCCGAGACTCAGGACCAGGACCTTGGTGGCCACCACGAACGGCACGCCCTTGCTGACGAACATGTCCACGTAGCGGAACAGGACGTCGATCATCAGCAGGAAGGTGATGGTGAACAGCCCGAAGAAGAAGGGCCCCACCGCCGATCGCAACAAGTGCCTGTCCAGTAAGCGCATCCGCGGATCCTGTTCTGGTTGGTCCCGGGCTTTCCGACTAGACTGCGGGGCGGTCGTCTCGCCGGCCGCGGCCTCTCGCTCCGGTGGTGCCGCCGCCGCCGCCGGCTGGCCGCCAGGCCGGCGTGCCGGGTGCCGGCGCGGCGTCCTGCCGTGGGGCCAGGCCGACCACTGGATGGGACGGAACCCCGGGCCCACGCCCGCCGGGGCGGGGCCAATGGTAATGGATCGACGAGGAGTGTCGAGGGTTGACCACGCGCCCGAGGCCGACCAGCCCCGCCAGCCGCCCCCCGGCCCACCCGGGGGCGCCGCTGCTTGGCCGGGGCGGATGGTCGCGCCGGACCCGGCGCGGGTCGACCCCGTTCCTGCTGGTCCTGGTCCTCTCCCTGCTGGTCTTCCCCGCCGCGCCGCTGGACGCCCAGGACCTGGACGCCCAGGACACGGACACCGCGGGCGACGCCGGCACTGCTGACGACACCGACACCGCCGGCGTCGTCGGCGCTGCTGGCGACACGGACGCCGGCGCGCCATCCGTGGCCCCACGGGACCCGGGCCTGATCCTCGTGGGCATGGATCCCCTCCTCGCCGCCACCGAGGACCCCCGCCTGCTCGGCCCGCGTCGCCTGGTCTGGCGCCAGCGATTGCTGGACCAGGGCGTCGACCCCATGAAGGGCGAGGGCGGGCCATCGCTGCGGTCGGTCTTCAAGCGGCACCTGCTGGAGCGCATCAACATCGACCTCGAGCGCGAGGGGGAACAGATCGAGACCAACGGGTTCGCTGGTCTTTACACGCGCATCCGATACCCCGATTGGTTCTTCCTGTTCCCGACGGTCCGCTCCCTGCCCGGCGGCTTCGCCTACTATCCGCCCCGGCCGGTGGACGATCCGGTGGTCGATCTCTTCGTGGACGATCCGGCGGTGGCCTTCGAGCGCGACTGGGCCCTGCGCACCGAGGCCAGCCGCCTGCGCGACCTGGACGTCGCCGGCGGGGGCCGCCGGGCCCGCGGCGAGGATGGCCTGATCAACCTGACCATCCCCATCAAGCTGCCGCGCACCCTGGAGGCCATCATCGGCCGTGGGGACAAGACCAACATCAAGATCACCGGCCGCGAGCACATCTCCATCCGGGGCGAGACCACCCGCAGCAACCAGTTCACGCCCACCGAGCGCGTCAGCAGCCAGAGCTGGTTCCCGGACCTGGACATGGAACAGCAGCTGCAGGTGAACCTCACCGGCCAGATCGGCGAGAAGATCTTCATCGAGGTGGACCACAACAGCGAGGCCATCGGCCCGGAGGCCACCAAGATCAAGCTGGAGTACCGGGGCGACGAGGACGAGATCATCCAGAGCATCGAGACCGGCGACGTCGGCCTGACGCTCCCCGGCGGCCAGCTCCTCGGCTACCAGGGGAACAAGCAGGGCCTGTTCGGCGTCAAGGTGACCGGCCAGTTCGGCCCGGCGGACTTCACGGTGGTGGCCTCCAAGCAGAAGGCCGAGTCGGACTCCAAGAGCTTCAACAGCAAGGGCGGCGAGGTCACCGAGCACGTGATCCCGTCCTGGAACTACCTGAACAACCGCTTCTTCAGGCTGGACCTGCCCCCGCTGCCACAGGACCAGCACGAGCGCTTCGGCTACGACCAGCCCGACGATCCGGGGCGCACCAGCGCCGCGGAATATGGTGGCAACCAGCGCATCGACCCCTCGTCGGTGCGCATCTACCGCAAGCTGGGCTCGGTGCCGCCGCAGACCGACGACGTCCAGTACGTGGCGGCCACCAGTGACCCCACCGGCGTCTGGGACGCGGCCTACCTGGCGCCCCTCACCGTGGACGACTACGAGTACGGGCTGGTCTGGCGGCCGCTGTCGACATCGTTCCTGCGCGACGTGGACGACAACATCATCGCCGTGGACCTGGGCACCGAGATGCAGGACTCCGACATCCTGGCGGTGACCTACGACGTGATCGACCGCGACACCGGCGACCTGCTGTGGCGCGTGGGCGAGGACCCCAACAACGCCGGCGCGGAGCGCGGCCTGCTCATCGGTGATCAGGCCTACTACCGCATGAAGCTGCTCAAGCCGGCCCAGCCGGAGCCCTTCACGTTCCAGTACGTGCTGCGCAACATCTACCCCCTGGGCGGCACCAACATCGATCCGGAGAGCTTCGAGCTGCGCATCGAGACCACCACCGTGCAGGACAATCCCGACCAGCACGGCACCCAGGGCCTGCGTTACCTGCGCCTCTTCGGCCTGGACAGCGAGAATCCCCAGGGCGAGCCGCAGCCCGACGGCGTGGTGGACAAGCACATCCCCGAGCTCATCGACCTCGACCGCGGCCTGCTCAAGTTCCCCTTCGACTTCCCGCGGCCATTCGCCTCGGACGAGGACGCCTACCGCGAGTACGCTGGCCTGCCGCCCGGAGATGCGCAGTGGGAATGGCAGAACACGTTCCTGGCGGACGACCGCACTCCCGAGATCTACGATCCCGAGACCCGGCCCAGCGACTACGACCGCTTCGGCACCTTCCAGCTGGTGGCCGTGCACGCCGCCGCCAGCAGCGTGATCAACCTGGGCGTCTCGAACATCGAGGAGGGCTCGGAGACCGTCACCCTGGACGGCCGCACCCTGGTGCGGGACGTGGACTACAACATCGACTACCTCTTCGGCACCGTGGAGCTGAAGGGCGAGGCCGCGGGCCAGCTCCAGCCCGACAGCAACATCCAGGTCAACTACCAGTACGCGCCCTTCTTCGGCGGCGGCCAGAGCAGCCTGCTGGGCCTGAACCTGGGTTACGACCTGGGCCGCGACAGCAAGCTGTCCACCACCTGGCTCTACCAGTCCAAGAGCATCGTGGGCAACAAGGCCAAGCTGGGCGAGGAGCCCAGCCGCACCCTGGTGGGCAACCTGAACCTCAACCACACCATCCGCTCGGACCTGCTGACGGACTTCGGCAACCTCTTCGCCCTCAAGGATCGCGAGACGCCCAGCACGCTGGAGTTCCGGGGCGAGGCGGCCATCTCCATCCCCAATCCCAACACCCGGGACAAGGCCTACCTGGAGGACTTCGAGGGCGCCGCCAGCACCGACGTGGTCACCCTCGGCCGCCTGGGCTGGTACCGCGCCAGCCGGCCCGTCGACCCGGAGACCGGCCTGCTCCGCGGAGCGGTCGACCGGCTGACCGACGTGCGCTGGTACACGCCGGAGACCCGGGTGCTGCGCCGCTGGCTCAATCCCGAGCTGCAGGGACAGGAGCGCGACGAGACCCAGCAGGCCATCACCGTCTACCTGCGCCAGGACGGAGGCTGGACCCAGGACAGCTGGGGCGGCCTCATGCGCGGCCTCAGCCGCACGGGCCTGGACCTGAGCAAGTCCCAGTTCCTGGAGCTGTGGATCAACGATGGCGAGCGGGACCCCGCCACGCGCCGCGGCAAGGTGCACATCGACTTCGGCACCATCAGCGAGGACTTCGTCTGGCCTCGCGACGAGCAGACCGGCGAGCTGGAGTTCGGGACCGAGCAGCGCGAGGACATCAACTTCGACGGCATCTTCAACGTGGCCACCGAGGACGTGGGCCTCGACGCCGTGGTGGACGGCGACGGCGACGTGATCCGCGAGGGCGCGGCCTACTCCGCCGAGCGCACCATCGACGGCGAGCCGGGGCCCTATCCCGCCATCAACAACACCGCCGGCAACAACTTCGAGGACACCGAGGATCTCAACGGCGACAGCCAGTTCAACACGCGCAACAGCTACTACTCGGTGACCATCGACCTGGCCGAGACCGAGCCCCTGGTGGACGTGGCGGTGGACTATCCCGACGCCGAGGTCCAGAACACCGCCTGGCGCAAGTACCGCATCCGGCTGAGCGACGAGTTCCTCGCGGCCATCGACGACGGCGGCGCGCCCGACATCGCCGCGGTCAAGCACCTGCGCGTCTGGTACGAGGACGACGCACCGAACGCGCCCGAGGACCTGACCCTGCAGCTCTCCGAGCTCACCTTCCTGGGCAGCCGCTGGGAGCGCGACGGCATCCGCAAGGTGACCACCGAGGAGATCCTCGGCTTGCCCGACCTCTTGCCGGACGAGGGCTTCTACATCGGCGAGGTCAACAACAAGGACAACCCCGACTACGAGCCGCCCTTCCCCGTCCGCTCGCAGAACGACATCCCCGAGAAGGAGACGTCGCTGGTCCTGGACTTCACCAACCTGGGCCCGGGCCACATGCTGCGGACGGGCAAGCAGGTCTCCGCCACCGGCGACGACTACACCCGCTACAACACCCTGACCTGGTGGTGGAACTGCCTGGATGCGAACGTGGCCGACCTGGACGTCTTCTACCGTCTGGGCGCCGATTCCACCAACTACTACGAGATCGGCCTGAAGTTCATCGAGACGCCCGAGCGTCTCGGCTGGCGCCAGGTGAGCCTGGACATCGCCGAGCTGACCAACGTGAAGAACAATCCTCGCGGCGACGACGGCATCATCCGCGGCGAGGTCGCCGACACCGAGGACGGGCAGATCTACCAGGTGAGGATCCGGGGTCGTCCCGATCTGCGCCGGGTCACCCGCTACTACCTGGGCCTGGCCAACAACACCCGTCGTCCCATCAGCGGCCAGTTCTGGATCAACGACGTCATCCTGCTCGGCGCCAAGCGGGAGATCGGCCTGGCCGAGAGCGCCGGCGCGCGCCTGAACCTCGCCGACGTCCTCAAGGTGGACCTCGACTGGAACCGTCGCGACGCGGAGTTCCACGGCCTGAACGAGGAACAGGGACAGGGCGCGGTGACCCAGGAGTGGAACCTGTCCACCAACTTCCGCGTGGACGACTTCCTGCCCATGTTCGGATTCCAGCTGCCGGTGAGCCTCAGCCGACAGCAGAGCACGCGCCGGCCACGCTACGAGATCAACAGCGACGTGGAGATCCTGGACGAGGACCGGCGTGAACGCTTCAGCTCGGTGGAGGACCGCGAGAGCTTCTCCGTGCGCCTGAGCCGCCGCCAGAGCCGGTCGGCCATCCCGCGCTACCTGCTCGATCCCTGGAACGTCTCGCTCTCGGGCAGCCAGACCAGCCGCACCACGCCCACCGAGGAGGCCGATCAGACCTCGTTGCAGGGGTCGGTGAACTACAACCTGCAGCTGCCGGGCGATCCCGACCTGGGCGACGTCCCGGTGATCGGCCTGATCCCGGTGGTCGGCGACATCACGCTGCTGCCGCGCCGCATCGAGGCGTCGGCCAGCTTCACCTCCACCGAGCGCAGCACCATGCGCAAGGACCTCGATGGCACGGAGTACCCGGCCACCGAGCAGCGTACCCGGCCCGGGACCCTCACCGGCGGCATGGAGTACCGACCCTTCACCTGGGTGACGGCCAACTTCAACAACCGCTCCGAGCGCGACCTGCTGCGCCGTCAGGAGTGGAACGGCATCAACATCGGCGAGGAGAACCGCTACTCGCAGGACCTGACCCTCACCTTCACCCCGCCCCGGGCCACCGAGCTGCCGCAGTCCGCCGCCTACGCGCCCCTGCGCTGGGGCGTGCGGGCGCTGAACACCATGCGCACGTCGCTCACCTTCCAGGGCTCCTACGTCAACGACCACGGCCCGGGCATCCGCCAGCAGGGAGACCCCGAGGACGTGCGCAACGTGAGCAGCGGCAACGACTGGCAGTTCCGCGGCCAGGTGCCCCTGGGCGACGTCTTCGAGGACCTGGTCCCCGAACCGCGCCGCACCGGCGGGGCGCAGGATGCGCTGCAGCAGGAGATCCAGCTCATCCGCCGCGAGGCCCTGGCCGACACCACCCTGCAGTTCCGGCCCGAGCGGGTGGAGCGCCACGACGAGCTGACCCTCGACCAGCAACGGGAGGCGGAGGAGGAGTGGTACCGCGAGCGGGCGATCGACCGCATGCGCGAGGAGGGGCGCGAGCCGGATTCCGGCGGCGCCGGGCTGGGACCGCGACAGCTGGTGGAGCCGCTCTTCGGGGTGCTGCGGGGATTCGACCCGATCTCCGTGAGCTTGACGCGCAGCCGGACCAGCGGCTTCGGTCGTCTGCGCGGACAGGACCTGCCGCTGAGCTACAAGCTGGGGTTCGAGACCGATCCCGCCCTGCCCGACACCAGCTACCGCGCCCTGCGCATGACCGAGAACGAGAACCTCAACGTCTCGACCAAGACGCGCCTGGCCCAGGACATCCAGCTGGACATCAAGTACGGCCTGACCCGCAGCACCACCCGGACCATCGACAGCCAGACCTGGAACTACAACCAGGACTGGCCGGACCTGCGGCTGAACTTCACCGGCCTGGAGCGCTGGGGCGTCTTCGGCGGCCAGGCGGACGACCGCGAGGCGGGGTGGTTCCGGTCGTCGTCCATCGACGTGGCCTACAAGCACTCCAAGAACGTGCCCAACTACACCGAGAACCAGCACAACCCGCGACGCAGCACCACCGTCACGCCCCGCTGGAACGTGACCCTGCACAGCGGCATGTCGCTGTCGCTGAACGGGAGCTGGTCCGCCGAGAACCAGACCTCCAGCGGGACCATCACCGACACGCGCCGCATGCAGGTGGGACTGCAGCTGCAGCACGAGATCGAGGCGCAGACCTTCCTGGCCAAGCTGGGACTCTTCCAGGCCGGCAGCCGTCCGGTGATCAACATGACCATCGACCTGCGCTACGGACGCAACACCACCGACCGTGAGGTTCCCGGCGCCACCTTCGAGCAGGCCCAGCAGGGCACCCAGAACCTGTCGCTGCAGCCGCGCTTCAGCTACAACATCTCCAAGAGCCTCTCCGGTGCGTTCAGCCTGAACTTCACGCAGAACAAGAACCTGGCCACCGACCTGACCACCACCACCGTCGGACTCGGCCTGGAGGCGACCTTTGTGTTCTAGCGAATCATCTCATCGCGGCGGTCACCGGCCCGCGGCGGCCGGACGGGCGCTCCTGCCGGCGGTGCTGCTGATCCTCGCCGCCCTGGCCGCCGGCGCCGTCGCCCAGGATCCGCCGCCGTTCTCCGGTGAGCGGGCCTTCCACTGGGTCACCGTCCAGACCGATCTGGGACCGCGTCCGCCCGGCTCGGCGGCCCTCGAGGCTCTGCGCCAGGTGGTCGCCGAGCATGCCGACAGCCTGGGACTGCGGTTCACCCGCCTGGGTTTCACGGCGACCAGCCCTTGGGACGGGTCGTCCATCGAGGTCTGCAATCTGGTGGTCTCGGCCGGGCCGGCGGGCGGCCCGCGCCTGTGGCTGGGCGCCCACTACGACACGCGGCCGGGCAGCGACCTGGACCCCGACCCCGCGCGTCGCGACGAGCCCCTGCTCGGCGCCAACGACGGCGGCAGCGGCACGGCGGTGCTGCTGCACCTGATGGAACTGCTGGCCGCCGCCCCCCCGGCGCGTGGCGTGGATCTCCTCTTCTTCGACGCCGAGGATTCCGGCCTCTCCGGCGAACCGACCACCTTCTGCATCGGCAGCCGGCACCTCGCCGGCACCTGGGACCGGTTCGGCAGTCCCCTGGCCGGTGGCGAGCCGACCGGCCTGGTGCTGCTGGACATGGTGGGCCGCCGCGGCCTGAGCATCGGCCAGGAATGGTACTCGCGACGGTACGCCCCGGAGCTGACCGCGGCGGTGTTCGAGCGGGCCCTGCGGCTGCGCCTGGACGCATTCCAGCCGGAGCCCGCGGTGGCCGTCTACGATGACCACGTCCCGTTCCTGGAGGCAGGCATCCCGGCGGTCAACCTCATCGATTTCGACTTCCCCGAGTGGCACACCACCGCCGACACGCCGGACATCATCGACCCGGCGGCGCTCGGGCAGGTGGGCACGCTGGTGCGCTCGCTGATCTGGGATCCGCTGCCCGGGTACTAACCCGGGTCCTGGCCCGGGTCCTGGCCTGGCGCCTCGCCTGGCGCCTGGTCCGGCGCCTGGTCTGGCG
>CAZWYF010000004.1:151174-159566 GCA_964637835.1 uncultured Fibrobacteraceae bacterium
GGCGCCTGGTCTGGCGAACGGTCGGGCGAACGGTCCGGCGATCGGCGCGGGGGATTGGCCGCTTCCCGCGGCGTGAGGTAGGGTATCGCGATACGAAACGGCTGGACACGCCCCCTTCCGGATCGGAGCGGCATGGCGATCCTGGACCTCGGCTGCGGCCCGCGTTCGAAGACCCCCGGATCGGTCGGACTCGACAAGCGCCCCGCGCCTCACGTCGATGTCGTCCACGATCTCGACGAGTATCCCTATCCGTTCGGCGACGACGAGTTCGACCACGTGGAGATGTCGCACGTCATCGAGCATGTCCAGCGCCCGCTCCACATGCTCGGCGAGGTGCATCGCATCACCCGGCCGCACGGCACGGTCCGGATCATCACGCCCCACTACTCGTCCCAGCTCTCGTATGGCGACCTCGAGCATTTCCACCACCTCGGATACGTCACCTTCGCGAACCTGGAGAACACGGGATTCTTCCGGCTCCAGCGCCACAAGCTCTGGTTCACCGACCTGTACCGGATCTGCGGCCTGGCCTGGCTGGCCAACCGGATGCCGCGTCGCTGGGAGAAGTACCACTGCTGGCTGATGCCGGCGTTCTACGTGGAGGTCTGGCTCGAGGTTGTCGAGCCGCAGGACGGGACCGACGAGGACTTCGTCACCCGGTACATGTACTAGGCGGTGTCCCGGAGGGTGTGCAGGGGCGGGGTGCCGAGGGAGATCCCGGGGTTCTTCTCCTGGAAGAAGCGATGGCTCCACTCGCCCTCGAAGAGCGCCACCGTCGCGCCGTGGTCATCCCGGGCGAGGCAGACGTTCGGGGGCATCTCGAGCCGCTCGATGTCCGGGGCTCGCGCGAGCCAGCGCGCCATGGTCCACCGGACCGGTGTCAGACGGGACGAGGCCCCGTACTCGCTCTCGAGGCGGTGCTGGACGATCTCGAACTGGAGCGGCCCCACGGCGCCGAGCAGCTGGCGCTGGCGATTCGATCCGGGCAGCTCGAAGCGCTGGACGACGCCCTCTTCCAGGAGCTGGTCCAGGCCGTCGCGGAACCGCTTGAACCTCGCGGTGTCCGTGTTCTCCACGTAGGCGAAGCACTCGGGGCAGAAGCGGGGGATCGCCTGGTACCTGATGGACGGATCCTCGGTCAGCGTGTCGCCGATGACAAGACGCGAGTTGCCCACGATGCCGACCACGTCACCGGGATAGGCCTCGTCGACGGTCTCGCGATCGCGGCCGAAGAGCGTCGCGGCGTTGGCCAGGCGGACCTTCTTGCCGGTGCGCGCGAGGGTCACGGTCATGTCCCGGCGGAACGTCCCGGAGACCACGCGCACGAAGGCGATACGGTCGCGATGACGCGGGTTCATGTTCGCCTGGATCTTGAAGACGAAGCCGCTGAACGCTTCCTGGTCAGGGTGGACCGTCGCCGCTCCGCCCGGGCGGGGCCCCGGCGGGAGCGAGTGCTCCAGGAAGCCGTCGAGCAGGAGCTGCACGCCGAAGTTGTTCAGGGCGCTGCCGAAGTAGACCGGGGTCATCCGGCCCGAACGGATGCTGTCGGGGGCGAAGCGGGAGCCGGCGCCGTCGAGCAGGGCGACCTCGTCGATCAGCGCGGCATACGGCCGGTCGCTCATCCGCTCGTGGATGACGGGATCGGCGAGCGCGACGTCGGTCGCCGGCGCCCGGTAGGTGCCCCGCGGCGTGAGGTCGTAGAAATGAGCCATCCGGGTGCGGCGGTCCCAGACCCCCTGAAAGTCGCGACCGGTTCCCAGGGGCCAGTTCATCGGATGGGCCTCGATGCCGAGGACGTTCTCCAGCTCGTCAAGGAGGGCCAATGGATCCCGGGTCGGACGATCCAGCTTGTTCATGAACGTGAAGATGGGAACGCCGCGCTGGCGGCAGACCTCGAAGAGCTTCCGCGTCTGGGTCTCGACCCCCTTGGCAGCGTCGATCACCATGATGGCCGCGTCGACCGCGGTCAGCACCCGGAACGTGTCCTCGGAGAAATCGTCATGTCCCGGGGTGTCGAGCAGGTTGATCCGGAAGCCCCGGTAGTCTGGTCTTGCCGGCGTCGGGATGGGAGACGATGGCGAAGGTCCGGCGCCGTGCGATCTCGCGACGCAGGCCTGGGGCTGTGGGGGGTGGTGTCGCGATCATGGTGCTTCCTCGCCACGAGGGGGCTCGCGGCCGCGGGTCGGAATGAGCGGGGAAACGAGACGGTGGGACCCTCACGTCGGCGTGCGGAGAACCTAGGCCGCAGCCGTCGCTGGCGCAAGGTGACAGGCTGCACGGTGACGGCGGGGGCGCGATCCTGCGGGAGGGCGGCACGCCGGTGTCCGCGGGATCACGGCCGGGGCCAGGCAGGAAGAGGGCCTCTGGTCGATTCCGCTTGCTCTCCTGCGGGTGAACGCCTATATTCTGCGCGAATTCGAGACCCGTGTCCGGGATGTTCCGGAAGTGGGCGCAAGTCCACTTCTTTTCGTGCTATGAGGAGTCGCCCGGTTGGCTGGCGAGACCCCTGACCGCTATGCCCAGGCCGCCCGCATCCACGAGCTGCTCGCGCCCGAGCTGGCGGCCGAGGGCTTCGACCTGGTGGACGTGCGGATCTTCCGCGGTGGCGGGCGTCTGCAGGTGCGGCTCTACGTGGACCTCCCGGGCGAGGACCGCATCGACCTGGACGGCTGCGCCCGCGCCTCGCGGGCGGCGAGCATGTTCCTGGAGGAGGCCGACCCCTTCTCCGGGGCGTGGGTCCTGGAGGTGTCGTCCCCGGGCATCCGGCGCCCGCTGCGGACCGAGGCGCACTTCGCCGTCCAGGTGGGTCGCGAGGTGAGCGTGAAGTACCGCCAGGCCGGAGAGCCGAGGCCCCGGCAGCTGCGCGGCCGCCTCGAGGGCGCGGCGGACGGCGAGCTGCTGGTCCTGCCCGCGCCGCGGCAGGATGCCCCGCCCGAGGAGCCGGCGCCGGAGCCGGTCACCGTGCCGGTGGCCGACGTGCTGGAGGCCAACCTCGAGCGCGAGATCGACGTGCAGGAGGTGATCCGTCGCGATCGCCGCCGCAAGAAGGAAGAGCGTCAGGAGAAGCGCCGGGCCCGCCGTGGGCGCCGGCGCGGCCGGCCAGGCGAGCCGGAACAGGACGACGACGACGACCAGGAGAGGGACGGGACGTAAGCCATGGATCACAACGTCATCCAGGCCCTGCAGGCCATCACGCGCGAGAAGCACCTCGACCAGGCGATCATCATCGAATCGCTCGAGGCCGGTCTCGCGTCGGCCGCCAAGAAGAAGCTGGGCGCCGAGGCCAACATCATCGCCACGGTGGATCCGCAGACCGGCGAGATGCTGGTCGAGCAGGTCAAGACCGTGGTGGACGACCTCGACGACGAGGATCTGGAGATCAGTCTCGAGGAGGCCCAGATCGAGTTCGGCGACGAGGTGGAGATCGGCGACGAGGTCCGCTGGGAGCTGCCGCTGGACCAGTTCGGCCGCAACGCCATCCTGGTGGCCAAGCAGATCCTGGTGCAGAAGGTCCGCGAGGCCGAGCGTTCCCAGATCTTCGACGACTACAAGGACAAGGTGAACACCATCGTCGAGGGCAAGGTGCAGCAGGTGGAGCGGGGCAACGCCCTGGTCAACCTCGGCCGGGTGGAGGCGCTGCTGCCGTATCGCGAGCAGATCCGCACCGAGCCCCTGCGCCAGGGCAGCACCGTGCGCGCCTTCATCATCGAGGTCCTGGACAACGCCAAGGGTCCGCAGATCATCCTCTCGCGCAGCCATCCGGAGTTCCTCAAGGCGCTGTTCGTGCAGGAGGTGCCCGAGATCCAGGAGGGCATCGTGGACATCAAGGCGGTGGCGCGCGAGCCGGGCACGCGCTCGAAGATCGCCGTGGTCAGCCGCGACGAGCGCGTGGACCCCATCGGCTCCTGCGTGGGCATGAAGGGCAGCCGCGTGCAGGCCGTGACCCACGAGCTCAAGGGCGAGCGCGTGGACATCGTGCTCTGGAGCCCCGATCCGGTGCAGCTGATCAGCCGCGCCCTCAGCCCGGCGGACGTCAGCCAGGTGATGCTCGACGAGGCCCGCGGCGAGGCCACCGTGGTGGTGACCGAGGACCAGCTGAGCAAGGCCATCGGCAAGGAGGGCAAGAACGTCCGCCTGGCCGCCAAGCTCACCGCCTGGAAGATCGACCTGGTCAGCGCCCGCGAGTGGGGCATCCGCCAGCGCGTGGCCGACGACGTCCGCATGACCCTGGGCGAGATGTCCGGCATGACGCCCGAGCTGGTGGCCGCCCTCGAGGGCGTGGGCATCGAGAGCATCGAGGACCTGGTCCGCGTGGACACCGAGGCCCTGGCCGGCATGCCCGGCGTGGGGCCGGAGACCGCGGTGATGCTGAAGGAGACCGCGCGCGCCACCCTGAACGAGCTGCGCCGGGTCATCGAGGAGACCGTCCAGGCCGAGCTGAACAAGGACCTGGGCGAGGGCCTGCTGGACGAGAGCAAGCTCGAGGGCTACGAGCCGGCGGAGGGCGAGGAGGCGGGCGAGGCTCCGGCCGAGCGCCCGGCGCCCGTGCCGGCGGCCGATCCGTTCAGCGGCTTCGACCAGAAGATCTCCGACGAGGGATCGGGCACCGGCCAGACCACCGATGCGGCCACCGAGGCGGCCGCGGCCGCGGCCGCGGCCGACGCGGCGGCCGAGGCGGCCGAGCGGGCGGCGGCGGATGCGGCGGCCGAGGCCGAGGCTGCGGCCGAGGAGCCAGTGGCCGAGGAGCCGGCGGCCGAGGAGCCGGCGGCCGAGGAGCCGGCCGCGGACCAGGAAGAAGACGAGGATGAGACGCGCCCCCGCGATCCGCTCGGCGAGCCGGGGCAGGACACGTAGATGAACGCGCGACGTCCCGGTAGCGGCGGCCCCGGGGCCGGCAATGCGGCGGAGCGCGCCCTGGGCCTGCTCGGCCTCGCCAGACGGGCGGGCAAGCTGGCGCTCGGCGCCACCGCCGTGGAGCAGCTGGTGCGCCGTGAAGCCCGGCCGGTGGTGGTGGTGGCCCGCGATGCGGGCGCCAGCCAGCGCCGGCGGATGCTGGGTCTGCGCCCGGTGCGGGGCCAGGTGGCCGATCTGCTCGACCGCGAGCAGCTGGCCGGCCAGCTCGGCCGAGAAGAGCTGGTGGTGGTGGCCGTCGCGGACATGGGATTCGTGCGTGGATTACAGGCGCTCGGTGTGGTGAGCGATCCCCGGGAGGACTCCGCGACGTCGTGACGACGTCTGCGGCTGGAGGTGTGACCATGGTGAGGAAGCTCAGGGTCTATGAACTCGCGCGGCACTACGGTGTCGACAGCAAGCAGATCATGGCGCTACTCCAGAAGATGAAGATCGAGGCCAAGAGCCACATGAGCGTGGTGGAGGACGACTCCGTGGACAAGGTCCATGCCGTCTTCCAGCGCAAGCGCGAGATCGCGCGGCAGAACTACGCCAAGGCTCACGGCATCGCCCCCTCGAAGCTCGAGAGCATCGCCAGCCTGCGCCCGCTGCCGCGGCCGCAGCCGCCGGAGGAGCCGGAGGCCGAGGAGAAGCCGAAGAAGAAGCGCACCACCAAGAAGAAGAAGAAGGCGTCGGCCAAGTCCAAGGTGGTGGTGATCACCAAGGCGGGCCAGCAGACCAAGGTGGCTCGGGAGCTCGCGGCGAAGAAGGCGGAGGACGAGCAGGCCGAGCAGGCCCGCCGCGAGGCCGAGCGCAAGGAGCACGAGCAGCGCGAGGCGGAGCTCGAGGCCCAGCGTGAGGCGCACCGGTCGACCCGCCTGGTGAAGAAGCCCAAGCTGGTGAAGAAGGCCGAGCTGGACGAGGACGTTCCCGCCGAGGACGCCGAGGTGGCGCCCGCCGAGACGCCCGCCGGGACGCCCGCCCTCGAGGGGGCGGAGGGCGCCGAGGCTCCCGCCGACGAGACGGGCGCCGACGCGGCGGCCGGGGCCGCGGCCGAGGGCGCGCCCGGGACCGAGGTGGCGTCGACCGGGGAGCAGGAGGCCGCGCCGGTGGCCGCGGAGACGGAGCCCGAGGCTCCCGCCGCCGCGGCCGAGACGCCGGCCGAGGGCGCCGAGGCTCCGGCGGCGACGGAGGAGGGACCGGCGGTCGCGGCGGAAGAGGAGAAGCCGGCGACCGCGGCAGAGGCCGAGCGTGAGCGCCAGCGGCGTCCCGTGGTCAAGAACGACGGCTTCAAGGTGGGCGACATCATCCGCCCCGCGCCAGCGGAGCCCGCGGCCCCCGCGCCCCCCGCGGCGGCCGCGGCGGCCGAGGCGGCGGCGCCCCGGGACGGCGGCGAGCCCGGCGCGCCGGCCCAGAGCGTCAAGGAATCCATCATGGCGGCCATCCGGCGCCGTCAGGACGAGAAGGCGGCCAGCGAGGCCGCCGGCGGCCGGCGCAAGCGGTCGCGCTCGAAGAAGAAGAAGGTGGACGAGGCCGAGGTCGAGCGTCAGCTCAAGCAGACCATGGCGCAGATGGACGGCGCGGCGGGAGGCCGTCGCCGCCGCCGCAAGGGTGGCCAGCAAGAGGCCGCGACCGAGGAGGATGTCCTGCGCATCACCGAGTTCATCACGGCCCAGGAGTTCGCCGAGAAGCTCGAGGTCCCGCCTCGCGAGATCATCGGCAAGCTCTTCGGCCTGGGCGTCATGGTGACCATGAACCAGCGCCTGGAGAAGGAGCACATCGAGCTCCTGGCCGACGAGTACGACCGGGACATCGAGTTCCTCAGCGAGTTCGGCGAGGAATTGCTCGAGGAGCGCGAGGAAGAGGTGCCCGCCGAGGATCTCGAGAAGCGTCCGCCGGTGGTGACCGTCATGGGCCACGTGGACCACGGCAAGACGTCGCTGCTCGATCGCATCCGCGCCACCAACGTGATCGCCGGCGAGGCCGGCGGCATCACCCAGCACATCGGCGCCTACAAGGTGGAGACCGCGGGTGGACCGATCACCTTCCTGGACACTCCTGGCCACGCGGCGTTCACCGCCATGCGTGCCCGCGGCGCCCAGGTGACCGACATCGTGATCCTGATCGTCGCCGCCAACGATGGCGTGATGCCGCAGACCGTCGAGGCCATCAACCATGCCAAGGCGGCCGAGGTGCCCATCATCGTGGCCGTCAACAAGGTGGACCTGCCGGACGCCAGGGCCGACCGCGTCAAGCAGGAGCTCATGCAGCACGACATCCTGATCGAGGAGTACGGCGGCGACATCCTCTGCGCCGAGATCTCGGCCAAGCAGGGCCTGGGCATCGAGCGCCTGCTCGAGCAGGTGCACCTGCAGGCCGAGGTGCTCGAGCTGCAGGCCAGCCCCAAGGGGCCGGCCCGCGGCACGGTGGTCGAGGCGCGCAAGGAGCCGGGACGCGGCGTGGTCTTCTCCGTGCTCATCGAGCGCGGCACCCTGCACGCCGGCGACATCTTCGTGGTGGGCCTGACCGACGGCCGCGTGCGCGCCCTGGTCAACGAGCGGGGCGACAAGCTCGAGGAGTGCCTGCCCGGGCAGCCGGCCGAGGTGCTCGGCGCCCACGACGTCCCCGAGGCGGGCGATCGCTTCTACGTCATGGAGAGCGAGCGGGAGGCCCGCGACATCGCCGCCCGCCGCCAGCAGGAGCTGCGCGTGCAGCAGCTGACGGCGCCCAAGAAGAAGCTGAGCCTCGACTCGCTGGCCGGCCTGATCAGCGAGGCGGAACTCAAGGAACTGCCCATCATCATCAAGGGCGACGTGGCCGGTTCGGTGGAGGCGCTGGCCGACCAGTTCCTCGACCTCGGCACCGAGGAGGTCCAGGTCCGGATCATCCACAAGGCCGTCGGCGCGATCAGCGAGTCGGACGTGCTGCTGGCCTCGAACACCGGCGCGCTGATCGTCGGGTTCCACATGCGGCCGGGGTCGGCGATCAAGGAGCTGGCCAAGCAGCACCACGTGGAGATCGAGGTCTTCGACATCATCTACGAGGCCGTCGATACCCTGAAGAAGGCCATGTCCGGTCTGCTCGGCTCCATCGAGCGCGAGGTGTCCACCGGCAAGGCCGAGGTGCGGCAGGTGTTCCGGATCCCGAAGGTGGGTCAGATCGCCGGCTGCATGGTCCTCGAGGGCAAGATCACCCGCAACAGCCGTGGCCGGCTGGTGCGCGACGAGGTGATGATCTTCGAGGGCAAGATCCGCTCGCTGAAGCGCTTCAAGGAGGATGCGCGCGAGGTGGTCCAGGGTTACGAGTGCGGCATCGGCCTGGAGAACTTCAACGAGATCCAGGAAGGCGACATCATCGAGACCTACGAGATCGAGGAGGTCAAGCGGACGCTCTGATCGTCCTCTTTCGTGTCTGGCGCGGCGGTGCGGTTGGTCCGTGTCGCCGCGTCGGTGTTTTTTCTCCGGGGGCGCGGTGCGGGGGGCGTCCGGGGGGTGGCGTGGGG
>CAZWYF010000005.1:0-4372 GCA_964637835.1 uncultured Fibrobacteraceae bacterium
GCCCGCCCCGCGCACCCACCACCGCCCACACCCGCCGCCCCGCTTTCGTCCCCGCAGCCGCTGTGCTATCTTCCTGCGAGCCCGCCGACCGGCCAGGGGCGTCCTGCGATGGCGTTCGCGGCCGGCTTCAGTGCGGGCCTCCGTGCTTATTGCCGTCGAACCCGGGAAAGGACCACGCGTAATCACCATGGCCGAGATCACCAAGCGCTCCGAGGACTACAGCCGCTGGTACCAGGACGTCATCCGCGCCGCCGAGCTGGCGGACAACTCGCCGGTGCGCGGCTGCATGGTCATCCGGCCCAATGGCTACGCGATCTGGGAGAACATCCAGCGCACCCTGGACGACCGCTTCAAGGAGCTCGGCCACGTCAACGCGTACTTCCCGCTGCTGATCCCCAAGAGCTTCCTGGCGAAGGAGGCCGAGCACGTGGAGGGCTTCGCCAAGGAGTGCGCCATCGTCACGCACCACCGGCTGATGCAGACCACGCGCGACGGCAAGACCGACGTGGTTCCCGATCCGGCGTCGAAGCTGGAGGAGGAGTACGTCATCCGCCCCACCAGCGAGACGGTGATCTGGGACATGTACCGCAAGTGGATCCAGAGCTACCGCGACCTGCCCATCCTGATCAACCAGTGGGCCAACGTCATGCGCTGGGAGATGCGCACGCGGATGTTCCTGCGGACCACCGAGTTCCTCTGGCAGGAGGGCCACACCGCCCACGCCACCGCCGAGGAGGGCCGCGAGGAGACCCTGCAGATGCTCGAGACCTACCGCTGGTTCGCCGAGGAGATCCTCGCCATGCCGGTGATCCCGGGCACCAAGACGGCCAACGAGCGCTTCGCCGGCGCGGTGGAGACCTACTCCATCGAGGCCATGATGCAGGACAACCGCGCGCTGCAGGCGGCCACCAGCCACGACCTCGGCCAGAACTTCGCCAAGGCGTTCGACGTCAAGTTCCAGAACGCCGAGGGCACGGTCGACCACGTCTGGGCCACGAGCTGGGGCATGTCCACCCGCATCATCGGCGCGCTGATCATGACCCACAGCGATGACGACGGCCTGGTCCTGCCCCCGCGCATCGCCGGCATCAAGGCCGTGATCGTGCCCATCTGGAAGAACGACGACGAGAAGGCCGCCGTCTGCGACGCCGCGCGGAAGCTGGCCGCGGAACTGCGCCCGGCCATCGGGCCGGTCCACATCGACGACCGCGACAACCTGCGCCCCGGCTGGAAGTACAGCGAGTGGGAGCGCAAGGGCGTGCCGCTGCGCCTGGAGCTTGGCCCGCGCGATCTGGCCGGCGAGTCGGTCATGCTCAAGGCCCGCCACGACCGCGCCAAGAACGTGGTCGCGTTCGCCGAGGTCGTCCCCGGCGTCATGGCCGAGCTCGACCGCATCCAGGACGACCTCTTCGCCCGCGCGAAGCAGCGGCTGGCCGACCGCACCTTCACCGTCGACACCTGGGAGGACTTCCTCGACCTCTTCGAGAACCGCGGCGGCGGCTTCGCCCTCTGCCACTGGTGCGGCGACGGCGCCTGCGAGCAGACCGTCCAGGACAAGACGAAGGTCACCATCCGCAACGTCCCCTTCGAGCGGGACGAGACCCCGGGCGCCTGCGTCCACTGCGGCGACCCGTCCATCGGCCGCGTGGTGTTCGCCCAGGGCTACTGATCGGCCGGACCGCGAGGACGACAGGCGGGGGCCGCCCGACGCGAGGCGCGGCACTCCCGACGCCAGACGCTGCATTCCAGACGCTGCATGCCAGACGAGAAGAGGGCCGGCTCCCCCATGGAGTCGGCCCTCCTGTCAGGCGCGGGACCGCAGGCCGTCGCCGGGATCAGTACGACATCGAGTCCAGCTTCACCTTCCCCTGGAAGACCCGGTAGATGTGGAAGGTGTAGGCGATCACCAGCGGCATGCCGATCGCTGCCATGATGAGCATGGTCCGCAGGGTCTTGGTCGAGCTGGACGCGTTGTAGATGGTCATGCTGTTGGCCGCGTCGGGCCGCGAGTGGATCAGCTCGGGGAACATGCCGATCCCGAACAGCGCCAGCAGCAGCAGCATGGCCACGGCCGAGGAGAGGAACGCGAAGAACTCGCGGCCGTGGTGCATCTCCCGCGGGATGTTGGCGATGGCCAGGACGCTGAGGGCGGGCACCAGGAACAGCACGGGGTTGTCACGGAAGGGGTCGGCCATGTGCGGCAGATACAGCAGCGTGGCCATGGTGACCACCACGTAGAGGATGATGAAGGTGATGATCGACGGGCGCACCCAGGTGCGCACGCGGGCGTTGAGGTCGCCCTCGGTCTTGAGCACGAGGTAGATGGCGCCGTGCATGAGGAACATGGCCACCACCAGCAGGCCGGTCAGCACCGTGTAGGGGTGGATCTGCGCGAAGATGTCGCCGTGGTAGCGGAAGTTGGCCTCGATGGGCACGCCCCAGGCCACGTTGCCCAGGGCCACGCCGATGAGCAGCGACGCCAGCAGGCTGGAGACGCTGAACGCCCAGTCCCACAGGCTGCGCCAGGCGCTGCTCTCGCGCAGGCTGCGCACGTGGATGGAGACGCCGCGGAAGATGAGCGTGAACAGCAGCAGGATGAACGCGATGTAGAAGCCGCTGAACGCCGTGGCGTAGACGTGCGGGAAGGCCGCGAAGAGGGCGCCGCCGCCGGTCACCAGCCAGACCTGGTTGCCGTCCCAGAACGGGCCGATGGAGTTGAGGAAGATGCGCCGCTCCTTGTCGCCGCGGGCCAGCAGATGCAGGCCGCCGACGCCGAGGTCGAAGCCGTCGAGGATCGCGTAGCCGGTCAGCAGCACGCCGACCAGGATGTACCAGATGATGTTGTAGAACTCGGGATTCACGACCGCACCTCCCCGGTCCGGGGCATGTCCTCGGTCCGCGGACCGTGCTTGACCTTCTGGTCGAGCAACACGATGAAGACCACGAACAGCGCCACGTAGATCAGCGTGAACAGGATCAGCGAGAACAGCACGTTGCCCGCCGAGATGGTGTCGCTGACGCCGTCGGCGGTGCGCATGAGCTCGTACACGATCCACGGCTGACGACCGATCTCCGCGGCCGCCCAGCCCAGCTGGTTGGCGATCTGCGGCAGCAGCACCGAGAAGACGAAGATCCACAGCAGCCAGCGATGCTCGAAGAGCTGGCCGCGCCAGGCGAGCAGGCCGCCGCCCCACGCCAGCAGGATCAGCGCCATGCCGATGGCCACCATGAAGTGGTAGCTCTGGAAGGTGATCTGCACCGGCGGGCGATCGGCCTCGGGCCAGTCGTCGAGGCCCTGGACCACGGTGTCGGTGTCGAAGTCGATGAGCCAGCTCAGCAGGCCCGGCACCTTGAGGCCCTTGACCTCCTGCTTCTCCTCGTCCACCCAGCCCATGATGGTCAGGTCCTGGTCGGGACCGGTCTCGTAGATGCCCTCGAAGGCGGCGAGCTTGGCGGGCTGGTGCTCGGCGACCATCACGGCGTTGTCGTGCCCGGAGATCAGCTGGCCCAGCGACCCGACCATGGCCACCACGAAGGCCACCTTCATCGACGTCCTGGCGAACTCCTCGTGCTGGCGCCGCAGCAGGTAGTAGGCGGCCACCGAGATCACGAAGAACGCGCCGGCCTGCCAGGCGCCCAGCACGGTGTGCACCAGGCGATCGATGGTCGACGGATTGAGCACCGCCTCCCAGAAGCTGGTGATCTCGGCGCGCGGGCCGGTGGGGGTGTCCACGATGTGGTAGCCGGCCGGCGTCTGCATCCAGCTGTTGGCCACGATGATCCAGATGGCCGAGAAGTGCGCGCCGAGGGCCACCATGCAGGTGGCGAAGAAGTGCATGCCCTTGCTGATGCGCTCCCAGCCGAAGAGCAGCAGGGCGAGGAAGCCGGACTCGAGGAAGAAGGCGAAGATGCCCTCGGCCGCCAGCGGGCTGCCGAAGACGTCGCCGACGTAGCGCGAGTACTCGGCCCAGTTGGTGCCGAACTCGAACTCCATCACGATGCCGGAGCCGACGCCGAAGGCGAAGATCAGGCCGAAGATGCGGACCCAGAACCGGGTGAGCTGATGGTAGATCGCCTTGCCGGTCTTCAGGTACATCCCCTCCATCATCACCAGGATCAGGCCGAGGCCGATGCTGAGCGGTGGATAGAAGTAGTGGAAACCGATGGTCAGGGCGAACTGGATGCGGGAGAGCATGACGACATCCATGAAGACCACTCCTGGGGCTACGGGTGGTGGTGGCAGGTCATTATTTATCGCCCGGTTGCGCCGACTTCAAGCTGAAAGCGACGCTTCCGCTCCGGCCGCTGGCCGCTGGCCGCTGGGCACTGGGCGCTTGTCGCTGGGCACTGGGCGCTCGGGCCCGGAGGTCAG
>CAZWYF010000005.1:4472-6005 GCA_964637835.1 uncultured Fibrobacteraceae bacterium
CGCTGGGCACTGGGCGCTTGTCGCTGGGCACTGGGCGCTCGGGCCCGGAGGTCAGACCACCGTGTCCCGCGCGATGGGCAGGGTCATGCAGCGGCAGCCGCCGCCGCCGCGGGCGAGCTCCGAACCGCCGATGGTGATCACGCAGCGGTCGTGGGCGGTCGGGTCGGCCTGGCCGCCGATCACGTCGGCCGCGGGCAGGATGGCGAAGCCGTGGCGGTCCAGCTCCTCGAGGGTGTGCACGTTGCGCGCATAGCCGATCACCTTGCCGGGCGCGAGGGCGAAGAAGTTGGTGCCGGAGTGCCACTGCTCGCGCTCCTGCTGCCAGCGGTCCTCGCGGCCGCCGCAGAAGATGGGCTCGAAGTCGAAGCCGAGATGCTGCAGGCCCTCCTGGAGCGTCTCCACCTCGCCGATCCGCCGCACCGCACCGCCGGCGATCTCCACGTGCACGGTGGGATGGTGGTTATGCTCGGTGACCAGGGGCGCGAAGACCATGCACGCGGCGTGGTCGAGGATGGTGAAGACCATGTCCAGGTGGATGAACGACTCCGGCTCATGCGGCAGCAGTTGCACCAGCAGGTGACGTGTGGACTCGGTGGCTCGGGACTCGCCCTTCAGGCGCTCGATGAGGAAGTCCACCGCCTCGGTGCTGGTGCGCTGGCCCACGCCCACCATGAGCAGGTCCTCGCGGGCGACGAGCAGGTCGCCGCCCTCGATGGTCACCTCGCGGCCGGCCGCGCCGTGGCGGGCGGGGTTGACCGTCTCGGTGCGGAACAGCGGGTGGAAGTCGAAGATGGCCTCCATGATGAGCGCCTCGCGCTCGCGCACCCGGCTGGCCATCCGCCCGATGAGCACCCGGCTGCCCACCGCGGCGGCCGCGTCGCGGGTGAAGAAGAAATTATGCAGCGGGGGCAGGGCGAAGCGCTCGGGGCTGAGGAACCGGGTGAGGTTGTCGCGCTCCAGTGGCACGCCCTCGATGAGCGCGCGCGTGAGATCCGCGGGGTCCATGGCGCCCAGCCGGGTGGCGAGCTGCGGGACGTGCTCCTGGGCGCAGACGCGCTCCACCAGGGTCTCGCGCACGCGGGCGGTGCGCAGGATCTCCTGGAGCAGGTCACGGACCTGGAAGGTGCGGGTCCAGCGCTCGAGCACGCCCTCGAGCTGGTGGTATTCCTGCACCGCCACGTCGAGGTTGAGGATGTCGCTGTAGAGCGCGCGCTCGGCATTGGCCGGGGTCATCTGGGTGACCTCGGGCCCGGGCCGGTGCAGGACCACGCCCTGCAGTCGGCCCACCTCGCTGCGTACGTCGATGACGAGCCGCCGGGCGTCGGGGTCGGAGGACGGGGACATGCCTGGTCACCTTCCGGGGCTGGGGGCGCGCGGGGACGGCCGACCGCGCCGCCTGCGCCGCCTGCGCCGACCGCACCCGCGATCGCGACCGCTGCATGGTATCCCGCGCGCGCGGCCGTGGCAACGCCCGAGCGGGCGCGGAGCACGAGCGAGGCCGGCGCGGAGCGGGAAGCGTAGCGGGCGCGGAGC
>CAZWYF010000005.1:6105-9795 GCA_964637835.1 uncultured Fibrobacteraceae bacterium
CGCGGAGCACGAGCGAGGCCGGCGCGGAGCCAGCGGGAGGCGGGTGCAGCGCCAGCGCGCGTCCATCACCATCCATCAACCTGGATCCCGTCGATGGCGATTGAATGTCCGCTATCGGCTGCCATGACGACATATCCGTCATCGGCGACCGGAACTCCCCATTTTACGTCTTGACACATCCGCGCGATGTCCGTAAGCTCTCCGGCAACAGTTCGGACCAGATCCCGACGGCCCACCGACGCGTCAACGCGACGCGGCACCGCCGCGACGCCGCACCACCGCGACGCGTCAACGCGCCGCCGCATCACCGCGACGACCGGCCGCCACCGGAAGCGATCCCATGACCCGCGACCTCATCATCTCGACCGTGATCAGCGCCCCCAGCACCTGGTGGTGGTGGCATGGCGCGCTGGCAGGTCGGGGTCGAGGTCCGGATGGTTGACAGACGCTGAGCCGCTCAGCGACCGGACACGAGAAGAAGACCCGCGACCCGCCCAGGCCGCGGGTTTTCTCGTCCCGGCGCCGCGCCCCGTTCCCGAGACGCCACCGCAACCGAGGAGCAACCATGGTCACGCCCGCCCTCTCGGACTATCTCGACCTCGCCCGCCGCGGCCGCACCACGCCGCTGCGCCGGCGCATCCCGGCCGACCTGGAGACGCCGGTGTCGGCCTACCTCAAGCTCGCCGGCTGCGGCGCCGCCTTCCTCCTCGAGAGCGTGGAGCAGGGCGTGCAGGTGGGTCGTCACTCCTTCATCGGGCTGCAGCCGCGGTGCGAGATCGCCATCGACCACGACACCGTCACCACCACCCGCGGCGCGGTCCGCGAGACCGCGCCCCTGGACCCCGACGACCCCTTCGCCGCGCTGGAGGCGGAGCTGGAGCGCGGCCGCCGCCTCGCCCTCGACGGACTGCCCGGCCCGCTGGGCGCTGCGGTGGGCTACCTGGGCTGGGAGACCGTGCGCCACTTCGAGCGCGTGCCGCTGCCCGCGGCCCGGGACGGGGACCAGCTCCCCGACGCCCGCCTGCTCTTCCCCGGAGCGCTGGTGGTCTTCGACCACGTCAAGAGCGAGATCGAGGCCGCCGTCCTGCCCCCGGACGACGTGCCGCCCGAGGACGGCTACGCCGCCGCCCAGCTGCGCCTCGACCAGATCCTCGCCGCCCTGCGCGGCCCCCTGCCGCCGCGGGCGGTGCCCGGACAGGTGCCCACCCTGGAGGCGGCCGCGCCGGAGATCCCGCAGGAACGCTTCGAGGAGATGGTGACCGCCGCGCGTGAGCACATCCTGGCCGGCGACGCGTTCCAGATCGTCCTCAGCCAGCGTCTGCGTGGCCGCACCGCCGCCGACCCCTTCACCGTCTACCGCGCCCTGCGCATCCTCAATCCCTCCCCCTACCTCTTCTTCCTCGACTTCGGCGACCTGCAGCTGGTGGGCTCCTCGCCCGAGGCCCTGGTCACCCGCCACGGCCAGACCGCCCAGGTCTGCCCCATCGCCGGCACCCGCCCGCGCGGCGAGGACGCCGTGGCCGACCAGGCCCTCGAGCAGGAGCTGCTGGCCAGCGAGAAGGAACGTGCCGAGCACCTCATGCTGGTGGACCTGGGCCGCAACGACCTCGGCCGCGTCTGCCGCCCCGGCACCGTCCGCCCCGTGAGCTTCCAGCAGGTCGAGCGCTACAGCCACGTCATGCACATCGTCTCCCGCGTGGAGGGCGAGCTGCGGGACGACATCGCCGCCTTCGACCTCCTGCGCGCGGTCTTCCCCGCCGGCACCGTCAGCGGCGCCCCCAAGGTGCGCGCCATGGAGATCATCGCCGCGCAGGAGGGCCGCCGCCGCGGGCCGTACGCCGGCGCCGTGGGCTACCTCGCGCCCGGCGGCGACCTCGACCTCTGCATCGCCATCCGCACCCTCGTGCTGCAGGGCGAGCGCTGGTGGGCCCAGGCGGGCGCCGGCATCGTCGCCGACAGCGATCCCACGGCCGAGTACCACGAGACCCTGCACAAGCTCCGCGCCATCACCCGTGCGATCACCGTGGCCGAGGGAGGTCTGCAGTGAAGCTCCTGATGATCGACAACTACGACAGCTTCACCTACAACGTGGTCCAGGCCCTCGGCGAGCTGGGCGCCGAGGTGATCGTCCATCGCAACGACGCCATCACCGTGGCCGAGGTGGACGACCTCGCCCCCCACGGCCTGATCATCTCGCCCGGCCCGGGCACGCCCGCGGACGCCGGGGTGAGCGGCGCGCTCATCGAGCATCTCGGCGACCGGATGCCCATCCTGGGCATCTGCCTCGGACACCAGACCCTGGTGGAGGTCTGCGGCGGCCGCGTCACCCGCTGCGAGCAGGTGATGCACGGCAAGACCAGCCCCGTGTACCACGACGGCCGCGACCTCTACACCGGCCTGAGCAACCCCTTCACCGCCACCCGCTACCACTCGCTGGGCGTGCGCGAGGAGGACGTGCCCGCGGTCCTGGAGATCTGCGCCTACACCGACGCCGGCGAGGTCATGGGCGTGCGCCACCGCACCCGGCCCAGCTTCGGCGTGCAGTTCCACCCCGAGTCCATCATGACCGCCGAGGGCGCCCGGCTGCTGCAGAACTGGCTGCGGCTGTGCGTCCCGGCGCCGGAGGTGACGCCATGAGCGCCCTGACCGCGGTCTTCGCCGACCTGCTCGCCGGCCGTGACCTCGCCGCCACGGAGGCCGAGCTCCTCATGGACCACGTCATGGACGGCCGGCTCGATCCCGCGCGTCTGGGCGCCGTGCTGGCCGCCCTGCGCCTGAAGGGCACCACCGCGGCCGAGCTGGGCGGCTTCGCCCGCGCCATGCGGGCCCGGGTGGTGCCGGTGGTCGCCGCCCGGGCCGGCCAGGCCGTCGACACCTGCGGCACCGGCGGCGACGGCCGCGGCACCTTCAACATCTCCACCGGCGCCGCCCTGGTCACCGCCGCCGCCGGCGTGCCGGTGGCCAAGCATGGCAACCGTGCGGCCAGCTCGGCCTGCGGCTCGGCCGACGTCCTGGAGGCCCTGGGGGTGAACCTGGATCTGGACGCGGGCGCCCTCGGCCGTCTGCTGGACGAGGTGGGCCTGGCCTTCCTCTTCGCCCCGCGTCATCACCCGGCCATGCGCCACGCCATGCCCGTGCGCAAGGCGCTGGGCGTGCGCACGGTGTTCAACCTGCTGGGGCCATTGACCAACCCCGCCGGTGTCCGCCACCAGCTGCTGGGCGTCTACGCGCCGGAGCTCTGCGACCTGCTCGCCGGCGCCCTGGCCGAGCTGGGCACGGCCCGCGCCCTGGTGGTCCACGGCCACGACGGCGAGGACGAGCTGGCCCTCACCGGACCCACGCAGGTCACCGAGCTCCGCGATGGCGAGCGATCGCGATACGTCGTCACGCCCGAGGACGCCGGCCTCGCGCGCTGCACCGCCGCGCAGCTCGCCGGCGGCCACGACGCCGCCACCAGCGCCACGCTCCTGCAAGCCGCCCTGGCCGGCGAGCCCGGTCCGCGTACCGACGCCATCCTGCTCAACGCCGCCGGCGCCCTGCTGGCCGCCGACGCGGTCGCCGACCTGCGCGAGGGCGCCGCCCTGGCCCGCGCCGCCGTGCTCTCCGGCCGCGCCACCGTCCTGCTCGACCGCCTGCGCGAGGCGTCGCACGACCTCGCCGACCGCGCCGCCAGCGCCGACCGCGCCGCCA
>CAZWYF010000005.1:9895-20405 GCA_964637835.1 uncultured Fibrobacteraceae bacterium
CCTCGCACCGACCTCGCCGCCGGAGGTGACGCATGAACGGCTTCCTCGATCGTGTCCGCGCCCAGAAGCAGGCCGAGGTGGAGGCGGGCGAGCGTGCTCGTCCCCTGGCCGCGCTCGCGTCTTCGTGCATCGACCGGCCGCCGACGCGCGGTTTCCGCGCTGCGCTGACGGCGGGGTCGGACCGCATCATCGCCGAGGTCAAGCGCCGCTCGCCCAGCGTCCGCCGGTTCAGGCGGCAGGAACCGCCTGCCGACCTCGCGCGCGTCTACCACGCCGCGGGCGCCGCGGCGCTCTCCCTGGTCACCGACCGCGCCAATTTCGGCACCGGCCCGGACGACATCGCTCCCATGCGAGGCGCCGTCCCGCTGCCGCTGATCGCCAAGGACTTCATCATCCATCCGTGGCAGCTCCACGCGCTGCGGCTGGCCGGCGCCGACGCCGTGCTGCTCATCGCCCGGCTGGTCCGCCGCGCCCAGCTCGCCGACCTGCACGCCACCGCGCGCGAGCTGGGCCTGGACGTCCTGGTGGAGTGCCACGACGCCCGGGACCTCGACCACGCCCTCGACGCCGGCGCCGATCTGGTGGGCTTCAACAACCGCGACCTGGACACCTTCCAGGTCTCCCTGGATGTCAGCCGCGAGCTGCTGCCCCGGGTCCCACGCGGGTGCGCCGCGGTGGTGGAGAGCGGCCTGGCGGGCCGTGCGGAGGTGGAGGCGCTGCAGGCCCTGGGCGCGTCGGCCTTCCTGGTGGGCGGCTCGCTCCTGCAGGCGGACGACCCCGCCGCCGTGCTGCGCGCCCTGCGCGGCGTGGAGTCCCACGGACGGGAGGAGGCGATATGAGCGCACCCATGCGGCACGAGCGTCCGGCGGGCGGCGGCGCCACCGCTGCCGCCTGCCGGGTGAAGATCTGCGGCATCACCACCGCCGACGACGCCAGGCTCTGCCACGTGGCCGGCGCCCACCTGCTGGGCGTGATCCTGGCGCCGAGCCCGCGCCAGGTCTCGCCCGACCGGGCGCGGGCGATCCGCGAGGCGGTGCCCGGGGCGAAGCTGGTGGGCGTGGTGACCGACGTCGCTGGCGACCGGCTCGCCGTACTGGTGGCCGAGACCGGTGTCGACATGCTCCAGCTCCATGGCTGCGCCGACGCGGCCGTCTGGCGCGCGGTTGCCGCGGCCTGCGCCTGTCCCGTGCTGCCGGCCGTGACCGCCGACCAGGCCTCCGCCGCGGTGGCCGGCTACCTCGAACTCCCGGATGTCGACCGCCAGCAGGTCTCCGGTCTGCTCATGGACCTGCCCAAGCGAGGTGGCGGTGCACCCACCGGCCGCCAGGCGCTCTGGCGCGCCGCCCGCCGGGCCAGCGAGGCCTGCGTGCCGGTGATGCTGGCCGGCGCGCTCGATCACCGCGCCATGCCGGCCGCCATCGCGACCGCCCAGCCCGTGGGCGTGGACGTCTGCCGGGGTACCGAGCGTGCTCCCGGCCAGAAGGATCCCGAACTGGTGCGCCGCGTCATCGCTGCCGCCCGCATCGTGGAGGTGCCCCGTGAATCCTGAGATCACGACCCCTGCGACCACCGACCCCACCACCGGCCCCACCGCCGGCCCCACCGCCGGCGCCGCCGCCGGGTCCACCGATGCGACCGCCGGCCCCGCCGACGCCACCGCTCGACCCGGCCGTTTCGGTCCCTTCGGCGGCCAGTACGTGCCGGAGACGCTCATGCCCGCCCTGGGCGAGCTGGCCGCGGCCTGGGAATCGATCCGCGGCGAATCGGCCTTCCAGGCGGAGCTCGAGGCGCTGCTGCGCGACTTCGCCGGTCGTCCCACGCCGCTGCTGCGGGCCCGCCGCCTGGAGGAGCACCTGCAGAGCCCCGCGCCCATCTACCTCAAGCGCGAGGACCTCCTGCACACCGGCGCCCACAAGCTGAACAACGTGCTGGGCCAGGTGCTGCTCGCCCGCCACATGGGCAAGCGGCGGATCATCGCCGAGACCGGCGCCGGCCAGCACGGCGTGGCCACCGCGGCGGTGTGTGCGCACTTCGGCCTGCCCTGCGTGGTCTACATGGGCGAGACCGACATGGCGCGCCAGCAGCCCAACGTCCGCCGCATGCGCCTGATGGGCGCCGAGGTGCGCCCCGCGCGCACCGGCCGCCGCACCCTGCAGGACGCCACCAGCGAGGCCATCCGCGACTGGGTCGCCAGCGTGGAGTCCACGTACTACGTCATCGGCTCGGCGGTGGGCCCGCATCCGTACCCCTCCCTGGTGGCCGGCTTCCAGCACGTGATCGGCCAGGAGGCCCGCGCGCAGATCCTCGACGCCACCGGCCGGTTGCCCAGCCACGCGGTGGCCTGCGTGGGCGGCGGCAGCAACGCCATCGGCCTGTTCGGCGCCTTCCTCGCCGACGACCGGGTCCGCCTGGTGGGCGTGGAGGCCGGCGGCGGTCCGGCCGGCCACGCCGCCACCCTCGGCCGTGGCGAGCCCGGCGTGCTGCACGGCACCCTGAGCCTGCTGCTGCAGGACGCCGACGGCCAGGTCCGCCCGGTGCACTCCATCTCCGCCGGCCTGGACTACCCGGGCGTGGGTCCGCAGCTGGCGCATCTCGAGGATTGTGGCCGCCTGACCGCCGTGGCCGTGACCGACGACGACGCCGTCCGGGCCGTGCACCAGCTCTGCCGCGCCGAGGGCATCCTGCCGGCGCTGGAGTCGGCCCACGCCCTGGCCCACCTGCGCCACCTGGTCCGCGAGCCCGGCTGCGAGCTGGTCCTGCTCAACCTCTCCGGCCGCGGCGACAAGGACCTCGCCAGCCTGCCCGACCACGACGCCTCCCACCGGGACGACCCCGGCGCCAGCGACGCCCCGGAGGTGACGGCATGAACCGCCCGATCCCCGACGGCGCCGCTCCCCTGCCCCTCGAGCGCCTCTGCCGCGCGCGCCGCGACGCCGGCCACGCGGCGCTGGTGCCCTTCGTCACCGCGGGCTTCCCCACCGCCGCGGCTTCCCTCGAACTCCTCCAGGGCTGCGTCGACCGCGGCTGCCCGGTGGTGGAGATCGGCGTGCCGTTCAGCGACCCGGTGGCCGACGGTCCGGTGATCCAGCAGGCCAGCAGCGCGGCGCTCGCCGGCGGCATGACCCTGCGCCGCGCCCTGGACCTGGTGGGCGAGCTGCGCGGCCAGGCGGCGCCGGTGCTCATGACCTACCTCAACCCCGTCCTGCGCCTGGGCCTCGACGGCTTCGCCGCGGCCGCCGCCCGCGCGGGCTGCCAGGGCGTGATCGTGCCCGACCTCAGCCGCGAGGAGGCCGGGCCCCTGCGCCAGGCCCTGGCCGCCGAGGGCCTGGCCCTGGTGGACCTGGTGGCGCCCACCACCCCGGACGCGCGGCTGGCCCGGATCGCCGGCCCCGCGCGCGGCTTCCTCTACCTGGTGGCCGTGGCGGGGGTGACCGGCACCGTGGCCGCCGACCCCGACCAGCTCGCCGCCTTCGCCGGCCGCGTCGCGCGGCACACCGACCTGCCGCGGTACGTGGGCTTCGGCATCGACGGCCCCGCCCGCGCCCGCCAGGCCGCCCGCTGCGCCGACGGCGCCATCGTGGGCAGCGCGCTCATGCGGCGCCTGCTCGACGCCGCCCAGCCGCGCGCCGGCGTCGCCGACGCCCTCGCGCTGGTCGACGAGATGCTGGCGGCGCTGGCGGAGGGGTCGTCCCGCGAGACGGACGACCACGCCGCCGCCACCGACACCGCCGCCACCGACGCCGCCGCCACCGACGCCGCCGCCATCGACACCGCCGCCCGCGACGACCAAACCGCTCGTCCCTCCGAAAGGACCGCGCCATGATGATCGTGACCATGAAGACCGGGGCCACGGTGGCCGAGATCGGCGCGGTGCTGCGCGCGTGCCAGGAGCGCGGGCTGCGGCCGGTGCCCAACCATGGCCAGCAGGGCGCGGTGATCGGTGTGCTGGGGGCCGACCGCGGCACGGACTTCGCGCCGGTGGCCGCGCTGCCGGGGGTGGAGCAGATCTGCCCGGTGTCGGCGGCGTTCAAGCTGGTCAGCCGCGAGTTCCGGGCCGAGGCCACGGTGGTCCAGGCTGGTGGCGTGCGCATCGGCGACGGCGGCTTCACGGTGATGGCCGGGCCCTGCGCGGTGGAGGACCGGGCGCAGATCGAGACCTGCGCCCGGGAGGTGGCCGCCCACGGAGGGAGCGTCCTGCGGGGGGGCGCCTACAAGCCGCGCACCTCGCCCTACAGCTTCCAGGGCCTGGGGGAGGAGGGGCTGCGGCTGCTGGCGTCGGCCGGCGAGCAGGCCGGCCTGCCGGTGGTCACCGAGGTGATGCATCCCGACCTGGTGCCCACCGTGGCGCGGCACGCGGACATCCTGCAGATCGGCGCGCGCAACGTGCAGAACTACGCGCTGCTCGAGGCGGTGGGCCGCGTCCGGCGGCCGGTGCTCCTCAAGCGCGGTCTGATGACCACCATCGAGGAGCTGCTCATGGCCGCCGAGTACATCCTGGCCGGCGGCAACCAGCAGGTGATGCTCTGCGAGCGGGGCATCCGCACCTTCGAGACCGCCACCCGAAACACCCTGGACATCGCCGCGGTGCCGGTGATCAAGGCGCAGAGCCACCTGCCGGTGATCGTCGACCCCAGCCACGCGGCGGGCAAGCGGGAGCTGGTGCCCGCCCTGGCCCTGGCCGCCCTGGCCGCCGGCGCCGACGGCATCATGATCGAGATGCATCCCGAGCCCGAGCAGGCCATGAGCGACGGCCGGCAGAGCCTCACCTTCGCCGGTTATGCCGAGCTCATGGCGCAGCTGGTGGCCGTGGGCGCGGCGCTGGGCCGGCCGGTGGCCACCGCCGCGGCGGTCGGCAAGCCCAGGGAGGTGTCGGCATGAGGATGCACGTGCGCCCGCAGTCCCCGCCGCGCGGCGAGGTCACCGTGCCCGGCGACAAGTCCCTGGCCCACCGCGCCCTCCTCCTCGGCGCGCTCAGCGGACCGGGGGTCACGGTGCGCGGCCTGCCCGCCGGGGGCGACGTGACCAGCACCCGGCGTTGCCTCGAGCAGCTGGGCGTGCCCATCACGCCGCGGCCGGACGGCGCCCTGCACGTCGCGGCGCCGGACCGGTGGCCCGACGGCCGGACCCTCGACTGCGGCAATTCCGGCACCACCGCCCGCCTGCTCGCCGGCCTGCTGGCCGGCCGCGGCGCCGCCGCCGTCCTCGATGGCGACGCCTCGCTGCGCCGCCGGCCCATGCGCCGGATCATCGACCCGCTGCGCGCCATGGGCGCGGAGATCAGCGCCCAGACCGGCCGGCAACTGCCACTGCGGCTGGGCTCGCGGAGCGGGCCATTGCGCGCCACCGACCACACGCCGCGGGTGGCCAGCGCCCAGGTGAAGTCGGCCATCCTGCTGGCCGGCCTGGGCGCCGACGGGACCACGCGCATCACCGAACCCGCCGGCAGTCGCGACCACACCGAGCGCCTGCTCGGCGCCATGGGCGTGGATCTGCGCCGCGGCGGCCTGACCGTCACGCTGGTCGGCCGGCCGGGCGCGCGCGCGCCCCTCGGCGGCCTGGACCTGGACCTGCCCGGCGATCTCTCCACCGCCGCCTTCTTCCTCGCCGCCGGCGTCATGACCCCTGGCGCGGCCGTCACCCTGCCCGGCGTGGGAGTCAACCCCACCCGCACCGGCCTGCTCGACGTGCTCCGCGGCATGGACGCGCCGGTCACCCTGGACGGCCAGCGCGAGAGCGGGGGAGAACCGCTGGCCGACCTCGCTGCCCGCCACGGCCCGCTGCGCCCGGTGACCATCGGCGGCACGCTCATCCCGCGCCTCATCGACGAGCTGCCGCTGGTCGCCGTCCTGGCCACCCAGGCCGCCGGCACCACCGTGGTCCGCGACGCCGGCGAGCTGCGCCACAAGGAGTCCGACCGCATCGCCACCGTCGTGGCGCAGCTGCGGCGGCTGGGCGCGCGCATCGTCGAGCATGCCGACGGGTTCGCGGTCAGCGGTCCGAGCACCCTGCGCGGCGCGGTGGTGGACGCCGGCGGCGACCACCGCCTGGCCATGGCCCTGGCCGTGGCCGCGCTGGCGGCCGTTGGCGAGACGGTGATCAACGGCGCCGAGGCCGCCGCCGTCAGCCACCCCGCCTTCTGGGGCGACCTCGCCCGCCTCACCGGCGGCGCCGTGGCCAGCGGCGAGGCGGCGGCGTGATGGCCCGGCGTCCCCGCGCTGCGGCGACCCCGCCGAGGGCGGCGACCACGCCGCCGGCGGCGACGGCCCCGCCAACGGCCACGGCCCCGCCGGCGGCGACGGCCACCGACTCGCCGGGCCCGGTGGCGAGCGCCGGTATCGCCGGCGGTACCACGGTCTACGCGGTGATCGGTCGTCCCGTGTCGCATAGCCTCTCGCCGCGGTTGATGAACCAGGCCCTGGCCGCGCTGGGGCGCGACGCGGTCTACGTGGCCCTGCCAGCGGATCCGGGCCGACCCCGGGCCGTGGTCGCCGGCCTGTCCGCCCTCGGCCTGGCCGGCGTGAACGTGACCTACCCGCTGAAGACCGCGGTGCTGCCCTTCCTGGCCCAGCGCTCGCCGGACGTGGAAGCATGCGACGCGGCCAACGTGCTCGTGCCGGCGGTCGGCGGCTGGCGCGGCGAGAACACCGACGCCGGCGGGGTGGTCCTGGCGCTGCGCGAACTGGCGGGCCGGGACCCGGCCGGCCGGCGCGCGGTGATCCTGGGGGCGGGCGGCGCGGCGCGCGCGGCGGCGCACGGCCTGCTGCAGGCCGGGGCGGCGACGGTGCGCTGCCTGGTCCGCGATCCGGGCCGGGCCGCGGGGTCGCTGGCGTCGCTGCGGACGGCCCATCCGGGTGCCGACCTGGGCGTGGCCGCGCTGGGCGGCGCGGACGCGGCGCAGGCGCTGGCCGCGGCCGACCTCGTGGTGCAGGCCACGCCGGTGGGGTTGCCGGGATGCGGGGCCGGCCCGGCCGGCACGACCGGCCCGGCCGGCACGACCGGTCCGACCGGTCCGACCGACGCTGCCGACCCGCTCGTCACCCCCGACCCGCTCGTCACCCCCGACCAGGCGCCCCACGCCTCCCTCTTCGAGCTGGTCTACGGCACCCGGCCCACCGCCCTGGAGTCCGCCTGGCGCGCCGCCGGACGCCCCGTCCTGGGCGGCCGCGACCTGCTGGCCGCCCAGGCCCACCTGGCGCTGCGGCTGTGGTGCGGCCGGGCGCCCGACCTGGCGGCCATGCGCGCGTCCATCGCCACGACGGTGACAGCATGAGCGCGCCGCGCAACGTGGTCCTGGCCGGCTTCATGGGCACGGGCAAGAGCGCCGTGGCGCGGGAGCTGGCCGCGCTGCTCGGTCGTCCCTGCGTGGACCTGGACGCGGAGATCGTCGCGGCCGCCGGCTGCAGCATCGCCGACATCTTCGGCCGCGAGGGGGAGGCGGGCTTCCGCGCGCGCGAGCGCGAGGCCGTCCGCGAGGCCAGCGCCCGGCGTGGCGCAGTGATCGCCACCGGCGGCGGGACCATCCTCGATGCGGACAACCGCGCCGCCCTCTGCCACGACGCCGACACCGTCCTGCTCACCGCCCGCGCCGACGTCCTGGCCGCGCGCCTGGGTCCGGATCGCGCCAGCCGCCCCCTGCTGGCCGGCACCGACGACCTCCCCACGCGCATCGCCTCGCTGCTGGGCGCCCGCGCGTCGCGATACGCCGGCTGCGACCAGACCCTCGACACCAGCGATCTCGACCCCGCCGCGGCGGCCGCCCGGCTGGCCGCCCGGCTCGACCCGCCCCATGCCACCATCGAGATCCCCGTGCCCGGCGCCGCCGGCCTGCCCGCTCTGGCCGCCCGCGGCCTGGCCACCAGCCGGGTGATCAGCGGGCGGGGCGCGGCCTGCCAGCTGGGTCGTCACCTGCGCGAGCGGGGTATCGGCGGCCGCGTGGTCCTGGTCATGCCCGAGGTGGTCCGCGCGCACCACCACGGGCGCCTGGCCGCCAGCCTCGCGGCGGCAGGCCTGCGCCACGACACCGTGATCATCCGCGACGGCGACCGCGAGAAGACCCTCGGCCAGATCGGTGAGCTGCTCGAGCGCCTGGCCGCCCTGGGCTGCGACCGCGACACCTGCGTGGTGGCGGCCGGCGGCGGGGTGACCGGCGACCTGGCCGGCTTCGCCAGCGCGATCTACATGCGCGGGGTGAGCCTGGCCATGGTGCCCACCACGCTGCTGGCCCAGGTGGACGCGCACATCGGCGGCAAGACCGGCGTCAACGGGGCGGGGGCGAAGAACCTGGCGGGGTCGTTCTGGCCGCCGCTGCTGGTGGTGTCGGACCCCGTCCTGCTGGCCACCCTGCCGGACCGCGAGCTGGCCGGCGGCTATGCCGAGGTGATCAAGACCGCGCTCATCGGCGATGCGGCGCTGCTGGAGCGGCTGGAGGCGGCGCTGCCGGGGGCGCGCCGGGACCCGCAGCTCCTCGAGGCCTGCGCCACCGCCTGCGCCGCGGTCAAGGGCGGCGTGGTGGGGCGCGACCCGTGGGAGCTGGGCGAGCGCCGGCTGCTGAACCTCGGGCACACCCTGGGCCACGCCCTGGAGGCCGAGAGCGCCTTCGGGCTGAGCCATGGCGAGGCGGTGTCGCTGGGGCTGGTGGCCGCGCTGCGCCTGGCGGTGGCGCGGGGGATCGCCAGCGCCGAACTGCTCCACCGTACCCGCCGCCTGCTGCGGGCCTGCGGCCTGCCCACCACGCCCCCGGCCGCCGATCCCGAGGCCCTGCGCGCCCGGCTGCGCCTGGACAAGAAGCGCACCGCCGGCCGGTTGCGGTTCATCCTGCCGCGCGCGCCCGGGGACTGCGTGGTGGTGGACGACGTCACCGAGGACCAGGCCCTGGCCGCCCTCGAGGAGGAACGAACGTGCGCATCCTCGTGATCCACGGCCCCAACCTGAACCTGCTGGGCCGCCGCGAGCCGCGGATCTATGGACCGGCCACCCTGGCGGACATCGACCGCCGCCTGCTCGCCCGCGCCCGCGAGCTGGGCGTGGCCCTGGACAGCTTCCAGAGCAACCACGAGGGCGACCTGGTCGACCGCATCCAGGCCGCCGTCCTGGACGAGCCCCGCGCCCACGGCATCCTCATCAACCCCGCCGCCTACACCCACACCAGCGTGGCGATCCGCGACGCCCTGGCCGCCGTCGCCCTGCCGGCGTGGGAGGTGCATCTCACCGACCCGCTCACCCGCGAGGAATTCCGCCACGTCAGCCACGTGCGCGACGTCTGCCAGGGTCACGTGGCCGGCCGCGGCCCCGACGGCTACCTCCAGGCCCTCGACGCGCTGGTGGCGCACCTGCGCGCCGCCGCCGACGCTGCCGACCCCCCCGACGTCGCGGGCCCCGCCGACACCACCGACGCCGCCGACCCCGCCAAGGAGTGACCATGTCCAGCACCACCGGCCAGCTCTTCCGCGTGACCACCTTCGGCGAGAGCCACGGCGCCGCCGTCGGCGCGGTGGTCGACGGCTGCCCGCCGCGCCTGCCGCTGCGCGCCGCCGATGTCCAGCACGCCCTGGACCGTCGCCGCCCCGGCCAGAGCGACCTGACCACCAGCCGCCGCGAGCCCGACACGGTGGAGATCCTCTGCGGCCTGCAGGACGACCTCACCCTGGGCACGCCCATCGCGCTGATGATCCGCAACCAGGACGCCCGTCCCGGCGACTACCGCGAGACCGACACCGTCCCGCGCCCCAGCCACGCCGACTACACCTACCAGGCCAAGTACGGCCTGCGCGCGCGCAGCGGCGGCGGCCGGGCCAGCGCCCGCGAGACCGCCGCCCGCGTGGCCGCCGGGGCGGTGGCGCGGCAGCTGCTGCGGGTGCGGTGGGGCGTGGAGGTGGTCGCCTGGGTGGACGCCGTGGGGACCGAGTCCGCGGCGGTGGATCCCGAGGTGGTCACCGAGGCCGCCGTGGACGCCCACCCCGTGCGCTGCCCCGATCCCGCCGCCGCAGAGCGCTTCACCGCCGAGGTCGTCGCCGCGCGCGAGGCGCAGGACTCGGTGGGCGGGGTGGTGGCCTGCGCCGTGCGGGGCCTGCCGGCCGGCTGGGGCGAGCCGGTGTTCGGCAAGACCGAGGCCCTGCTCGCGGGCGCCATGCTGTCGGTGCCCGCGAGCAAGGGCTTCGAGCTGGGCAGCGGGTTCGCCGGTGCGCGGATGCGCGGCAGCGAGCACAACGACGCCTTCGCCGCGGGCGACCGGCCCGGCGCCCTGCGGACGCTGACCAACCGCAGCGGCGGCGTGCAGGGGGGCCTGACGAGCGGCGCGCCGCTGGTCTTCCGGGTGGCGTTCAAGCCGCCGGCCACCATCGGCCGCCCCCAGCCGACCGTGGACTACGACGGCCGCCCGGTGACCCTCGCCGCCCGCGGCCGCCACGACCCCTGCGTGGTCCCGCGCGCGGTGCCCATCGTGGAGGCCATGGCAGCCCTGGTCCTCGCGGATCTGGCGCTGGTGCAGGGGGCGCGGGAGGCGGGGGCGCGG
>CAZWYF010000005.1:20505-113230 GCA_964637835.1 uncultured Fibrobacteraceae bacterium
CCATCGGCTGGAAGGCCATCCAGAACCGCTGGCAGTCCCACGGCAAGGCGGCGACAGCCTAGGGTCGAGTCGCGGCGCAAGGCTGCTGGTTCCCGGGCGGCGCCCATCTCGCCCCGGTAAGTCACCGTGTCGGGCTCCAGGTGGCGCAGGTTCAGGCTGAAGCGATACCCCAGGTCGATGGCCGACCGTTCGGGTTCGGAGGCGCACAGCGCGGCGCCGGCGCGGCGTCCCAGGTATCCGCGCAACTGCTGCTCGCGCTCGAAGACCAGCACGTAGGCCATGACGATCTGGGCGGTGGTGTACTCGCCGCCAGTCTCGCGGTCCACGCGGTCGACCAGTTCCTCGACGAAGCGCTGTGTGTCGAAGGTCAACCGGTACCAGAGCGTGGGCCGGTTCAGGCGAAAGCCGTTCTCGACGATGGTCAGCCCCGCCAGCCCGGTGCCGGCGCGTCCTGGACGTTCGGATTGCGTGAGGAGATGGTGAGCTGTCGCCCGGCACGGCCGACGACATCGCGCCTGGCTCTGCGGACGACATCGCGCCCGGCACGGCGGATGACCGCTCCGGCTGGCGGCCGAGCTGGCGGCCACCGGGCCGCTGCGCCGGGGCGCGCGCTCGCCACGGTGTTGAAATGTCTGCGTGGTGAAGACAATTGTCGCCGCTCATCGTGAGCGCCACGACAGGCATGCCGGGTATCCCTGAAGGATGCTTCTCGGAATCGGAAACCTGCTGTTGCGATGCCATTTACGCACTTGTGCCGGCACAAGGGGCCGGATCAGTGGAGGTCCAGTTCACCCTGCTCCGCGTCGGGCCACCCGTCCTGCTTCCGCTGCCGCCGTCGACCAGAGCGGGCACCCGGCGCCGGTGAATCTCCCGGCCCCTCCGGCCCGCCGGAATCCCCGAGGGCGAACTCCATCTCGAGATCATCCAGCGCGTCCTCCCACCGGCGGATCAGGTACCGTCCGACCTTGCCGCTGCGCATCCGCTCCACCGGGACGTCGCGACGGCGACGCAGGTAGCGGCGGGCCTTCTCGGCGACCCTCTCCGCGAAACGCGGCGGCAACGTGTACGGATGCGCGCCGCTGGCGTTCGCCACGCCGTCGCGATCGACGATCCGGGCCAGGAGGAAGAGACCCTGCATCTCGGGGCGGGCGTCGCCTGGTTCGTGGATGCGGCGCTCCAGGCCGGTGAGGGCGTCGCGCAGCCACAGCGACTCGCCGGGCTCGACCGCCACAACCTCCCAGATCGAGAGCCAGGCCGCCCGCTCGGCCGCCGCCAGTTCGCGCTCCGCCGTCGACAGGCGCCAGGCTTCCTCCTGGAGATACCGTTCGAGAACCGTCCGGCTCCCGATCTCGAAACCATAGAGCGCCCAGGGGATGGCCAGCAGGGCGGCCTCCCGGGGGTCGTTGAACGCGCGCTCGTGCTCCAGCCAGGCCCCGGGGACTACCCGGCTCGCGTAGTCGATCAGCTTGCGCATGAGCCGCTCCTCGACATTCTCGCCGGGACGGATGTCGGCGATCCGCCGTTCCTCGTCCTCCGCCATGTGGCAGCGCTTGTCCTTGCGACCGCTACCGCAGTGGCAAGGATCATTGCGGCCGAGCGTCGGCGGTGACGACAGGACCGATGACGGCTGGTCGGACCCCGGCTCGTCGAGCCCCGGCTGGCCGGATCCCGGCTCGTCGAGCCCCGGATCGTCGTCCCCGGGCATCACGAAGTGGTCGAACGCCTGGTAGGGGATGCAGAGATCCACCGTGAGGTCGTCCCCGGGATCGCCCACCTCGCCGCCAGCGTCGATCCGGCCCAGATGAAGCGTGCTGCGCACCGGCTCGAACCCCGCCGACTCCAATCGGTCCCCCTCCGCCTCGATGAACGAGCCCAGGGCCGTGACCGCGGCGGCGACCACCTGGAAGTCGAGATCGCGGAGCAGGCGGCGGCGGCCGTCGGCGCGGAAGCCGTCCAGCACGGGGAACGCGTCGGCTGCGGCGACGGGCCACCGGTGCGCTTGCGCCTCCTGCCGCAGGGCGTCGGGCAGGTCGGTGTCGGGCTCGAAGGTGAGCGAGATCCCGTCCGTGCCGAGATCCATGGGCAGGGGCGTCAGCATCATGTCGGCGGCGGCGTCCAGGAAGGCCTCGTAGCCCTCGAACGAGGGGAAGATGGTCAGACCCCGGCCCTGGCCCAGCCCGCCGATGATGCTGATGCAGGCGCCCGTCACGCCGAGGTCGGGAATGTCGAGCCGGATGACCTGGCGCTCGTCGAGGTGCGTCCACGGCGCCAGGCGATACAGCGTCTCGGCGGCCACGAACATGGCCGCGACCGACCCCGGCCGCACGTCGGACATGGCGAGGTAGGTCGTGATGACGTCCTCGTCGTCCTCCTCACCATCATCCAGGACTGGCGGGAGACTGGCGATCTGATCGATGACGGCCTCCAGCTCCGGCGTGGGGGCCACCGCGATCCGCGGCCCGTCGCCGGGCAGCCCGTCGAACACCTCGCGGACCTCGGCCGCCAGCGTGTCGCTCGCCACCCGGATGCGATCGGGGCGGCGTCGGGGCCCCTGCATGGGGTCGATGAGCGCCATGCTCAGCAACCGGCCCACGGCTCCGGATTCCTCGCCCGGGATCACGACGTCGGCTCCGACGAGGACGCCGTCGGACATGTCGATCCAGAACACCGCCAGGGGACGGTACGGGGGATCACGATCCTCGACGGAGAAGCAGGTCTCGATCAGTCCGCCGATCCATTCGCGCTGCTCCATGCCTGCGGGTCCTCCAGGGTCGGGGGCGGGTTCGCGGGGCGGATGGAACCGGCAACGGTACATCATGGGTGCGCCGGCGTCGAGGCCCGCGGGTGGGGCCCGCGGGGCCGTCGGCGCCGATCGCCCCGGCCGTGGCGCCGGGCCCGACCGTCCCGGCCGCCCTCAGGGGCCCTCCAGGTAGTCCCTCGCGAAGGCGACCCAGTCGTCCACGGTCCGGTCGAGGTAGACGTCCGGCTGCAGGCCGATGTTGTCGAGCGGGTAGTCGGGCAGGCGTAGCGAACGGTAGGTGGGGATGGAGAGGCGGTAGCGGTCGCAGCCGATGCCGGTCCAGCGGGCCGAGCCGTAGTCCAGGACGCCGCCCGAGGGCGTGCCCAGGATCTTCACCTTCCAGCTCTGGCGGGCCTTGTACACGAGGCTCTCGGCCGCGCTGCCGGTCCGGCCGTTGACCAGCACCACGACATGTCGCGGCGCGGCCTCGGCGGTCGCGATCTCCGTGACGTGGACCGCCTGCGAGTCCAGTTCGACGAACTCGCCCATCCGGGCGCTGAACACCTCGATCATGCGGAGGATCCGGCGGCGATCCTCCGCGTGGCGCTCCTCCGCGGGCAGCTGGTCCAGGTAGTCCCGCAGTCCGTTCACCAGGGTGGGTGTCGCCAGGTACTCGCCGCCCATGGTACGCACCGGTCCGGTGCAGAGGTAGGGGAGCAGCCGCCGGTAGGCCTGATCGGTGCCGCCGGGGTTGTCGCGGAGGTCGACGATCAGGTTCTCGCACGTCCGCAGCATTCCCTGGCTCTCGTCGAGGAGCCGCTCGATGCGCTCGACGCGGTCGTAGCCGAAGCTGGCCAGGCGCAACAGGACGGTCCGGTCGGATAGCCGCCGGCAGAAGAAGCCGTCGATCTCGGCCAGCGTCTGCTCGATCTGTCCGGGGGACAGCGGCGGCGCGGGCTCGATCTTGACGAATGGCGACCGGATGGCGTCCAGGTGCAGCACGCTGCCCCGATGGACCGTGTAGCCGGACTCCCGCAGCGAGTGGTCCCGCAGGTAGAAATCCGCCCGCCCGTCCGCGTGGAGGCGGAACTTGATCTCGCCGGGCTTCCAGTACGTCGTGTCGGCCTCGATGACGAAGGCCTGGTGGTGTCCGTCCCTGGCGACGATGCCCACCTCGTAGCCGGCGCCACGCCAGATGCCCTCCAGCGGATCGTCGGAGCGCACGATGCGCTCGCGGAGCGTCGCCAGCGGCTGATCGATCCTGTCGTGGCCCGTCCGGGCAGCAGGCTTCCCGTCGTCGGCGCCGCGGGCCCCACCGCCGCCGCCGCCGCCGCCGCCCTTGCCGCCCCCGGTGCGCACGACCTGTAGATGGTGGTCCTGGAAGAACGCCAGGTACGCGCGCAGGAGGTCCAGGCAGGCCGGATCGGGCGTGGACTGCGAGCAGGCGATCATCTCGTCCCGGAAGCTCTCGTAGGCGCGCCGGTCAGTGGTCTTCTCGGCGAAGCCGGGATACTCGCGCTCGACCTTCGCGATCAGCCCCTCCAGCGCATCCCGGCAGTCCGGACCTTCCTGCGCGCTGGCGACGAGACAGAGGGTCATTGACAGGACGAGGGGCGTCCACCTCGGCATGGGATGTCCTCCCGGCTGCGGTTCGTGGGCGACGGCTCTCCTGTATCGACGCAGGAGACGGCGCGAGGTTTCGCCCGTGGCGCGGGTTGAACGGGTCGGGATGCGCGGTGAGCACGGTCGCGTCGCGGACGGCGGGGTCCGGGCCCCAGCCGATGCATTCGGCGGCGGCAGGGCCGACCTCGGCGAGAGCGACGAGGAAGCAGGTGAGAAGACCGGCGAGAATCCGGCGCGAGGACATGGCGATCGATCCCCTGTCGGATGGTGAGGCTCGATCCCACCACGGGTGATACGGGGGATTCAATGACCAGCCCTGTCCCTGTGGCCGGCGCTAGCCCGGGAGGATGCGCTCGCCGTCGGGGATCAGCATCTCCACCACGGCGTAGACCATGATGGCGGCCACCTTGGCGGTGTTGTCGTCGAAGTCGAAGCGCGGCGAGACCTCGGCCACGTCGAACCCCACCACCTCGCCGCGCGCCAGCACGTGCTTCAGCAGCCGCACCACGATCTCGGGGTCCAGGCCCAGGGGCTGGGCCGAGCTCACGCCGGGGCAGAAGGCCGAGGACATGACGTCGGCGTCCAGGGTGACCATCAGGCGGCCGCAGCGCGCGGCGAAGCGGTCGATGACCGAGCGCACCTCGTCGAGCCGGTGCTCGGCGATGTCGCCGGCCAGGACGACCTGTGCGCCCAGCTCCCGCGCCCGGCTGAAGAGCGCCACCGTGTTCGCGGAGCGCTGGACGCCGATGCAGAGATAATCGAAGGGACGGCCCGTGCGCTCGCAATCCCGCGCGATCTGCCAGAAGGAGGTGCCCGAGTTGGCGCTCTCCTCGGCCGGGCGCAGGTCCAGGTGCGCGTCGAAGTTCACCACGCCCAGCCGCTCGGCCGGTGGCCGGCCGCTCACCGCACCGAGGAAGTGGCCGTGGGCGAGGTCGTGGCCGCCGCCGAGGACCAGGGGGAACAGCCCCGCCTCGCGGATCCGGGCCACGGCCGCCGCGAGGGCCGCCTGGGCCCGCTCCACCGGCCCGTCCACCACCGCGATGTCGCCGGCATCGAGCAGCGCCATCCGCCCGGAGAATCCCACCGGGAGGTTGGCCAGGCGCTGGCGGATGCGCTCCGGCCCGCCCACGGCTCCCGGCCGGCCGAGGTTGCGGGCGATGCCGTCGTCGCAGCGGTAGCCGATGAGGGCGAAGCCGCGCGCGCCGGCGGGCAGCGGCGCGACCGGGCCGCGCAGGTCCAGCGGCGCCACCACCTGATGCCAGCGCAGGGCCGCCCGGGGCTCCCGCGCGTCGACCCGGCCGTGCCAGGGGGACATGTCGGGCGGCGTGTAGGCGTCCAGGGGTGGGTCGGGTGCGGTCATGGCGTCATGCTCGGCCCGGGCGCAGGGATTGTCAATCCGATCGGCCACCGGTCGGCCGGCGAGGTCGGGAACGAGCCTCCGATCCCTCCGCCGGGCTCGCCGGCCCGGGGACCCCTGGACGTGTGGCGCGGGTTCTGGCAAGGTGGTCGCCGATGCCAGCCCTTGATCCCTTGGCTGCGAGGTGTCCGTTGGAGGCCAACACCGGCATGAACGCGAGCCAGTGGCTCACGCTGAAGGACCGCGCCCTCGCGGCCGCCGCCGAGGGGATCACCATCGCCGATGCGCGGGCGCCGGACCGGCCGCTCATCTACGTGAACGAGGGGTTCGAACGGCTCACCGGCTACGCGGCCGCCGACGCGCTCGGACGCAACTGCAAGTTCCTGCAGGGCGCGGCCACCGACCCGCAGACGGTGGCGGTGATCCGCGCGGCGCTGGCCGCCGAGCGTGACTGCACGGTGGAGATCCTGAACTACCGTCGCGACGGCACGCCCTTCTGGAATCGTCTGTCGATCACGCCCGTCCGCGATGGCGACGGGGTGGTCACCCATTTCATCGGGATCCAGTCGGACGTCACCAAGCGGCGGCACGCCGAGGAGCGCCTGCGCGCCGCCACCCGCGAGCTCGCCGTGGCCAACGCCACCATGCAGCGCGAGCTGGCGGAGGCCGCGCAGATCCAGCAGGCCTGGCTGCCGCGCGCCATGCCGCAGGTACCGGGCTACCGCTTCGCGTGGTCCTTCACGCCGTGCAGCGAGCTGGGTGGCGACAGCCTCCACGTGATCCGCCTCGATCGCGACCACGTCGGGCTCTACGTCCTGGATGTCAGCGGCCATGGCGTGGGCGCCGCCCTGCTGTCGGCGTCGATCCAGCGCTGGCTCTCGGCCGTGCCGGAGCACTCGTGCCTGTTCGCCCGCAAGCGGGATGATCCGCCGCGGTATGCCATCGTGCCGCCGGCCGCGGTCGCGGCGGACCTCAACCGCCGTTACCACGCCGAGCCGGAGAGCGGCAAGTTCTTCACGCTGCTCTACGGCGTGCTCGATGTCCGCGACGGGCTCTTCCGTTACGCCACGGCCGGGCATCCGCCCCCGCTGCTGGCCGGGGCGACGGGCGCGAGGGCCTGCCCCAGGGCCCGGGGTCTGCCCATCGGGGTGCTGGCCGACTTCGTCTACGAGGAGGCGCAGGTCCGGCTGGAGGCTGGCGACCGGTTGCTGCTCTACACCGACGGCGCGGTGGAGGCGATCGACGCCAGCGAGGATTTCTACGGCAGCGAGCGCCTCCAGGACCGGCTGGTCGCCCACCGGCGGGACGAGCCGGACGCCGCGCTCGCCGCCATCCTGGCCGACGTCCGCGCCTGGGGCGGGGCCTCCGGCTTCGAGGACGATGTCACCTTGCTGAGCGTCGACGCGACCGGCGACGCGACCGGCGACGCGACCGGCGATGCGCCGGGCGACTAGCGCGGGACCCCGGAGGCCCCGCGTCGCCCAACCCGTCACACCGTCTTCGAGGATCACCTCATGAGGGTCATCTTCACCGTCTGGCGCTGGTCGTCCGCCCGGACCACGGCGAGGTAGATACCGCTGGCCAGGGCCCGGCCGTCACGATCGGTGCCGCTCCAGGGGATGGTCCGCGGGCCGGCAGCGAGCGGGCCGGGCCGTAGCGTGGCCACCCGGCGGCCACGGGCGTCGTGGAGGTCGATCTCCACGTGGGCCGGACGCTCGAGCGCGAAGCGGATCTCCGTGCGCGGGTTGAACGGATTGGGCGCCACGCGCAGTCCCTGCAGCAACGGGGCGGGCGTCTGGCCGGCGGCGGTCACGCCGTCGGGGTCGGCCACGCCGCTGCCGAACTCGACCGCGCCGATGTCCACGATGGGCGGGTCGCCCAGACCGGTGTCGGGCGTGCCGGGGTCGTCGAAGAAGCGGGCGTTGCCCAGCACGTCGGTGACCGCGCCATCGGGCACCAGGAAGTTGTTGCCCGCGTCGATGGCCGCCGAGCCGGGGCGCGGGCTGTAATCATTGTCGGGATCGAGGTCGGACGCCGCGAAGATGGTGCCCTCGCCGACGATCCCCACGCCGGCCGAGCCATCGACCAGGCAGTACTCCAGCCGGGCCTCGCCGCTGCCCCCGGGCGTGCCCTCGAGGATGGTGTTCTTCAGGACCGGCAGGGCATTGAAGGTGGAGAACGTGGACAGGGCGAACTCCTGCCCGTCGGAGGCCACGGTACAGTTGACCACGTGGGGGCTGGCGGCGTTGAAGTAGAGGGCACCGGTGCCGTTGCTGCGAGCGAAGAGCGTGTTGGAGACGGTGAACTCCTCCGAGCCGCCGGCGATGTAGGCGCCGCCGCCGAAGGCGCCGTTGTTCGCCTCGAAACGGCTCGCATCCAGACGACCGGTCATGTTCTTGACGTACATGCCGCCGCCGCCGAGGGTGCGGAAGACCTGCCCCACACCATCGTCGGTGGGCTCGACCAGACCATTGTCGCGCAGCGTGAGCCACGAGGCGTCCAGGTCGACCCCGATGGCATAGAGGCCACCGCCGAACTGCAGCGAGTAGTTCTCCTCGAACAGCAGCTCGGTCAGCACCGCCTCGGTGTCCCAGTACAGGGCCATGCCACCGCCGTTGTTGCCGCCCACGTTGGCGAGGAAGTCGCTGCGTTCGACGGTGATGCGGCCGCCCTCGGCGTAGAGACCGCCGCCGAGGATGGCCCGGTTGTCGCGGAAGACGGTGGCGACCACGCGGGCATCGCCGCTGCGGGCCTCGAGGCCGCCGCCGTCGATGCCGAGGTTGCCGGCGATGATGCACGCCTCGATGAGCGGCCCCGACCCGTCGATCAGGATACCGCCGCCCTCGCCCTCGCCGAAGGAGCCGCCGGAGCCGAAGCCGCCGGTGACGGTGAAGCCGCGCAGGACCGCCGCGCGGGTCTCGCCGCCGGCGAAGACCACGACATGGCCAGCGCCCGCGTCCTGGCCGCCGCCGTCGATGACGGTGGCCTCGGCGCCGTCGGTGGACTCGATCACGATGTCCTTGCCGGAGAAGTCGACCCGTTCGGCGTAGGTCCCCGGCGCCACGAGGACGCGGTCTCCTGACGCGGCCAGGTCGATGGCCGCCTGGATGGTGGCGGCGTCCTGCGGCACGAGGATATCGGCGGCGCTCGCGGGCGCCGGCAGGCCGAGCAGGGGCAGGGTGCCGATGATGATCGCTGGGAGGCGGTGGGCGAGCTTCATGATGGGACCTCCGGGACCTCGGTGGCTGGGGGACGCGATCCGCTCCAGCGGCGTGCCATTCCAGGGAGCGATCCTGGCGGGTAGCCGCGGGGCCGCCGGCTTCCGCCGTGGCGTGGGTGAACGCCAGGCCAGTGCGATTCATAAACTATACCAAAAAGGTCCAGAAGAAAAGGAGTGAATCGATCGTGACGGTCGGTCGCGCGCGGTGTCGCCCCTGATGATGGCCTTCCGGGATCGGAATCACCCCGCTGGTGGCCGTGGCGGCCAGCGTCCTGCCTTTCACCGGCACCCGGGCCGAGTTCTTCGGCGTGGTCTGGATCCACCTCTACGTGCTGCTCGCGCCGCCCCGAACGGCGCGGTGGGGCGGGAGCCCTCCGCCTGGCCTAGCTTGTCCCCGGCCCTGATCGAGGCCGGGCTGCCACCCCGACCTACCACGTCACCCCGAGGAGCTCCCACATGGACACCTTCGACGCCATCGCCCGCCGCCGCGCGGTGAAGGCCTTCGACCCCGACCATCGCCTCTCCGCGGAGGAGGAGCAGAAGCTCCTCGCCGCCGCGATCCAGGCGCCCACCAGCTTCAACATCCAGCACTGGCGCTTCGTGGTGATCCGCGATCCGGAGCTGCGCCAGCGGATCCGCACCGAGTTCGGCAACGACCAGGCCCAGATGACCGACGCCTCCCTGCTGATCCTCATGACCGCCGACGTCAAGGCCTGGCAGAAGGAGCCGGAGCGCTACTGGCGGGACGCTCCCCGCGAGGTGGCCGACCTGCTGGTGGGCTGGATGGGCAGCTTCCACGAGGGCCGCGACTGGCTGCAGCGCGACGAGGCCCAGCGCTCCATCGGTATGGCCATGCAGAACCTGATGCTGGCGGCCACGGCCATGGGCTACCAGTCCTGCCCCATGATCGGCTTCGACATCGCGGGCGTCGCCCGGCTCATCAACCTGCCGGACGACCACGTCATGGGCCCCATGGTGGCCATCGGCAAGGGCATCAAGGAGACCTGGCCCAGGCCGGGGCAGCTGCCGCTGAGCGAGCTGGTTTTCGAGAACGGGTTCTGACCCGCAGGGGCGCGGGCGCGGGCGTGCGGCTCGAGGCGCGTCGTCCGCGTTCCGCGGCGCGGGGGTCGCGAATATCATTGAAAGATGGTTGTCAGAAACTGTATGCTAGCTCGAGAGCAGGGTGAAGCGCCCGCACCTGCGCTCCGCCAGCGACCCCGCCGACCGTGATGTCCCCTGCGCTGTCCAGGACCGCCCGGCCCACGCCCGGGCCACCCCAGCCGGGAGGATGTCATGTCTCGCCTGTCCTGGCTCATGCTCGCCGTCCTCGTCCTGCTTCCGGCCTGTGGCGGCGATGACGACCCCGCCGCTCCGCCCGAGACCAGCGGGATCGACGACTACCTGAAGGACCTTCCGGAGTGGGGCGAGTTCTCTCCCCAGCGCGCCCCCGTCGGCCAGCCGCAGGAGGAGGTCACCGGCCCCGCCGAGGCCGCCCTCGAGACCGACGGCGGCCAGCTCTTCGTCTGCCGGACCACGCCCTGCTCCATCACCAGCACCCCCGACGCCATCGTCACCATGAATCCCAACTCGGAGATCCTCTACCTGGGCGCGCTCATCCAGGGCGCCACCTACCTGGGCGGCCTGGCGGCCATGGAGGAGTTGCCCATCCGCCAGCGGGCGCCGCTGGCCGTGTCCATCGACCTGCTGTTCCCCGACAACACGCGCACGGTGTCCGATCCCACCCTGGCCTCGGTGAACCAGGCGGTGGGCGAGCTGATCACCGGCGCGCATCTGGCCGGCCACACCGCCGGCAGCGCGCTCAGCTACAACAAGCGGGAGTGCTTCAGCCTGGAGCAGAGCATGCTGAGCATGGGCATGTCGGTGTCCTACCTGGGCGCCTCGGTGCGGTCGGAGCTGTCCTACGAGCAGTCGGTGGAGTACCACACCATCATGGCCACCTTCCGCCAGCGCATGTTCACCACCTCGGTGGTGCTGCCGCAGACGCCCGCCGAGTTCTTCAGCGAGAGCTTCACCCGGGAGGATCTCGACGAGCAGATCGAGCGCGGCCGCATCGGCCCGGACAACCTGCCGGTCTACGTCTCGAACATCGTCTGGGGCCGGATCATGGTCTTCACCATGACCTCGACCTACACGGCGTCGGAGATGGAGGCCGCGATCAGCGCCAGCTACGACGGCATCGCCAGCGGCTCCGTCGACGCGCAGTATCTCGACATCCTCAACAGCGAGGAGACCACCATCAACCTGGTGGCCGTGGGCGGTGAGGCGAGCCACGCGCTGGACGCCATCCGCTCCGGCGACCTGGACGACTACTTCGCCTCCGACGCCTCGCTCACCTCGGCCGCGCCGCTCTCCTACACCCTGCGCAACCTCGCCGACAACAGCGTCGCCCTGGTGAGCGAGACCACCGCCTACGACATGGTGGAGTGCTCCGCGGACATCGTGGCCCACCATGACGACTTCGACCAGTGGCGGAATGCCGTCCTCGACCTGCCGGCCGGCGAGGTGCAGGTCCAGTCCACCACGAGCGCCGAGATGGCGGACGCCGACGAGGTCGCCACGCCGCCGGGCGGCAATGCCTGGCTGCCGGGGACCCTGACCTTCCCGGCCGCGAGCACGGGACTGGACCTGTCGTTCGTGCTCGCGTCGCTGGGCTACGACGCCCTCACCTTCAACGACGACGAGATCTCCTCCGGCATGTATCCGCTGCTCAGCCCCGGCGACGCGGACAACGGCGAGAACGACGATTTCGCGGTGACGATCACCGACGTGGCGTCGCCGCGGCAGGTCCTGGCCGTGGGCATCTTCGTGGGCCACAACGGCTATGACGAGGGCGAGAACCTGCGGGTCTACGGCGAGAGCGACCTCCTGCTGGCGGAGTTCACCAGCGGGCTGCCGAACAGCGCCGGCTGGGTGTTCATGGGCGCCGTCGCGGCGGTCCCGATCACCCGGTTCGTCTTCGACGAGGACTCCGGCGGCGACGACCTCGTGATCCGGCACCCGTCGTTCGGGCTGACGGGAGAGTGACGGAAGGGCCCGGTCCGCTGGCGGCCGCCGCTAGCGCAGGGTGGCCACCTGCGTGGCGCGCTCGGCGGCCTCGTCCAGCAGCACCGCCGCGCGGTCGAGGCTGTCGCGCGCCTCGTCCAGGACGCCGTCGGCGGCGGCCGACCAGGCACGGTTGAGCTGGCGTTCGGCTCCCGCGAAGCGGTCCATGACACGCGCGTAGCCCGCCAGGCCGCCCGCGGCGACCAGGTCCTCGCGGGTGGCCACGAACGCGGGCAGGTCGCCGCGCTGCAGCGTCCCGAGGACGCCGAGCACGTGGGCGAGGCGGGATGGCTCGTCGGGCCGGCGAGCCAGCTCGGCCCGCAGGTCGGCCACCGCCTCGCAGATGCGCGCGAGGACCGCCACCGGTTCATCGTGGACTGCGGTGACCCCGCTCCCGGCGCGCCGCCTGGCGCGTCGCATCAACGCGGCGCTGGTCAGCAGGCCGAGCACGCTGGCGCCGAAGGCCGGCGCCTCGTCCCAGCGCCCGAGGGCGAACTCCAGCACGCGCACCCGCTCCACGCCGGCCGCCCGCAGGGTCTGCAGCTCGGCCGAGCCGAGCACGGTCCCCGCCGGGATCAACGGCACGGATTCCGCGGCGGCGGTGGCCTGCACGCCGGCGGGGTCGGCCAGCGTCAGGCCCACCAGCTCGGTGTCCGGACGGTCCAGTCCGGGTGCATAGGCCGTCACCGCGGCGACGACGCCCACCACCGTGGACAGCACGGTCAGCAAGGTGGCCAGGGTGGTCATCGACTCAACCTCCGGTGGCGATCACGATCCCGTTGAAGACCAGGGCGAGGAGCGCCTCGCCCACGATCAGGCCCGCACACAGCGGCACGCCCCACTCCTCGGCCCAGGCCTGCCCCTTCCAGCGCGCGACCAGCATGCTGGCCAGGCAGCCCAGGCCGTAGGTGAGGATGAACTTGACCGGCAGGTACATGGACAGGCCCACGAGCACGCCCAGGCTCGGGAACGCGGCCAGTCCGAGCAGGCCGCCCAGCAACGCTCCCAGTCCGTACAGCGCATACGGCAGCTCGCCGCCCTGGACGCCCACGATCACGGCCTCCAGGGCCTGCGCCTGCGGGGCGACCGTGTCGGTGCCCGGGCCGATGGGGATGCCGGTCTGGGCGAGGTTGGCGTTGACGATCAGCACGATGGTGGCCATGGAGACCACCGGCCCGATGGCCACGCTGGCGATCTCCACGATCTGCTGCCGCCGCGGCTGGGCCCCCACGATGTAGCCGGTGCGCAGGTCGGCCATCATGTCGGCCGCGCAGCCGATGGCCACGCAGAGCGCGGCGCCGAGCATGACCGCCGACAGCACGTCGTCCTGACCGGCGAGCATCAACACCAGCACCACCGTCAGCAGCGCCATGCCGGAGATGGGCGACCAGTCGGTCATGCCGGTGCACTGGGCGATGATGATGCCGGCGAACCAGATCCAGATCAGGGCGACCCCGGCGACGATCGCTCGCGCCAGCCAGGGATCCAGTCCGGTCAGCCAGCCCTGCGGCGCGCCGCCGCCGATCAGCTCGGTGGCCAGCAGGATGATTCCCATCATCGGCAGGGCGATGAGGATCAGGGGGCGCACGCCCAGCTCGTCGCGGCCGGCGCGGGAGCGGGCGCCGGCGCGGATGCTGCGTAGCGCCTCGCGGATCGCCGGCACCGACGCCAGCACCCCCAGCAGCGCGCCCCCCAGGAGCAGGCCGATGCCGAGGGGGCGGTTGTACGCCTGCAGCGCGTGGTCGGCGGTCTGGTGGGGGGCCACGGTACCTGGCAGCCAGCCCAGATGGTAGACGATGGGATTGAGGACCAGGTAGGCCAGCACGCCGCCGGCGAGCACCAGCAGCCCGGCGCGTCCGGTCAGATAGCCGGCGCCGAAGGCGAACGGCGCGATGGCGAAGACCAGGAAGAACTGGCCCGGCAGCCCGAGGAGGCGGCCGGCGTCCAGGGCGGTGTCGGTGAGCACGAGGTCGGGCTGGCCGTCGCGGTCGCGGTCCACGTCCGGGCCGAGCGCCCCGTCGCCCACCGCCCCGTCGTCCACGCGCCAGCCGAGCGCCGAGTAGCTCCAGCCGTCCAGACCGACGGTGGGCAGGGCGGTGGGCGCGTAGATGAGCATGGAGAGGACGATGCCCGCCACCAGCACCAGTGACTTGCGCGCCCCGGCGCCGGGCGAGCGCAGGATCGCGCCCACGGCCGTCGCGCTCGGGAAGCGCAGCCGCTCGATGTCGAGCATCTGCTTGCGCAGGGGCACGATGAACACGCAGCCGAGCACCGCGCCGGCCATGCAGGCCACGGTGATCAGCCAGAACCGCGGATCGCTGAACGACAGCTCGAATCCCAGCAGCAGCAGCACCGGCACGGTGAAGATGACGCCGGCACACGTCTGGTTGATGGCCGAGGCCACGGTCTGGCCGATGTTCGTCTCGAGGATCGAGCCGCGGCGCAGCAGGCCCCGCAGGACGCCGAAGCCCAGCACGGCGGCGATGGAGCTGGCGACGATGGTGAAGCCGATCTTCAGGCCGGCGTAGGTGATCGCCGCGTTGATGATCACCCCGAACACCAGGCCGAAGACCAGCGCGCTGGGGGTGACCTCGCGGTAGCGGGTCTGGAAGAGGCCGTCGTCCGGGGGAGGGCCGGCCGGCCGGGTGCCGGCGACCGGAGCAGTGGGCGCACCACCGCCTCGAGGCGGGTCGGGGTCGCGGATCTGCAGGTCGCTCATGGAGACTCCCGTGGCGGTCGGCAGCCGGTCAGGACCCCCGATCCGCCGACGATCGCCGCGGCGGTGAATGGCGAGTCCAGGTCGTTCACAAAAAAGGATGATATTGGTAAAGTATCGGGGGCGCGAGGAAAAAATCCGGCACGCCGGTGGCCTCCCTCCTGGCCGTGACGCTCGACGTGCTGGTCCTGCAACGCATGCTCGGCGGCGTCCTGCGCACCCGGGCGGTCGATGCCGCGACCAGCGACCGTCCCCTCGAGACGATCCCCCCGGCGCGTGGCAGGCTGCCGCGATCACGGAAGATCTTCAAGTCCGATAAATATGGTACGAGATAGCCGGGTCCACGGATCCGTGATAGATTGCCTCCCCCATCACGCACCACGCCGGCTCGAGCGGAGGTCACCGGATCCGTGGCTGACGAACGCAGACGCGCGCTCGCGGCCAACGCGGCCGCCGACTCGCGTCGGGCCCACCACCCGGCCGGTCCCACCGGTCCGCCCGGCGACGATCCACGCGCCGACGATCCACGCGCCGAGGCCACCATCGCCGCCGGCGGGTCCGTCACGGGGACGCCGGCCGACGTCACCCTTCCGCCAGGCGCCTCCCGTGCGCCACGAGGCGCCGCCGCCGCGCCGGAGGAGTCCATCGGCCCCTATCGCCTGCTCCGCAAGCTCGCCGAGGGCGGCATGGGCGAGGTCTGGCTCGCGGAGCAGCGCGAGCCCATCCGCCGGCGCCTGGCCGTCAAGGTCATCAAGCACGGCATGGACACCGCGGAGTTCGTGGCGCGCTTCGCGTCCGAGCGCCAGGCCCTGGCGCTCATGGACCATCCCTGCATCGCCAAGGTGATCGATGCGGGCACCACGCCGCGGGGCCGGCCGTACTTCGCCATGGAGTACGTGGACGGCGAGCCCATCCTCGCCCACTGCGACCAGCGCCGGCTGGGCATCGGCGCGCGACTGGAGCTGTTCCTGAAGGTCTGCCAGGGCGTGCAGCACGCGCACCAGAAGGCGATCATCCATCGCGACCTGAAGCCCTCCAACGTGCTGGTCAGCGTGCGGGACGGGGAGGCGCTGCCGAAGATCATCGACTTCGGCGTGGCCAAGGCCCTCGGCCAGGAACTCACCGGCCACACCATGCAGACGCACCTCGGCCAGCTCATCGGCACCCTGGATTACATGAGTCCCGAGCAGGCCGACCTCGGCGACCACCACGTGGACACCGGCACCGACGTCTACGCCCTCGGGGTCCTGCTCTACGAGCTGCTGGCGGGCAAGCGGCCGCTGGAATCGAGCACCATGGTCGGCGTGGGCCTGGTGGAGATCCTGCGCCGGATCCGCGAGGAGGAGCCGCAGCGGCCGAGCCAGCGGCTCCTCTCCCTCGATCCGGACACCGCCGCGCGCGTGGCGGACGAGCGCGACCTGGACCCGTCGTCGCTGCTGCGCCGGGTCCGCGGCGACCTCGACTGGATCGTCCTGCGCGCCGTGGCCAAGGACCGCACCCGCCGCTACGCCACGGTGCACGAGCTGGCCGCGGACATCGAGCGCCACCTGCGGGACGAGCCCGTGCTCGCCGGCCCGCCCACCCGGCGCTATCGCGCCACCAAGTTCGTGCGCCGGCACCGCACCCCGGTGGCCGCTGCCGCGGTGGCGCTGGTCCTGGTGCTGGCGGGCATCGCGGGCACCTCCGTCGGCCTGGTGCGCGCGCGCCAGGCCGAGCAGCTCGCGCGCCAGGAGGCGGAGACCTCGCGGCAGGTCTCGGGCTTCCTGGAGAGCCTGTTCGAGGTCAGCGACCCCGATCGCGCCCGCGGCGAGACCATCACCGCGCGGGAGATCCTCGCCAGCGGCGCCGCCCGGATCGACGACCAGCTCCGCGACCAGCCCGCCACCCGGGCGCGACTGCTGAACACCATGGGCCGGGTGTACCACAAGCTCGGCCTCTACGACGAGGCCACGCCGCAGCTCGAGCAGGCGCTCGACCTGCGCGAGGGGCTGCGGGAACGGGGTGGCCCGGTGCGGCCGGGGGACGTGGCCGGCAACCAGGTGGACCTCGCCGAGCTCTACATCGTGCAGGCCCGCTACGGCGAGGCCGCCGCGCTGCTGAGCGAGGCGCTGGCCACCCTCGACGCCAGCAGTCCCGGGGAGCGCCTGCAGATCGCCGACGCCCTGCACCAGCTCGGCGGCGTCCTGCGCCGCCAGGGCCGCTACGACGACGCCGTCCCGCTGTACGAGCAGTCGCTGGCCATCCGCCGCGACGCCCTGGGCCCGCGCGATCCGCTGGTGGCCGGGAGCTACAACGGCCTGGCCATCACCGCCTACTTCCGCGGCGACTGGCCGGGCGCCGAGTCGCTCTTCGGTGCCGCCCTGTCCATCCGCGAGGAGTCGCTGGGGGACGACCATCCCGACGTGGCGCAGACGCTCAACAACCTGGCCCTGCTCCGGCAGGCGCAGGACGACTTCGCCGGCGCGATCCCGCTGTACACGCGGGCGGCGGCGATCTGGGAGAAGACCCTCGGTCCAGACCACGTGCGCCTGGCCCTGGTGCTGAACAACCTGGGCCTGGCGCACTTCGAGCAGGGCCAGCTCGCGGACGCCCGGCCGCTCTTCGAGCGCGCCCTGCGCATCCGCGAGGCGGCCCTCGGCCCGGACAATCCCGACGTCGCCCAGACCCTGCAGAACCTGGCCGACCTGCACCGCGCCGGCGGGGCTCTCGCCGAGGCCGAGGCGCTGCTCGACCGCGCGCTCGCGGTGCGCGAGGCGAGCCTGGGGCCCGCGCACGCGGACGTGGGCTGGACCATCACCGGGCTGGCCGCCGTGCACGCGGCGGCCGGCGATCCCGAGCGGGCGGCGCAGGAGATGAGCCGCGCGCTGGACATCCTCGAGTCGGCGCTGGGCCCGGACTTCCCCGAGCTGGACGAGGAGTGGAGCCAGCACGCCGAGTACCTCGATGGCGCCGGCCGCCGCTCCGAGGCCGCGGCGGCCCGTGCGCGCGCGGCCGCCATCGCGGAGCGGTCCACCGCCGCGGCGGCGGCCGACGGCCCCGGTTCCTGACCTGTCGTCACCGGATCCCGACCCCCCTGCCGGGTGCGCCCGGAGGGACCATCGCCCACGAACCAGGGAGTATGGCCCATGAATCCTCGCCAGCGAACCATCCGTCACGCCAGCCTCGCGCTGGCCGCCCTGGCCCTGGCGATCCTGGCCGCGATGGCCGGCTGCGGCGGCCAGGACACCACCATGGGGCCGCAGGCCGACGGCGCCGCGGGCCCGTCCGGTCTGACCACGGCGTCCGGCCTGGCCGCCAAGTCCGTCGCGGCCGACACCCTCGACCAGGCCATCGTCCAGTTCGCCGACCGCACCTACGACGGCCAGCAGACCACCTTCTCCTGGCGCCTGTCCGGCCGCGGCGATCCGGGCGACCTCGGCACCTTCTTCCTGGAGTTGCCGGCGTGCGCGCCGGAGGTGGTGTCGTCCTCGCCCCACGGCGCGGTGTTCGGCGACCATCCCGACACGGCGCTCGCGGGCGTCCGCTGGAACGTCGGCCTGGGTCCGGGTGATCCGTTCGGCCAGTCGTTCGAGCTGGTGTTCGCCGGCGAGGTGGACCTGGGCGTGGTCAGCACCCTGGTGGCCGACCTCCCGGGCACCGGCGGCGGGACCTCGCGCGGCACCGTGCTCGGCCCCTGCGGGGGCGGTGCCATCGCCGGCACCGTGTTCGTCGACACCGACAGCAGCGGCGCCTACGACCCCGCCACCGAGGGTGGCCTGGCCAACGTGCTCGTCCGCGCGGTGGACGCCCAGGGCCGGGTGGAGGCCACGCTCACCGATTCCACCGGCGCCTTCGAGCTGCTGCTCCTCGAGGGCACCTACACCGTGCGCGTGGACACCACCGCCGCCGCCGGCTTCTTCAACGCCGATCTGGGCACCTGGTGGACGCCCACCACGGCGCTGGAGTCCATGGTCGAGGTGCCGCCGGGTGCGGCCGACCTGGACTTCGGCTTCCAGCCCGCCACCGACCAGGTGCTCGAGGATCTCGAGGACGGCGACCTGCGCAGCCTCGGCGTCCCGCTGGACTTCTGGATCGCCGAGCTGGTGTTCGCCCTCGACCCGGTACCCGTGCCCGAGGGCATCGACCCCGACGTGCTGCCCTACGATACCCCGTTCTACACCCCCGCCGAGCTGCTGGACCTCCTGCAGCAGGTCGAGCAACAGGCCCTGCCCGAGCCTTACCAGTTCACCGCCGGGGAGGAGTTCCTCGAGGCGCTGGCCATCCTCGCGATCGAGGCCGGCGAGCCGGTGGACATCCTGCTGGCCGAGCTGCTGGCCACCGAGCTGAACCTGGTCAGCGGCCGCAGCCTCGACGGCGACCCGGAACTGCTGCCCGCCCTGGTGCTCTGGGGCGAGTCCATCGTGGTGCAGGAGGGCGGGGTCGCGCTGGCCGGCGATGGTGTTCGTATCGCCATCGACGTGTTCCGCAACATCAATGTCGGCGGCGGCGGCGGCTTCGACGGCAAGTGATCACTCGTGCCTCGAAGAATGTCGATGGCCCCCCGGCGGCGACTCCGGGGGGCAGGTCTTATGCATTTCATGTTCCTGGCGACAGGTCATGTGATGCCGATCACGAGGTCTGGCGGCCATCGACAATCTTGAGGGCACGATCTTCTGCAACCTCTGGGGGGGTGTTTCGATAGGAGGGGTAGGCCCCGCCAGCGACCGATCCCGACCGAAGGAGCTCGCCGTGACCCGTGCCACGCCCCGCCCGACGCCCCGCGCCGTCATCCGCTCCGCGATGCCCGGCTTCATCTTCATCTGCGTCCTGCTCGCCCTGCCGAGCAGCGCCGCCGCCGGCCGGATCTAACTGCTGGACATGCAACTCGCCGAGGTCACGGTGCTCGGGCCCGACGGCGAGGTCGTCCGCACGCTCGGCCGCGAGGGCGACGGGCCCGGCGAGACCCGGCGTCCGTCCGACCTGCTGATCATGGACGACGGCGGGGTGGGGATCGTGCGCGGCTATCCCGGCAGCGTGGTGCTCCTGGACGCCGCCGGGGCGCCGGCCGGGGTCATCGAGGTGGGTGGTGATCCCCTGCACGGCGGCGCCACCACCCTGGAACTGGCCCATCACCGCGATGGCCATCTCGTGGCCGGGCTCATCGATGTCCAGCAGGACGGTGGGAGCATCCAGCGACGGACCGCGCGCATCGTCCGCCTCACCGAGGACGGCGCCCGTGAGGTGGTCTACCACGAGGGCGGCTTCACGTGGGATTTCCGGGACTTCCACTTCTACGAGCGCGAGAACGTCGCCTGGGCGGCGCGCCGGATGGCGCTCGGACCCGATGGGCGCGTCTACAGCGCCACCGACCGCGATGCCTACGCGATCACGGTCTACGAGCCCGACGGCGCGATCGACCGCGTCATCGAGCGGGACCACGAGCCCTCGCGCCGCACGCCGGAGGAGCGCGCGGCCGTCCGCGAGCTGTACGCCTCGATGCTGCGCCAGCTTCCCTTCGAGGCGCCGATCACGGTGGAGGCGACCGATCCGGTCATCGAGTGGATCGGGCCCAATCTGCGCGTGGCCGCCGACGGCCCGCTCTGGGTGCTCACCAGCCGCGGGCAGCGTCCCGAGGCCGCGGACATCATGGTGACCTACGACGTCTTCGATCCCTCGGGCCACTTCCAGCGCCAGGTGGCCGTGGCCTGCGAGGGCGACGGCCGCGAGGACGCCCTGTACCTCGCCCCCGACGGCGAGCGCGCGGTGCTGGTCAAGGGATTCCTGGCCGCCGCGCGGTCGATGTTCGGCGCCCAGGTGGACACCGACGCCGAGCCCGAGCCCATCGAGGTGGTCTGTTACGCGGTCGCGTCGGTGGAGTGATCCCGCCGGTGGAGTGATCGCGTCGGTGGAGTGATCCCGCCGGTGGAGTGCTCGCTCCGGCGGAGTGATCCCGCCGGCGGTGGCTCCGGCGGCGGTTCCTGTCGCGCGGGCGCCGCGAGGCGACGGAGAGTCGGTCCTCATAATTTGTCGTCAACATGACGACAAATACACCCCGGGGCCGCTCGCCGGGACAGCGACTGACGGCCGGCCGGAAAGACGGTAGGATAACGCTGCCGGTACGGCGCGCCGGGCCCGGCGCGCCCCTGCTCGCCACGTGCCCAGGAGGACGACCATGCACGCGGCCTACCGCATCAAGATCACGCTCGAGAGGACCAGCCCGCCCATCTGGCGCCGCGTCCTCGTGCCCGAGGATTTCACGCTGTTGCAGCTGCACGTCCTCATCCAGCTGGCCATGGGCTGGCAGGACAGGCACCTGCACGAGTTCATCCAGCGCGGCGGTGGCACGGCCACGGCGCGCCGCTTCATGCTGCCCGAGCTGCTGGACGAGATCGGCGGGCCCGACGACGCCGACGAGGCCGCCACCCTGGTGCGCGAGGTCCTCGCCGGACCCGGCGACCGCCTCATCTACCTCTACGACCACGGCGACGGCTGGGTCCACGGCCTGAAGCTGGAGAAGGTGGAGCGCGCCCCGGCCGACACCGCGCTGCCCGCCTGCCTGAAGGGGAAGTGGGAGTGCCCGCCCGAGGATTCCGGCGGCCCGCTGGTCTTCCAGTCGCGCGGCCGCCTGGAGGCCGAGGAGGAGCTCGCGGACGACGCCGAGGCCCTCGACGCGCTCGACGACCCGTCGGGCGCCGACGACGTCGACGAGCTCGGCCCCTTCGACCTCGACGCCGCGCGCCGGGCCATCGCGGCGGTGGACTGGGATGCGCCCGACCTCGGGCGAGAGGAGTGAGGTCGTCCGGGCGAGCTGGCCCGCGTCGGCGCCGCCCTCACGCCCCGTCCTGGTCGCGGTGGACCGTGTCGGGCGAGAAGGCCGGCAGGCAGACCGCCAGGTACTCCGCGCCGTCGGGGGTGCTGTAGCGCACCCACTCGCCCGGCGAGGTGACGATGGCCTGGCCGGCGGCGACGTCGATGACGCCGTCGGCGTGCTCGACGCGCAGCCTCCCGCGCAGCACCACGGTGATCTCCTCGAACTCCGGGCGCTGGCCCGGCTCGGTCCAGCCCGCCGGCGACTGCATGCGCGCCACGCTCACGGCGTCGTGGCCCGAGTTCACGCGGCCGACGTATTCCTCGATGCGCTTCGGCTTGTTGCCGGCGGACTCGATCACGCTGGGGTTCTCGATCAGGCGAGGCATGCCGATCCCTCCGTCATCATGAGACGCCACTGGCGGTCCATTCCGCCGGGCCCGTCCATGATAGTCCCGGGGACGCTCCTGAAACAGAGGTCGTCGAGGGGCGTAGGGTGGGATGTCGACCGCTGGCCCCGGAGATGGCCGGCCCGGCCCGGGCGCAGGGTGCGTCCCGGCCGCGGCCGGCGGAGGAGATCCCCATGCCCCGGACCATGATCCCATCCCTGCTCGCCCTGTGCGCCCTGTTCGCCTCGGCAGCGGTGGCGCTCGCCGCCGATCGCGCCGGGCCCGCCGCCCCATCGCTCGCCACGACACTGGTGGAGGTGATCCCCGACGCCGACGCTCCCAACCACACGGGGTGGCTGGCCTTCCGCTCCGCGACCGGCGATCGGCTCCACGTGACCGACGACCTCGCCCTGACCACCGTCATCGAGCAGACCCACAAGAATCTGCTGGCCGACCACCCGGGCCCGCGCGCCGCCGACCTGGAGATCGGCGTGCGCTTCACCGGCGTGGTCGCGCGCGCGGGGACCGTCGCTGGCCGCCCCGTCCACGTGATCACCGCGGTGGACAGCATCTATCCCGACCACCCGGGGTCCGGCCATGGGTACCGGTACGCGGACCTGGCGCCGGGTCGGCCCGCGGCCGACTTCCACCACCGGTACCTCGAGGTGCCGGTGCGGCACGACGACCCCTCCGGGGGGACCTTCGAGCTCTACTACGAGCTCTGCAGCGACTACGATCCCGCCCGGCCGGTGATCCTCGTGCCCACCGATGGCCAGCGGACGTTCTCGCAGGTGGGCTGGGCCGACCGTTACCAGGAGATGTTCGGCCTCGAGGCCAACACCGTCACGTTCGAGTACCGGGGCATGCCGTGCTCCCCGATCCCGGGTCTCGAGCGCATGGACTGGCGGCAGCGGTACCAGGTCCTGAACACCGACCAGGTGGTCGCGGACATGGAGTGCATCCGTCGCGACCTGCTCGGCGACGGCAAGATCGACGTCCTCGGCGGCTCGGGGACGGCCATGATGGGGCTGAAGTACCTCGCGGCCCATCCCCGGAGCGTGGACCGGGCGTTCCTCATGAGCTTCTTCCTGGACGCTCGCGGCAGCAGCGAAGCCGGGGTGGTGGCCTACGAGCGGTTTCTCGCCGAGCACGACCTCGCCGCGGCCCACGCCGCCGCCGTCGCCCGGCCGGAGGTGGCCCCGGACCAGCTCCTGTTCCTGGTGCAGCGTCTGCTCTACCACGACCGGGACCGGGCCGCCGGCCTGATCCGCGCGGCGAGCGCCGGCGACCTCGCCGCCTACCGCGAGGCCACGGCGCAGCTGGGCACCGTGGACTTCTTCGTCCGTTCGATCCAGGCGCACCGGCCCTGGACGGTGGTCTTCATGTACGAGACCAACCTTCCCACCGCGCTCGGCGGCGCGCCGGACATCAATCAGCCCTTCCTGCGCATCGCCGCGCCATTGCGCCGGGCGTTCCCACCGGCGGCGACCCGGACGCATCTCTTCGCCATCGACGGGCTGCGCGATGTCGCCGCGGAGGTCATGCTGGTGGGCGGCACCCGCGACCAGGTGGCGCCGCTCGATCAGCTCGAGCGGATCGCCGCGCGGCTGCCGGACTCCCGGCTGGCCGTCTTCGATGCCTACCACTGCCTGCAGGCGCCGCCGGGGGCCCAGCAGGCCCGCGCCGAGCTGGCCAATCTCTTCTTCACGCGTGGCCTGCACGACCCGGCCCTGGAGGACCACCTCGCCGGTGGCCAGCCCGGCAACGGGTTCCTGGAGCTCCGCTGACCGGGACGGGGCGTCGCGGCGGCCCGGTCCGCGGGGGCCGGCAGGCAGGACGCCGCCGCCACCGCCTTGAGTTCGCTGCGCCCGCTGCGGTACAATGCCGACCCCGGCCTCGCCCGGGCATCCGGTTCCTGCTCGCCCCGCCACCGGAGGTCCCGCCATGCGCGCCCTGCTCGCCCTGATCCTCTCCCTGGTCATGATCGCCCTGCTCGCGGGGCTCAGCGTCAGCCACGCCCAGACCCCGCGCCAGACTCCCGACCTGCTCTGGCAGTACCCGGCCATCGAGGACGTGCTGGCCTTCGGCTCGCTGCCCGACCTCGATGGCGATGGGGTCGCGGAGGTGGTGCTGGAGGCCTACGATGCCGGCGCGGATGGTGACCACCTGGTGGTCCTCTCCGGCGGCATGCCGGGCACGCCGGACGTGCTCTGGTCCGCCCGGCCGAGCAGCGGCGCGAGCGACGGCGGCGGCTACGGCCCGGAATGCCTCTGGGTGACCGGCGACCTCGGCGGTGACGGCTTCCCCGACGTCCTGATCGGCACCGCCTGGGGCAACCGCTCCGTCCACGCCCTGGACGGCCAGACCGGCGACCTGCTCTGGACCTTCGACAGCTACGACGAGCCCGCCTCCGGCTGGGTCTACGCCGTGCGCAGCCTGCCCGACCGCACCGGCGACGGCCGGCCCGAGGTGGTCTTCGGCACCGGCAGCAACGGCAACCGCGGCTACCTGCTCGACGGCAGCGACGGCTCCATCCTCTGGCGCTTCATCGGCGCCGGCGACGCCATCGGCCACACCGTCGCGTTGCCCGACATGAACGGCGATGGCACCGCCGACGTGCTCTTCTGCGGCTGGGACGACGAACACCGCGTGTTCTGCGTCTCGGGCGCCGGCGACGTGGCCGGCCAGCAGCTCTGGGCCCGCGACACCGGCGCCAGCAACCACACCGCCACGGTGATCGACGACGTCACCGGCGACGGCCGGGCCGAGATCGTGGTGGGCACCTGGCAGGCCAGCGAGCAGGTGGTCTGCCTCGACGGCAGCGACGGCTCCACGGTCTGGACCTTTCACAACGGCGCCTACAACTACATCATGCGCCTGGTCACCATCGGCGACGTGGACGGCGATGGCGTGCGCGACGTGGCGGTGGGCTCCTGGAACCGCGCCCTGCCCGTGGTCAGCGGCCGGACCGGCGAGGCGGTCTGGACCTCGTGGGCGGGTTCGCTCAATGGCGGCGACTTCTGGGCCGTGGCCGGCACCGACGACATCGACGGCGATGGCCTCGACGAGGTGGTCGGCGGGTCGTTCGACACCCAGGTCTACCTCTTCAGCGGCGCCGACGGCGACACCATCTGGACCTTTCCCACCGGCAACCGCGTCTTCGCCGTGGCTGGCGCGCCCGACCTGGCCGGCACCGGCACGCCGGACGTCCTGGCCGGAACCCAGTATCTGAGCGGCGGCGGCAACGCGTACGCCCTCGCCGGTGGCGATCAGGTCACGCCGGTCTTCGACGTGCCGCAGGCCGCCGGCCGGGCCGTCCGCCGGCCGGACCGTGTGGCGCTGACCTGGGAGCTGTCGTCCCCGTTGCCGTGCGTGGTCGATCGCCTGGTGGCCGGCGGCGCGGCGAAGATCGCAGCCGGCGCGGCGGATGCAGCCGGCGCGGGTCCGGCGCGCCGTGCCCTCGCCGAGCGCTTCGCCCGCGGTGAGCTGGACACCCGCGCGGTGCTGGCGGCGATCCGCGCGAGCAAGGTGGCCGGCAGCGGCGCCGAGCGCCTGACCGCTGTGCCCGTCGTGCCGGAAGCGCCGGCCGCGGACGGGGCATGGCCCTACACCCTGGACGACCTCTGCGGCCCGGCGCCGGGCGCCGAGGTCCGCTACCGGATCTCCGTGATCCTGCCCGACGGCCGCGAGGCTCCCGTGCTGGAGCTCGCGCCCGACACCACCGACGGCCGGGCGGATGCCGCCCCCGGACCGTTGCTGCAGCAGGCCCGGGTGGCGCCCAACCCGTTCAACCCCCGTACCGCGGTGCACCTGGTGCTCGACCGCGCGGCCACCGTGACCGTGGACGTCCACGATGCGCGCGGCCGCCGCGTCGGCCGGCTGGGGCCGCAGGCCTGCGGGTCGGGGGCCGCGGTGCTGCGCTGGGACGGGACGGGTCTCGACGGCCGGGCGCTGCCGGCCGGCCAGTACCTGCTGCGAGTCCGGGCCGGTGGCGAGGCCTGGACGCTGAAGGCGGCGCTGGTGCGTTGATCGCGGGAGGCGGCGCTAGCGCCAGTCTCCCACGGCCACGAATCCCGCCCAGTGCAGAGGGTGCGGACTCCGCCCGCCCTCGCGGCGTGCGGACAGCACGCGGCGGCTGGCGTCCCGGACGGCCTCGGCCACCGGCTGCCCCGCGCCGAAGCGCGCGGCGTACAGCTCGCGCATCCAGGTCTCGGACGCGCGGTCGTCCACCGGCCACAGGCTCATCACCACCGTCGCGGCCCCGGCGGCCTGCAGGGCACGCCTCAGACCGAGCACGCCCTCCGACCGGGAAACCTCGCCGATGCCCGTGTCGCAGGCCGATAGCACGACCCATCTCGCCGACCGCAGATCGAGCGAGGCGACCTCCTCGGCGGTGAGCAAGCCGTCGTTCATGGCCAGGCCAGACAGCAGCAGGGGGCTGACTCCCGCACCGGCGCAATCGTCGCCGAGGAAGAAGCCGTGCGTCGCCAGGTGGACGGCCGTCGCTCCGGGGACCGCCCGCGCCAGGGCCGCCGCGGTGGCGGACGGACCGAGGAGCGTGTCCACGGCGGCCCCGGAGCCGCTACCACGCCACCAGAGATCACGAACCATGGCCGCCTCGTACCGGGTACGAGGCAGGGGGGCGAAGGCGAGCTCGGCGACCTCGGCGCAGGGCAGGTGGGCCAGGCTGCGGGTCGCGACCGCACCGCCTTGCGGAGAGGTCGCGCCGAAGGTGCGCCCGAAGCTCGCGCCCGCGAGGATCACGAGGCGTTCGGCGGGCGGTGCGAGCCGTCCAGGAAACAGGTCCCGCTCGGCGGCGAGCAGGTGGAGCGTCCGGTCGTCTTCCACGAGATACCGTCCGGGGGCGACCGGCAGGGCGCCGAAGTTGACGAGGTGCAGGTCGCCGTCGGGTACCAGCAGGACCTGGTGCGCCCCGTCCAGGGCCGGGAGCAATGGGTCCCAGATCAGCGCCCGGAGCTCGGCGCCGCGGGCGTCGACGGTGGCCAGGGCGCGGCGGGAGAGCGGGCCGTCCGGGACGCTGCCACCGCGGATGGCATCCCGCCAGCTGCGCACCGCCCGCTCGATGGCGGCGGCCGGCGCCAGCGGCACCAGGACGGGCTCTGCTCCCGCGCGGGAGACGAACGCCGTGTACGCCTCGCCGGCCGATCCCCGGGGGTCATCGTGGCGAACGAAGGACACGAGCGCCTGTTGCGGGTCCAGCGCCGCCATGACGTCGGGCAGGCCGCCCGCCGGCGCGAGGGTCTCGCTCCGCGACCGCCGCTCGCGGGCGAGCTCGCGCTCGAGCCGGTCGCGTTCCTCGCGCACCAGCCGGACGAGGTCGCGGTATGCGCCGAGGTCGCGATCGCCCGGTCCGGCGAGGGTCAGGGTCGCCAGTTGCTCGCGCGTGCGGGCCAGCTCCTGCGCGAGGTCGGCGAGGGCCGGTTCGGCAGGCGCGGCCCGCTGGAGCCGGCACATCTCGTCGAGGACCACGGCGCGAGAGCGGATGACGGCATCGAGGACCGCGCGGACGGCCGCCGGGCCGGCGAAGACGTGATGATCGCGCCGGGCGCCCACGTCGTCGTCCTCGCCTGCGTGCCGGGAGGCGTCCGTTCCGGTCAGCAAGCCCAGGGCCAGGTCCAGTCCGCGCGGCCGGCTGGCGGCATAGATCAGCGCGCGGTGCTGGTGCAGCCCGCGTGCCACCAGCCGCAGGTGGTCACGGGCGATCTGTTCGGCCTCCAGGGCGTCCGCCAGGGCGGCCTCGCGCTGGCCCTGCGCGGCACGCCAGCGACCGCGGTGGACGAGTGCGAGAGCCACCAGCGGATGGTCCCGGCCGAGCTGCTCGGTGGCGATGGCGGTCGCGGAGTCGGCGAGTGCGGCGGCGCGGGTGAGATCCCCACGACGCGCGGCGACATCGCCGCGGATGATCAGGACGCTGGCCACGTCCGCGTGACGGGGGCCCAGAGCCGTGGTCCGGATTGCCAGCGCGCGGCGGAGACTGGCCTCGGCCGCGGCCAGATCTCCGCGGTCGCGTGCGACCTGGCCGCCGATCACCGCGGCGGTGGCGACCTGGGGATGATCGGCAGGCAGGCTGACGGCATAGATCCGGAGGGCCTCGTTGCAGGCGGCGGCCGCGGCCGCGAGGTCGCCACGCTCCCTGGCGGCCTGAGCCAGCGCCACGAGAGTCTGCCCGATCTGCGGGTGCTCGGGCGGGAGCGTGCTCCGGCGCAGGGCCAGGGACTCGCGCAGGAGGGTCTCGGCCTGGTCTTGGTCACCGGCCTCGCCGGCCACGCCGGCCAGCTTCATGAGCGTCAGCGCCACCTTGGGATGGTCCGGACCACCCACCTCGCGGTGGATGGCCAGCGCGGTCTCGAAGTGTGCCTGCGCGGTGGCCCAGTCACCCCGTGTCTGGGCGAGATCGCCCAGGTTGTTGTGCAGGGAGGCCACGTACCGGTGGGTGGGCGGCAGGCTCTCGCGGCAGATGGCGAGCGCGCGGTCGAAGCTCGCGGCAGCGGCCTGCAGCGTTCCCAGACGCTCCTGCGCCAGGCCCAGGTTGATGAGCGAGCCGGCCACCTGCGGGTGGTCGCCGCGCAGGACCGCCCGCTTCTGGCGGACGGCGAGATCGAAGTGCCGCTCGGCCTGATGGTACTGGCCGGCGCTCTGCAGCGCGAGGCCGAGGTTGTTGTGGGCATTGCCCCGGAGCAGGTGCTCGGGAGGGAGCACGGCCGCGAGCTCGGCAAGAGCGATCCGGAGCTCCGCCACGGCCGCCTCGTAGCGTCCACCGCTGCGCAGCGCGGCGCCGCGATTCATGCGGGCGGTGGCCGCCTGGCGGCGCGCGCTCTCGCCGGAGTGCGCGGCCAGCAGGTTCATCTGGTGGCGGAAATGGTCGGCTGCCGCGCGATACCGTCCGCGGCGGTAGCTCACCTTGCCCAGGCCGCCGATCGCCCGCGCCTGCTCGGCCGACGTGGTGTCGCCGGTGGCCGCGCCGATGGCGAGCACCCGCGCGAACGCCTGCTCGGCGCCGGCCAGGTCTCCCGCGACGCGGAGCAGGTAGCCCTGTTCCAGGAGCGAGGGGATGAGTTCGGGGTGTGCGGGGCCGAGGAGATCGGCCTTGATGGTCACTGCCCGTCCGGCGAGCGCGCGGGTCTGCGGGTCCCCTGTCTTGCCACCACCGGCGAGTGCGGAGACCAGCCGTTCCAGGACCGCGGCGGCCGGTAGCGAGGCCGGCCCGTGCCAGGCCTCGGCGGCGCCCAGCAGGTCGCGGGCGGAGTCCTCGGCGGTCGCGAAATCGCTGACGGCCAGGAGCGAGTCGATCCGGGCGAGCGCCGTGGTCAGGGTGTCGGGCGACGCGGTCCGGTCCGGTGCGGCGGGCCGCGGTGCGGTGACGGCCGCGGCCGTCGCTGGAGTGCCCGGCACCGTGAGGATCCCTTCGGTGAGCCCCGTGGCGCCGACGATGGCGAGCATGATGGCGGGCAGATGGGACATGATCACCTCGCGGGCTGAGGCCAGGTCCCATCAGGATACCAGGATATCAACGCGATGGCTCGCGATGGGTGATCCGGAACGTGGAGACCTCCGTCAGGGGGTCCGCACCGGCCGCCGGGTCCTGCGTCAAGGTCACCACGTAGGTGCCGGCCGTCAGCGGCTCGGAGACCGCCAGGAGCACCACCAGCGTTCCGGACGCCAGATCCGACGGCCGCACCGTGGCCTCGAGCCGGACGGCACCCCCCGGGCCGGTCACCGTCACGGCGGCCGGCCGCTGCACGTCGAGCTCGCCAGGGACGCCGACCAGCAACGACACGGCACGGGCGCCGGCTGGCAGGGCCACGCGCGCCGGATCCCCGCGAAACTGGCCCGGGGCCACCCAGGGCACCACCCCGGAGGCGCGGTGGTGATCTTCCGGCAGACCGCCCAGGTGCCCGCCGAGGTCCCAGGGCCCGAGCAGTGCGAACACGAGCACCGCCGCCAGGGCCAGCCCGCCGGCTACCCCCGGCAAGGACCAGCGGACGGACCGGTCGCCGGCGGCCCGATGGCGCGCCGGCCGGTCGGCTGGCCCGCCGGAGGACGCGCCCGGGGCCCCGGGCGCCGCCCAGATTGCGGAGTCCACGAGGTCCGACACGGGATGGGCATGCCCGACCACAAGGAGTTCGTCCCGGCAGGCCGCGCAGCGTTCGAGATGCTGCCGCACCAGCTCGCGCTCGACACCGCGCAGATGTGCTCGCGCGCGGTCCCAGCGCGCGATCATGGCCGCGGGCAGGTGCCGCTCGTCTGCGCCCTCGGCCTCGCGTCCGGCCAGCGAGTTGGTCCAGCGCTCGGTGCATCCAGCGCAGGCCTGGAGGTGCCCGCGCGCGTCGACCCGCGCGTCATCGGGGAGCAGGCCGGCCGCCAGGGCCGCGAGCGTGGCCTCGCAGAGGTGTGGTGACGGCTGGTTCATGGCGCATCCGATCGTCGTGGGAAGAGATCGGCATACTGCGGGTCGCGCCGCAGCACGTCGCGGACCAGGGTCAGGCAGCGCGACCAGCGCTTGCGGACCGTGGCGTGGCCGACGCCCAGATCGTCGGCCACCTGGCGCCAGTCGCGCTCGGCGAAGAACGCGCGCGCAAGGCCCGCACAGGCCTCCGCGCCGGCGTCCAGGAATGCCTCCTGGACCACGAGCTCCAGGCGGTCGAGGAGGTGGCCGAGGTCGGGGTCATTCTCGGCTTCGCGCGCGACGCCAGCGGAGCCAGGATCGGCCATGCTCCCGGGCATCGCGGCGGGCGAGCCGAACCGGTCCCTGGTCCGGCGCCACCGCCGTACGTGGTCCACCCAGGTGCGGTGCGCCAGCGAGGCCATCAGCCCATTCAGATCGCGGGGCGCCTCCCGTCGCACCGCACGCAGCAGGCGCACACACGCCTCCTGGGCGAGGTCCTCGAGGTGGTCGGGATCCCGGCCGGCCGCATGACGCTGCAGATGCTGCAGCAACGTGCGGCGAGCCTCCTCCCAGGACATCGGTAGCGGAACGTGCGGACGGGACATGGAGCAGGGCCTCGGCTGGTGGCGCCAGCTTGCAGGATGTCCAGCGACGAGAACGATGGCCCTCAAGATCGTCACACCTCCGGGATCTCGGCAACCCTCGTCCGTTCTCGTCGTTCGCAAGGCGCGCATGTGACCACCGTGCCCGGGCGGACCTGCCGGCCGGTGAAAAGAGGATGAAAATGGTCACACTAGCCCGGGCCCGGCGACGACCTCCCCGACCGGACCACCGGCACCCGCCCCCGGTGCCGCTCCCTGCATCATCTGGAGGTCGCAGCCATGACCGCGCCATCTCGCCTGCTGGTGACCGTGATCCTGGGCGCCGCCCTCGCCCTCGGCGCCCAGGCCCAGCCCACGCTCGAGATCGATCCCACCCGCTTCGAGCCCGGCGATCTGATCCTGATGACCATCAGCGGCTTCTGGCCCGGCGGCTACGACGGCACCATCAACATCGACGGCGAGCCCGCCGGCGAGGTCTTCATCCCCGCCGGCGGGGCGCTGACCTTCTTCTGGCCGACGCCCGCGGACCTGGAATTCGGCGGTCATGACATCGACATCTGCGCGGCCTGTGACCAGGGCGATCTCGAGGAGCGCACGAACACGGTGCGCGTGATCGTCGAGTCGGGTGAGCTGACCGGCAGCGAATTCAATCTCCAGCCCTGGGGCGTCGAGGTCACCCAGGGGGTGCGGGGCGTCTTCGCCCGACGCCTGCCGCCGGACGCTGACCTCGTGCTACCGCCCGAGGACATCGTCCATGTGGCCAACCGCCGCACCATCGTGCGCGTCTATCCCTGGGTCGAGGGAGGTCCGGATTTCGAGCGGGTCCTCGACGTCCGGGCCGAACTCTACGTCGACTCCGGCGGCGACCTCTTCGGCCCGATCGCGCCGCTGAACCCGGCCGTCAGGCAGGTGCGCGCCGACGCGACCCTGGAGGAATTGCGGGCCGACCTGCGCCGCACCTGGAACTTCGTCCTGCCGCCCGAGGCCATCGATCTGGGCATCTCCGAGACCAGCGGGTCGTTCAGTCTCGTGGTCTCGCTCAACCCCGATGGCGTCCAGGTTCCCGAATGCGCCGACTGCTTCGAGGACAACACCGCCTACCTCTACGGCAACGAGTTCCGCCACGTGGGGCGAACCAACGGCTTCGCGATGAGGTTCCGACCGCACCTGGTGGAGGCCGAGGTGGAGCAGGAGGACGGCTCGGTGGAGCTGGTCCAGCGGCCCACGCTCCTGCAACTGCAGAACTCCTTCCGCTCGCTCTACGACCTGTTGCCCATCGCCGATGGCGTGCGCGGCATCCGCCTGTTCCCCTGGACGAACGTGGACTGGAGCGGGACGGCCGAGGGCTGGAACGACGAGCAGGACGCCTTCCTGATCGAGAACTTCCTGCCCGGCGGAGAGCTGCGGGCCGCGCCGCCCAACGACTACTACGCCTTCCTGTACTGGGGCGGGGGCCCGGGGTGTTCCGGCCATGCGCACCTCTTCTCGCCGTTCCTGCGCTCCTCGGCCTGTCCGGCTCCCCCCTATGTCCTGGCCCACGAGCTGAACCACGCCATCGGGGCCGCCCACGCGGGCAACGGGCACGGCGAGGCCGGCGGAGGCGGCTACGACGCCAGCTATCCCGACGGCCATGGCCAGGTGGAGCCCGACAGCTGGGGCATCGATGTCTACGACCTGCGGGTCTACCCCCCGTATGCGTCCAACGTGGAGGGCGCACGCCACGACTACATGTCCTACGGACCCGACCAGTGGGTCTCGCGCTACTCCTGGGACCTCACCGCCGAGAACCTCGGCAGCCCCCAGATCGACCCTGGCAAGCGTCGGATCCCCTTCCCGCTCGCCGCCAGCCCTGCCGCAGAGACCCTGGCCTTCGTCTCCTTCCGTGGCCTGCTGGACGCGGAAGGCCAGGTCGCCCTGGAGCCGTTCTTCGCCAGCTGGCAGCCCACTGGCTACCAGGGCGACGGCACCTACGCGCTCGAGTTCCTCGACGCCGACGGCCAGTTCCTGGCCACGGTCCTGCCGCAGCCCGCGCGCATGCAGGATCTCGAGGTACCGGCCTACCTCTTCGCCGAGGCCATCGCCGTGCCCGTCGGCTGGGCGAGCATGCACCTGCGCGAGGGCAACGGCGTGATCCAGAGCTGGCAGCGCAGCGCGCACGAGCCGGCCGTCCAGATCACCTCGCCGCAGTCGGGGTTCCAGTGGCCGAGCACCGGCGAGACGACCATCGCCTGGGAAGCGACCGACCAGGACGGCGATCCCCTGACCTACCGGATCCTCGCCATGCACGGCTTCGAGAACGAGCTGTTCGTCCTGGCGTCGGGCCTGACCGAGGCGTCCTTCACCCTCGATCGCTCCGACCTGCCGGGCGGGGGAGAGTGGACGCTGATCGTCGAGGTCAGTGACGGCTTCGACCGCAGCTACTCCCAGTTCGTCGGGGGGTTCGTCGATCCCACTGCGCCGCAGGTGCTGATCCTCGAGCCGGCCGACGGCTCGGTGCACGTGACGGGCGACATCCCGGCCCTCGGCCTGATGGCCGACATCCAGGGCGACGTGCCCGACGACGGGGCGCTCTGGTACCTCGATGGGGGCTGGGTCGGCAGCGGCTCGTCCCTGGTCCTGGAGGAGGTCGCGCCCGGATCCCACGAGCTCGAGCTCGTCTTCTACAACACCTACCAGGTGGAAGGCCGCACGAGCGTGCAGTTCGAGGTGGTCGAGGGACTGGCCGCGCCGCTGCTGACCGCTCCTGCCGATGGGTCCGTGGGCGTGCCGCGTCCCACCGAGCTGAGCTGGGAGGAGGTCTCCGGCGCCATCAGCTACCGCGTGCAGGTGGCCACCGATCCTGGCTTCGACGACGCGCAGATCGTCGCCGAGGCCGGCAACCTGGGCCAGACCATGGTGGACTTCGATCCCGATGCCGCCGACCAGACGTTCTACTGGCGCGCCATGGCCGAGCACGCCAGCCAGCCCTCGAGCTGGTCGGCCACGTGGTCGTTCACCACCGGCGAGGACGCGACCCCGGTCCAGGACACGCCCCGCGTGCGGCAGATCGATCTCGAGGTGTTCCCCAATCCCTTCAATCCTGCGACCACGGTGGCCTTCGAGCTGCCGCGTGCGGGCAGCGTCCAGGTCGCGGTCCATGATCTCGCCGGCCGCCGTGTCCGCACGCTGGTCAGCGGCCATCGTGACGCCGGCCGCCACGAGATCGTCTGGGACGGTCGCGATGCGCAGGGGATGAGCGCCAGTTCCGGCGTGTACCTGATCCGGCTGGTGACATCCGACCAGACGCTCTCCCGGCGCGCATTGCTGCTCAAGTAGCGCCGCACCGATCCTCGACCGATCCTGTCCCTGGCGCGGCCCGGGGCGGGATCGGTCGTTCCATTTCGGTGGACAGCGGGGCCGCTCGTCAGTCGCTGCGACCGGTGCCACGCGCCCCCAGCAGATCGCGCCCCGCCATCTCCGGCAGGGGCGCCACGCCGAAGCGGGCGAGGATGGTGGGGGCGAGGTCGCGCAGGTCGGGGTGGTCGCGGGTGAGGGGGCGATTGACGAGCAGCACGCCGGGGACCTCGTCGTGGGCCATGCAGTGGTCGCCGCTCCACTTGCTGGTGTTGTCGTCGAAGACCACCGGGCCCACGCCGCCGAGGGCCGAGGCGTTGCTGCCGCGCCAGCCGCGGTGGTAGCCGATGACCAGGTCGGGGGCGTCGGCGACGCGCGGGCCGGTGTAGGTCTCGGTGGCGAGGTAGACGCGCTTGATGGCCGGGGCGCCCACGTCGGGGTCGCGGACGGCCTCGAGCTTCTCGGCGAGTTCGGCCAGCAGGCGCGCGGCCTCGGCGCCGGGGCGCACCACCCCGCGGGCCTCGCGGCCGCGCAGGTTCAGGTAGAGCCCGTTGATGCCCAGGGCGTAGGCGCGGGTGCGGGGCCAGTCCACCCCCGCGAGGAACTCGACGTCGCCAGGCCGGACGCCCGGTTTCAGTGCCAGGTATCCCTGCTGCAGCAGCCAGGCGTTGAGGTGGACGTTGCGGTGGAACGGCGCGAAGCCGTGGTCGCTCATGATCATGATCACCGTGTCGTCGTCGCAGGCGGCCACCGCCTCGGCGATGACGCCGTCGAGCGCGGCGTAGAGGTCGCGCACGCGGTGGCGGTGGGCCGGGTCGCAGCCCGCGTGGGTGGGTGATCGCGGATCGAACCCGCGCCAGAACATGTGGCAGGTCTGGTCGGGAGAATTGAAGTAGAAGAACAGGAAGCCGGCGTCCAGGCGCTGGAAGCGGTCGAGCTCGTGGCGCAGCTGCGCGCGGCGCTCGGCGAGGACCAGCGCGCTCTGGGAGACGTAGTCCGCATCGGTCATCACGCCCTCGTCGAGGGCCTTGGTGTCCTCGGGCAGGCCCTGGGTGTAGAACAGGCCCACCCCGTCGGCCAGTTCCCGCGCGTAGCCCGCCGGCGTGCTGATCGGCACCGCGGGCCGGCGCGGGTCGACCTGCATCGGGGTGACGTAGAGGCGCAGCCGGGGCGCCACCTCCATGACGTGGAAGCGGCAGATGCCCGTGATGCGCTTGACCAGCGGGATGAGCTCGAACTCGGCCGTCACCCAGTCGCTCCACTCGCCCGCGGCGAGGATCAGCTCGTCGTCCCCGACGGAGAGGTGGACGCGCGCCCTGGCGGCGTCGACCCGGATCGCCACCGGCAGGCCGGTCCGGGGCTCGTCGCGGTGGTGGCGGTTGATGGGACCGGCGATGACCACCTCGGCCCGTCCGTCGCCATCGAGGTGGACGGGGATCACCTGGCCGCCCGAGACCTCCCTGGCGACCAGGGGGTCATCGGTGACGTAGGTGAAGAGGCCGAAGGTGTTCTGCAGGTCGGGCGTGCCCATGCCGCTGAGCGTCCGGGCCTCGGACGCGGCCGGTGGGAAGTTGGCCGGAACCTTGAACACCGTCGCATCGATGCCCGCCTGGTCGAGGAGGGTCCAGAACGCGGTGCCCGCCCGGTGCCGGACCAGGGTGGGTTCGCCCCGCGGCAGCCGGTACTGCCCCACCGTCCAGTATTCCGTGGGTGGGCGCAGCTCGCCGCCGGAGAGGTAGGGGGAGGGCCCGGCGGGATCGCGGTGGATGAAGTCGAAGATGCCGTGGCCGCCGGGGTCGAGGCCGGTGATGACCGTGGACCACGCCACCGGCGACTGCGGCGGCATGGTGGTGCCCAGCTCGTGCAGGTGCCAGCCGCCGGCCAGGAGCCGGTCGACCTCGGGCATGACGCCCTCGGCGCGGTAGGTGGCCAGCAGGTCGGGGTCCAGGCCGTCGAGGCCCAGCACGAGCATCCGCGGCCCGGCCGCGGCGAGCTGGGTCCAGCCGAGGGCGACCATCAGCCAGACCGCGGCGCCCGTCCGCCGCGCCCTCGACACCATCAGTACCCCAGCGTCCGCAGCCGGCGCCGTTCTTCCTCGTCCAGGCTGACCGTCGGGGGCGCGGCGCCGGTGTGCAGGATGGCGGCGAGCCGGGTCTCGTCGGCCAGGGCCTCGTCCAGGCGGGCGCGCAGCGCGGCGACCACCTCCGGGTGGTCGGCCTGCACGTCGCGGGTCTCCTGCGGGTCGCGATCGAGGTCGTAGAGACCGAGGACCGTGCCGGTGCGTGCCGGCGTGACGCCGTCCGCGACGCCGGTGGTGTCGGTCATCGCGACCAGCGACCACCACGTGTCCTGCTCCAGGCCCACCAGCGCCGACGGCTGCAGGCCGAGGCCGCGGCGGTGGCCGTCGATGAGGAAGTCGCGGTCGGGGAAGTAGCCCGGCGGATCCTCCATCAGCGGCCGCAGCGACAGCCCCTGCATGGGCCCGGGGGCCGCGAGGTCCGCGTAGTCGAGGATGGTGGGGGCGAGGTCCAGCAGGCTGACCGGCGAGAAGACCACCTTGCCGGCGGGCAGCACGCCGGGCCAGACGATCAGCAGGGGCACCTCGCGGACCTCGCTGTAGGGGGAGGCGTGCAGGTAGCCGCCATGTTCGCCCAGCTCCTCGCCGTGGTCGGCGGTGACGATGACCATGGTCCCGTCGGCGAGGCCGCGCGTGCGCAGCTCCTTCAGCAGGGGGCGCAGGCGGTGCAGGTCCAGGGAGTGGACGGCCGCATGATAGGCGCGGCGGAGCAGGTCGGGATCATAGGCAGCGAGATCCCAGTGGCCGTCGGCGGTGACCGCCGGGTCGGGATAGGGGTCGCGGATGCCGTGGTAGTGGCGGTCGATGCCCCGCAGGGTCCAGTACGGCAGCAGGTAATCATGGTCCACCGGCACGGTGTGCGTGTCCATGAAGTGGAAGAACAGGAAGAAGGGCCGGGTGGCGAGGTCGTCCTCGAAGGACCAGTGGCGGGTCCAGGCGCGGGTGGGCGCGAAGACCGGCTGGAAGCGGTACTGCGCCATGCCGCGGTCGAACCCGAAGCGCGCGTCCAGCCAGTGGTTGTCCGCCGGGAACCCGGCGCAGACGAAACCTGCCTGGTCGAGGGTCTCGGCCAGCATGGGCACGTGCTCGGGGACCGCGCGATCGGCGCCCGCCCGCACCACTCCCGGGGACAGGCCGGTGAACATGGCGACGTGGGCGGGCAGGGTCCAGCCCATGGGGCTGAGGCAGCGCATGAACAGCACGCCATGGTCGAGCAGCGAGTCCAGGGCGGTGGTGGCCAGCGGCCCCGGGTTGCCGTAGGTGGGCAGGCTGGCGCTGCGCAGCGTGTCGCAGGAGATGAGGACCGCCCGGCGCAGGGGGGCGCTGGCAGGCGGGGCCGTGCCGTCGGCCGCCCGGACGGTGGATCCGGCGAGGGGGGCGGTCAGGGCCAGGGCCGCCAGGAGCACGACCAGAGCAGGGCGCGGGAGTGCGAGGGTCTTCATGGGAAACGAGGATACCCGGGATTCACGAAAAAGGCGAGAAGATATCACGGGAATGCGATGGTCGCGGCTCCGGCGGGCCCGGGCGGCCCGGGCAGGTGCCGGGGCCGGCTGGCGATGCCCGGCTTCTAGACCAGCCGCCCGGCGAACTCCGACGCGTTGCGCACCAGGACCGCGGTGCTGAAGCCGCGGACCATCTCGTCGAGGTGCCGGGCATGGTCGGCCTCGCTGCCCGGTTCGGGGTCCATCAGGCCGAGGAAGACGATGCTCGCGTCGCCGCTGGTCCGGTGCATCACCTCGACCACGGTCTGGTCGGCCGGCTTGACGATCACCTCGGTCTCCACGCGGATGCGGCTCTCCGGCACGATGGCTGCCAGGTCCCGCTCCGCGCCGGCCCGCTCGCTCTCGCTGGAGACGATGCAGCGGACGGCGATGCGGGCGTCGCGCCACTCGTGGTTCAGGCGCAGCAGGTGGGCGAGCAACAGCATGAGGTCCCCGTTGCGCTGCTTGCCGCGCCACCAGATGTCGATGCGCTTGCGGCGACCGGGCTCGAGCTGCCAGTTCAGCCGCGCGATGATGGTGCTCTTCTTCAGGCGCGACATCGCCCGCACCAGGCGCAGCTGGGCCGCGAGGCGTTCGGGCTTGCCTGGCCAGCCGAACATCACGGTGTTGGAGCGCAGGCCCGCGATGCCGTTGGCCTGGGCCACGCTCACCACGCCCGTCTCGAAGTCCGGCACGGCGGCCACCTCGCTGAAGGCCACCAGCTTCTCGCGGTCGAGGTCTTGGTCCATGGCCCGCTCGAGGCGGTCCAGCGCCTCGGTCCGCTCGGGCAGATCCCCGGGGACCAGACGGCAGGCGGTGAGGATGCCGCGGTCCTGGTTCAGCCACGACGCCAGCCGCACCAGGCCCAGGCGCTTGCTGGTGTCGCCGGCGAAGACCAGGATGTGCGGCCGCCAGCTGCGCGGGTCGGCCTCGTGGTCGCGCAGCTGCAGCAGGGCGAAGCGGGTGATGGTCAGCCAGAGGCCGGCGCGCACGTCGCCCCAGCGCTTCTGCATGGCGCGCCGGCGGAGCTGCAGGTAGAGCAGGCCCTCGAGCAACACGGCGGCCAGGCAGGCCCAGGGGCTGATCATGAACATCACCGCGATCGCACCCAGCGATCCGAGCAGCGACACCCACCACGGCACGCCGATGGTGGGCCGGTAGGAGGGATCGCCCGCCAGGCGCTCGAAGGCCGCGCTCAGGTTGATGGTCACGTAGAGCGTCAGGAAGAGGATGGTGACGAAACGCGCCACCTCGTTCAGCCCGCCCAGCAGCACGGCCGCCAGGGCGATGGCGCCGGCGACAGCGGTGGCCACGGCCGGCTGGCCGGTGCGGGTGACCCGGGCCAGGAAGCGTGGCGCCAGGCCGTCCTGGGCCAGGGCCTGCAGCACGCGGGGGCCGCCCAGGGCGCTGCCGAACGCCGAGGAGAGGATGGCACCCCAGAGGCCGGGAAAGACCAGCCACGCGCCCAGCACGGCCACGCGCGTCCAGACCTCCACGCCGCCGGCCTGCAGGTCGGCCGGTCCGAGGCGCGTGGTGACCGACAGCAGCAGCGGCACCAGCAGGTAGACGAGCGCGCCGGTGCCCACGGCGGCCAGGGTCCCGCGGGGGATGGCGCGCTGGGGATCCTGCAGGTCGCCGCTCATGCCGATGCCGGCGGTGAAGCCGGTGACCGCGGGGAAGAACACCGCCAGGACGAACCAGAAGCCCTCCGGGGCAGTGGCCATGCTCGCGGTCAGCTCGGGCGCGCGCAGGCCACCGGAGAACACGCCGATCACCAGGGCGACCAGCGAGATCCCCACCGCCACCATGATGGGCAGCTGCAGCCGCAACGCCACCGCGGCGCTCTGGCCCGAGATGGCCGTCACCACGATCACGATCACCGCCGCCACCGCCTGCACCGCGGCCGGCGAGGCCTCGCCGCCGAGGCCGAGCGCGAAGACGGACTCGGCCAGGCCGAAGCTGTAGAAGGTGATGCTCAGGGTGCGGCAGAGGAAGAGCGGGATGCCGATGGCTCCGCCCACCTCCAGGCCGAGGCTGCGGGAGATCATGTAGTACTCGCCGCCCACGCCCACGCGGATGTTGGTGGACAGCGCCGAGGCGCTCAGGGCGGTGATGCAGGTGATGGAGCTGCAGAGCAGCACCACCAGCAGCGTCAGCGGCAGGCCCAGGTTGCCCAGGACCCAGCCGAAGCGCAGGTACATGATCAGGCCGAGGATGGTCAGCACGCTCGGCGTGTAGACGCCCAGGAAGGTGCCGAACGTGCGCGGCCGGCCACCGGTCGTGGCGGTCATTCCGGCCGCAACGACCGCGCCGCCGCGGCGAGGGACTCGTGATTCGGCAGGACCAGGTTCAGCGACGTGACCTCCAGGATCGAGGTGACCCGTTCGCTGGCGCCGGCCAGAACCACGGTGTCGCCGTGCTTCTCGCGCTCGCGGAACAGCTCCACCAGCCAGCCCAGTCCCGTCGAGTTGAGCCACGTCACCTGCTCGAGGTCCACCACCACGTCCTGGAAGGGGGTGCCCGTGGCCGCGACCCCCTGCACCAGCGTCGCGAGGCCCGCTTCCGGGCCGAGCTGGTCGTGCCGGCCGATGGGAAGCGCGGTCCCGTCCGGGTGCAGCAGGAGCAACTCGAGGTGGGTGCCGAAGCTGCCCTCGCCGCGGATCACGAGGATCGGGGGGCGCTGTCCGTCTGGGGTCATGGGGATCTCCTGGTCACCGGGGTGCCGTCCAGGCCGGAGCGGCACGTGTCTGGTCATGCTTCCCGGCAGGATAGCAGGGAGGACCGGCCGGGGGCCAGCGAAAGCTCCGGCGAGGTCTCCGGCGAGCACCCGCGTGGACGGTCCCGGGTCGCGGGCGCGGCGGGCCCGACGGCCGGCGATCGACCGATTCGCGGTCAACTCCCTGTCTCCGGCGACGATACGACCCCCAGAAGCGTCCCTCGCCCGGAAGGAGCCCGCCGTGGCCACCCAGTACGCCACCCATCGCGACCGGATCCCGCCGGTGAGCCTGGACCTCAACGTGCGGGGCCTGCAGCCATCGGCCACCGTGGCGATCAACGAGCGCTGCAACCTGCTGCTGCGCGAGGGCCGGCAGATCTTCAAGCTGGGCCTGGGGCAGAGCCCGTTCCCGGTGCCCGGGTCGGTGGTGGACAAGCTGCGCACCCATGCCGACCGCAAGGACTACCTGGCCGTCCGCGGCCTCACCGAGCTGCGCTCCGCGGTGGCCGACTACCACCGCCGCCGCCAGGGGCTGGCCTGCTCCCTGGAGGACGTGCTGGTGGGGCCGGGTTCCAAGGAACTCATGTTCCTGCTGCAGCTGGTGTACTACGGCGACCTGGTGATCCCCACGCCGAGCTGGGTCTCCTACGCGCCGCAGGCCCAGATCCTGGGGCACAAGATCCGCTGGGTCCGCACCGACCGCGCCACCGGCTGGCGCATGACCCCCGAGCGCCTGGAAGCGGTCTGCGCCGAGGATCCCGACCGGCCGCGCCTGGTGATCCTCAACTACCCCAACAACCCCACCGGCGGCACCTACAAGCTGGAGGAGCTGAAGCGGCTGGCCGAGGTGGCGCGGCGCTACCGGGTGATCCTGCTGTCGGACGAGATCTACGGCGAGCTGCACTTCCGCGGCCAGCACGTCTCGGTGGCGCGCTTCTATCCCGAGGGGACCATCGTCTCCAGCGGCCTGTCCAAGTGGTGCGGCGCCGGCGGCTGGCGGCTGGGCACGTTCCTCTTCCCGCCGTCGCTGCGCTGGCTGCTGGACGCCATGGCCGCGGTGGCCAGCGAGACCTTCACCTCCACCAGCGCGCCCATCCAGTACGCCGCCGTGCGCGCGTACTATGGTGGATACGACATCGAGAGGTACCTCTGCGACTCCCGCCGCATCCTGCGGGCCCTGGCCCGCCACTGTCATGATCGCCTCGCCGCCGCCGGCCTGGACGTGCCCGCGGCGCGGGGCGGCTTCTATCTCTATCCGGACTTCGGCCCCGTGGCCGAGCGCCTGCGCGCCCGCGGCCTGCTCACCGCCCGCCAGATCTGCGAGCGACTGCTGGACGACACCGGCGTGGCCATCCTGCCGGGCACCGACTTCGGCGGCTCCGTCGAGGAACTCACCGCCCGGCTGGCCTTCGTGAACTTCGACGGCGCGCGCGCCCTGGCCGCGGCCGAGACCGTCCCGCGCGACCACCCGCTGGACGAGGCGTTCCTGCAGACCTGTTGCGCCGGCACCCTCGCGGCCACCGAGCGGATCGGGGAGTGGGTGGCGGGCTGACCGGGCCGTCATCGGTGACACCGACGCGGCGCCGGATCCAGGCCGCCGCGTCCGCTCCTCCGGCGCCGGTCAGCGCTGATCCACCCCCGCCGTCACCGCCGCCCCCGCCGAGGTCCCCTCCGGCCTGGGCGGCGGCTCCTGCGCCACGCGCAGGTCCTCCTCGATCTCCGCCTCCCGCCGCGCGGCGGTGAAGCGGGCCAGGGTCCGGTAGACCACCGGCACCAGGATCAGGGTCAGGAAGGTGGAGAAGAGCACGCCGCCCACCACGGCGATGCCCAGCGGTCGCCGCGATTCGGCGCCGGCGCCGAAGCCGATGGCGATGGGCAGGATGCCGAACACCGTGGACAGGCTGGTCATCAGGATGGGCCGCAGGCGGATCACCGCGGCCTCGATCACGGCCTCGCCCACCTCCTTGCCCCGGGCGCGGAGCTGGTTGGCGAACTCCACGATCAGGATGGCGTTCTTGGCCACCAGGCCCACCAGCATCACCAGGCCGATCTGCGAGAAGATGTTCAGGCTCTGGCCCAGGAAGAAGAGCGAGACGATGGCGCCCACCACCGCCAGCGGCACCGACAGCAGGATGGTCAACGGGTGGACGAAGCTCTCGAACTGCGCGGCGAGCACCAGGAAGATGAACACCACCGCCAGGCCGAACATGAAGGTGAGGCTGCCGCTGCTCTGGCGGAATTCCAGGGACTGGCCGGCCACCTCGGTGCGCACGCCCTCGGGCAGGGCGCGGGCGGCGATGGCGTCGAGGTCGTCCAGGGCCTGGCCCAGGTCGGCGCCCGGGGTCAGGTTGGCGGTGATGGTGGCCGACCGCACGCGATTGAAGTGGTTCAGCTCCTTGGGGGCCACGGTCTCGGTCACCGAGACCACGTTGGCCAGCTGCACCAGGCCGGCGGTGCCCCGCAGGTAGAGATTGCGGACCACGTCGGGCCGGGCGCGGTCGGCGGGGCGCACCTGGGTGATGACGTCGTACTTCTTGTTGCCGCGGGTGAACTGGCTGGCGACGCGGCCGCCCAGGAAGGTCTCCAGCGTGGTGCCGATGTCGGTGACCGAGACGCCCAGCTGGGCCGCCCGCTCGCGGTCGATGCGGATCTCCAGCTGGGGCTTGTTCAGGCGCAGGTCCGAGTCCAGGTTCACCAGGTAGCCCAGCTCGCTGGCCTCGGCCATGAAGGCCTGCACGGCCTGGCCCAGGGTCTGGTAGTCGTCGCCCTGCAGGACGTACTCCACCGGCGAGGTGCTGCCGCGTCCGCCCAGGCTGGGCGGGTTGATCACGAAGGCCAGCACGCCGGGGATGCCCATCAGCTGCGGGAAGACCGCCTGGACGATCTCCTGCTGGCTGCGGTCGCGCTCGTCGCGCGGGGCCAGGCGCAGGAAGAGGAAGCCGTTGGTCACGCGGCCGGGGCCGCCGAAGCCCAGGCCGGTGGCCGTGAAGAGCGACCGGCGCTCGGGCAGCGGCAGCAGCACGTCCTCCACCTGGCGCATGTAGCGGTCGGTGTACTCCAGCGTGGCGCCCTCCGGCGCGACCACGATGCCGAAGGCGGCGCCGCGGTCCTCCACCGGCACCAGCTCGCGGGGCATCTGCTGGTAGAACCAGCCGGTCACCGCCACCACCGCCACCACCACCACCGCGACGATCAGCGGCCGGGCCATGGCCCAGCGCAGGGTGGCGGCGTAGGCGCGGTTGAGGCCGTCGAAGAAGGCCTCGAAGGAGCGCTCGCGCCAGTTGCTCGCGGTGCGCTTGCGCACCTCGCCCAGCAGCAGCGAGCAGAGCACGGGCGTCAGCGTGAGGGCCACGAAGCTGGAGATCAGCACCGCGAGGGCCAGCGAGATGCCGAACTCGCGGAACAGCCGGCCCACGGTGCCGGTGAGGAAGGCCACCGGCAGGAACACGGAGATCAGGGCGATGGTGGTGGCGATCACCGCGAAGCCGATCTCGCGCATGCCCGCGAACGCGGCCTGCCGGCGCGTGCGGCCCATCTCGCGGTGCCGGAAGATGTTCTCCAGGACCACGATGGCGTCGTCCACCACCAGGCCGATGGCCAGCACCAGGGCCAGCAGGGTGATGATGTTGATGGAGAAGTCCAGGGCGTAGACCGCCGTGAACGTGCCCACGACGGCCACCGGGATGGCCACGATGGGGATCAGCGTGGCGCGGAAGCTCTTGAGGAACAGCAGCACCGTGAGGATCACCAGGCTCAGGGCGATGAGGAAGGTGTTGCGCACCTCGGTGATGGATTCCTCGATGAAGACCGCCGAGTCGAAGGCGATCTCAAGGCGCATGCCGGGATCCAGCGCCTCCTGGATGCGGGGCACCGCCGCCCGCACCTCCTGGGCCACGGCCACCGTGCTGGCGTTCTTCTGCTTGACCACGCCCATGCCCACCGTGGGACGACCATTGTAGCGGGTCGCGGTGCGCTCGTCCTCGGCGCCCACCTCCACCGTCGCCACCTCGCCCAGACGCACCACGCTGTCCTCGTCCCGGCGGACGATGATCCGGGCGAACTCCTCCGGCGTCGCCAGCTCGCCCATGGTGCGCACGGAGAATTCGCGCTGCTCACCCTCCACGCGGCCGCCGGGGATCTCGGCGTTGGCCACGGCGATGGCCCGCTCCACGTCGCCCGCGGTCAGCTCGCGCGCGGCCATGCGCTGGGGGTCGAGCCAGACGCGCATGGCGTATCGACGCTCGCCGCCGATGAAGATGTTGCCCACGCCGGGCAGCCGCTGCAGGCGGTCCTTGACCACGCGCTCGGCCACGTCGCTCAGCTCGAGGGTGGAGTGGGTCTCGCTGTTCAGGGCGATCCACATGATGGGCTGCGCGTCCACGTCCACCTTGGCGATCACCGGATCCTCGGCCTCGCGGGGCAGGCTGCCCCGGACGCGCGAGACCCGGTCGCGGACGTCGTTGGCCGCCTGGTCCACGTCGCGGCCCAGCTCGAACTCGATGGTGATGTTCGAACCCTGCTCGCGGCTGCTGCTGGTCATGGTCTTGACGTCCTCGAGGGTGGCGAACTGCTCCTCCAGGACGTCGGTGATCTCGGTCTCGACCACGCTCGGGCTGGCGCCGCGATAGAAGGTGGTGACCGACACCACCGGCGGGTCCACGTCGGGATACTCGCGCACGCCGATGCGGCCGAAAGAGATCACGCCCAGCAGCACGATGGCCAGGCTCATCACCGCCGCCAGGACGGGGCGCTTGATGGAGGTCTCGCTCAGCTTCACGAGGACGCCTCCTCATCGCCGCCCGCCGCCGGGGCCTCGCCGCCACCCTCGCCGCCACCTTCGCCGCCACCGGGGCCACCCGGGCCACCGGGACCGCCTGGCCCACCCGGTCCTCCCGGCGCACCCGGCACGCCGTCGCCGATGGGCATCACCTTCGCGCCGGGGAAGAGCTTCTGATGCCCCGCCCGCACCACCTGCTGGCCGGCCTCGAGCCCCTCGGTCACCTCGACCATGCGCGCGCCACGGCTGCCCAGGCTCACCGGGGCCATCTCCACGGTCTGCTCCTCCCCGATCCGGTAGACGAACGCCTGCTGGCCCTGGAAGAACACGGCCTCCGCCGGCACCGTGAGCGCGCCGGGCCGCTGCGCGAGCACCACCGTGACCTCCGCCGACATGCCCGGCCGTAGCTGGCGGCCGGGATTGTCCACGCGGGCCACGATGCTGGCGGTACGCGAGGCGCGATCCAGGACGGGGGAGACCACGTCCACCGTGCCGGTGACCACCAGGCCGGGGAAGGCGCTGGTGCGCACGGCCACCTCCGAGCCGCGCGTGATCCGGCCGAGATAGATCTCCGGCACGGAGAACATCACGCGCAGCCGGTCGATCTGCGCCAGCTCGGTGATGGCGTCGCCAGGGCGCAGGTAGGCGCCCGCGCTCACCAGGCGCGCGCCGACGATGCCGTCGAACGGCGCGGTGATGTGCGCCTTCGCCAGCCGGGCGCGAGCCACGGCGAGGTCGGCCTCGGCCACCGCGAGGTCGGCGGCGGCGTCGTCCAGGTCCTGGGGTGCACCGGCCTGCTGGCCGACCACCGTGCGCACGCGCTCGTAGCTGGCGCGGCGCTGCTGGACCAGGGCCTCGGCCCGCTGGGCCTCCGCCGCGAGCTGGGAGTCGTCCAGGCGGGCGATGGGGTCGCCGGCGGCCAGCTCGGCGCCCTCGGTGAACGGCAACGCCTCCACCCGGGCGGCGATCTCCGTCACCACGGCGATCTCCTGCTCGGCGTCGAGGCTGCCCACCACGGTGAACTCGTCCCCCATGCCGGCGGCGTCGACGGTGGCCGCCTCCACCGGCATGGGGGGGCGGCCTCCCCCGCCGCCGCCGCCGCCGCCGCCGCCACGCCCGCCGGCCGCCGGCTCGTCGCCGCCACAACCGGCCGCCAGGGCCAGGGCGAAGACCAGGGCCAGGATGCTCGTCAGGATGAGGGTCGGTCGCTTCACGGGCTGGTCTCCTCGTCGGGGTAGGCGCCGCCGGTGAGCTGGCGCAGGACCGCCGCGGCCCGGGCCGTACGCACCAGGGCGCGGGAGTAGCGTTGCTGGGAGGCGGCCAGGTCGCCCGACAGCCGCACCAGCTCGAAGGCCGAGGTTCGGCCGTTCTCGTAGTCGAGGATGCCGATGCGCACCTGCTCGGTGGCGGCCTCCACGCCGCTGCGGGCGGCCGCCAGGCGCTCGCGGCCGTTGGCCAGGGCGCGCCGGGCGCCGCGCACCTCGGCCTCGAGATCCCGGCGGGCGGCCTCGAGCTGCTGCTCGGCGCGCACGGTCTCGGCGGCCAGACGATCGACCTCGCCGCCGTCGGCGCGGCCGCCCAGGGGCACGGCGAAGCTCAGGCCCAGCTGCCAGGTCGGGTAGTCGTACTGGACCACCTGGGAGATGGCCTCGCCCACGTCGCCGCTCACCGAGGTGGTGAAGGTCTCGCCGCCGAACTCGATCTCCTGGGGCGTGCCCGACAGGCCGGTGCCGCCGAGGGCGCCGAAGACGTCCAGGCTGGGCAGGGTGTTGCGCCGGGCCTGCGCGTGCTGGGCCACGACGGCGTCCACCTCGCGGGCCAGGGCGTGCAGCTGCTGGTTGTGCGCGTTGGCCGCCTCGACCAGCGTGTCGGCCGGCGGGACGGGAAAGTCGGATGGGGGCTCGCTGGCCGCCCGATAGAGCTGGTCGGGATCCGCGGGACGGGTGCCGAGCAGGGCGGCGAGCTGGTCGCTGGCCGCCCCCAGGGCCTCGCGCGCATCCAGCAGGGCCTGGCGTTGCTCGGCCAGGAAGACCCGGGCGCTGGCCACGTCGGCCGGTCCCACCAGGCCCGCGCGGCGCCGTGTCTGCGCCTGATCGAGCAGGGCCTCGGCGCGCTCGGCGATCAGGCGCTGGACGGCGAAGTCGCGGCCGGCGGCGTGCAGCGTCCAGTAGCTCACCTCCACCGCCGCGTCGGTGGCCAGGCGCGCATCGGCCAGCCGGGCCTCGGCGGCCTCCAGCCGGCGCGCCGCGGCGGTCAGGTCGCCCCGTTCGCCGGCGCCGAAACCATCGAGCAGGGGCTGGGTCACCCGCAGCTCGCCGAAGGCGTCGTACTGGGGCTGCAGCAGGGTGAAGCCGCTGTTGGTCTCCAGGCGGATGGCGTTCAGCGACGCCGAGAGCCTGGTGCCCAGCGGCGCGCGCCAGCGGATGCCGGCCTCGCCGCGGGTCTCGGTGGTCTCCAGCACGTCCGCGCCGGAGAAGAAGGACGCGGTGGGTGCGTCGGCGCGGCGGTGGGAGCCCTCGCCGAAGATCTCGGGGTCGTAGGTGCCCTGCTCACGGCGCACGGCGCCCCGGGCGGCATCGGCCGCGGCGCGGGCGATGCGCAAGGCGGTGGCCCCCTGGCGCGCGAGCGCGCGGGCCTCGTCCAGGCCGAGCGGCGCGCCGGGCAACTCGTCGAGGGTGATCGCCACGGCGGAGTCGAGCACGGCGCGCGCCAGGGGTGGCAGGTCCTCCCGGTCGGCGGCCTCCCGGGCGCCCAGCGCCCCGGGCATGATCAGGCCCAGCGCCACGGTCATCGCCAGGGCGGCTCCGGTCGGCCACCCCGGCCCACTGGACGGAGCCGGACCCACGCAAGGGATCTGCTGCACGATCGAACGCATGGCTTCTCGCAGGGTTGGGTGTCATGGGGCATGAATCGTCCCTCACGATACAGCGGTCCGGCGTGATACGCATGCGGTGGTGTGGGGGTTGCCCGCGGTGGATGGCGCGTGCGAGCGTGCGTACCGTGTCCGGGATCATCGTCCCGCAGAAGATCCGCGCCTGCCGCGGCCTGACCGCCCCGCCCGGAGGAGGCCGACCGTGTTCCCCGAGACCTACCGCGCCCTGCTGGTGGAGGAGACCGCCCCGGATGTCTTCTCGCGCCGCGTGACCGACCGCCCCCTGGCCGACCTGCCGGACCACCCGGTGCTCATCCGCGTGGCCTTCTCCTCGCTCAACTACAAGGACGCCCTCTCCGCCACCGGCCACCGCGGCGTCACCCGCCGCTTCCCCCATACCCCGGGCATCGACGCCGCCGGCACCGTGGTCGCCAGCGACGACCCCCGCTGGCAGCCCGGCCAGGAGGTGATCGTCACCGGCTTCGACCTGGGCATGAACACGCCCGGCGGGTTCGGCCAGTTCATCCGCGTGCCGGGCGACTGGGTCCTGCCCCGGCCCGAGCACCTCGGCCTGCGCGAGGCCATGCAGCTGGGCACCGCCGGCCTGACCGCCGGCCTGGCGGTCCTGCGGCTCACCGAGCAGATCGCCCCGGACCGCGGGCCGGTGCTGGTCACCGGCGCCACCGGTGGCGTGGGCAGCGTGGCGGTGGGGCTGTTGAGCAAGCTCGGCTACGAGGTGGTCGCCGTGTCGGGCAAGCCGGAGGCGTCGGCGCACCTGGCGCCGCTCGGCGCGCCCGAGCTGTTGACCCGCGAGGAGGCGCTGGCCGGCCAGGAACGACCCCTGCTGCGGCCGCGCTGGGCGGCGGTGGTCGACACGGTGGGCGGCGACATGCTCGCGGTGGCCATCAAGGCCACCCGGCCGGCCGGCCTGGTGATCGCCTGCGGGAATGCGGCCTCCAGCGAGCTGCCGCTCAACGTCTACCCGTTCATCCTGCGCGGGGTGACCCTGGCGGGCATCGACTCGGCCACCGGGCCGCTGGACCGCCGGGCAGAGGTCTGGCGGCGGCTCGGTCAGGAGTGGCGCCTCGATGCCATGGAGGCCATCACCCGGACCGTGGGCCTGGAAGAGGAGGCGCTCGAGGCCGCCATCGCCGCCATCCTGGCAGGGGGTGTGGTCGGGCGGACGCTGGTCGACCTCGAGCGTTGAGATGCCGGCTCGTCTCCGCTCACGCTCCCGCCGGGCCCGACGCCTGGTCGGTGGGCTCGGAGACGCGCTCCAAGGTGCGGGCGGTCCCGCGGTCGGGCCGCGTCCGGGCCAGGTCGCCGAGGGAGAGGATGCCGGCGAGGTCGTCGTTCTCGTCCACCACCAGCAGGCGGCGGATCTGGTGCTCGGCCATCAGCTCGGCGGCGCGGTCGACGTCCTCGTCGCGGCGGATGGTCACCGGGTCGGGGGTCATGGCGTCGCTGGCGTGCAGGCGGCGCGGGTCCTCGCCGCGGGCCACGCTGCGGGCGACGATATCGCGATCGGTCACCAGGCCCAGGGGGCGCGACTTGGCGCCCTCGCCCACCACGGGGATGGCGCCGCAGTCGTGCTTGACCATCATGGCCGCGACCGTCTGCAGGTTGGCCTCCGGGGCGCAGACCTCGGGGTGTCCGGTGATGAGGTCCTTGATCTGCATGGCGGCCTCCTTTCTCCTTGCGCGACGGCGAGCACGGGGACGCGGCCGCTCGCCGGCCCCGGTCTCGCCGCTCCATTCACTGCCAGGGTAGGCGGCCGGCGCGGGAGAGCGCCCTGGGACGCCCCCCCAAAGGGTGCTCAGGCCCGGTCCTGCAGCTCCTCGACGCCCTGCTGGGAGGCGCAGTGGGCGCCGCAGAACATGGTGCCGCGGGCCTCGACGCCATGGCCGACGATGCGCACGCCGCAATTGTCGCAGGTGGGGGCGAGGTCGTGCATGGCGCACTCGAAGCAGTCGTAGACGCCGGTCTGGCCGCCGGCGGTGATCTCCAGGGTCTTGTCGTACTGGTTGCCGCAGACCTTGCACTGGTTGGTGGCCATGATGGGCTCCTTTCGCTGGGGGCTCGCGCTGGCCGCCGCGCGGGTCGCGGGGCGGGCGTCCCTTCACGCACACCTAACGGCGGCGCGCCGGACCGACCACCCGGGCACCGCTCCCCTCGCTTTGCGCCGCGCCCCGATCCGGCCGAACTTGCCTGCGAGTCCGAGAATCTCCTTCGAGCCGGCCTTGCGGCCGCGAGGTGTCGTCATGCAGCAGATCCCCGCCGAGGCCGCCACCGGCTTCCTGATGACCGACCAGTACCAGCTGACCATGGCGCAGCTCTACTTCCGGGAGGGCCTGCACCGCACGCCGGCGCAGTTCGAGTACTTCTTCCGCAGCAACCCGGATTACGATTCCCACCAGGCCGGCTACGCCGTGTTCGCCGGCCTGGGGCCCCTGCTCGACTGGCTGGAGGGGACGCGCTGCCAGGAGCGCGACCTGGCCTGCCTGCGGTCGCAGGCCGGTCCGGCGGAGGAACGGGTATTCGGGGACGACTTCCTCGACTGGCTCGCCGCCGAGGGCCACTTCGGCGCCGTGAGCGTCCGCGGCCTGCAGGAGGGGCGCGTGATGCATCCCGGGGAGCCGGTGCTGGTGGTGCGCGGGCCGCTGGCCATGTGCCAGATCCTGGAGACACCGCTGCTCAACCACCTGAACTACCCGTCGCTCATCGCCACCAAGGCTGCGCGCGTGCATGCGAGCGCCCGCGGCGGTTCGGTGCTGGAGTTCGGCATGCGACGCGGGCCCGGCGAGGCGGTGAACGCCGGGGCGCGGGCGGCGCTCATCGGCGGGGCGGACTTCACCTCCAACGTGGGCGCGTCGCACGTGGTGGGGCTGCCGCCCAGGGGGACCCACGCCCACAGCATGGTGCAGGCGTTCATGGGCCTGGGTGCCGATGAACTCGCCGCCTTCCGCGCCTTCGCCGCGGCCTATCCGGACAACTGCCTGCTGCTGGTGGACACCATCGATACCCTCGCCAGCGGCCTGCCCAACGCCATCCGGGTGTTCGAGGAGCTGCGGGCGCAGGGGCACCGGCCGGCGGGCATCCGCCTCGATTCGGGCGACCTCGCCTACCTGGCCATCCAGGCGGCCAGGGAACTGGACGCCGCCGGCTTCACCGATTGCCGGATCGTGCTGTCGAACCAGCTCGACGAGCTGGTGATCACCCAGATCCTCGCCCAGATCGAGGAGGAGGCGGCCGACCACGGGGTGGACCCCGGCGCGCTCATGGACCGGCTGGTCTACGGCGTGGGCACCAGCCTGATCACCTCGAAGGGGCACGCGGCGCTGGACGGCGTCTACAAGCTCACCGCCATCGCGCGCGACGGGGACTGGCAGCCGGCCATCAAGATCTCCGAGACCGCCGCCAAGACCCTCAACCCCGGCGACAAGGGGCTGTGGCGACTCCACGACCGCCGCGGCAAGGCCAATGCCGACCTGGTCGGCCTCGCCCACGAGGATCCCGCCCATTGCGAGGCGCTGGTCCTGCACCATCCTGCCGATCCTCAGGTGCAGCGCCGCCTGGGCTGCGAGGAGATCGGCGAGGTGGAGGATCTGCACGTCGAGCACGTCCGCGAGGGTGACCGCCGCACCGCCGACGAGGCCATCGAGACCCTGCGCGAACGCCGCCGGGCCGACCTGGAGCGCCTCGACCCCGGCGTCCGGCGCCTGGTCAATCCGCATGTCTACCATGTCTCCCTCACGGACGCGCTCTGGCGCCAGAAGCAGGACCTGGTGCGGCGGATGCGGGCCGGGCACGGCCTCGCCGCCGGCGACGGCGAGGCCTGAATCGTGGCCGCCTCGCGCGCGGGGGCCCCTGCCAGATCCGCGGTCTCGCCCTAGCGTCGGGATGAGGGCCCGGCCCGGCGCGAGTCGCGCGTCCGGGGCCAGGACGGCCCGCCCCCGAACCCGGGAGCACCGCATGGAACACCTCGAGATCCAGGGGACCACGATCCCTCGCCTCGGCCTGGGCACCTTCGAACTCCACGGCGACACCTGCCGGCGCAGCGTGGAGACCGCCCTGGAACTGGGCTACCGGCACCTCGATACCGCCGAGTCCTACGGCAACGAGTCCGACGTCGGGGCGGCCCTCGCCGCCAGCGGCATCCCGCGCGACCAGGTCTTCCTGGTGACCAAGGTCTGGTGGGAGAACCTCGGGTACCAGCAGGTCCTGCGGCACCTCGAGGGCAGCCTCGAGCGCCTGGACACCGACCACGTGGACCTCGCGCTGATCCACTGGCCCGAGCCCCAGGGCGACCTCGAGGCCCCGCTGGCCGCCATGCAGCGTCTGCGCGAGGAGGGACGCATCGGCCTGCTGGGCGTGAGCAACTTCCCCGCCCCGCTGCTCCAGCGCGCCCTCGACCTGGCGCCCATCGCCTGCAACCAAGTGGAGTACCATCCCTTCCTCTCGCAGTCCGCCCTGCACGACCTCGCCGTCAAGCACGACCATGCCCTGGTAGCCTACTGCCCCATCGCCCGCGGCCGGGTGGCGGACGACCCGGTGATCGCGGAGATCGCCGCCGCCCACGGCAAGACGGCCGCCCAGGTGGCCCTGCGCTGGCTGCTGCAGCAGGAGAACGTGGCCGCGATCCCGAGGTCGTCCCGCGAGGAGCATCTGCGGGAGAACCTGGCGGTCTTCGACTTCACCCTCGATGCGGAGCAGACGGCGGCCATCGGCGCCCGGGAACGCGAACTGCGTCTGGTGGATCCGGAGTTCGCGCCGCGCTGGCGGCGGCGGCAGGCGCGGGAATAGCGAGGGCGCCTCGGGCGTCCGGCGCTCCAGGCGACCTCGCCGTCAAGCGAGGCGGTCACCGATCCGGTCGTAGCGGGCGAGGCGTCGCGCCAGCCGCTTCGGCTTCTCGACCGCCAGCCGCGCGCCGGGCACCATGGCCGCGGCGAGCAGCTCCGCCTGCCGGCGGGCGATGAGGTCGCGGTAGGCGGCCGCCTCCGGCCGGCTGTCGAGCGGCGGCTCGGCGGCGACGGTGGTGGCGAGCAGGTGCAGGTCGTGATGCTCGCCGAGCTGATCGGTGAGCTGGTGGGCCTCGTCGCGCATGGCCTTCATCACCGCTGGCCACAGCGGCCGCAGCACGCGCAGCTGGTAGCGCAGGTACTTGGCGCGCTTGCGCCACTGGTGGATGTCCGCCGGCTCGCCGGTGGCCGACGCCCGGCGCCGGGCCTTGCGATGACGTCCGGCCACCTTGCGCAATCCCCCGCGAACGGCCGCGAAGCCCTCCGTCGCCAGGGGCCAGGTGTCCACGGCGGCACGGCCGACGAGCAGGGCCTCGCGGGCCCGGGCCAGCCGGCGGGGCAGGTCCAGGTCGGCCGCCTGCCGGTCGCGCCGTGCGGCAAGGGCGCGGCCCATCGCGGCGTAGTCGTCCGCGGCCACGTGATCGGCGGCGGCCAGCAGGCGCTCGTGGGTCTCCACCAGCGCCTGGGCGTCGCGGGCCGCGGCGAGGGGGCGGGCCAGGTCGCGGTAGTAGCCGTTGATGGCCTGGTATTCCGCGCCCAGGACCGGGCGCACCAGGCGGGCGAGGGCCCGGAGCTTCTTGGCTCGCTTGCGCACCTGGTGGACCTGCTCGTGGTGATCGCGGCGGGGGTCATCGATCTCGGCGATGGCGCGGTCGATCTGCTCGCGCGCCATGCGCCGGACGCCACGGGCGACCGGCTCGCCCGGCTCGAATCGGTAGCTCATCTCCGCCAATCCTCCCTCTGGCTGCGGGCCTGGCCGTGGGCGGCGGGGCATCACGCCCAGCATAGCAAGCCCGTCCGGAGTCGCCGACGTGGCGGCGCCGCGCGTCCGGCCCGGACCGATGGGCTTGCGGTCGTGTCCGGGGTCCTTACGCTGGGATACAGGACCGATTCGCCCGGATGCTGCCGCGAAGGAGGTCGCCATGAACGGCCCTGCCCGAGACCCGGAGATCCTCGCCGTGTTCGATTCGCCGTGGAGCCGTTCGCTCCGCTGGCTGACCACCCTCTCGGTGCTGATCCTGGTGGGGTTGGTGGCGGTGGCGCTGGCCCTCGGGCCGTTCGGCAATCCGGCGTGGGTAGCGGTGCTGCTGGCCCCGGCGCTGGTGGCGCTGGTGGCCGCCGGCTTCTTCACCATCCGGCGCTACGAGATCGCGCCCGGCGAGCTGCTCGTGCGGCGCCTGGGCTGGACCACCACCGTGGACCTGGACGGCCTGGAGTCCGTGGGCACCGACCCGCAGGCCATGCGGGATGCCCGCCGGACCTTCGGCCGCGGCCAGGTCTCCAGGCTCTTCAACACCTACGTCAACGACCAGCTCGGCCACTTCCAGGCCTACGGCAAGCAGGAGGATCACGCGGTGGTGCTGCAGTTCCCTCGCCGCACCGTGGTGGTCACGCCCGCCGAGCCCGAGCGCATGGCCAGCACCCTGGACGACCTCATCCCCGGACCGCCCGCCGGATCCACGGACTGATCGGCAGGTCGGGACGGCTCACGCCCGCAGCTCGCCGGCCAGCCAGGTGACGGCCTGGCCGCGGAGGCGGACGCGGTCGCCGAGCAGACGGCAGCGGATCTCGCCGCCGCGGGGGGAGACCTGGTGCGCCACCATCTCCTCGCGCCCCAGCCGTGCCGCCCACCAGGGCACCAGCGTGCAGTGCGCCGAGCCGGTGACCGGGTCCTCGGGGATGCCCTCGCGCGGGGCGAAGAACCGGGAGACCAGGTCCACGCCGTCGCGATCGCCGGCCGCCGTGACGCAGACGGCGAAGACGTCGAGGGCGGCCAGGCGCGCCTGGTCCGGCGCGAGCGCGCGGACGGTGGCCGCGTCGGCCAGTTCCACCACCAGGTCGCGCGCCAGGCCCACCGCCACCGGCGCGGCGCCCAGGGCGTCCGCCAGGCCGGCCGGCGCCTCGCAGGGCACGGCCGGGCGGGCGGGGAAGTCGAGCTCGAGCCAGGGGTCGTCCCGCGTGACGGTGATCAGGCCGCTCCGGGTGTGGAAGCGCAGGACCCCGGCCTTCTCGCCCCGCTCGCGCCAGAGGGCATGGGCGGTGGCCAGGGTGGCGTGGCCGCAGAGATCCACCTCGTGCACCGGCGTGAACCAGCGCAGGTCCCAGTCGCCGTCGGGGCGTCGCCGCGGATACGCGGTCTCCGAGAGGCCGATCTCCGTGGCGATCCGCTGCATGGCCTGCGGCTCGAGGGGGGCCGCGAGGGGGCAGACGCCGGCGGGGTTGCCGCCGTGGGGGTCGGTGGTGAAGGCCTGGATCTGGTAATAGGGCACCATGGTCTCGTCTCCGGAACATCCTGTGGGGAAAGCGGTTGCACCATAGACTGGCCCGGTCGAGCAAGTCAATATCGAAAATTGTATCGATCCATTGACGCGCCTGAGGGGGTCAATTATCCTGGGCGTACCATGGACGCCTGGAGCTGCGACATCACCGCCCATGCGGGCCCCCGCTACCTGGCCATCGCCGAGTGTCTGGCCGCGGACATCCGCGCCGGCCGGCTGGCCGGCGGCGACCGGCTGCCGCCGCAGCGCGAGCTGGCCGAGCAGCTGGGCGTCACCGTGGGCACCGTCTCGCGAGCCTATGCCGAGGCCGACCGCCGCGGCCTGGTGCGCGGCGAGGTGGGCCGGGGCACGTACGTGCGGGCGCGGGCGAGCGAGCGCTCCGGGGTGCGCGCCGCCAGCACGCCCATCGATCTGGGCCTGAACCTGCCGCTGCATGCGGAGGATCCCGACCTGGCCAGCGCCCTGCGCGACCTCGCGGCGCGGCCGGACGTCGGCCGGCTCCTGGGCTACCAGCCCACCCTGGGCGCGGCGCGGCACCGGCGGGCCGGCGCGGCCTGGCTCCAGCGGCACGGCCTGGACGTGGCGCCCGAGCGCGTGGTGGTCACCGCCGGCGCCCAGCATGCGATCACCGTGATCCTGGGCACGCTGTGCCGGGCCGGCGACGTCGTGCTCACCGAGCCGCTCACCTACCCGGGAGTGATGTCGGTGGCGCGCCTGCTGGGCCTGCGGCTGCACGCGGTGGCGGTGGATGCCGAGGGCCTGCGGCCCGACGCGCTGGCGGCGGCCTGCGAGGAACTGGGGCCGGGGCGGGTGCTCTACTGCCTGCCCACCCTGCACAATCCCACCACCGCCACCATGAGCCCGGCGCGGCGCGAGTCCATCGCCCGGGTGGCGCGACAGCACGACCTGCGCATCGTCGAGGACGACGTCCACCGCCTGCTCGATCCCCACGCCGGCCCGCCCCTTGCCGCCCTGGCGCCCGAGCGCACCTGCTACATCGCCAGCACCTCCAAGGTGGTGGCCGGCGGGCTGCGGGTGGCGTTCGTGGCGGTCCCCGATGGGACGGCCGAGGGCATCGCCCACACGGTGTCGGCCTCGCTGTGGATCCCCTCGCCGCTGACGGCGGAGCTGGCGGCCGGATGGATCGAGGATGGCACCGCCGAGGCCACCGCCGAGCGCAAGCGCGCCGAGGCCGCCGCACGCCAGGTCCTGGCGCGCGAGGTGCTGGCCACCGACCGGCTGCGCGGGGGTGGGGCGTCGTTCTTCCAGTGGCTGCAGCTCGGCGACGGCTGGACCGCCGGGAGCTTCGCGGCCGCCACGCGCCGCCGCGGCGTGGTGGTGGCGCCGGCCGACGCCTTCGCCCTGCCAGGGCAGGAGGTGCCGGCCGCGGTACGGATCAGCCTGAGCGCCCCGTGGGGGCGCGAGGAGATGATCGCCGGCCTGCGCGTGCTGGCGGACATCATGCAGAGGGGACCGGCCCCGGCGCCGGCCATCGTCTAGGAGGGCATCCGGCGGCCGCGCGCGGCCGCCCGCATGGGGATCGATACGAGAAGACGACGCGCCCGGTGGCGCGCCAGGCAGGACGGACCAACACGGAGGCAGGATCATGAATTTCCCGTGGGTGAACCAGGAGGCGCAGGAGCTCATGCGCCAGAAGATCGGCCTGGCCGAGATGCTCAAGGGCGGCGCCATCATGGACGTCACCAACGCGGCCCAGGCCAGGATCGCCGAGGAGGCGGGCGCGGTGGCCGTGATGGCCCTCGAGCGCATCCCGGCCGACATCCGCGCCGACGGCGGCATCGCGCGCATGAGCCAGCCGCGCATGATCAAGGAGATCCAGGACACGGTCTCCATCCCGGTGATGGCCAAGTGCCGCATCGGCCACTTCGCCGAGGCGCAGGTGCTCGAGGCCCTGGGCGTGGACTTCATCGACGAGTCGGAGGTCCTCACCCCGGCAGACGAGCAGAACCACGTCTGGAAGTGGGACTTCGAGGTGCCCTTCGTCTGCGGCTGCCGGAACCTGGGCGAGGCCCTGCGCCGCATCGGCGAGGGCGCGGCCATGATCCGCACCAAGGGCGAGGCCGGCTCCGGCAACATCGTCGAGGCGGTGCGCCACATGCGCATGGTGCAGGAGGGCCTCAAGCGCCTGACCACCCTGCGCGACGACGAGCTCATGGCCGAGGCCAAGATCCTCGGCGCGCCCGTCTCGCTGCTCTTCGAGATCAAGCGCACGGGCAAGCTGCCGGTGCCCAACTTCGCGGCCGGCGGCGTGGCCAACCCGGCCGACGCCTCGCTCATGATGCAGCTGGGCGCCGAGACGGTGTTCGTGGGCTCGGGCATCTTCAAGAGCACCGACCCCAAGCCGCGCGCCGAGGCCATCGTCCAGGCGGTGACCTACCACGACGACCCGCAGAAGCTCCTGGAGATCTCCATGGAGCTGGGCGAGGCCATGGCCGGGATCGACGTGGCGAACCTGCCGGAAGACCAGCGGCTCGCCAGCCGCGGCTGGTAGTCCGGGGACCATGCGAGGGGGGACCATGCGAGGTGCGACCATGCCTCAGCCGGTGGGCCTGCTGGCCCTGCAGGGCGACTTCGAACGGCACCGGCAGGCCCTGGCCCGCGCCGGCCGCGAGACCCTGCCCGTCCGCCGCCAGGACGAGCTCGCCCGCGTGGGCTCCCTGGTGATCCCCGGGGGCGAGTCCACCACCCTCTCGCGGCTCATCGACCGCGGCGGCCTGCGCGCGCCGCTGCTGCAGTTCGCCCGCGACGGCAGGCCCATCCTGGGCACCTGCGCTGGCCTGATCATGCTCTCCAGCGGCCTGGTGGGCGAGCGTGATCAGGCCTGGCACGGGGTCCAGCCCCTCGGCCTGCTCGACGTGCAGGTCCAGCGCAACGGCTACGGCCGGCAGGTGGATAGCTTCACCGAGCCCCTCGACCTGGTGGACGACCTCGCCGCCGGCGGCCCCGCCGAGGCCGTCTTCATCCGCGCGCCCCGGATCATGGCCGTCGGCCCGCAGGCCGAGGTCATCGCCCGGCGGCCCGACGGCGAGGTGGTGGGGGTGCGCCAGGGTCGGCTGGTGGGGTTGACGTTTCATCCCGAGCTGGCGGACGATCCCCGCTTCCACGCGTTGCTGGGCTGAGCTGCGGCGGGGGGCGCGGCCGCCCCGACCGGGGCTGCGGACCCTCCCGGCCGTGCCCGCCGTCAACCGATCTGCGTGTCCAGCCAGCCGGCCAGCTCGGTCAGCTCGGCGGCGAACGTCTGGCCCGCGGCGGCGGCGACCAGGCGCTCGCGGACGTCGGCGCCGCGGTACGGCGTCTGCGGCAGGCGCTCCATTACCAGATCGATCATGCCCGGGTGCAGGGTGTCGGAGAAGACCCGGGCGGCGACGATGCGGCCCCTGCGCGTGTCCAGATGCACGTCGATCAGGCCCCAGTCGAACTTGCCGGCCAGGTGGTGCGCGAAGTCCGGGGTGGCGCCGTAGCGCCAGTCCCAGTCCTGCTGCAGCGCGTAGTGCTCCGCCAGGGCGGGCAGGTGCTCGAGGTCCGCGCGGTCCAGCTCCTCCACCGGCGCGTCGTCCTGGTGGTGCTCGCGGAAGACGTCGGCCAGGGCGTCGCAGAAGCGCTCGTGATCGAGGTCGGGACAGAAGTCCTGCAGGTTGGCCACGCGGGAACGCACCGAGGCGATGCCCTTGGCGGCCAGCTTGCGCGGGTCCGGCTTCAGCAGCTCGCCCAGCCGGCCCAGATCCACGTGCAGCAGCATGGTGCCGTGGTGGAAGGCCCGGTCGGGGGCCTCCTTGAAGGCGTTGCCGGAGACCTTGCGGCCGTCGACGGTGATGTCGTTGCGGCCGGAGACCTCGGCCTCGATGCCGAACCGCGCGAGGGTCCGGACGAGCAGCGCGAAGTTCCGGTCCTTCGAGTACGTGTCCTTGCCCTCGAGGAAGGTGAAGCAGGAGTTGCCCAGGTCCTGGTACACCGCGCCGCCGCCGCTCTGGCGGCGGGTCAGCAGCACGCCCTGGGCCTCCATCTTCGGCAGGTCGCACTCCCGCCAGGGGTTCTGGTGACGACCGATCACGATGTTCGGCTGGTTGCGCCAGAGGAAGAGCACGGGCACCGACGGATCCAGGTCGCGGAAGATCCAGTCCTCGGTGGCCAGGTTGAACCACGGGTTGGTGTCGGTGGAGCGCAGGATGCGGACGGACACGGCGGATCCATTCGGTGGTGGGGACGGGGGGCGAAGATGATCGCCACGAATAACCCCGCCCGCCACCGATGTCCAGCGCCCGCCGCCTCAGACCAGCCCGGCCGACTCAGACCAGCCCGCCGCCTCAGACCAGCCCGGCCGCCTTGCGGACCCGCTCGGCGGCCACCAGGGCGCGCAGGCCGTCGCGGCCGCTGACCAGGGGCGCCTCGCCGCTGCGGATGCAGCGGATGAAGGCCGCCAGCTCGTCCCGCAGGGGGTTGGCCTCCGGCTCCACGGGGGGCTTCTCCACCGAGACCAGCTGGTCGCGGACGAAATCCAGGGGCGAGAGGCCGCCGAGGTCGTCCGGGGTGATGTCGGTGGGGATCACGTCGCCGCTGCCGACGCGCTCGTCCCGCCGGACGATGGTCGCCGTGCGGTCCATGAAGTCGATCTCGAAGTAGGCGTCGCTCTGGTAGGCGCGGAGCCGCCGCTCGGTGCGCAGGGCGGTGCGCACGGCCTTGAGCTGGGCGCAGGCGCCGCCCTCGAACTCGATCCAGGCGGCGGCCAGGTCCTCGGACTCCGAGAAGACCGGCGTGGCCCAGGCCCGCACCTCGGTGATCTCCTGGCGCACCAGCGACATGATGATCTCCAGGTCGTGGATCATCAGGTCCAGCACCACGCCCACGTCGGTGGCCCGGAAGGGGTAGGGCGCCACCCGCACGGCCTCCAGGAAGCGCGGATCGGTGATCCGCCTCGCCACGGCCCGCAGCGCGGGATTGAAGCGCTCGATGTGGCCCACCTGCAGCAGGACGTTCTTGCTCTCGGCCACCTCGCAGAGCTCCCGCGCCTCGGCCGCGGAGGCCGCCAGCGGCTTCTCCACCAGGCAGGGCACGCCCAGTCCCAGGAAGTGGCGGGCGAGGTCGCGGTGCAGGGTGGTGGGCGCGGCGATGGTCACGCCGTCGAGGCCGGCCGGATCGAGCTGCGTGTGGTCGGTGACCAGCCGGCAGCCGTACAGATCGGCCAGGGCCTGCCGGGAGGGGTCGGGATCGCAGATGGCGACCAGTTCGGCTTCGGGCAGTCCAGCCAGCTGCTGGGCGTGCCAGCGGCCGAGATGGCCGGCGCCGACCACGGCGATACGGGCGGGATCCTGGGGCATGCAAGACTCCTTTCGCTGGGCTGGCAGACTAGCAGAACTCGCCGGCGCGGGCGAGGGGATTCGCACGGCAGATTCGCACGAGGGATCCGGGGGGTGGTGGCCGGTCGTCCCTGCCGTCGATAGATTATCGATACCCGCCCCTGACTCATCAACCCCAGCGACGTCTTTGCAGGAGGTCGAGACCGAGAAGGGAGGTCACGCAGCATGTCTGCCCCTCAGCGCCAGCCCCTCCAGTTACCGCCCCGCGTGCGCCCCGTGCGCGCCATCGCGGACATCCCGGACATCCCGGCCGCCATCGCCGAGTCCCTCGAACCGGTGGCCCGGAAGTACGCCTTCCGCGCCAACGACTACTATCTCGGTCTGATCGACTGGGACGACCCCGACGACCCCATCCGCCGCCTGATCATTCCCGATTCGAGCGAGCTGAAGGACTGGGGAGACCTCGACGCCAGCAACGAGGCCGCCAACACCGTGGCCCGGGGCGTCCAGCACAAGTACCGGGACACGGCGCTCGTGCTGACCGCCTCCACCTGCGGGGCCTATTGCCGGTACTGCTTCCGCAAGCGCCTGTTCATGCGCCACAACGAGGAGACCGCCCACGACTTCGGCGAGGCCTTCGCCTACGTCGCGCGGCACCCGGAGATCACCGACGTCCTGCTCACGGGCGGCGACCCCCTGGTGCTCGCCACCTCCCGGCTGACCCCGGTGATCCGCCGCTTCGCCGCCATCGGCCACGTGCGCACCGTGCGCATCGGCTCGAAGATGCTGGCGTTCAACCCGTTCCGCATCCTGGACGACCACGACCTCCTCGGCGTGATCGAGCGCACGGTGGCCAGCGGGACCGCGGTCTACGTCATGGCCCACTTCGATCACCCACGGGAACTGACGGCGCCGGCGCGGGAGGCCATCGCCGCGCTGCAGGAGGTCGGGGCCCACGTGGTCAACCAGTGTCCGCTGATCCGGGGCGTGAACGACGATCCCGAGGTCCTCGCCGAGCTCTTCGAGACGGCCACCGAGCTGGGCGCCCCGCAGTACTACCTGTTCCAGGGCCGCCCCACCGCCGGCAACGAGGCCTACGAGGTGCCGCTGGTGGAGGGGTGGGAGATCTTCGACGCCGCCCGGAGCCAGTGCTCGGGCCTGTCGCGCCGGGTGCGCTTCGCCATGAGCCACGCCAGCGGCAAGATCGAGATCCTGGGCCTCGACCGGGAACACATCTACCTGCGGTACCACCGGGCCCGCGACCCCCGGGACGAGAGCCGCATCCTGGTCCGCCTCCGGGACGACCACGCCCACTGGCTGGACGAGCTCGCCCCGGCCCACTGACCAGAATTCACCCACCTCGACGGGGAACCGGCCCGCGACCGCCTCCTGGCGCGCTGCGGGCCGGTTCCGGCGTCTGCGGCCGATCCTCGCCTCCTGACGACCCCCGGCCGGGGCCCCTGGCGGCGGCATGCTCCTTGCGGCTGGCGGGCCGGAGCGAAATCCGGCGCGGTCCGTCCGCGCCTGCCCCGCAGACCCGCAGGGAGCGAACATGGCGGTCGTCAAGGCCCGGCGTCTCGGCGAGATCCTCGTCGACGCGGGCATCGTCACTCCCGAGAAGCTGGACCTCGCCCTGCGCGAGCAGCGCCAGACCGGCGAGAAGCTGGGCGTGGCGCTGCAGCGGCTGGGCATCTGCTCGGAGCAGGAGATCGGCAAGGTGCTGGCCAACCAGGCCGGCGTGCCGGTGGTGGACCTGGGTGAGCTCGCGGTGGACCCGGAGGCCGTGGCGCTGGTGGAGCGCGAGTTCGCCGAGCGGCGCTCGCTCCTGCCGCTGCGCGCCCGGGGCAGCACCCTGCGCGTGGCCATGGGCAACCCCATGGACCTGGCCACCATCGATGAGCTCACCCGCCTGACCGGCAAGTACATCGAGGTGGTCCACGCCCCGGCCAGCGAGATCGCCGACGCGCTGATCCGCACGCTGGGCGCCGGCGAGGCCGCCGGCAGCGAGATCCCCGGCCTCATCGAGGCCGCCCAGCGGGCCCTGGCCAGCGGCGTCAAGCTGGGCGAGGGGGACTCGCCCTTCGTGCGCCTGGTGGACCGCCTGCTGGGCACCGGCGTGCAGATGGGCGCCACCGACATCCACGTCGAGCCGGAGGAGAAGGTGCTCCGCTGCCGCTACCGCGTGGACGGACGCCTGGCCCAGGGCGCCATCCTGCCGCTGGAGCTGCAGAGCATCGTGCTGACGCGGCTGAAGATCATGGCGGAGCTGAACATCTCCGAGAATCGCGTGCCCCAGGACGGCCGCATCCTCTTCGACGCCGGCGGCCGCAACGTCGACCTGCGCGTCTCCACCTTCCCCACCGTCCACGGCGAGGGCATCGTCTGCCGGATCCTCGACAAGGAGAACCTCATCGTGGGCCTCGACCGGCTGGGCATGCCGGAGGCCATCGTCTCCTCCTTCCGGCGCGACATCACCCGGCCGCACGGCATCATCCTGGTGACCGGGCCCACCGGCTCGGGCAAGACCACCACCCTCTACTCGGCGCTCACCTTCCTCAACCGGCCCGACACCAAGATCATCACCCTCGAGGACCCGGTGGAGTACGAGCTGCCGGTGATCAACCAGGCCCAGATCAACACCGCCAAGGGCTTCACCTTCGCCATGGGCCTGCGCGCCATCCTGCGCCAGGACCCCGACATCATCCTGGTGGGCGAGATCCGCGACACCGAGACCGCGCAGCTGGCCATCCGCGCCGCCCTGACCGGCCACCTGGTCTTCAGCACCCTGCACACCAACAGCGCCGCCGGCGCCATCCCCCGGCTGCTGGACATGGGCATCGAGCCGTTCCTGCTCTCGGCCACCCTGGTCTCGGTGCTGGCCCAGCGCCTGGTGCGCACGGTCTGTCCCGAGTGCGGGGCGCCGGCCGAGCCCACCGCCGAGGACGTCGAGCTGCTGGGCCTGACCGCGGACGACCTCGCCGCCGCCGACCTGCGGGCCGGTCGCGGCTGCCCCATGTGCCACGACAGCGGTTACCGGGGTCGTCTCGCGGTGTTCGAGTACCTGCGCCTCGATGCGCAGCTGCGCCGCATGGTGGCCGGGGGCGCGGACGCCAGCGACCTGGAGGACGCCGCGCGGGCGGCCGGCCAGGGCGGCCTGCGTGACGACGCCCTGGCCAAGCTGCGCGCCGGCCGCACCACCTGCGCCGAGGTCCTGAGGGTGGTGGCATGAGGGAATACCGCTACAGCGCGCTGAGCTCCGCCGGCCACACCGTGACCGGCATCCGTGCGGCGGAGAGCAGCGACCAGCTCGCCGCCGCGCTGCTGGAGCAGGGCCTGGTCCTGCTGCGCAGCCGGCCCACCCTGGGCTCGCTGGGCGAGGTCTTCTCCTCCGCCGGCCGTGCCGGCCGCCGCGAACTCCGCGAGTTCACCCGGCACATGGCCACCTGCCTGGTCGCCGGCATCCCGGCGGTCTCGGCGCTGGCCGACTTCCAGGGCCAGAGCGCGGGCGACTTCGGCGAGGTGATCGCCGACATCCGCAACGACGTCAGCAGCGGCAGCGCCCTGGACGTCGCCTTCGCCCGGCACCCCTTCGTGTTCGATCCGGTCTACCTCGCCATGCTCGCCGCCGGCCAGAACTCCGGCGGCCTGGATCGGGTCTTCGCCGAGCTCGTGGCCTACCTGGAGTGGAAGGAGAACCTGCGCGCGCAGACCGTGCAGGCGCTCATCTACCCCGCCATCCTGGTGGTGGGGATCATCGGCCTGTTCCTGCTGATGATGCTCTTCGTGCTGCCGCGGTTCAGCGGCATCTTCGCCCAGGGGGACTTCGAGCTGCCCGTCCTCACCCAGCGCATGCTCGCCCTGGGCCACTGGATGGGCCACTGGTGGTGGCTGCTGCTGACCGGCGGCGTGGGCGCCTGGCTGGGCGCGCGGCTGCTGATCGCCACCGAGCGCGGCGCCTACTGGCGGGACCGGCTACTCCTGGCGCTGCCCGTGGTCGGCGGCTTCGCGCACAAGCTGGCGCTCTCCCGCTTCGCCAGGACCTTCGCCCTGGTCTTCGGCTCGGGCGTGGACCTGCTGCGCGCCCTGGACCTGGTGCGCGAGGTGGTGGGCAACCGCGTCCTGGCCCGCGACGTGGCGGCCGTGCGCCGCCGCGTGGCCACCGGCGAGTCGCTGCAGGGCGCCTTCGCCGACACCCGCGCCTTCCCGCCCCTGCTGCAGCGGCTGGTGGCGGTGGGGGAGAAGACCGGCTCGCTGGACACCTCCCTGCAGCATGCGTCCGACCATCTCGATCGCGAGATCCCCCGGGACCTGAAGAAGGCGTTCACCGTGTTCGAGGCCCTGATCATCGCCATCCTGGGCGTGATGGTCTGCGTGGCGGCGCTGTCGCTGCTCATGCCCATCATGCAGATCCGGGCCACCCTGGGCTGACCGAGGAGGACCGATGCGCCACGTTCTCGCCCCCAGCGCACCGCCCGGCCGGCGGGGCTTCACGCTCATCGAGGTGATCGTCGCGGTGGCCATCGTCGCCGTGCTGGCCGGAGCCATCACGCCCATGGTCTTCCGTGAGCTCATGCAGGCCCGCGAGGACGCCACGGTCCGGGAGCTGGACGCCCATGGCGCCGCCCTGCTCGACTTCTACGAGGACACCGGCCGCCTGCCCACCAGCGCCGAGGGCCTGGCCGCCCTGGTCGCCGATCCCGGCGCGCCCGGCTGGCAGGGGCCCTACATCGCCGCCGACCGCGGCGATCCCGTGCAGGAGGTCACCACCGACGCCTTCGGCCACGCCTACGTCTACGAGCCCGCGCCGCGGACCGATCCGGCCGATGCCGCCGACGCGGTGATCGTCAGCGCCGGCAGCGATGGCGCGGTCACCAGCGGTCGTCCCGGCGCCACCTGGACCCTGGCGGGCGACGGGGACGACCTCGTCGCTCCGGTGACCCTCGGGCCGCTCAACCGCGCCAACGGCCGCCGGTGCCAGCAGGACCTGGCGGTCCTCGCCGACGCCTGCCGGGCCTACTTCGAGGACCACGCGGCCTTCCCCGCCCAGCCCGGCGATCTGGTGCCCGACTACCTGGATGCCGGCGTCGCGGGCGCGGCGCTCGAGGACCCGTGGTCACGCCCGTACGTGTTCGTCCTGCAGACCGGCGGCGCCGGGCCGGATCAGCTCCTGATCCTCAGCTCCGGTCCCGACCGGCAGGCCGACGCCGGCGGCGGCGACGACGTCGCGCTGGCCGTCAGCAGCGTGCCGCCCGGTCGCCGCACCAGCCTCTGGAAGCTGGAGATCGCCCAGACCGCCCTGAACAACAGCCCCTCCCTGGTGCTCACCGGCTCCTGGCCCAGCGACCGCGCCGCCCTCGGGCTGGACCCCGCCTTCACCACCGACGGCTGGGGCCGCACCTTCGCCGTGAACGTGACCTCGCGCACCGTCTTCTCGGTGGGACCCGACGGCAACGCCGCGCTGGTCCAGGACAACCTGCCCGCGGGAGTGGGACCATGAACAAGAGCACCGGCTACGCGCTTCATCGCGACGAGCATCGCAACCTGGCGGTGGCCGTGGCCCGCACCGGGCCGCAGGCCTGGCGCCTGACCGGGTGGCAGGAGACGGCCGCACACCGGCCGCTGACCGGCGAGCTGGCCCGGGCCCTGGGTCGTCACGGGGACCGGACGGCTGCCCTGCTGCCGGCCGCGGAGGTCACCTGCACGGTGACCGGGATGCCGCGACTGGGCCGGCGCGAGCTGGCACGCGCGGCCGCCGGCTGGGTGGCGCGCAAGGAGGGCGGCGCCCCGGCCGACTGGCAGGTGTTCTGGCGGGCGGCCCCCGACGCCCGCGGCGAGAGCGAGCAGCAGGACGTGTTCCTGGCCTATGCGTCCCGCCCGGTGGTGGACGCCGCGGTCCGCCAGGCCGCGGCCCTGGGCGCACGGCCCGGGGTGATGCTGCCGCCGCCGCTGGTCCTCGACCAGCTCTTCCGCCTGGCGGGCCCCGACCACGAGGAGCTGCGTGTCTGGAACCTGGTCTTCGTGGGCAAGACCGCGAGCTTCCTCTGCGTGGCCAACCAGCACAGCCTGCTGCTCTCGCGGCCGCTGCCGCACGACCTCTCCGCCGGCGCCGATCCCGAGGAGTACCTCGACCGGCTGGTCACCGAGGTGGAACGCTCGGTCTTCTTCGCCCGCCAGAGCGAGGGCAGTCCCGAGGTGGACCGCGTGGTGGTCTGCGGCGAGGCGTCCGTGGCCGCCCGGCTCACCGGGCGCCTGGAGGAGGAGGCCGAGCGGACGGCCGTGCACTGGGACCTCACGGCGGTGATCGACACCGCGGGCCAGGAGGTGGCGGCGGACGATCTGCTGCTCCTCGCCGCGGCGGCCCTGGCCGGGGCCGGCGCCCCGGTCAACCTGGCGCCGGCAGCCACGCGGCCGCTACTCGGCCCGGTCGCGCGGCGGCGCCTGTCCGTGGCCGCGGCGACCGCCGCGGTCGTCGTGTTGCCGCTGCTGGTGACCGGCGCGGTGCTCACCGACCGGGTGCAGCAGCGCTTCCTCGCCGGGGCGCACGAGCGCCTCGCCACGGCCACCGTCCAGGCCGAGATGGCCGCCGAGATCTACGATCGCGAGCGGCTGCTGCGCGCCCGCGAGGACCACGTGGCCACCTACCTCGGCGAGCGCCGCGACCTCGCCGGGGCGTTGCGCCACATCGCCGGCCTGACGCCGCCGGAGGTGCGCTACCGGGACCTGCAGCTGGTCCGGCGGGCCGACCTCGTGCTGCTCCACCTGACCGGCGAGAGCACGGCCGGCACCCTGGCCGCCGCCCAGCGGGCCTTCATGGACTTCCACGCGGCCATGGCCGCAGCCCGGCAGCTGCGGCCGCTGGGCGAGCCCCGCGAGCTGGAGATCATGGAGGTGGATCAGGACGGTCGGCGTCGCAAGACCGTGCGGTTCGCCGTGGACTACGAGCTGGTGGTGGGAGCGGACACGGAGGAGAGCGGATGAACGGACGCTGGCAACGACTGATCGCGTGGCGCCCGGGGCGGCGATCGGCCCTCGCGCTCGGCGGCGTGGTCTGGATGGTTCTCATGGGGGCGGTGGCCGTGCCGCGCTGGCAGCACGTCCAGCAGCAGCATGGCGAGATCGCCGACCTCCAGCAGCGCCTGGCCGACCTCGACCGCTGGACCGTGGCCGGCCTCTGGCTGGCGCCGGCCCTGGCCAGCCGCGAGCCCGCCGTCACCGCCGCCTGGCACCGGCTGTATCCCCCGGATCGTGACCGGGAAGAACTCTTCCTCGCCCTGGCCGGCGTGGCCGACCGCTGCGGCGTGGAGGGCTTCGCCCTGGAGGAGGACTCCGCCATGGACGCCATGGGCAGCCGCTGGTCACGGCCCGGCGCCACGGACCCGGCCATGGCGGCCGATGCCCCGCCGCCTACCGACGCGGAGGCTGGCATGATGGACACCGACCCCGCGCCGGTCGCCATCGCCCTGGACCGCTACCGCGTCCGCGCGCGGTTCCAGGCGGACTATGCCCGGATCGCGGCCTTCGTGGCGGGGCTGCAGGAACTCGACCGCGCCGTCGACGTGCGGCACCTCGCCATCCGCCCCGGCAAGACCGGACTCGACGTGGAAATGGAGATGCAGGTCTATGTCAGCACGACGCACGCCTCTTAAGCACCCGGTCGTGATCCTCGGCGTGGCCGCCGGGCTGCTCGCGGTGGGGGTCCTGAACCTGCAGACCTTCGGACCGCGCCTCGGTCTGCTCGGCGCGGGCGGCGACCAGGCCCCCGATCCCCTGGTCCCGCCTCCGGACCTGGAGATGGTGGTGCAGGCGGCCCGCGACGGCTCGGGGCCGCGCCCCTTCGCCACCGCCGGCGATGGCGGCGCGACCGTCTCGATGCGCGACCCCTTCACGAGCGGTCCCTCCCCGGCGCCCCCCGGCCCGGCCCCAGCACCGTCGCGACGGGCTCCGGCTGCCGCGGCGCCCCTGGTCTGCTCGGCCGTGCTGCTGGGCGGCGAGCGCCCGCTGGCGCTCATCGATGGCCATGCCGCCGGTCCCGGCGACCAGGTCCGTGGCCACGAGATCCTGACCATCTCCACCGACGGGGTCACCCTGCGCGCCCCCGACGGTGACCAGATCACCCTGGCAGTGGGCCCGCAGACCCTCGCCGATGGCGCCTACCACGTGGTGACCGGCACCCGGCCCGCCGACGCCGGGGGGCAGACCCGCCTCTCGGCGTCGCGGTCTCCCGAAAGGACGGAGCGATGACTGGAGCCCGCATGGAGCGGAAACCGACCGTACTGGTGCTGTGTCTGGGGGTGGCCCTGCTCGCCGCCACGGCTGGCTCCGCGCACGCCGCCGCCGACGGCCCCGCCGCGACCTGGGACGAGGGACGCGATCCCGTGAGCATCGTCACCAACGGCTGGGTGGACGTGCGCACCATCCTGCGCTCGGTGGCCGCCGCCGCCGGCCTCGGTCTGCAGATGGCGCCCGACGTGCAGGGGCAGGTCAACGTGCACCTGGAGGACGTGCGGCCGTCGCGCGCCCTGGACGCCCTGCTCGAGCCGGTGGATCTGGGTTACGAGGTGGTCCAGGGCGTCCTGGTGGTCCACCGGCGCGGCCTGGTGACCCGCTGGTTCACCTTCGACTACCCCGTCACCCAGCGCGAGGGCCGCGGCGAGCTGCAGGTCTCCGCCTCGCGCCAGGAAGGCGGCGGCTCGGGCGGATCGGGCGGCGGTGGCGGTGGCGGCGACGCCAACCAGAACAAGAGCCATCTGACCAGCACGGCCACCATGTCCATCTGGCCGGAGGTGATGGCCTCGCTGCAGGTGCTGGTGTTCGCCGGCGCCGAGATGCAGGCCAGCCAGCAGCGCGACCAGCAGGGACTGGCCCTGAACCTGGCCGACCCGGAGGGCCGCTGCCTGGTGGTCAACCCCATGGCGTCCCTGGTGCAGGTGACCGCCGAGTGGGACCGCGTCCGCCGGGTGGAGGGGCTGCTCTCGCGCCTGCAGGAGTCGCTGCAGCGCCAGGTGGCCATCGAGGTGCGCATCCTGGAGGTGGCCCTCGACCGCGATCGGCAGACGGGTGTCGACTGGGACGTGATCACCGACGACGAGGTGGCGCCGAGCCTGCGCAGCTTCAGCGAGAACGACAGCCTCGGCGAGACCTTCTTCCAGTTCGTGGTGGACAGCAAGCACGTCGATGGCGTGCTGCGGGCCGTGGACCGCAGCGGCGACCTGCGCACCGTCTCCACGCCACGGGTCACCACGCTGAACAACCAGAAGGCCGTGGTCCGCGTGGTGACCGAGGACGTCTACTACGAGGCCCAGGTGGAGCCGGCCATCGTCACCGACGGCGTGGGCACCGAGCCGGTGATCAACTACACGCCACGCGTGGTGCCGGTGGGCGTGGTCCTGGACGTCACGCCCCAGGTGGGCCGCGATCGCCTGATCACCCTCAACGTGCACCCGACCATCAGCGACGTGGTGCGGGTGGCGTCCAGCCCCAACCAGGACACCGCGCCGGTGCTCTCGATCCGCGAGCTGGATACCGTGGGCAAGGTGCGCGATGGCGAGACCCTGGTGATCGCCGGCCTGATGAGCGAGCGCAAGTACGAGGAGCGGGCCGGCGTGCCCATCCTCAAGGACCTGCCCCTGCTCGGCTATCTCTTCGGCCGCACGGCGAAGCAGACCGCCAACATCGAGCTGGTGATGCTGCTGACCCCGGTGATCATGGAGGGCGCCGATGCGGACGCGCTGGCGCGGGCGGAAGCGACGCGGCTCGAGGCCCGGCTCGATTGACGCACCGCGGCGCCGCGCCGCCGCGACCCGGACGACGCCAGGATCCTGCAAGAGGAGCCCGCCCCCATCAGGGGGCGGGCTCTGCTCGTGACGGCCCGGGGAGGGACGGTCAGCGGATCGAGACCACGGTCCCGATGTCGTCCCCCATGATCTCCTCGGTGGTGCCGTCGTTGAAGGCGGTCTCCCACGCGCCGTTGGGGCCGGCGCTCAGCACGTACACCTTGTGCCGCTCGGTGCCGCCGTAGCGGCCGCCCGGCAGGTAGCGGGTGTTGACCACGTAGGCGTTGCCCCAGGGATCCTTGACGTCGTAGCTCTCGAGGTAGGGGCCCTTCCAGGCGCCCTTGCCCGTGGTGGGCCAGTCCTGGCCGTCCTGGTTGGCGCCGCGATCGCCGGAGTCGTCGTCGGGGTTGTTGTAGTAGAGGTAGTCGCCGAGGTGCTTGTCGTTGCCGTAGCGGCCCCAGTTGGCCGCGCCGGCGGCGGCGTCGGGGCCGGCCCCGCGGGCGATCACGGAGTGGGAGACGATCCGGTCGATGCGGTTGCCGGTGGGACCGTTGGCGTCGGTGTAGGGCCAGGCGCCCACGTCCTTGTAGTAGTTGAGGATCGCGGTGGCGATGGTCTCGGCCTCGTTCTGCGCCTTGCCCACCTTGGCGTCCTCCAGGTGACGGAACACCATGGGGCTGATGGCGGCGGCGAAGATGGCGACGATGGCCACGGCGATCACGATCTCGATGAGCGTGAAGCCGCGGCGGTCGTGGCGGCGGGTCTTCATGGTCGTGCGGTCCTTTCCATGGGGCGAGGCCTCGATCCGGGCCGGCTAAGGCGCCCCGCCGGACGTATTGCGCGCCCGGGACGCCTTCTGACGAGCACCCCGGAGATCGGCCGTTTCGGGGGCGACTTTAGCGGTGTCCGCGATCCGGTGATCCTTTCACCTCCGCGGTTGACCCTCGAGCCTCCGCAGGACACCTTGAACGCCATGGGACCTCTCTTGCCATCTCGCCGTCTCCGGGGACGATCCCGCTCTGCACGGCCTCGCCCCGCGCCGGCGCCGATCCGCTCGTCCCGCGTGGCTGCGGGCGCGACGGCCGCGGCCGGGCTGCTGCTGGCGGCCGTGTTCCTGGCCGGACCGACCGGTCCGGCGGCCACGGCCCGCGCGGCCGCCGGGCCGAACGGCCTGGCGCCCGATCCGGACGTCCTGCGCGAGCAGGTGCGCGACCCCCTGTTCGCCATGGTGTTCCTGCTGACCGAGGCCGACAGCCTGGGCACCTGGACGGCGGCGGACGTCGAGGCCTTCGCCGGGCGCTGGGGCGGGCGGTCCGACTTCCCGGTGGCCGAGCACCTGGAGAGCCTCACCCGGGAGGCGTTGCCGCCGGATCAGGTCCGCGAGCGGCGCGGCCTGCGGTGCGACCGGCGCTGGCTGGTACGCCTGAGCCCGGCGCGACTGGAGATGCCCATGCCCTACAGCATCCTCGGCTATCACCCCGGCTCGCTCAGCTTCCAGACGCCCATCGAGCTGCACGAGTGGCGGCTGGGTCACGTCAGCCTGCAGGTCCCCGACGGGGACGGCGGCCAGGTGCGCCGGCCGGCCAGCGGGGTGACCATCTGGCAGATCACCGGCGGCTGGATCATCCTGGACGTGGATGCCTGGGTGGACCGTCTGCTGGGCAAGGCGGCCGACGACGCGGCCATGGCCGGGTTCACCGCCGCGCGCGTGGGCGGCGACCTGGTGGGCGTGGGCAACAGCACCGGCCGCGACGGCCGCCGGCTGCTGGGCGAGCTGGACTTCCGCAGCGGCGAGGTGGCCACTCACGGCCGGCCGGTGGCGAAGGGGCTCAGCTGGCTGGCGCGGCGCTGGCTGCGCGAGCCGGGTGAGGACCCGCGCGAGGTCTGGCGGCGCTACGAGGCCGACTGACCTGGCACCGCTCCGCTCGCTGGCATATGTTCTGGGGTGCCATGGAACGCATCGACATCACCGTCACCGGTCGCGTCCAGGGCGTGGGCTTCCGCTGGCACACCGTCCGACAGGCCACCGCCCTCGAGCTCGCGGGCTGGGTCCGCAACCAGCCCGACGGCTCGGTGCGCATCGTGGCCGAGGGCGAGCATCCCGCGCTCGAGGCGCTGCTGGGCTGGGCCCGGCAGGGGCCCGATCATGCCCTGGTGGAGGACTGCCAGGCGCAGTGGCAGCAGGCCACGGGCGAACTCCAGGGCTTCGACGTCGCCCGCTGAACAGGGGTTTGCTGCATGACCCAGCGCCTGCTCGTGGCCCTCGACATGGACGGCACCCTCCTGGCCACCGAGACCGAGGACCGTCTGCGCCGGCGCGAGATCGCCGCCCTGGAGGCCGTGCGCGCCGCGGGCCACGCGGTGGCCATCTGCACCGGCCGCAACCGCCGCTCCCTGGCCGGCCTGCTCGAGCGCAGCGCCTGGCATCCGGCCGACCTGCCCACCGTCACCCTCAACGGCGCGGTGGTCGACGGCGGGGCCGCGCGCGGCCTGCTGGCGCACCACAGCCTGCCGCGCCCCCTGGTGGCCCGCCTGGTGGCGCTCTTCATCGAGCACGGCGCCGTCCCCATGGTCTACGCCACCGAGGCGGACGACGGCCACCTGCACTACCTCGAAGCGCCCCCCAATTCCATCCTGCGCCACTACCTGGAGCACCGGCGCGAGCGCGTCGGCGCCCTCTCCGCCCATGCCGACCTCGATGCCGGCCTGCCGGAGGCCGCCCTGGAGGTGGGCACCATCGACCGCCGCGAGGTGATCGATCCCTTGACCGCGGCCATCCGCGCCGAGCTGGACGGCGCCGTCCGCGTGATCAACACCCGCTCGCTGCTCGGGCAGGGGCAGTACTTCTGGGCCGAGGCCTACCACCACGCCTGCAGCAAGGGCACCGGCGTGCAGCTGCTGGCCCGCGAGCTGGGCATCGCCCCGGACGCCATCGTGGCCATCGGCGACAACTTCAACGACCTCGACATGTTCGCCGTGGCCTCCCTCGCGGTGGCCGTCCGCGGCGGACCGGAGGAGGTGCAGGCGGCGGCCGACCACGTGGCCGACGCGCCCGAGCAGAGCGGCGTGGCCGCCGTGCTCGAGCAGATCGCCGCCGGCACGTTCGAACCCCTGCGCGACGAGGAACCCGCATGAGCAAGCCCCATCCCGACCCCTGGCCCCTCGACGAGGGTGGCGCGCCCGAGGCGTCCCGCGATCCCGGCCGTCAGCCGGAGCTGGATTCCGGCCTGGAGAACCTGCGCCAGACGGGTTACGCCTTCGTGGACCTGGTGCTCGACTACTTCACCGGCCTGGAGGGCCGCCGCGTCTACGGCCCGGTGTCGCCCATGGGCCTGGACGACCTCTTCGCCGAGGACCTGCCCGAGGAGGGCACCTCCTTCGCCGAGCTGGTGCAGGAATGCCGCACCCGGGTCTTCCCCAACACCATGGCCATCGGCAGCCGCCGCTACTTCGGCATGATGAACCCGGCGCCATTGCCGGTGGCCGTGCTGGCCGAGGCGCTCACCGCGGCCATGAACCAGAACGCCGCCAGCTGGCGGCACGCGCCGGCGGGCACGGCCATCGAGAAGCGGGTGATCCGCTGGCTGTGCGACCTGTTCGGGTTGCCGGAGACCAGCTTCGGCACCTTCACCGACGGCGGCTCGCTGGCCAACATCACCGGCCTGAAGCTGGCCATCAACCGGGCCCTCGGCCGCCACCTCTCCCAGCTGGACAACGACGCGCCGCCGGGACCGGAGATGGCGAAGCTCACCTTCTACGTCTCCGACCAGGGCCACTACAGCTTCACCAAGGCGGTGGACCTGCTGGGCCTCGGCCGCGGGCAGCTGCGCAAGCTGCCCACCGACCGGCTCTACCGCATCGACCTGGCGGCCCTCGAGGCCGCCATCATCGCGGACCTGGAAGCGGGCCTGAAGCCATGCTGCGTGATCGGCATCGCCGGCACCACCAACACCGGCTCCATCGACAAGCTGGCCGAGCTGGCGGCCATCGCCCGGCGCCACGACTGCTGGTACCACGTGGACGCGGCCTATGGGGGGGCGGTGGTGCTGTCGGATCGCTACCGGCCCATGCTGCGCGGCATGGAGGAGGCCGATTCGATCACCGTCGACCCCCACAAGTGGTTCTACATGCCCTTCTCCGCCGGCGGCATCCTGGTGCGCGAGGGCGACTTCCTGCGGCAGAGCTTCCTCGTGCACCCGGAGTACTACATGCAGAAGGTGCAGGCGGACGAGAACGGCGAGGCCGAGGAATTCGACGAGTTCGGCCGGCGCATCATCCCCGACCCGCGCGGCTTCCACACCGGCGACAAGGTGAACTTCTTCCAGTACGGCATCGCCGGCAGCCGCCGCTTCAACGCCCTGAAGCTGTGGATGTCGCTCAAGCTGGTGGGCCGGCGCCAGTTCGGCGACTGGGTGGAGAACGACATCTACCTCGCCCGCCTGCTCGCCGGCCTGCTGCGGCGCGAGCCGGACTTCGAGGCCCTGGGCCCCAACACCCTGGGGGTGTGCAACGTGCGCTGGGTCCCGCGGAACTCCGATGGCGCGCCGCGGTTCGACGAGGAGCGCACCGACCAGCTCAATCGCCAGCTCCAGGAGCAGGTGGAGCGTGAAGGTGACGCCTGGTTCAGCTACACTGTCCTGCGCGGCCGGACGGCCCTGCGCATGAACGTCGAGAACCGGCGCATGCGCCGCGAACACATCGAGCGGCTGGTGCGGGTGATCCGCCGCACCGCCGATCAGATCCTGCGCTCGCAGGTCAACCCGTAGACCCCGGTCGTCAGACCGCTACCCGAGGAGACACCACTCATGCGGACCCTGCGCCTGCTGCTCTGCCTGATCGTCCTGCTCTCGCTGGTCGCCGTTCCGGCGCTGGCCGGCCCCGCCGCCAGTCCCGGCAAGACCCAGCCGCCGCGGAGCACCGCCGACGTGGTCGCGGCTTCCGTCCAGCCCGCCCAGCTCTCGGGGATGGCCGGTGGCGAGGTGAGCTTCACCGTGCACCTGGACATCGCCGACACCTGGCACCTCTACGACCACAGCTACACCGAGGACCCCGAGGCCTTCTTCATCGGCCTGGACATGCTGCCCGGCGAGGGCGCGGATCTGGCCGGCTACAAGGCCGTCTTCCCCGCGGGCGACACCGGCGAGTTCATGGGCGAGGAGGTGGTCATGCTGCACCACGACGCCGAGATCGCGGTGACGGTGAAGCTGCCGCAGGACGCCAGCGGCCGGTGGGAGATCCCCCTGGTGATCACCGCCCAGGCCTGCGACGACAAGGTCTGCCTGCAGCCCTCGGACATCCCGGTGACGGCCGAGGTGATGGTGGAGTGAACCCGTCGCGGACCCAGGACGACCGCAACATCTACGTGGGCAGCCTGCCGCTCGACGCGGACGAGGCCGAGCTGCGCGCCCTCTTCGCGCCCCATGGCGAGGTGCTCTCGCTGCACCTGATCCGGGACCGCGAGACCGGCGCCAGCCGGGGCTTCGGCTTCGTCAAGCTGGATCCGGCCAGCGTGCAGGCCGCCGTGGACGCGCTTGACGGGATGGAGCTGCGGGGCTGTCGTGTGCGGGTGAACGTGGCCCGCGACAAGGGAGCGCGCGCGCCGCGGCGGCGGTACTGACCCTGGACCGGAGGAGGCCCGCATGTTCCCGTTCGTCATGCACTGGCTGGTGGTCGCGGTGGCCCTGGGCCTGACGGCCTGGCTGGTGCCCGGGGTGGCGGTGTCGTCCCCGCTGGCCCTGCTCGTGGCGGCCCTGGTCTACGGCTTCCTCAACGCCCTGCTCAAGCCGGTGCTGGTGATCCTCACCCTGCCGCTGACCATCCTGACCCTGGGCCTGTTCTACCTGGTGCTCAACGCCATCCTCTTCGCCCTGGCCTCGGTGCTGGTCCCGGGCTTCGCGGTGGCCGGCTTCGGCCCGGCGTTCGTCGGCGCCATCATCATGAGCCTGCTCTCCATGCTCCTGGGCTGGCTGACGGGCACGGGGCAGCGGCCCGCCTGATCACGCCGCCTTCTCTCGCCCCCCTCGCGGAGGCGCGCGCCCCGCCGCGCGCCGCGCGGCACCGCGCGCGAGGCAGGGGTTGGTTCGCGGATTCCGATCCTGTATTCTCAGTGGCGTTCGCCGCTGGCCACGCCAGTGGTGCGCTGCCCCGGGACCCGGTCCGCCACGGCCGAATCACCGGCCACGGGCGTTCTGCCGCCGGGCCCGCAGCCGGGAGTGCCGCCATGCGCCGGATCTCGCCCGCCCTCATCGCCGTCGCCCTGTTCCTCGCCGTCCTGGTCCCGACCCCCGCGCTGGCGGACGGGCCGGACTGCTTCCCGTACGAGACCACCAGCGCGTGGAGCGATCCCCTCGGGCTCGACGAGCCGGTGGTGGCCATCGCCGGGAGCGAGGGCCTGCTGGCCTGCGCCACCGCTGCGCGGCTGTTCCTGGTGGACGTGACCGACCCCGCGGCACCGGCGGTGCTGGGCAGCACGGACCTCGCCGCGCCGGCCACGGTGCTGGCCATCTGCGGGACGCACGTGGTCGCCGGCGGCCAGCTCGCCCACCTCTACGACATCGCCGATCCCACGACGCCCATGCTGGTCGCGACCGAGAACCTGCTCTCGACGGTAAGGGACCTCGCGGCCGGCCCGCACTGGCTCGCGGCGGTCACCGACCATGGCGCCCTCCACGTCTGGCGGCGCCCCCTCGATCCCGCCTTCGTGGCGGACTGGACCGTCTCCGCCGCGGGGCACGTCCATGGCGTGGCGGCCTGGCAGGAGCGCCTGGTCGCCGCGGCCGATGAGCTCGTGGTCCTCGCCGTGCCCGCGGCCGGCGAGCCGGGAACGCCGGTGGTGGAGCGGTCCTTCCGGCCGGTGCCCGAGCCGTACTGGGGCCGGCCGCTGGATCTGGCCGTGGCCGGAGACGTCGCCCTCGTGTCCTTCGAATGGTGGATCCCCGTGGCGGCGCCGGCGGCGGGCCACCGCGTCGACGGCGGTGATGAGCGCCCACAGGCCGCGGGCCGCGACGAGCCCCTCGAGCCGGCGCTCCTGGTGGGGGTCGACCTCGCCGCCACCGCCGATCCCGGGCAGCATCCCGCCTCCTACCGGCAATTGATGCACGCGCCGCGGCCGGCGCTGGCGTCCACCGGAACGGCCCTGGCCGTGGCGGGCGAGTCGCTGCTGGTCTGCACGCCCGACGCCCTGCTGGCGGGCCCGTGGCTCCAGCCGGCGCTGGCGTTCCCGTCCGACCTCGAGACCCGGCTGGCCGGCGCCGGCTCGCTGCTCGCCCGCCTCGATGGCGGCGTGGTCCGCCTGCTGCCCACCGCGCCGGTGGTGGCGGCGGACCCGCTGGTCCAGTCCCCGGCGGTCCGCCGCGGGCGCCTCCTGGGTCGCTGGACCACCCACGACACGGCGGATCACCCCCTGCAGACCGTCTACGAGCGGCAGCTCCTCTACCACGAGGACCCCCGGGCCCCGCGCCTGGTCGCCACGTTCTCCATGGTCGATCACCTGGAGCTCGGTCATGGCGCCCAGCTGGTGGCGGCCGATGGTGCGCTGGCGGTGGTCGAGATCTACGATGCGACCGGTCCCTTCGCCCGGCAGCTCCATGACGGCAGCCTGCCGGACCCGGCCCCGGTTCCGCTGGACGTGCCCATGGAGGAGCTGGCGCTCTCGGGACCGCGTCTGGTCGCGGCCGCCGGCGGCGACCTCGTCTGCGTGGATCTCGCCGACCCCGCCGCGCCGCAGGACGCCGGGTCGCTCGCCCTGGGGGCCGGCGGCATCGTGCGGCTGGAGTTCCTCGATCCCCATCACGTCCTGGCCTGGACCCATGCCCACTGGGCCACCGTGGACGTGAGCGATCTGGACGCCCCGCAGCTGGTGGCCATGGCGCCGCGTGCCGGCGGTCCCCTCGGCGTGGCGAACGGCCTGGTCTTCACGCGCGACGACGGCGGCACCATGAGCATCCACGACCTGCAGCTGCAGCTGGTCGGTCAGGTGTCCGGCCAGGGGTTCGCCTCGGCCATGGCCAGCCGTGGCGACCTGGTCGCCGTGGCCTGGCGCGACGAGGGCGTGGACCTGGTCGACCTCTCCGACCCGGGTCAGCCGACGCGTCTGCAGCGCACGGTCGACCCCGGCGGCCAGTACGTCTACGGCCTGGGCTTCGGCGAGCCGGCCTCCGGCGGCGAGGTCGTCCACCTGGCCATGGGGCGCAACGGGGTGCAGGTGGCCCTGTTGCACCCGGCGGCCGGTGGCCGGATCCTGGGTGGAGTGGGCGAGGACGCCACGGCGCTGACGGTGACCGACGTGGGGGTGCTGACGCCCAGGTCGTCGTGGCCGCTGCAGTGCGGCGTGATCACCGCCACCGGGCCGCAGGTGCCCGCGGCGGCGCGGCCCCTGCTGACGGTGGCGCCCAACCCGTTCAATCCGCGCACGAGCATCCGCTTCGCGGTGCCGCGCCCCGGGCCGGCGACGCTGAGCCTGCTGGATCTGCGGGGCCGGCTGGTGCGCCGACTGGCTGACGGCGACCTGGCCGCCGGCCAGCACACGCGGGTCTGGGACGGGACCGATCGCCACGGCCGTCCGGTGAGCGCGGGCGTCTACCTGCTGCAGCTGCGGACCAGCGGGGGCGTGGCCACCGGCCGCCTGGCCCTCGTCCGCTGATCCGCCATCACACCCCGGAAGGAGCGTCATGAACCTCTCGTTCACCCGCGCGGCCATCATCGGCGCCACCGGCCCTACGGGCCGGCATCTGGCCACCGAGCTCCGCCTCCGCGGCGTGGCCGTCACCGCGGTCTCCCGGTCCACGGACAAGCTGCGCCGCTGGTTCGCCGAGCCCGAGACCGAGCGCATCGCCGCCGACGCCCTGGACGCCGACGCCCTGCGCGCCGCCGTCAGCGGCTGCGATCTGGTGGTCGACAGCGTGGGCCTGCCGCCCGAGCACATGGACCGGCACGCGGCCATCGCCGAGCACGTGATCGCGGCCGCCGCGGCGGCGGGCGCACGCCTGCTGCACGTGTCGAGCTTCTGGTCGTTCCTGCCGGTGCGGTCGTTGCCGGTGAGCGAGGACCACCCGCGCGAGGGGGGCAACAGCTACGCCCGGGCCCGCCGCGCCGCCGAGGACGTGATGCTCGCGGCCGGCGCCTGCGTGGTCCACCTGCCCGACTTCTTCGGGCCGGGCGTCCACACTTCCACCCTGCAGGGGCCGCTCCAGGAGGCGCTCGCCGGCAAGCGCATGAGCTGGCTCGGCTCGCCCGACACGGAGCGGGAGTACGCCTATGTCCCCGACGCCATGGCCCTGGTGGCCGATCTCGCCCTGCGCGAGGAAGCGTACGGGCGGTCCTGGCTGGTCCCGGGCAGCGGGCCGCTGAGCGGCCGGCAAGCGGCGGCCATCGCCGGCGAGCATCTCGGCCGCGAGGTCAAGCTGCGGGCGGTGCCCGGCTGGCTGGCGCGGCTGGCCGCCCAGATCACCCCGGCGCTCCGCCCGTTCCGGCCCATCCTCGGCGACTACCTGCAGCCCATCGCCTACGACGCCAGCCGCCTGCGCCGCCTCCTCGGAGAGGTCCATCCGGCCCCTTACGCTCCGGCCATCGGGGCCACCCTCGAGGCCATGCGCCAGGCGGAGGCTGAGGGCCGGTAGCGGCCGATCCCGGCCATTTCCGCCGTCACGGCCTCCCTGCCCGGGGCCCGCCATCCCGATGACACCTGCCAGCCCTCTCCTTACGGTGGGCGTGAAGGACGCTGCCACCATCGCGGCGCCGGCCGGTCCGCGCCCGGACCGCCGCCCGGTGGCCCGAGGAAGGAGAGACCATGCGATCGCGAATGATCCTCGCCGCCATGGCCACGACGGCCCTGCTGGTGTCCGTCCCGGCCCTGGCCGGAGCTGGCGACCAGTCCGGCAGCCAGTCCGGCGACCAGTCCGGCGACCAGTCCAGCGACCAGACGCGCCAGGCGGCCTACCAGCCGCGCCTGATGAACGTCGATCAGCTCATCGGCCAGCCCGTCGAGAGCCGCACCGGCCAGGACCTGGGCAAGCTCCACGAGCTGGTCATGGATCCCCGCCGCAACGGCATCGCCTACGCGGTGATCGCCCATGGCGGCTTCATGAGCTTCGGCGCCGACCACTTCGCCATCCCCTGGACCGGCCTGGAGATCGTTCCCGGCGCCGTGCCCGAGCACACGAAGATCGTGATCGACGCCACGCGCAGCCGCCTGCAGCGCGCGCAACGTTACGATGACGACTGGCCGCACGTCGGCGACCCCCGCTTCATCGAGGCCGTGCATGCGGCCTTCGACAGCGAGCACACCACCGAGGGCGAGCAGCCCGGGTGGCGCCAGGAGATGGCGGACATCCAGGGCCAGGTGGACACGGCCGACCATCGGGGTCGCCGCCTGGGCAGGCTGGCCGGGACGGATGTCTCCTGCGCCAGCATGGACCACCTCGGCGACGTCGAGCACCTGCTGGTGGACGTCAACCGCGGCCACCTCGCCTACGTGATCGTCGACGTGAAGGACCAGGTGGCGAAGCCGGACGCCCTGGGGACCGAGATGGTGGCCGTCCCCTGGCATGCCGTGCAGGTGCGCGGCACGACCATCCACGTGGACACCACGCCGCAGACGCTGCGGAACCTCGCCTACCAGCCGGATGAACGCTGGAGGCTCGAGGATCCCGACCATGCGCTGCAGATGCACCGGCAGATGCAGCTGGAGCCGTACTGGGTGGTGAGCATCTGGAAGCCCGAGAAGTACCAGGTGCCCGCCGATCGGCTGGCGCGCGACCGGATGTCGACGGGCGAGATCATGACCGTGGTCGGCGAGATCACGGGCGTCGAGCGCGACGGCGAGGCCGTGACCCTGCACGTGGCCACCGACGCGGGCAAGACCTACGTGGTGGACGCCGGGACGTCCGCCGACCTGAAGGCGATCTCGGTCGAGCAGGGCGATCACGTGGCGGTCCGGGGCCGCCGGCCCGGGGACGACCCGAAGGACGACCCGAAGGACGACCCGAAGGACGACCCGAAGCGAGACGTCGACCTGGTGGCCCACGTGATCAGCAAGGACGACCAGAGCGTCCATGTGGCCGCCCGGCCCGCCAGCGGTTCCGCCCAGCGTTACGGCAACTGATCGGACGGAGGCATGCTCATGCGATCCCGCGAACCCCATGCCGGCGCTCCCCCCGCGGGGGGCGGCCGGCAGCCGCTGCTCCTGCTGCTCGGCGTGGTCGTCCTGGTGCTGGGCGGCTGTGGCGATGACGATGGTCCAGCCGCGCCGGCCGACGACCCCGACCAGTTCGGCGTCCTCTCCGGCGTGGTGACCGACGTGGCCGGCGATCCGGTGGCCGGCGCCGTGGTCACCGCCGACGGCGCCACCGCCGTGACCAGCGAGACGGGTTACTTCGTGACCCGGCGCGCGCCCCTGGGCGACGTGGCGGTCCGCATCGACGCGGCGGGCCACGCGCCGAATTACCGGCGCGTCTTCCTGGCCACCGGACGCACGGTGCACCTCACGGACATCGCCCTGCGGGCCTTCTCCACCGGCGTGATCGACGCCGACACCGGGGGCGAGGTGACCGCCGGCGATGGCGCGGCCACCCTCGCCGTGCCAGCCGGCGCCCTGGTCACCCTCGACGGGCTGCCCTACACCGGCGAGGCGACGGTGGAACTGGCCGCCATCATGCCCGGCGATCCGCGCTTCCACGACCTCTTCCCCGGCGACTTCACCGGCCTCCGCCTCGATGGCCGCGACCAGCCCCTGGTCTGCTGGGGGGTGGCGACCATCAACCTCACCGGCAGCGGCGGCCAGGTGCTCGATCTGGCGGCCGAGGCCAACGCCACGCTCACCACCACCATCCCCGCCAGTCAGGACGACCCGCCGCCGAGCCTGCCCGCCTGGTGGTTCGACGGGGAGCAGGCCGAGTGGCGGGAGGGCCCGGTGGCCACGCGCGAGGGCGATACCTTCACCGTCGCCATCCCCACCACGGCGACCTGGAATCTCGGCGCCCCGGTGGAGAACATCTGCGCCCTGGCCGGCGTGGTGCACGACGGCACCGATCGCCCGGTGGCCGGTGTGCGCGTGGTGGCCCGCAGCCTGGACCGCGCCTTCCGCAGCGAGGTGGCCACCGGGCCGGGCGGCGCCTTCGAGGTGCGGGCCCTGACCTCCGGCCCCACCGAGGTCTGGGCCATCAGCGGCACCCTGGCCGGCGAGCGGCGGCGGATCGAGGTGGCCGACCAGTGCCCGCAGGCCCTGGCCGCGCCGCTGGTGCTGCCGGTGCCGGAGTTCACCGCGACCCTGACCTGGGGCGACGAGCCGGCCGATCTGGATGCGCACCTGCTGGTGCCGGCCGTCTGGACGCCGGATGCCGATTACGCCCACGTGCACGCCGACAGTCCCGGCGGGCACGACGACTGGCCGTATGCCGCCCTCGACCGCGACGCCATCGCCGGCCACGGCCCGGAGGTGGTCACCGGCTCCCGCATCCTGGAGGGTCGCTACCAGCTCTGGATCCACGACGCCAGCACCGGCGACAGCGCCACGCTGCACGCCTCCGGCGCGGTGGTCCAGCTCGAGGTGCGTGGCCAGCTGCACCTGTTCCGCGCCGACCAGGTGGACCTGGCCGATGGCGACCCCTCCGGCTGGTGGCACGTCACCGACCTGCTGCTCATCGACGGCGAGGCCACGGTGGATCCGGTCATGGCCTTCCAGCCCCGATTCTCCGAGGCCGGGATGATCGAGGCGCGCTGAGCGGCCCCATGCGAGCCGCCGCCCCGCGATCGGCGCACGGGGCGGCGGCGCACGGGCGGCGGCGCACGGGCCGCGGCACACGGGCGGCCGTGCCAGGAGCAGCGGGGGCCGCGCTTGACGCTGGGCCGGGAGCGCCCTAGCCTTCTGGACGCCTGCCATCCTCCGGCGGGCCCCGGCACCCTGGCACGACGAGGCGTCCCTTGCTGCGATCGACCTGGTCCACCCTGAAACCGTACTGGTCGCTGCTGCGCGGGCAGGAGTGGACCTTCGCGGCGGTGATCGTCCTGATGCTGGGCTCGACGGCCGTCAGCCTGGCCGTCCCCCTCTATGCGGGGCGGTTCGTGGATCTGCTGGCCGAAGAGGGCCTCCAGGGCGTCGGGGTCCGGACCCTGATGATCCTCGCCGGCCTGCTCGCCCTGCAGCTGGTGGGCAGCTTCTTCTACAGCTATCTGAGCCAGCGGCTGGGGCTGCGTGTGGTCACCCGGCTGCGCCATGAGCTCTTCCGGCACACGCTCAGCCTGCCGAGCCTGTACTTCACCTTCCAGAAGGCCGGCGACCTCTCCAGCCGCGTCACCACCGACGTCGGCCGGATCCAGAACCTGCTGACCGGCGGGCTGGTGTCGTTCGTCCGCTCGGTGGTCACCTTCTTCGCGGCCCTGGCGCTCATGCTCCAGGTGAACGTCCGCCTGACGCTGGTCGTCCTGCTGGTGGTGCCGGCCACCATCCTGCTCGTCTCCTTCTTCGGGCGGCACCTCCGCCGGCTCTCGCGCCGCATGTTCGACGACATCGGCGAGCTCAGCAACCACGTCCAGGAGGTGGCCGGCGCCATCCGTGCGGTGAAGGTCTTCGGCTGCGAGGACCACGAGCAGGGCCGGTTCGACGGCCGGCTGGACCATTTCCTGTCCGCCGGGTTCCGTCGCGCGCTGCTCTCGGCGGCTCTCGACTCCCTGTCCCAGATCCTCATGTGGCTGTGCCTGATCGTGGTGGTGGTCTACGGCTTCTACCTGTCCAGCCAGGGCCGGGCCACCTACGGCGAGCTGGTCACCTTCCTGCTGCTGGCGTTCCGGGTGGCCGCGCCCATGGGGGCGCTCACGTCGCTCTATGGCCAGGCCCAGGGGGCGGTGGCGGCCGCCGCCCGGCTGGACGAGGTCTTCCATGCCCGACCCGAGACCGAGGAGCTGGGCAGCGGGACCACCGAGGACGTCCGCGCGCCGGTGGGCCGCTCGGTTCCCGCCGTGGCGCGCGACCTGGCCACCCCGGTCGCGGGCGAGGCCTCGCGGGTGCGGTTCGAGGGCGTCTGGTTCGGCTATGGCGAGGATGGCCAGGCGGGTCGTGGCGGATCCGCGGGCCGCGAGGACGAGGCGGGCCAGGCCCGCTGGACGCTGGAGGCGATCGATCTGACCCTCGAGGCCGGCGAGCGCGTGGCCCTGGTGGGCCCCAGCGGCGCGGGCAAGACCACGCTGGCGGGCCTGGTGCTGCGCCTGTTCGATCCGCAGCGGGGTCGTCTGTGCCTCGGGGACCGGCCGTATACCGACTTCGACGTGCGCGCCCTGCGCCGCCGCATGGCCTACGTGCCCCAGGAGGCCGTGCTCTACGACGCCACCGTGGCCGAGAACATCCGCTTCGGCCTGACCGAGGCGGCGGACGGGGACGTGCGCACCGCGGCCGAGCGCGCCCAGGCGCTCGGCTTCATCGAGCGGCTCGCCGACGGATTCGACAGCCGGGTGGGCGACCGGGGCGTGCGGCTCAGCGGCGGCGAACGACAGCGCCTGGCCCTGGCCCGGGCCTTCCTGCGGAATCCCGAACTGCTGGTGCTGGACGAGCCCACCAGCGCCCTGGACGCGGCCAGCGAGGAGGCCGTGCAGCGCGCGCTGGCCGAGCTCATGGCCGGGCGCACCACCCTGGTGGTGGCCCATCGCCTGTCGCTGGTGCGCGATCTCGACCGGATCGTGGTGCTCGAAGGCGGGCGCGTGGTCGAGAGCGGCCCGCATGCCGAACTGCTGGCGCGTCGCGGCCTCTACGCCCGCCTCTACGGCCTGCAGCACGGCTGAGAGCCTCGCCCCGCGCGCCGCGGCGAGTCGAGCTCGCGGCCGGCCGCTCCCATGGTCTGCGGTTGATTCGCCAGCGGCGCGGCGGTTACCATGCGCCGGTCGTCCGCGCCGGGATGTCCTGCGTGCCGGTGCGCTTCCCCACGCGAATCGGAAGGACTGCCATGGCCCATCCTGCCAAGGAGACCATCACCGGTCTGCCGGCCAACGCGCGCCGGCCCCTCGAGCCCGGCGAATCCTACGTCCCGGTGGTGCCCGGCGAGGACGTGCCGGAGGTGACCACCCGGTCGGTGAGCCTCGGCCTGATCCTGTGCGCCGTCTTCGCCATGAGCGCGGCCTACGTCGCGCTCAAGCTCGGCCAGGGGATCGAGGCGGCCATCCCCATCGCCATCATCGGCATCGGCTACTCCCAGCTCATGTCTCGGCGCAGCACCATGCTGGAGAACGTGATCATCCAGTCCATCGGGGCCAACAGCAGCCACGTGGTCTCCGGCGCGGTGTTCACCATCCCGGCGCTGTACATGCTGGCCGCCGACGGCATCTACGGCATCGACGCGCCCACCATCTGGCAGGTGATCATCGTCTCCTTCCTGGGCGGCTGCCTGGGGGTGCTCTTCCTGATCCCCCTGCGTCACCATTTCATGGTGGAGATGCACGGGCGGTTCCCCTGGCCCGAGGGCACGGCCACCACCGAGATCATCCTCTCGGGCGAGCGGGTCGGCGGCCAGGCCAAGGTGCTGGCGCTGGCCGCGGGCCTGGGGGCTCTCTACGACGGTCTGGTGCTGATCGTGCGCGCCATGGGCGAACTGATCAACTTCCGCTCCGTGTGGATCGGGCAGTACCTGGAGAGCCACTTCCTCAAGCTCTCCATCCTCAACAACGCGGCCATCGTGGGCGTGGGCTACATCATCGGCGTGCGGTACGCGGCCATCATCGCGGCGGGGTCGTTCATGGCCTCGTGGCTGCTGGTGCCCATGGTCTACGCCATCGGCCAGCACGTGCCGCAGGTGCTGGCGCCGGGGACCATCCCCATCGGCGAGATGAGCATCGACGAGGTCTTCAAGTACTACGTCCGCATCATCGGCGTGGGCGGGATCGCCGGCGCCGGGCTGCTGGGCATCCTGCAGTCGCTGCCCTCGATGGTCCGGTCCATCGGCGCCAACATGCGCGGCATGAAGAGCCAGGATGAGCGCGACCGCCATCACGTCCCGCGCACCGATCGGTCCCTGCCCGCCGCGGTCACCGGCGTGGGCACGGTGATCTTCGCGCTCAGCGCCATCCTCTTCTTCACCTTCGGCCTGGGCGTCGAGGGCGCGCTGGGCTACGCGCTGGCGGGCACGGTCCTGGTGATCGTGATCGCGTTCCTGTTCGCGCCGGTCTCGGCACGGGCCATCGCCATCGTGGGCACCAACCCGGTCTCGGGCATGACCATGCTCACGCTCATCATCACCGGCGTGGTCATGTCCCGCATGGGGCTGACCGGCGGCGAGGGCATGTTCGTCACCATGATGGTGGGCGGCGTGGTCTGCACCGCCCTGGCCGCTTCCGGCGCCCTGGCCAGCGATCTGAAGGTGGGCCACTGGATCGGCGCGACCCCCTCGCGGCAGCTCGGCCTGAAGTTCCTGGGCACCCTGGTAGCGGCCATCTTCTGCGGCATCGCCATGTGGCTGCTGGCGCAGCAGGGCGAGGGCTTCGGCAGCCGGGCCATCCCCGCGCCCCAGGCCTCGGCCATGAAGGAGATCCTGGTGGGCATCTTCGGGACCACCGCGCAGCCGCTGCAGTGGTACCTGTTCGGCCTCGGCGTGGTCTTCGCGGTGATCCTGCGCATCACCGGCGTGCCGGCCCTGGCCTTCGCCCTGGGCATGTACCTGCCCATGGAGATCAACACGCCGGTGCTGCTGGGCGGCATCCTGGCCTGGTTCGTCCAGCGCCAGCGGGCCGGCGAGGACGAGGAGGCCCCGAAGGCCCGCCACCAGCAGGGCATCCTCATCGCGTCGGGACTGATCGCCGGCGGGGCGCTCATGGGCGTCCTCAACGCGCTGCTCAACGTGGTGTTCGGGCAGGAGAACATGACCCGCCTGCACATCCTCGGCGAGCGCCAGTTCGAGGGCCTGCTGGGCGAGGGGATCGCCATCGTCCTGCTGGCCGGGCTGTGCGTCCTGCTGGTGGGCTGGGCCCGCAAGGCGGCCCGCTAGGCGGCCGGCCGGGCGGCGCGCCAGGCGGCCCGCCAGGCGGCGCGCCAGGCGGGATCGCCGGTGGGATCGTTCCGCCGGTCATCGATCGCGGCGCCCGGGAGGCCGGCTTCCCGGGCGCCGTCGATTGCCGGTTGCGAGATCTGGGATTGATTGTCCTGGTCATCGCCACCACCGCCACGCTCGCTGCCACCGCTGCCCTCTCTGCCCCGGCCGTCGTCGCCGCAGGAGACCATCGTGACCACCGCCGCTCGCCGCCCGCTCTGGCGTCAGCCGGGCTTCCTCGGCTATGCCACGCTGCACCTGGCCTGCCTGGCCGCCTTCTGGACCGGCATCAGCTGGGGGGCCGTCGTGGTGGGCCTGGGGCTCTATCTGGTGCGGATGTTCGCCATCACCGGCTTCTACCACCGGTACTTCAGCCACCGGACGTTCAAGACCTCGCGGTTCCTGCAGTTCGTCTTCGCGCTGCTCGGGGCGAGCAGCGGCCAGCGCGGCCCGCTCTGGTGGGCCAGCCATCACCGCCGCCATCACGCCCGCGCCGACCAGGCGGACGACCTCCATTCCCCTCGCCAGCACGGCCTCTGGCACAGCCACGTCGGCTGGATCTGGCAGCCGGAGGCGGCGGTCACCGAGCGGCGGTGGATCAAGGATCTGTGGCGGATGCCGGAGCTGCGCTGGCTGGACCGCTGGCACCTGGTGGCGCCGGTGGGGCTCGGGGTGGGGGTGTTCCTGCTGGGCTGGTGGCTGGAGTCGGCCGCGCCGAGCTGGGGCACCGATCGCTGGCAGATGCTGGTGGTGGGCTTCTGCTGCTCCACCGTGGCGCTCTACCACGGGACCTACACCATCAACTCGCTGAGCCACCGTTTCGGCCGGCGGCGTTTCGCCACGCGGGACGACAGCCGCAACAACTGGCTGCTGGCCATCCTCACCCTCGGCGAGGGCTGGCACAACAACCACCACATGTTCCCCGGCACCGTGCGCCAGGGCTTCCGCTGGTACGAGTTCGATCCCACCTGGTACCTGCTCTGGGTCATGGAGCGTCTGCGGCTGGTCCATGATCTGCGCGGCTTGCCGACGCGGGCGCGGACCATGCTCGCCGGCGGCGCTGGGCCGCGGAGCGGTCAGACCATCTGACCCGCCGCGGGCGCGGTCAGTCGCCGCCACCACCGCGGCGGCGAGCATCCAGTGCGAGCCGCGGCGGGGCCTCGAGCGCCAGCGCCGTGACGGCGGCCAGCACGTAGACGCCGTTGCGGGCAGCGGTGGCGAAGGCCGCAGCGCTGGCCTGCCCGTTGCCCGCGAGGGCCTCGGCATAGCCGAGGATGAACTGGCCGCCGGCCAGCAGGACGAACACCACGCCGGCCGCCAGCGTCACCGCCCGCCGCCGCCATCCCAGCAGCAGCAGCACGCCCACGATGAGCTCGGCGAAGGGCAGCAGGTAGGCCAGGATGCTGACGGCGAATCCCGGCAGGAACGTGCCGGCGAACATCCCGCCCAGGTAGCCGGCGAAGCCCGCCAGCCCCATGCCCAGCAGCTTGTAGGCGCCGGCCACCGTCAGGATCAGCCCGAGAAACCAGCGCACGACCAGATCGGCCAGGGAGCGTCCCGGAGACGTCATGATCACCTCCTAGCGGTTGAGCACCCGGCTGCGGGGTCGTCCGCCGAGGTTGGGGCCGTGCCGCTCGGTGTCGCGGGCCATCAGCTCGCGGTCGGGGATGAAGCCCATGGTGCTCTGGTACTCGCCATAGGGCGGGGCCGAACCGTGGTTCCAGTCCATCAGGCGCGCCGCCTCCTCGGCCAGGGCCTGCAGCATCCGGTTCTTGATGGAGCCGCGGGCCACCTCGGCGAAGGGCCGGCTGGTCCAGGCGTTCCAGCGTCGGGCCGCCGCCGCCAGGCCGATGTTGCCCTCGGCGATGAGCTCGCGGGCGCCCAGCTCCTTCTTCTTCCGGCGCCGCACCAGATCCCGGGCCACCTCCACCACCAGGCCCAGGTGGGCCTGCACCAGGCGCTCCACGGCGGCGCGGTCGCCCCGCTGGACGCGGTCGGCGAGCGCCTTCTGCTCACCGTCGCGCAGGGGGCGGTGACGGGGAAGATTGCGGACGTAGCGACTCAGCTGGGCGTCCTGTCGCAGTTCGGCTCTCCATGGATCCTTGGCCACGATTGCTCTTTCCGCCGGTCGCGCGGGGACGCGACGTTCGTATTGCCTAACTGGCGACATGTTCAGGGTGGAGAAGGGGTTGGAGCCATCGGGCCATCCCCCATTGAGCCCGGTCCGGCGCCCCATGGCTTGTGCCGAGAAGATTGTTTATCTGGTCTCCTGACACCCTCGAATCGCCGTTCAGGGCGATCCATGACACTTCCGGTGGTCGGCGGGAGCCGATCAACATTCTTTGCGGCACAAGGCATTCCTTTGCGGCACAAGGAGGGGGCCGCCGGGTTGCTGGATTTGGGGGTTTGTCTAGCTTTTGTCCTGGACAACGTGGGCCATGATCAGGAGACAGGACAGGAACCGTGACCGCCACCGCCACCACCACCACCCGCCGCCCTGGAGACCCGCCATGCGGATCGCCGTGATCGGCGCCGGCGTCTCCGGCCTGGTGTCCGCCTACCTGCTGCGCCGTTCCCACGAGGTGGTGCTCTTCGAGGCCGAGGAGCGCATCGGGGGGCACGTCCACACCGTGGACGTGAGCGCCGCGGATGGGACCTGGGCGGTGGACACGGGTTTCATCGTGTTCAACCGCGGCAATTATCCCGGCTTCTGCCGCCTGCTCGATCGGCTCGGCGTGGCGTCCCAGCCGAGCGACATGAGCTTCGCCGTGCGGGACGACCGCGACGGCACCGAGTACTGCGGCTCGAGCCTGGATACCCTCTTCGCCCAGCGGCGCAACCTGCTGCGGCCGCGGTTCTGGGGGATGGCCCGCGACATCCTGCGCTTCTTCCGGGAGGCCGGCGGCCTGCTGGCGGCCGATCCCGAACTGACCCTGGGCGAGTGGCTCCAGACGCATCGCTATGGTCGCGCCTTCCAGGAGCAGCACATCCTGCCCATGGGGGCGGCGCTGTGGTCCATGCCGCTGGAGGACGTCCGGGGCTTCCCGGCGCGACACTTCGCGGCCTTCCTGGCCAATCATCACATGCTGCAGGTCCGGGACCGGCCGGTCTGGCGGACGGTGCGCGGCGGTTCGCGGACCTACGTGGAGGCGCTGCTGCGCGGCTGGCGCCACGAGGTGCGCACCGGCACGCCCATCGCGCGGGTGGAGCGGCGGCCGGAGCAGGTGCTGATCACGCCGCTGGGCGGGTCGACCGAGGCCTTCGACCACGTGGTCCTCGCCTGTCACAGCGACCAGGCCCTCGCCATGCTCGGCGATCCCACCGATCGGGAGCGCGAGGTCCTCGGGGCCATCGGCTACCGGGACAACGACGTGGTGCTGCACGGCGACGCCGCGGCCGTCCTGCCGCAGCGTCCGCGGGCCTGGGCGAGCTGGAACTACCGGGTCGATCAGGGGGAGCGGCCGCATGCGGCGGTGACCTACCACATGAACCGGCTGCAGGACCTGGCGGCTCGCGACCCCTACTGCGTCTCGCTCAACGAGACGGCGCGCCTCGACGACGCGCGCATCCACGGCCGCTGGACCTACGCCCACCCGCAGTTCACCACCGCGGCGGTGGCTGCCCAGGCCGGGCACGCGGCGCTCAACGCCCAGGAACGCACCAGCTATTGCGGGGCCTACTGGGGCTGGGGCTTCCACGAGGACGGGGTCCAGAGCGCGTTGAAGGTGGCCGCTCGCTTCGGGGAGGCGCTCTGATGCTCAGCAGCGCGCTCTACACCGGCTGGGTCCGACATCGTCGCCATGCCCCGCGGGCGCACGCGTTCCGTTACCGCCTGTTCATGGCCTACCTGGATCTCGACGAGCTGCCCGCGGTGTTCGGCCGCCACCCGCTCTGGTCGCTGGACGGGCCGGCGGCGGTCCGCTTCGAGCGGTCGGACTACCTTGGCGACCCGTCGCGGCCGCTGGCCGCCGAGGTCCGTGATCGCGTGCAGGCCGTGCTCGGCCGGCGTCCCGCCGGCGCGGTGCGGTTGTTGACGCACCTGCGCACCTGGGGCGTCTGCTTCAATCCGGTGAGCTTCTACTACTGCTTCGACGACCACGACCGGCTCGATGCCATCCTCGCCGAGGTCACCAACACGCCCTGGCAGGAGCGTCACGGGTACGTGCTGGACGCCCGCGCGGGACGTTCGGGCCGGCGGGGCCGGGCCTATCGGTTCGATCTGACCAAGCAGCTCCACGTCTCGCCGTTCTTTTCCATGGACCAGCGCTACGACTGGCAGTTCCGCGAGCCGGGCGCGGCGCTGGCCGTCCACATGAACAACCTCGAGCGCGGGGAACGCGTCTTCGACGCCACCCTGAGCCTGCGCCGCCGCGAGCTGACCCCGCGCGCCATGACCGCGGTCCTGGTCCAGTACCCCTGGATGACCGCACGCGTGATCACCGCCATCCACTGGCAGGCGCTGAGACTGTGGCTCAAGCGGGTGCCGTTCCACTCGCATCCCGCCAGGGTCGCCGCCCGCCGACAGGAGAGCCGACCATGAGCATCCGCGCCGCCACGAGCCGTCGCGACGCCGATCACCACGACGCCTTCAGCCGCCCCATCGTGCCGCGACCGCTGGCCGCGGTGGCGCGCGAGCTGGTCTGCAGGGCATTGCAGGGGCTGGGCGAGGGGTGGCTGATCGTGCGCGAGCCGGGTCGCGTGCGCGCCTTCGGCCATCCGGACGCGGCGGACGAGCTGCGCGTCGTCCTCACCGTCCATCGACCGGAATTCTGGATCGCCGCCCTGACCGGCGGCTCCGCCGGGGCGGCCGACGCCTACGCCGATGGCCACTTCGATTGCGACGACCTGCCCGGCCTGTTCCGGATCCTGGCCCGCAACCAGGACGCCACCGAGCGCCTGCGCCGGCTCATGGGTCTGCTGTCGGGTCCGGCGCGCTGGCTCGGCCACCGGCGCAACCGCAACACGCGGGCCGGCAGCCGTCGCAACATCGCCGCGCACTACGACCTCAGCAACGCGTTCTTCGGGCTCTGGCTCGACCGCACGCTCACCTACTCGGCCGGCCTGTTCCCGGTGTCGGCGGCCGGTCCCGAGGCGGCGGCCGGTCCTGGTGCGGCGGCCGGTCTTGGTGCGGCGGCCGGTCCTGGTGCGGCGGCCGGTCCTGGTGCGGCGGCGACCTTC
>CAZWYF010000005.1:113330-115885 GCA_964637835.1 uncultured Fibrobacteraceae bacterium
GGGACGACGCGGCGCCGCGGCGTGAGGATGCGGCGACGACGCGGGTACCGGCCGAGGTCGTCCCCACGCACCGGGGGTGGCCACTGTGAGCGCCACGATGGGTATCCTGCTGCTCGGTGGCTGGCTCGGCGCCGTGCTGCTGCAAGCGGTGCTCTGGCTGGTCCAGCGGCGCACCGGCAACGCGGCCATCGTGGACGTGGGCTGGTCGGCGAGCCTCGGCCTCATGGGCGTGATCTACGGCCTCGCCGGCCCGGGCGATCCGCTGGTCCGGATCGTGATCGCGGCCATGGCGGGCCTGTGGAGCCTGCGTCTGTCCTGGCATCTGCTGGCCGACCGCCTGCTCGGCCACCCCGAGGAGGGGCGCTACGTGGAGCTGCGCCGCCAGTGGGGCGACCGCTTCCAGCTCAAGCTCTTCGGTTTCTACCAGGCGCAGGCCCTGCTCGCGGCGTTCCTCTCGCTGCCCTTCGCCCTGGCGGTCACCCGGCCCGAGGCCGGCTGGCTCGACGCGCTGGCGGTGGCGGTCTGGCTCGCCGGGTGGACGCTGGAGTCGGTGGCCGACCGGCAGCTCCACCGGTTCAAGCGCGATCCGCAGAACCGGGGGCAGGTCTGCCAGGATGGTCTGTGGCGCTATTCGCGTCATCCCAACTACTTCGGCGAGTGGCTCATGTGGCTGGCCTTCGCCCTGCCGGCGCTCGCGGCGCCCGTGGGCTGGCTCGGCCTGCTCGCTCCCGCCGCCATGCTGCTGTTCATCCTGAAGATCACCGGCATCCCGCCCACGGAGGCGCAGGCGCTGCGCAGCCGGGGCGAGGCCTATCGCCGTTACCAGCGGACCACGAGCGCGTTCGTGCCGTGGCCGCCCCGACAGGAGAGTCCGTGATGTGGTACGAGGGTCTGCTCGAGAAGGAGATGGTGCCCACGCCGCTGCTGCGCCGCGGGATCCGCCGGCGTCTGTCCGGCCGGCTGCGGCAGGAGTACCGGGGGTCGCTGGAGGAGCGGCACCGGCGGCTGATGTCGCTGGTGGCCGAGCTGCGCGAGAGCCCGGTGGCGATCCACACCGACCGGGCCAACGAGCAGCACTACGAGGTGCCGGCCGCGTTCTTCGAGCAGGTGCTCGGGCGCCACTGCAAGTACTCCAGCGGCTACTGGGGCCCCGGCGTGGCCGACCTCGACCAGGCCGAGGCGGCCATGCTCGATCTGACCTGCGAGCGGGCCCGCCTCCGTGATGGCCAGCGGCTGCTGGACCTGGGCTGCGGATGGGGCGCGCTCACCCTCCACGCACTCGCACGCTACCCCGCGCTGCAGGTGACCGCCTTCAGCAACAGCGCGTCGCAGCGCGCGTTCATCGAGGCGCGGGCCCGCGAGCGCGGCCTGGCCGACCGTCTGCAGGTGGTCTCCGGCGATGCCCGCGAGCTGCCCCTCGAGGGGCGTTTCGACCGGGTGGTCTCCGTGGAGATGCTCGAGCACATGCGCAACTACGAGACGCTCCTCGGGCGCGTGGCCGACCGGCTGGCGGACGACGGTCTCTGCTTCATCCACATCTTCACCCACCGCGAGGTGGCCTATCCGTACGAGGTCCAGGGCCCGGACGACTGGATGGCTCGCCATTTCTTCACCGGCGGCCTGATGCCCAGCGACACGCTGCTCTACCACTTCCAGCGCGATCTGCAGATCACCGACCACTGGCGGGTCGATGGCACGCACTACGGCCGCACCGCCGAGGCCTGGCTGAAGAACCTGGAGTCGCGTCGGGAGCGGATCGCGCCGGTGCTCGCGGAGACCTACGGCGCCGATCAGGTCCGGCGCTGGTTCGTACGCTGGAAGCTCTTCTTCCTCGCCTGCGCCGAGCTATGGAACTACCGGGACGGCCAGGAGTGGCTGGTGAGCCACTATCTGCTGCGCAGGCGGGACGACCGCGGCGCGCGCGGCGCGGCGGCCGCGGTGGAACCGGCCGACGGGGAGTTCCTCTCCTACCACTGAGCGGGCCAGAGCGGGCCGGGCCAATCCTTTCCCGTTCGCTCCGGATTGATTATGGTTGACGGGCTGAAATCACACCGGCCAGCTTCCGGTTTTCCAGGGTTCCCGAGGAGGCCATCCATGATCATCCGGTATGCTCTCGTCTCGTTGTTGATGCTGACCCTCGCCGCCCTCGGTTGCGGCGACGGCGACGACACCGCCTCCGGCCAGGCCGCCGCCTCTGGCCAGGCCGCCGCTTCCGGCCAGGCGGCCGCTTCCGGCCAGGCGGCCGGCGGACAGGCCGCGGCGGGGCCGGGCGCCCGCACCGGCGAGGTCGTCGAGACCATGGATTCCGGCGGCTATACCTATGCGCAGGTCGATTGCGACGGCGAGATGATCTGGGCTGCGGGACCGATCACCGAGCTGGCCGTGGGCGATGAGGTCACCGTGACCAGCGCCATGCCCATGAAGGACTTCCGCGCCAAGTCCCTCGACCGGACCTTCGACGTGATCTACTTCACCAGCGGCTTCGGCGGCGAGGGCGGCCCCGGGCACGGCGGCATGAGCGGCATGGGCGGCTCTGGCGGCATGGGCGGCTCCGG
>CAZWYF010000005.1:115985-126680 GCA_964637835.1 uncultured Fibrobacteraceae bacterium
GGCATGGGCAGCATGGCCGGAGGCCATCCGCAGATCGATGACGGCGCCGAGCTGGACCTCAGTGGCATCGACCGCGCCGAGGACGGCAGGACCGTCGCCGAGGTCTGGGCGGAGCGCCAGGCGCTGGCGGGCCAGGAGGTGACGATCCGCGGCCGCGTGGTCAAGTACTCGCCCAGCATCATGGGCAAGAACTGGCTGCACCTGCGTGATGGCACCGGCTCCGCGGCCGACGGCACCCATGACCTGACCGTCACCACCCAGGGCTTCGCCAGGGTGGGCGATCTGGTCACCGTCACCGGTACGGTGACGGTGGATCGCGACCTCGGCATGGGCTACCAGTACGACGTCCTGGTCGAGCAGGCCGGGGTGGTCAAGGAGTAGGGCCTACCGGGCGTGACGGCGATCCCGCCGGGGTGTGGCGGCGATCCCCCGCCGCGCCGACGCGCATCTCGCGGCGACCGGTCACTGGCCGGTCGCCGCGGCGCGTTCTAGGGTGGGACTGGAGGCGGTGCACGGCCGCCGATCAACCGGTCCGTCCCGAGGGGGCTGCGTTGCTCTGGATCGTCGGCATCCTGACCATGCTCCTGGTCCTGGCGCTCTCGCTGCTGATCACGCGCCTGGCCACCCATGCCCTGGTCCTGACGGGGATGTCGCGGGAGACCGCGCGCTTCCAGGCACGTTCGGCCTTCACCGGCACCGGCTTCACCACCGTGGAGTCCGAGGGCATCGTGGGGCACCCGGTGCGGCGGCGCATCATCATGGTGCTCATGGTGGTGCGCAGCGCCGGCGTGATCTCGGTGATCATCTCGCTGATGCTCTCCTTCGTGGACGCGGGGGACGGCGAGCCCGCCCGGCTGGTGCGGCTGGCCTGGCTGGTGGCCGGCGTGGTCCTGCTGGCCGGCGTCGGCCGCCTGCCCGCGATCGACCGGCGGCTCAACCGGTTCGTGGCCTGGGTCCTGGGCCACTGGACGGACCTCGAGTCGCGGGATTACGTGGGCCTGCTGCAGCTCTCGGACAACTACGAGGTGATGGAGCTGCACGTCGATGCGGACGACTGGATCGCCGGCCGCCGGCTCGCGGATTGCCAGCTTCCGGACGAGGGCGTCACCGTCCTGGGCATCGTCCGCGAGGACGGCACCTATCTCGGCGTCCCGCGCGGGGAGACCACCGTCGAGGCCGACAACACCCTCATCATCTACGGCCACACCGACGTGCTCCAGGAACTGGACACGCGGCGCGCCGGTCACGGCGGCGAGCAGGCCCACGAGCGCGCCGTCGCTGACCAGCGGCGGCGCGACGCCGAGCAGGACCGCAAGGACGCCGAGGCCCAGGAGGCGGCGTCGGCGCGGGAGAGCCGGCGCGACGCCGCCGAGCGGCGGGCGCGGGCTTCCGATCCGCCGGGGGGATGAGCACAGGGCATCCAGCACGGGGCGCTGAACGCTGGCCGCGCGGCGGCTTTCGCTGCTATGCTGGGAGCGGACCCGACGCCGGTCGTCGGTCCCGGGGCCGACGGCCGCCATGCCCACCCTGGCAGGAGGTCGTCCCATGCCCACCTTCATCCTGATGACCAAGCTGGCCACCGAGAACCTGCACGACGCCAAGGTGCGCCGCGCCCTGGGCAAGGAGTGGCTGCAGAAGGTCCGCAGGGTCTGCCCCGAGGTGACCTTCGTCGCGCACTACGCGCTGCTCGGCCCCTGGGATTTCATGGACATCTACGAGGCGCCGGACGTGGAGACCGCCCACCGCGTCTCCCTGGTCTCGCGGGCGGAGGGCGCGCTGAGCGCCGAGAGCTGGCAGGCCATGCCCTACGAGGACCACCTGGAGCTGCTGGACGCCATCGAGGGCTGAGCCGGTATCGCCAGCACGAGAGGAGGAGCCATGCTCGTCTACGGCCCGGTTCCGTCACGCCGTCTGGGGCGGAGCCTGGGCGTCAATACCATCCCGCCCAAGGCCTGCAGCTATGCGTGCATCTACTGCCAGGTCGGCCGGACCACCGACCTCTGCTGCGAGCGGCGGGCGTTCCATGATCCCCGGACCGTGGTCGACGCCGTCCGGGACCGGCTGGACGCCGTCCGCGCGGCGGGGGAGGTGGTCGATCACGTCAGCGTGGTGCCCGACGGCGAGCCCACGCTGGACGCCAGCCTTGGCGAGATCCTCGACGGCCTCGCCGGTCTGGGGCCGCCGGTGGCGGTGATCACCAATGGCAGCCTCCTGGCGCGAGCAGACGTGCGGCGGGACCTCGGGCGGGCCGACTGGGTGTCGGTGAAGGTGGACACGGTGGATCCGCGCACCTGGCGCCGGCTGAACCGGCCGCATGGCCGCTGCGACCTGGCGGGCCAGCTCGGGGGCCTGCTGACCTTCGCCGGGGAGTTCAAGGGATTCCTGGCCACCGAGACCATGCTCGTCGCGGACCTCAACGACACCGCGGCCCACGCCGCCGCGACCGGGGAGTTCCTCGGTCGCGTGGGCCCGGCGGTGGCCCATGTCTCGATTCCCACGCGGCCACCGGCCCGACGGCGCGTCCGGGCGGCGGACAGCACGGCGGTGGTCCGCTGCCACGAGATCTTCCTGCGGTCCATCCCGCGGGTGGAGTTGCTGCTCGGCTACGAGGGTCACGCTTTCTCGGCCACCGGCGACGCGGCGCAGAATCTCCTGGCCATCACCGCGGTGCACCCCATGCGCGAGGAGGCCGTGAACGATCTGCTCGTCCGCGCCGGCGCCTCCTGGGACCTGGTCAGCGGTCTCGTCGCCTCGCGCCAGCTGACCCTGGTGCAGCATGACGGCCATCGCTACCTGGTCCACCGTGCCGGTCGCGCGGATTGACGGCGGCCGGCGGCCGTGGCAGGTTGGCGGAACCCGGGGCCGGCGCCGGGCGTAGGAGTCGCACACGCTGTCCGGGTGCTCCTCAGCTTCGCAGCCACAGAGGCCGATCTGCATGCCCTGTCTCCATGGTGACGCCAGCCCATCCTCCGTGTGCTGTCCGGCGACGTGCGCTGCCTGCCGCTCGATCGCCGCGGCGGTGACGGTCCTGCTGTTCGCGCTGGCGGGGCCGGTGCTCGCAGATGGGTCGTCGTCGGGCGCGCCGCCGCCGGAGCGCGTCCTGGCCACGCTGCAGGAGGCCGGCACCATCTCCGCCGTGCGCAGCGTCGCGGTGGGGGCGCCGCCGGTCTGGGGCGACAGCCGGGTGATGGTCCTGGTGCCGGAGGGCGAGCTGGTGGCTCCCGGCGACACCCTGCTGGTCCTGGCCAACGAGCGCTTCGCCGATGCCCTGGTGGAGGTCTCCGGCGACCTCACCGTCCAGGACCTGGTGCTCGCCAGCCTGGTCACCGAGCACCGGGCCAGCGCCACGGCCGCCGCCAACGCCATCACCAAGGCGCGGCTGGCGCGCGAGGCGGCCGAGCTGGCCGAGCACAACCAGCGCTTCGCCGCGCCGCTCGAGCGTGAGCGCGCGGCGCTGAGCCGCCGCCAGGCGGAGATCGACCTCGCCCGCGCCATCCAGGACAGCATGGCGCAGGCGCGCCTCGACAGCCTGGAGCGGGCGCGGGCCGACATCCGCCACCAGCGACTCGAGGCCCGCAGCAACCGTTACCGCAACTACCTCGATCAGCTCGTGGTCACCGCGCCCGCCGCCGGCATGGTGGTCTACCACCGCGAGCGGAGCGACGAGGGCGTGCAGGTGGTCCGCATCGGCGACACCGTCAGCTGGGGCCAGCACCTGCTGGACATCACCGACGTCTCCGCCCTGCAGGTCGAGATGCAGGTGCACGAGCGCGACCGCGGGCGGATCCAGCCCGGTCAGCGGGTGACCGCGGTGCCGGAGGCCTATCCCGACCGCACGGTGAGCGGCCGCGTCACCTCGGTCCAATCGCTGCCCCTGGACGCCGAGGCCGGCGCCGTGGCCCGGCGCTTCCTGGTGACCGCGCGCCTCGACCATCCCGGACAGGACCTGTGGCCCGGCATGTCGGTGCGGGCGACCATCCACCTGGAGGATTCCCATGCCAGCCGCTAGACGCTGGGTGCCGGCGGTGGCCGGTGTCGTGGTCATCGTGCTCGCCCTGGTGCTGCTGCGTCCCGGTGGCGAGGCGGCGGAGATCCCCACCTGCGAGGTGGTCCGGGGCGATCTCGTGGTGGCCACCGACAGCCAGGGCGAGCTGGCGGCGGTCCGCAGCGTGGCCATCCCCGCCCCGCGCGGCTGGAACAACAAGGTGGTGTTCCTCGTGGACGAGGGCACGCGCGTCTCGCCTGGCGATACCCTGGCCCTCTTCGACACCGCCCAGCAGCTGCAGCGCGTGGAGGAGCGCCGCACCGCCCACGAGGGCGCCCTGGCCGACCTCGAGAACCAGCGCGCCACCGGCGCCAGGACCCTGGCCGAGAAGGAGGCCCTCCTGCACCGGCAGGAGCTGGCCCTGGAGCAGGCGCGCCTGCGGCGCGAGGCGCTGCGCTTCGAGTCGGAGAGCCGGCAGCGGGAGGCGGCGCTGGATCTGCGCCGGTCCGAGCTGGACGTGGAGGAGGCCCGCCAGGACCTGGCCGCCCAGCGCGACATCAATGCCGCCGAGCTGGCCAAGGCCCGCGCGGAGCTGCGCTCGGAGAAGCTGGACCTGGACCGGGCGGAGGAGGACCTGGCCAGCATGACGGTCACCGCCCCGGACAGCGGCATGGTGGTCTACCGCAAGATCTGGGCGAGCGGGGAGTCGCGGAAGGTGCGCCTGGGCGACCAGGTCTGGCAGGGGCAGCCCATCATGGAGCTGCCGGACCTCGCGGCGTTCGAGGTGCAGACCTGGGTGCAGGAGGTGGACGTCCACCGGGTGGAGGTCGGCCAGGCGGTGCGCGTGACCATCGACGCCCTGCAGGATCGCGAACTGCAGGGCGAGGTGACGCGCATCGCGCCGCTGGCGCGGCCGGAGGGCGAGGAGAAGCTCAAGGTCTTCGACGTGGACGTCCGCATCGATGGCGACGTGGCGGGCCTGCTGCCCGGCATGACGGCCCAGTGCGAGATCATCCACCAGGAGCTGACCGACGTGGTCCACGTGCCGCTGGAGGCCGTGTTCCGGCGAGGCGAGCGGACGGTGGTCTATCCGGATGCGGGCGGCGAGCGCGAGGTGGAGCTGGGGCCCGCTGGCGAGGACCACGTGGTGGTGGAGTCCGGCGTCACCGCCGGGGAGATCCTGCGGCTGGTGGCCCCGGACGAGGCGCCGGCGTCGTGAGGCTCGCCCTGCAGCAGGGGCTGTCCGGCCTGCGCGATCATCGCCTGCGCACGGTGCTCACCGCCCTGGGCGTGGTCTTCGGCGTGGCCGCGGTGGTGGCCATGCTCTCGATCAGCGAGGGCGCCCGCCGCGAGGCCCTGGCCCAGTTCGAGTCCCTCGGCGCCGACAACGTCATCGTCCTGCACCGCGACCCGCCGGCCAGCCACCAGGCCGACGACACCGGCCGCCGCTCCCTCGGCCTCTCCCGCGGCGACGCCGCCGCCCTGGCGGCCCTGACCCCGGCCATCCGCACCGTGGTCCCCCTGGCCGTGGCCGAGCGCGAGGTACGCGGTCGCGAGCGCCTGCAGACCACCGTGGTGGGCACCACCGCCGACCTGCCCGCCGTCCGCCGCGACCAGCTGCTCGCTGGCCGCTTCTTCACCCCCGGGGAGGAAGAGGCCCTCGCCCGCGTCTGCGTGGTGGGCGCGGGCCTGGTGCGCGACCTCTTCGGCATCGAGGAGCCGGTGGGGTCGTTCCTGAAGCTGGAGGACCAGTGGTACCAGGTGATCGGCGTGCTGGGCGGTAGCGCCGCGGCCGAGGACGACCAGGAGGGCCTGCTGCGCGCCACCGAGCGCGACGTCTACATCCCCCTCGGCTGCGCCCTGCTGCGCACCGGCCGCAAGGTGTGGGATCGCGAGCTGGATCGCCTGGTGATCCAGGTCCAGGACCTCGACCAGCTCGACGCCGTGGCCCGGCTCGCCGGCCGGGTGCTCGCGCGCCGGCACCACGGCGAGCCGGTCTACGAGGTGATGGTCCCCCTGGAGCTCATCGAGCGCCGGCAGGCCACCCAGCGCATCTTCTCGCTGGTGATGGGCGCCATCGCCGGCATCTCGCTGCTGGTGGGCGGCATCGGCATCATGAACATCATGCTCGCCAGCGTCCTCGAGCGGACGCGGGAGATCGGCGTGCGTCTGGCCTGCGGCGCCACCCAGCGCGACATCCTGACCCAGTTCCTGGTGGAGGCCGCCGCGGTGAGCTTCGCCGGCGGCGCCGCCGGCGTGGTCCTCGGCGTGGCGCTGGCCTGGACCATCGCCGCGGCGGCGGGCTGGACCACGGTGGTGTCGGCCTGGTCCATCATCCTCGCCTTCGGGGTCTCGGCGGCCGTCGGCATCACCTTCGGGTACGTGCCGGCGCGCCGGGCCGCATCGCTCAACCCCATCGACTGCCTCAGGTACGAATGATGAGACTGCCCTGCCTGCTTCCCGTGGTCGCCGCGCTCGCCGGCACGCTGTACTGGTTCCCGCCGGTGGTCCCGGCCAGCGCCCAGGACGCGCCCGCGGCGCCGGACACCCTGGCGCTCGCCCTCGAGGACGCCATCGCCCTGGCCCTGGACGAGAGCTTCCAGGCCCGCACCCTGGCCATGGACCTGCGCGCCGCCGGCCACGACGTGGACGCCGCCCGCGGCCGCTTCCGCACCCGGGCGGACCTGGACCTGGTGCTCCCGGAACTGGAGGAGCGGGTGCAGGGCGTCTCCGTGCCGGGCGAGCTGCCCCGGTACGACACCTATGGCCACCAGGAGTTCAGCGGCCAGCTGCGCGTCACCCAGCCGCTGCCCACCGACGGGGAGGTGAGCCTGCGCGCCCACGCCTACCACCGCGAGGACACGGTCTACGACCCCACCCTCGACGCCGAGTCCGAGCAGAGCACCTTCTTCAACAGCTACGAGGTGGCCCTCAGCCAGCCCCTGCTGCAGCCCAACGGCCTGCGCCTGGGCCTCGAGCGCGCCGAGATCTCCCACCGCCTGGCGCAGCGCGCGTACGCCCGTGGCCGCCTCGATCTCTCCTACCGCATCACCGCCGCCTTCTACGACCTCTACCGCGCCCAGCAGGAGGTGGTGATCGCCCGCGACATCCTCGCCCGCCAGCAGCAGAACCACGACCTCGCCCGGCGCAAGCACGACGCCGGCCTGATCCCCGAGGTGGAGGCCCTGCAGATGGAGGTGGACCTGGCCGAGGCGCAGAGCGCGCTCCTGGCGGCCGAGGCGGACCTCGCCCTGACCGCCGACCGCTTCCGCCTGGAGGCCGGGCTGCCCCTGAGCGTGCCGGTGAGCGCCCGCTCGGACCTGGCGCCCGTCCTGGTCGCCGTCGATCGCGACCAGGCTTTGCGCCACGCCCTGCAGCACCGCACCGAGCTGGCCGACCAGCACGACGCCATCCGCCGCGCCGAGATCACCATCCAGGAGACCGACGCGCGCGACGACCTGCGCGGCGAGCTCACCGCCTTCTACAACCTCACCGGCGTCAGCGACGGCGCCCTGGACGACCCCTCCGTGGGCGACCTCCTGGACAGCAGCTGGGACGACCTGCGCCGCCGCCCCGGCAACCGGGGCGTGCGCTTCAGCCTCAGCGTTCCCATCTGGGATGCGGGGGTCAACGGGGCGGAGGTGGCGGCCGCGGAGGTGGCGCTCCGCCGCCGCGAGCTGGAGCAGGAGAACCTGCGGCGGCAGATCGTCCGCGAGGTGCAGGCCGCCCTGGCCAGCCTCGAGGGCGCCACCCGCCGCATCGAGGTGCTCGAGCGCAGCCTGGCGGTGGCCGAGCGCAGCTTCTCCATCAGCCAGCAGCGCTTCGAGGCCGGCGACATCACCAGCCAGGACCTGGCCAGCGATCGCGAGCGCCTGGTGCAGGCCCGCCGCTCGCTCCTCGATGCCATCGTGGCCTACCGGCTGGCCGTGGCCGACCTGCGCCGGCAGACCCTGTACGATTTCGCGGTGGGGCGCAGCCTGGTCGCGGGTGGCGACGCGGAGGGGTAGGGTTCGAGGCGCTGAGGGGCCCTGATGCCGGCTCATTCGCCACGCGACCGCCCGGCAGGACGCTCTCGCAAGGCTCACGGAACCCGGGGCGATGAAATGTCTCCAACTTGGAGACATCTGATCTGTCGATATTCCTGAACGACCTGTCTCGGAAAATACAAGGTGCTCTATTGTTGCAAGTTACGGACTTGCGCCGGCACAAGCCTGACCAGGTCATTCAACATTCATGGAGGGTCGCTAGACCGCCACGCTCCGGCGGATGTGGTGTTGCACGGTCCGGGAGAGCTGCCCCAGCTGGTAGGGTTTGGCCAGGAAGCCGGCCGCGCCGGCGCGCCGGAGCGCCTCCACGGCCTCGTTCTGGCTGAAGCCGGAGGCGATGATCACGGGCACGTCGCTCGCGATCGCGTGCAGGCGCGCGAAGGTCTCGGCGCCCCCGAGCCGGGGCATGACGAGGTCGAGGATCACCAGATCGATCCCGTCGGCCTGTTCCCGGAAGACCGCCTCCGCGGCCAGGCCGTCGGCGCAGAGAATGGTCTCGTAGCCGAGGCGCCGGAGGGCCTGGTCGAGCAGGTCGCGGACGGCGTCCTCGTCCTCGACCACCAGGATCCGCCCTGCGCCCCGGATCAGCGGTGCGGGCGGGGCGTCCGGGGTCGCGACCGGCTGGTCGGACGTCGGCAGCCGGACGCTGAAGGTCGACCCCGCCCCCGGCTGGCTGGACACGTCGATCGCGCCCCCGTGGTTGGTCACGCAGCCGTAGACTCCGGCCAGGCCCAGCCCGGTGCCGCGGCCAGGATCCTTGGTGGTGAAGAACGGCTCGAAGATCCGTTGCCTGACCTCCGGGGCGATGCCGGTGCCGGTGTCGGTGACGGTGATCTCCAGATGGTCGTCGGCAGCGGCTGGCGGGTCGGCGGCCACGGGGCCGCGGGGGGTCGGGAGGTTGCGGGTGGCGAAGGTGAGCGTGCCGCCAGCGGGCATGGCGTCGCGGGCGTTCAGGCCGAGGTTCAGCAGGGCGCTCTGCAGCTGGGTGGGGTCTCCGGTCACCACCGGCGCCGTCGCGGCCAGGTCCGATCGCAGCGCGATGCGCTTGTCGACGCTGCACTCGAGCAACGCGAGCACCTCGCGGATCACCTCGTGCATGTCCACCGCGGCGTCCTGGAACTTGCCCTTGCGCGAGAACGCCAGGAGCTGGCCGGTGAGCTCGGCGGCCCGGCCGGAGGCCCGGATGATCGCCGCGGCCCACCCCGCCTCCTCGCTCCCGGGCGCGGCCTCCTCGTGCAGGAACTGGGCGTTGCCCAGGATGCTCGTCAGCAGGTTGTTGAAGTCATGGGCCACCCCGCCGGCGAGCTGGCCCACGGCCTCGAGCTTCTGCGCCTGGAAGAGCTGCTGGCGCAGGCGCGCCGCCTCGGTGACGTCGCGCCCCTCGGCCACGAGTCGGACCACCTGCCCGTCGGCATCCAGGATCGGCGACAGCGAGAAGTCGACCTCGATCACCTCCCCGTCGCTCCCGGTATGCTGCGCGTGGCTGACCACCGGCACCGCGCGCTCGCGGCATCCGGCGATGGCCTCCCGGATCAGGCGGCGCGTTTCCGCCGAGCCGGCCCACCAGGGGGTCTCCCAGAAGGGCTTGCCGATGATGTCCCGTGGATGCGCGCCCACGAAGTCGAGCGCCGTCCGGTTGACCAGCAGGACCTCGCCGTCGGGGGCGAGCATGCCGATGAACTGGACGGTGTGGTCGAGGATGGCGCGCAGGGTCTGCTCGCGTTCGCGCCTGGCGCGCTCGGCCGACAGGCGCAGGCGCTCCCGGCGGACCGCGTGCCCGATCATGAAGATCGAGAGGGCGACGATCACCGCCAGGATGATCACGCTCAGCCGCGTCAGGGACCGCGTCATCGCGTCGACTCGCGCCTCGACGTCATCCAGGTAGACGCCCGTCCCGACGATCCAGCCCCAGGGTGCGAAGAGCTTGACGTAGGAGACCTTGTCCTCGTCCGCGCCGGCCCGGTCCTGGCGCGGCCAGCGGTAGTGGACGAAACCTCCCTGCTCGGGAGAGTCGACCACCTCGCGGAAGGCCAGCAACAGGGGGCGCCCCTCGGCGTCGGGGATCTCCATGAGGCTGGAGCCCTCGACCGCCTCGATGTACGGGTGCATGATCACCCTGGGCTCGAGGTCGTTCACCCAGAGGTATTCCTGGCCGGATGCGCCGTACCGGATGGTCCGCACCAGCGCGAGGGCCAGCGCCTGTGCCTGCTCGCGATCCCGCCGGCCGGCGGCCACCTCGTGCTCGAGGCGGGCCAGGAGCGAGACCACGGCCTCGGCCACGCTGCGCGCGGTCTCCTGCTGGGTGGAGCGCAGGTGGCGTTCGAAGGCGGGCATGGCGATCAGGAAGACCGTGGACAGGAAGAGCCCGACGGTCAGGATCGCGGGGATGGCCGTCTGCAGGATGGGGCCGCGCCAGGTGGCGCGGACGGACGCGCGCCGTTCCGTGGAGAACGGGCCGGCGTCGGCGCTCGGGGCGCGGATCGTGGTCGGCGAAGGCATCGCGAGGACGTCTCCGGGGCGAAGAAGAGCAACGGCGACGAGATCATACCCGGCCTGCGGGGATTCATCGGCCGCTGACCGGGCGGCTTGACCTCCGTCGCGGCGCCATGGTGGACCGGTGGCGATCGCGGGGGCGATCCCGGGGGCGTCCGCGACCCGTCCCGC
>CAZWYF010000005.1:126780-134877 GCA_964637835.1 uncultured Fibrobacteraceae bacterium
CCGGCAACCGCGCCAGACGCGGTCCGGCGCGGTCCGGCCGCTGGCGACCTCCCTGGCTCCCGTGTTGCGTGTGCGTGTGACCCGATCGTGGCCGGCAACGCCCACGCCCAAGGGAGGCGCATCATGTCCCACACCCGCCGTTTCGCCGTCGCCACCGCCCTGGCGGCCTCGCGGATCGTTCCGGAGGGCACGCCGGTCCTCGGCTCGCTCGTCCGCACCGGTCTGATGACCTTCACCGCCGGGGCCGCCCTGGCCTACGCCTTCACGGCCCTGGCCCGGGATGCCGACCTGGGCGTCGCCGGCAAGGCGACCGGGGCCCGGGACGCCGGTGCGAACGCCGGTGCGAACGCCGGTGCGAACGCCGGACCGGATGCCAGTGCGGACGCCGGACCGGACGCCGGACCGGACTACGAGGAACTCACCCGGGACGACCTCTACCGCATCGCCCAGGAGCTGGACGTGAGCGGCCGCTCGCGCCTGAGCAAGCGCGAACTCATCGCCGCCATCCGGGCCTGCCGCTGACGGCGTCACTGCCCGCGCGCTTCCTGCCGCCGCAGCTCCTTGCGGTACGTGTCGCGGGCCTCCTCGGCGGCCTCCTTCACCGCGTCGAGCTGGCTCTGCGCCGTCTCGGTCACGTCATGAACCTGCTCCTTGACGGTGCCGCCCACGTCCGAGGCGCGATCGCGGGCCTCGGCCGAGACCTCGCGGACCTTCTCCTCGCCCTTCTCCTGCAGGTCCGTCGCGGTCTCGCGGAGCTGGCGCCGCGTCTCCTCGCCGCTGCGCGGGGCGAGCAGGAGGGCGGCCAGGCCGCCGGCGGCGGCGCCGAGGACGAAGGCCATCACGGTGTTGTCACTGTTCGAGGACATGCGAGTCTCCTGGCTGGGGTGAACGGGATCGGTTGCCGCACCGGCCCGCGCCGGCGCCGGCGCCCACCGCTGCGGGCGCGCTAGCGCCCGCGATTGGCCGCCTTGAGCACCTGCAGGCCGGCCCGGGCGCCGGAGACGGCCGCCCGGTAGCGGGCCGGGACCTCGAGCTCCTCGAGGTCGTGGATCAGATCGAGGACCACGCGGCGCGACTCGTCCGAGACGTCCGACACGTTGGTCGCCACGTGGCGGGACGCCTCGGTGACGCGCTGCAGTTCCCCCAGCTCCGCCTCGAGGCTCTCCAGCACGGCGCGGACCTGGGGTTCGAGCGCGCCGAGGCGACGGCTGGTCGCGGCGATGTCGTCCGCGGCCGCGCTGAAGCGCGGGATCGCGCGGGCGACCATCACCACCAGGACGATGGCCGCGATGGTCAACAGCAGGAGCAGGACTTCACCCAGGGAAAACGTCATGGCGTATGCTCTTCCGGCTCGGCCCGCGGGGACGGGCCAGGAGGAACGTGGCGTCCACATACCGACCATAGGCACAGCGCGGCGAGCCGCCATGGGGTGGTCGGTGCGGCGGGCCTCCGGTTGCCGGTTCCGGGAGCCGGGTCTTGCGTTGGTCATGGGAGCGCGGCGGTTCCGGCGGTCAGGCTCGGAGCGCCGTGCCAGAACCGAGGTTGCGACGTGTTCGACCAGCTCGATATCGACGGCGCCAAGGCGATCTCCCATCTCGTGCACCTGGCCATCGCCTACGTCCTGGCCCTGCCCATCGGCTGGGACCGCGAGGCCCGCGCCCGCAGCGCCGGCGTCCGCACGTTCCCGCTGGTGGCGGTGGGCGCCTGCGCCTACATGCTCGCGGGGCTGCACTTCCTCGGCGCCTCGGCCGACGCCCATGCCCGCGTGATCTACGGCATCGTCACCGGCATCGGCTTCATCGGCGGCGGCGCCATCCTCAAGCAGGACGACGGCGTCACCGGCACCGCCACGGCGGCGAGCATCTGGAGCACCGGCGCCGTCGGCATCGCCGTGGCCGTGGACCGGCTGGAGATCGCCGTCCTGGTGTCCGCCGTCAACTACCTGACCCTGCGGTTCGGCCGCCGACTGAAGCACCAGGCGGCGCGGCAGCGCGACCATGCCGGCGGTGACGACCCCGCCGCCGGTCCCCGGTCAGCTCCGGAGGAGGGCCATCATGGTCCCCGATGAATCGACGCGCCGGGAGTTCGCCTGGCGGCTTGGTCTGACCATCACGGGCGTGGCCTGCCTGGCGGCGGCTGCGGCCCTGCTCATCTCCGCGGCCAGCGTGCTGCTGCTGGTCTTCGCCGGCATCCTGGTGGCGGTGCTGCTGCGTGGCTGCGCCGACGCGATCGCCGGCCACACGCCGCTGAGGCCCGGCTGGTCGCTGGCGCTGTTCCTGGGCCTCGTGATCGGCCTGATCGTGGCCGCGGGCGCCGTGATCATCCCCGCATCGGTGACCGAGTTCTCCCAGCTCGGCAGCGAGATCGCCACGTCGCTGGACGAGCTCGAGCGGTCGCTCTCGGAGCGGTCCTGGGGGCGGGAACTGCTGGGCATGATGCCCGAGATGCCCGACCTCCGCGGCCGCTTCGATGACGCCATCGGCCGCGCTCGCGGCTTCTTCTCCACCACCTTCGGTGGCCTGGCCAGCCTCTTCGTGATGCTCTTCATCGGCCTGTACCTCGCGGCCTCGCCCGGGACGTACACGATGGGGCTCGTGCGGCTGTTTCCCGATCGCCTCCACGTGCGCGTGCGCCAGGTCCTGCTCGAGCTGCAGGTCTCGCTCTGGCGCTGGCTTCTGGGCCGGCTGGTGGGCATCCTGGTGGTGGGGCTGCTCACGTGGATCGGCCTGCTGATCCTCGGCCTGCCGCTGGCCATGCCGCTGGCGCTGCTGGCCGCCGTGCTGGCCTTCGTGCCCAACCTGGGCCCCGTGCTCGCGGTGCTGCCGGCACTGGTGCTGGGACTGGTCCAGGGGGTGGGCACGGTGCTATGGGTGATGGTGCTCTACAGCGCGGTGCAGGCCTTCGAGACCTACCTCATCACGCCGCTGGTGGCGCGCCGGGTGGTCTCGCTGCCGCCGGTGCTGACCATCGTGGTGCAGATCGTCATGGGCATGTACTTCGGCATCCTCGGCCTGCTGCTGGCCGGGCCCATGGCGGTGGTGGTGATGGTCCTCGTCCAGATGGTCTACCTCAAGGGCGTCCTCGGTCGTCCCATCGAGTCGCGGGCCGATGGCCGCGCCCTCGGGGACGACCCCGCCGACGCCGGTTGACCCGGCTGGCGACCATCCCGCCGCAGATTCCTGCTTGCCGAGCCAGGCTGTCGCGGGCCAGGATCCTCCATCGCTGAATACCCGTGTCCAGGCGCGGGTACTCCGATCGCCTTCAGCGGATGGAGTCGTGATGGATCTACCCACTTCCCTGATCTGGTTCCTGGCCGGACTGCTCCTGATCCTCCTGGAGTTCGCCGCTCCCGGCGTGATCGTGGTCTTCTTCGGCGTCGGCGCGTGGCTCGTGGCGCTCACCACCTGGATGGGCCTGACGCCGGGGATCGCCTCGCAGCTGCTGGTCTGGGCCATCGCGTCGGTGGCCATGCTGCTCATGCTGCGGGGCCGAATCGCCTCGCGCTTCCACGGCTTCGAGGCCGATGCGCAGGATCCCGCCATCAATCTGGACGAGTATGCCGGCCGCGAGGTCCGCGTCACCCGTGACATCGCCCCCGGCCATCGCGAGGGCCGGGTGGAGTTCAAGGGCGCCGAGTGGACCGCCGTGGCCCCGATGCCCATCGCCGCCGGCCGCCTCGCCATGATCGAGCGGGCCGACGGCCTGACCCTCCATGTGCGGCCGGTGAGGACCGCCAGCGACCATTCCAGCCCCGCCGCTCCGGGCGGCGATCGACAGGGAGCGTGACATGATCGGAACCATCGTCGCCGCGGGTCTCGCGGTCTTCGCCATCGTCACCATCATCCAGACCGCGCGGGTGGTCCCGCAGAAGCAGGCGTTCATCGTCGAGCGCCTGGGCAAGTATTCCAAGACCCTCAACGCCGGTTTCCACCTGCTGGTGCCGTTCCTCGACCGGGTGGCCTACAAGCACTCGCTCAAGGAGACCGCCGTGGACGTGCCGCCGCAGATGTGCATCACCAAGGACAACATCGCCGTGGAGGTGGACGGCGTGCTCTACCTGCAGGTGATGGACGCGGTGGGCGCCAGCTACGGCATCGAGGACTACCTCTTCGCCAGCACGCAGCTCGCCCAGACCACCATGCGTTCGGAGATCGGCAAGCTGGAGCTGGACAAGACCTTCGAGGAGCGCGAGGCCATCAACGGCGCCATCATCCAGGCCGTGGACAAGGCCAGCGACCCCTGGGGCGTGAAGGTGACGCGCTACGAGATCAAGAACATCCACCCGCCGCAGACGGTGCGCGACGCCCTGGAGAAGCAGATGCGGGCCGAGCGCGAGAAGCGGGCCGCCATCGCCGAGTCGGAGGGCCAGCGCCAGGCCAAGATCAACGTGGCCGAGGGCGAGAAGCAGCAGGCCATCGAGCTGTCACTGGGCGAGAAGATGAAGCGCATCAACGAGGCCGAGGGCCGCGCCCGCGAGATCGAGATGGTGGCCGTCGCCACGGCCGAGGGCATCCGCAAGATCGCCGCGGCCATCCAGGACCCCGGCGGCGCCGACGCGGTGAACCTGCGCGTGGCCGAGCAGTACATCGGCGAGTTCGGCAACCTCGCCCGCGAGACCAACACCGTCATCCTGCCCGCGAATCTCTCGGACATCGGCGGCATGGTGGCCGCGGCCACCAAGCTCATCGACGCCACGAAGCGGCCGGCCTGACGGCCAGGATCACGGTGACCAGCGGTGCGGCTCGCACCGGGCCAGGACGCCGTCCAGCTCCGCGCTTCCAGGGCCGGACAGCAGGAAGGCGTCGCGGAGCGCGGCCCGCAGGCCCGCCGCCTCCAGGTCCTTGAAGAGGTGGTCGTCGTCGGCGAGGAAGAGCTCGCTCCGCGGCAGGATGGTCGCCAGGTCCTGCTGCGTGCGCCAGTCCACGGGCTGGTCCCAGCGTCCGGCGAGCAGGAAGACCTCGGCGTCGACGGCGGCCAGCCGGTCCACGGCGAACTCCGGCGTGGGGATGGCGCCGGCCGCATGGGCCTCGAACAGCGGGCGCGCCAGGGCCGCGGCCATCTCCAGGGTCGGGTGGAACCGGGGGCCATCGGGGTCCACCGCCGCCAGGGCGGGCCAGTAGAACTCGAACATGCGCACGGCCACCGCCACGCCCTCGCCGCCGGAGACCAGCGCGTGGACCGCGTCCACCTGGTAGCGCTCGCAGGCGCCGTCGAGGGTCTTCCGGTCGCCACGCCCGATCGCCTCCACCAGGGCCGCCCGGGCGCAGTGCTCGCCATACCGCGTCAGGTACTCCTGCACCAGCATGCCGCCCCCCGAACCGCCGGTGATCAGGATCCGCGCGTCCTCGCCCAGCAGGTGGCGCCGGACCGCATCGATGTCCCCGCACCACTGGCGGCTGCCGAACACGCGCGCGGCCTGCGGCCAGTCCACCGACCCGTCATCGCCAGTGACCAGGGCCACCAGCTCGTCGGAGATGATCCGCCCCGGGATGCCCACCACGTTGACGTCGCCGCCGCAGGTGCGGGCGGCCACCTGCGCCACGCGGCCGGGGCGGATGAAGAACTGCTGCCCGTCGGCCACCGCGAACACCGTGGGTCGGGTGGCATCGAAGGGTCCAGCCAGCAGGCAGATGAGCGTCCAGGTGCCGGCCGCGGGCCGGTCGTGGTCCACCGGGACGACGATCTCGACCACCTGCTCGCCGGTCGCGTTCGCGGCGGTGGCGTCCACGTCCGCCGCCGCCGGCGGCGGTCCGGCGAGGAGGGCCAGCAGGATCGGCAGGGCGGTGGCGCAGGGCCTGGTCGCGACAGGGGCCATGGGGCATCTCCAGTCTGGCCGCCGGGGCGCGGCCTGGGGGTCCGGGGCGACCCCCCGAGAACGGAGACATCACGGCGAGGGTTGCAGCCGGCTGCTCAGATCGCCGGACCGGAGTCGCCGGCGAGCGTGGGCAGCGCCCCGGCTGGCAGGTCGTCCAGCCGCGGCGCCTCGCGGTCGCGGTCGGAGAGGATGGGATCGCCCGTCAGTGGCCAGTCGATGCCCACGGCGGGATCGTCCCAGCGAAGCGAGCGCTCGTGATCCGGCGCGTAGAACTCGGTGCACTTGTAGGCCAGCAGGGCGTGCTCGCTGAGCACCACGTAGCCGTGGGCCAGGCCGGCCGGGATCCAGAACTGGTGCCGGTTGTCGGCCGACAGTCGCGCGCCGGCCCACTGGCGGAAGGTGGGGGAGTCCGGACGGATGTCCACCGCCACGTCGAAGACCTCGCCCTCGAGCACGTGCACCAGCTTGCCCTGGGCGCGGGGGTGCTGGAAGTGCAGGCCGCGCAGGACGCCACGGCGGGAGCGGGCCAGGTTGTCCTGCACGAACGTGCCGGGCAGGCCGGCCTCCAGGTAGCGGTCGCAGTGCCAGGTCTCGAGGAAGAACCCGCGAGCATCGCCGAAGACGCGGGGCTCGATGATCAGGACGCCAGCGATGGCCGTGGTGCGGACGTTCATGGGTGATCTCTCCGTTGTAGCCAGGGGACGACCCCTGGCAAGTAACCATTTGGCCGGCGTTTCCGCCATCGCGGCCGGTCGCGGCGACGGCGCGGCCATGGCGAGCGGACGCGCCGCCGGCTCAGCCCGTGCGCGCGGCCCGGGCCGAGGTCAGGCCCAGGATGATGCCGAGGACCACCGACCACACCGCCGCCAGCCCGATCTGCAGGTCGCGCGGCAGGCTGAAGGTGACGGTGTGGGCGGGGATCCAGAACCAGATCAGCGTCCACCACGCGCGCTGAATGCCGGCGAAGCCACGCCGGCGCAGGATCAGGTTGTCCTCCCAGCGGTGGAAGGCCATCATCTGCGGCCCGAAGAACAGGTTGGTCAGCACCGAGGCGAGCGCCGCGTAGCCCACACCGCCGCCGAGCACCGCGGGCAGCAGGCCATGATCCACGAGGGCGTGGGCGCCGCCCTTCATCAGCGCGAAGCCGTACTTGATCACCACGCCGAGCACCGCCCAGGCGACCACCTTCCAGCCCAGCTGGACCATGGTGCAGGGCAGGCCGCCGATGCGGCGCCGGCCCACCCAGTGGGCGATCACCTCGCCCAGGGTGCCCAGGACGGCGAAGTGCAGGGCGGCGGACAGCAGGGGGTTGGCGGCGACCCAGGCGGTGTAGGCGGACATGCGGCACCTCGGCGGCTGGAGTGGTGACGGGCCGCGCGAGGCGGCGGCCATAAGTAGGCACCTGACCGCCGCCGGGACAAGGTCGCCGCCTGTCGGCCGGTCGGCCCGGCCCGCGAGGTAGGGCGGTTCCAGGCTGGCGCGCCGACGCCGTCCGGCGTATGATCGAGGGGCAGGTGCGGCGGCGTCCGCGCCGCCTGCCGCCCGTCGATGCTCACCCTGCCTGCCGGCCGCCCGACGGCCGCGGCGCCCCCGGCTCCGGGAGCCCTCATGCCACCATCCCTGCGCCAGCGCTACGGCCTGCGCCAGCAACCGAAGACCCCCTTCTACGTGGCCGTCGCCGGGAACATCGGCGTGGGCAAGAGCATGCTCACCCGCCTGCTCGGCCAGGCCCTGGGTTGGCGCATGTACTTCGAGCCGGTGATCAACAACCCCTACCTCGACGACTACTACCAGGACATGACCCGCTGGAGCTTCCACCTGCAGGTCTACTTCCTGAGCCAGCGCTTCGAGGTGCAGAAGAGCATCCAGGACCACGGCCGCTCCGCCGTGCAGGACCGCACCATCTACGAGGACGTGGAGATCTTCGCGCCCACCCTGCACCGCCGCGGCTGCATGGACCGGCGCGACTACGAGAACTATCGCGAGGTCTTCCGCAACATGGTGGCCTTCCTGCAGCCGCCCGACCTGATCCTCTACCTCTGGAGCCGGCCGGAGGTCACCTACGAGCGGATCAGGGCCCGCGGCCGCAAGTGCGAGCAGGAGATCCCCCTGGACTTCCTGCAGGACCTGCACGCGGCCTACGAGGACTGGATCGAGCGGGCCCCGGCCATCTGCCCGGTCGAGGTCATCGACACCGAGCAGGTCAACCTCCGGGACGACCCCGCCGCGCTGGAGTCCCTGCTCGAGCTGATCGCCGAGCTGCACCGCGAGAAGCACGCCCG
>CAZWYF010000005.1:134977-156868 GCA_964637835.1 uncultured Fibrobacteraceae bacterium
CGCTGGAGTCCCTGCTCGAGCTGATCGCCGAGCTGCACCGCGAGAAGCACGCCCGCATCACGGGCGAGGAGACGGCCTGAAGGCCGACACCCGAGAGGAGCGTTCCGTGGAAGTCTTCCTGATCCAGGTGATCGTGGTCGGCCTGTTGCTGTGGGTGGTCGCGAGGATCGTCCCGGGCGTGGAGGTGGACGGCGTGGGCCACGCCCTGGTGGCCGGCCTGGTCCTCGGCGTGATCAACGCCCTGGTGCGCCCGCTGCTGGTGATCCTCACCCTGCCGATCACCATCCTGACGCTCGGGCTGTTCCTGCTGATCATCAACGCCATCCTGCTGAAGCTGGCCGCCGCGCTGGTGCCGGGCTTCCGGGTGCAGGGCTTCCTGCCGGCGGTGCTCGCCGCGCTGCTGCTGAGCGTCTTCAGCTTCGGCGCCACGCTGGTGATGTAGCCGCTGGCAACGGCGTTGTGCGCGCCCCGGGCCGGGTGCTATGATCATCCGATGAATCCGGACGACAGCCTGCGCGACCAGTTCCTGCTCCGCGAGGACGTGGTGTTCCTGAACCACGGCTCGTTCGGCGCCTGCCCGCGCCCGGTCCACCGGCGCTACCAGGCCCTGCAGTGCGAGCTGGAGAGCAACCCGGTGGCCTTCCTGGCCGAGGACCGCGAGCTGCCCGGCCGCATGGCGGCCGCGCGGGCGGAGCTGGCCCGGTTCCTGGGGGCCCGCCGGGACGACCTCGTCCTGGTCCCCAACGCCACCCATGGCCTCAACGTGGTGGCCCGCTCGGTGGATCTGCGGCCCGGTGACGAGGTCCTCCTCACCGACCACGGCTACGGCGCCATCGACCGGACCTGGACCTTCGCCTGCGAGCGCGCCGGCGCGCGGGTCCGGCGCGCCCGGGTGCCCTTGCCCGTGGAGTCGGCGGAGCAGGTGGTCGAGGAGATCTGGGCGGAGGTCACCCACCGCACGCGCGTGTTGTGCCTCGACCACATCACCAGCCCCACGGCCCTGATCCTCCCCCTGAAGCCCCTGATCCGGCGCGCACGGCGGGCCGGCATCCTGGTGGTGATCGACGGCGCCCACGGGCCCGGCCAGGTGCCCGTGGACCTGGCGGACCTGGATCCGGACGTCTACGTGGGCAACGGCCACAAGTGGCTGCTGGCGCCCAAGGGGGCGGGCTTCCTCTGGGCGCGCCCGGAGGTCCAGCCGCTCCTGCAGCCGCTGGTGGTCAGCTGGGGCTGGCGCAGCGATCGGCCCGGTCCCAGCCGGTTCGTCGACGAGCAGGAGTGGACCGGCACCCGGGATCCGGCCGCCGGCCTGGCCGTGCCCGCGGCCCTCGCCTTCCGCCAGGAGCACGACTGGCCGCGCCAGCAGCGCCGGTGCCGGCACCTGCTGCGCCAGGCCCGGGCGGAGATCAGCCGGCTCACCGGCCGGCTGCCCATCTGTCCCGATGACGCCGCGTGGTTCGGCCAGATGCACGCCCTGCCGCTGCCGCCCTGCGACCCGCCGCGCGTGCAGCGCGCGCTGCGCGAGCGCTTCGCCATCGAGGTGCCGGTGATCGCCTGGCAGGGGCAGGCGCTGCTGCGGGTCAGCGTCCAGGTCTACAACACGCGGCAGGACGTCGAGGCGCTGGTCATGGCCCTGGCGCATCTGCGTCAGGAGGGTCGCTGGTTCGGCCGCGCCCGCCGCGAGGTGGCCGGATGACCGGCCGCGATGCCCCCCCCGCCGGCGACCATCGGCGCCTGGACCTGCCGGACCTCGCCGCCATCCGCGACGCCCACCGCCGCATCGCTCCGCTGGTGAACCGGACGCCCGCGCTCACCAGCCGGACGCTCGACGAGCTGGCCGACGCCGAGCTGGTCTTCAAGTGCGAGAACCTCCAGCGCGTGGGCGCCTTCAAGTACCGTGGCGCCACCAATGCCGTGCAGTCGCTGGCCGACGACCTCGCCGCGCGCGGCGTCGCCACCCACAGCAGCGGCAACCACGCCCAGGCCCTCGCCCTCGCCGCGCGCACGCGCGGCATCGCCGCCCACGTGGTGATGCCCCGCACCGCGCCCGAGGTGAAGCGGGTCGCGGTGGCCGGCTACGGCGCGCGGATCATCCCCTGCGAGCCCACGTTGCAGGCGCGCGAGGAGACCCTCGCCCGGGTGGTGGCCGAGACCGGCGCCCAGGAGATCCATCCCTACGACGACCCGCGCGTCATCGCCGGCCAGGGCACGGCGCTGCTCGAGCTGGTGGAGGACGCCGGGCCCCTCGACGCGGTGATCACCCCGGTGGGCGGGGGCGGCCTGCTCTCCGGGACGGCCATCGCCGCCGCGGGCCTCGCCGCCGGGGACGCGACGGGCGCCCGGAGCGCCGCCATGGCGGTCTACGCCGGCGAGCCGGCCGGCGCCGACGACGCCGCACGCTCCCTCGCCGCCGGCCGCCTCATCCCCTCCACCGACCCGCAGACCATCTGCGACGGCCTGCTCACCAGCCTCAGCCCGCGGACCTTCGGCGCCATCGCCGCGCACGTCACCGCCATCTTCACCGTGGACGACGCCGCCGTCCGCCACGCCATGCGCCTGGTGTTCGAGCGCATGAAGCTGGTGATCGAGCCCTCGGCGGCCGTCCCGCTGGCCGCGGTCCTCGCCCATCGCGAGCGCATCGCCGGCCGGCGCATCGGCATCATCCTCTCCGGCGGCAACCTGGATCTCGCGCGCTGGCGCTGGTGACCGCTTGCGGTGCGCCCGCATCGCAGCGACCTCGTGAGTCAGGAGGTCCGACCATCGTGTTCCGTCGCCGCTCGTCCCGCTCCCGCCTGCGCCGCTGGTGGCGGGGACTGCTCGCTCCGCTGCGCCGCACGCCGTCGCGGCTGAACGCCCTGTGGAATCGCTGGTCGGGCCAGGCGCGGCGCCGGGCGGTGATCGCCCGCATGCTGCCGGGCGACATCGTGCTGGCCAGCCCGCGGCTGCGCCGCCTGTCGCTCACCGCGGTGCTCTACCGCCTGCTCCTGCGCTCGCGCTACGTGCACGCCATGCTCTACCTGGGCGACCGCCGGATCATCCACACCACCGCCCGCGACGGCGTCACCATGGACCGTCTGCCGGGCAAGCTCTTCGATCGCGACCGCTACCGCATCCGGCGCGTGGCCGGCCTCTCGCCGGAGCAGCGCGCGGCCGTGGTCGCCGAGGCGCAGTCGCTGCTCGACCACCGCCTCGACCACGTGGGCCTGGTCACCAACATCCCGGCCCGCTGGCTCGGCCTGCCCAACCCCCTCTGGCACGCCGAACGCAACCGCCTCTGGTGCGGCAAGCTCATCCACACCGCGTACGCCCGCCACGGCATCGAGCTGGTTCCGGAGGCCGAACCGGGAACCATCACCTCGGAGGACCTGGCGCGTAGCCGCACCCTGGTCGACATCTGACCCGTACGACCCCGGGGAACTGGACACGAGGCGGCCCCCATCGGTATCATCAACGCCCGGCCCGAACATCGAGGTCTGGATGGACGACCCGGGCCACGTGTGGGTCTCGCCGGCCGGCTCCGGCCCCGCGCTGCACTCGGCGTTCGGCGTGAACTGGCCGGGACCCGTGGATGCCACCATCCACGTGATCCTGCGCGACCAGGGGGACGACCCCATCGCCTTCTACCCCGCCGAGGACATCTGGATCGGCAGCGGCGGCGAGAGCGCCCTGGTCACCTGCGTCGGCGGCGCCATCGCCGACGCCGACACCGACGCCGACGCCTACACCACCATCAGCTCCGCCTTCCGCGCCGGCGGCCAGGTGCTGCCCGGCACCCAGCCCGACCTCTGCGTGGCCGGCAACGAGATCGATGCCGATCTGCCTCTTACCATCAACAGCCCGGACGTCAACGGCGATCTGGTCGTCGGGCTCAGCGACGTGGTGCTCATGGTCCAGGCTCTGGGCGGTGCGTACGATTTCCGTTACGACTTCAACGGCGACGGAGCCATCAACCTCGGCGACATCATCGTCATGGTCCCATCCATGGGGGAGACCTGTCCCTGACCGGGATCAGCGTTCCGCGTCTGGCGAGCGACGGCGGCCGGGATCCCGGTCGCCGGCGTCGTCCCGGCCGAAGAGGTCGGTGAGCCGGTCGGCGAGGCGGGCGGTGGCGTCGGCCACGTCGCGGCCGCCGCGCAGGCGGCCGAACTGCTTCTCCAGGGCGCGCCGGTCGCCGTCGCCGAGGGGATCGAGCAGCTCGCGGACGCCCACCGCGAGGTCCAGCGAGCCCCGCTGGGCGTGGGCCCGTCCGGCCACCAGGGCATGGTGCAGCCGCGCGCGGCCGAGCACCACGAAGGGCAGGTTGCGGTTGCGCGACGGCCCGGCCACCAGCTTGCGCCGGCCCATGGGCACCTGCAGCACCTTGACGTCCACCAGGCGCCCCGCGGCGTAGAGCGAGCTCGCCGCCCCGATGCCGCCGCCGATGAGCGCGCCGGCCAGGAAGCTGGCTCCCCCCAGGGCCGCATCCAGCGCCCCGCCCGCGGCCGCGCCGCCCACCGCGCCCAGGCCCAGCAGCTGCAACCGCGTCAGGCCGAACACGCGCCAGGACTCGGCGGAGAAGAGGTCGTCCGGGCGGAGGGCCTCCAGGGCGGGTTCGCGGCGCTCGAGGGTGTGGTGGTCGTAGATGGCCTCCACCTGCTGGCGCGCCCGGCGCTCGCTCTCCTCGAGCCGCTGCTGGTACTCGCGCACCAGCTCGGGCTCCAGGGCGTCGGGATCGCGGCCCGGGCCCAGGGTGCGTTCCACCTGCAGGGTGAGCATGCTGGCCAGGCACCCGGCCACCGCGCGGGCGGCGGCGTGGCGGCGGCGGCGGCGGTCGGCCAGCAGGCTGTCCACCGCGCGGGCGAGGGGCGCGCGCCAGTCGTCCTGGAGCTGGCCGAAGGCCCGCAGCAGCTCGACGCGCTTCTCGAAGTCCGCGGTGACGGCGTCGAACACGCGGACCACGCTGAAGTACTGGCCCAGGGCGTTGCGCCAGGCCGCGACGTGGTCGGCGGTGCCGATGGGATTGATGAGCGCCAGGCGGGGCCGGCCGGTCCAGCGCAGGATCTCCATCTCCGCCTCGTACTCCGGGCCGTAGGGCACCGAGCCGTCCACCACGTAGAGGATGCCCGCGCCGTCCATCACCGGCCGCAGCAGCTCGCACTCGTCGGGGAAGCGGCCGGGGCTGTCCGGATCGGCCAGGAACTGGCGCACCACCTCGGGGTGGCGGTCGGCGGTGCTCGCGCGCGCCTGCATCCACTCCCACGCGGCGCGGGCGCGCTGGAAGCCCGGCGTGTCGACCAGGGTGTAGAGGACCTCGCCATCCACGCGCAGGGGGAACTCGCGGCAGCGGGTGGTGGTGCCGGGCATCTCGCCCACGCGGACGCTGTCGTCCTGGGCCAGGGTGGAGACGATGCTCGACTTGCCCTTGTTGGGGTGGCCCACCACGGCGAAGCTGGGCGTCTCGCTCACGGCGTCTCTCCCTTGGCGCTCGCGACCCGCAGCCAGGGATCGCCCACGGTGGCGACCGCCCGCCGCCAGATGTCGCGGTGACGCGGTTGCGGTGCGGTGGGGCGGCCGTCGGCGTCGGCGCCCACCGGGACCACCACGATGGCCGGGCCCTCGCCCACGGCCCGGCGCAGCTCGCGCAGGAAGTCCAGGACCTCGGCCAGGGGTGGCTCCCAGGCCTTGACCAGCAGCACCGCGGGCCGGTCGGCGCCGGCGGCGGCGGCGACGGCGGCGCGGTCGTCGGCCAGGGGATGGGCGCCCCCGGCGGCCTGCCAGGCGGCGGGCTCGGCACCGGTGTGCCGGGCCACCCAGCCGCGGGCAGCCTCCGGTTCGCCGCCCGCGCCGGCCCAGGCGATCACCGTCGCCGGCCGGCCGGCCAGCGGACGCGGCGGCGAGGCCGCCTCGGCCACGCCGGCGGGGACGGGATCGGCGGCGGGATCGCCGGCGGTGGCGCGGGACTCCACCAGTTCGGTGTCCAGGCGCTCGCGCAGCTCGTCGAGGCCGGGCAGCCGCTGCAGCGCGCGCCGCAGCGCCCGCCGCAGGCGCCAGCGCGCCAGCAGCAGGGTGAGCAGGCGCGGCAGGACGCCGTAGACCGCCATGGCCATGATCAGGAAGGGCCACCAGCCGCCCAGGCCCGAGGGACTGACCGCGCGGGGGAAGGTGCCCTCGCCGAGGCGGAAGTACCGCGTGGCGGCGATCAGCTCGCCCGAGGGCCGCGCGTCGGCGAAGGCCCAGGCCCAGGGCGCCGAGAGGCGGTCGGTCCAGCGGGTCAGGTCGGCCGCGCCGAGCTGCAGGGTGGTGTTCCAGGAGAAGGCGAGGTCGGAGAAGACCACCAGGGAGAGGGCGCAGAGGACGGCGCCCAGGTTGAAGCCCAGGGCGAAGACCTGCGAGGCGTGGGAGATGGTCCAGCGGTCCACCGCGCCGAAGAGCTGTCGGTGGGCGCGGCCGCGGCCGGCCACCGCGGCGAGGGACTCGCGCGCGGCCTGGGGCAGGCGGCGCGCCAGCAGGCGCTGCAGCTTGCCGGGGCTGAGCAGCTGCAGGGCGTCCTGGAAGGCGGCGAAGCCGGGGATGGCCCGCGCGGCGGCCCGCGGCAGGCTGCTCAGCAGGAAGAGCACCACCAGCAGCAGCTGCAGCAGCACGAACACCGCCAGCACGTGGATCACGTTCACCGGGTGGGTGCCGTCGTAGTGGAAGACCGCCGCGCCGGCGCCCCAGCCGGCGAGCAGGCCGGCCACGCCCAGGATGAGCAGGCCCAGGCGGTGCAGGGCGTCCAGGCGACCGCCGGCGAGGTCGTCCTGCTCGCGACGCAGCACCGACAGCCAGGCCAGGACCTGGGCCACCGGGCCGGTCGCCGCGGTGCCGAGCTGCTGGCCGATGCGCCGGTCGCGGTGGCGCAGCGCGGCGGGGGTGGCCTCGGCGTCGCGGGCCAGCTGCTGGGCCACGTCCACCAGGTCGCCGGGCGTGGGCCGGGTGCGGGTGCGCGGAGAATCGTTCATGGCGCTGGCGAGCCTACCGCGGATCGGCCGGGATAAGAAGCCCGGAACGCGGGATGGGCATGGTCTCGGAGGGGCCGCCGGCTACCAGCGCCGCGGCCGGTCCTCCACCACACGGAACGTGTCGCGGGCGATGAGCAGCTCCTCGTCGGTGGGGATCACGTAGACCGGCAGGGGACACCCCTCGCGGGTGATGCGCCCTTCCTCGCCGCGCAGGTTCTCGTTGGCCTGCTCGTCCAGCTCGACGCCCAGGTGCTCGAGACCTTGCAGGATCTGCGCGCGTACCGGCACGGCGTTCTCGCCGATGCCACCGGTCATCACGATGGCGTCGAAGGCGCCGTGCTTGGCCAGGTAGGCGCCGATGTAGGCCTTGACCCGCTGGCAGAAGATGGCGATGGCCAGGCGGGCGCGGCGGTCGTCGTTCTCGGTGGCCTCCTCGAGCAGCTCGCGCATGTCGCTGGTCAGGCCGCTGAGCCCGAGCAGGCCCGACCGCTTGTTCAGCAGCGTGTCCATCTCGTGGATGTCCAGGCCTTCCTTGTGCATGAGGAACTCGATGATCTGCGGGTCGAGGTCGCCCGACCGCGTGCCCATGACCAGTCCCTCGAGCGGCGTGAAGCCCATGGAGGTGTCCACCGACTGTCCGCCGCGGATGGCGCAGGCGCTCGCGCCATTGCCCAGGTGCAGGCTGATGAGATCGAGTTGCTCGCGCTCCAGGCCGTGTCGAAGCCGGTAGCGGTACGAGACGTAACGGTGCGAGGTACCATGGAAGCCGTAGCGCCGGATCTTGTAGCGGCGGTAGTACTGATACGGGATGGCGTAAAGGTAGCTCTCCTCGGGCATGGTCGAGTGGAAGGCGGTGTCGAAGACCGCCACCTGCGGCACCGCGCCGCCCAGCAGCTCGATGGCGCTGCGGATGCCCAGCAGGTTGGCCGGGTTGTGCAGGGGCGCGAGTTCGAAGCAGTCCTCGATGCCGGCGAGCACCTCCTCGTCGATGCTCACCGACCGCTGGAACCGCTCGCCGCCGTGCACCACGCGATGGCCCACGGCGTGGATGTCGCCGAGCTTGCGGATCGAGGCGATGCCGCTGTCGTCGCTGATCAGCCAGCGCAGCACCAGGTCGATGGCCGCACGATGGTCGCGTACGGACTCGGCGTGCCGGCGCTTGCGGCCGTCCTCGGTCTGCCAGGTGATCACCCCGTGACTGCCGATGCGCTCGACGATCCCGCGGGCGAGCTTGCGGTCGTCGTCGGCGGCGATGCGCTCGGCATCGGTCTCGACGAGCTGGAACTTCAACGATGACGAGCCGCAGTTGAGCACCAGGATGTTCATGGTGGGCACCTCCTGGCGTCACGGTAACGCCGACCGGCCGGAGGGCAAGGCGGCCGGCTGGCCGGGCGCCGCCCCTCATCCGTCCACGCCCCAGAGCGCGCCGGTGGCCAGCTCCAGGCTGTTGCCGGCCGGGTCGCGGAAATAGAGCGACCAGCCGCCGCCGGGCCAGTCCACCTCCGACTCCAGCTCCACGCCCTGGTCGGCGAGGTGCGCCCGCCAGCGGTCGCGGCTGTCCGGCGCCACGCGCAGGGCGGCGTGGCCGGGGCCGTGGGCGCCGTGGGTGGGGATGGGGGCGCCGCCGACCTCGGCGCCAGGGCGCGCGGTCTGCTCCGGCCGGAAGAGCAGCAGCACCGCCGACCCGCAGCGGAAGAACACGTGGCGCTCGGGGTCGGTGGCGATGCTCTGCAGGCCGAGGACCTGGCCGTAGAAGCGGGCGGCGGCGGCGAGGTCGTCCACGTAGAGGCAGGTCTCGAGGATGGCGTCCGGTCGCATGGCGGCAGGCCTTTCGCTGGGGCTACCCCGACAGGGTTAGCGCCGCGGCCGGCCGGACGCCACGCGGGGGCTCACTCCAGGCGCTGGTCGATGGTCGCCACCTCCGGGCGCTGTTCCGGCCCTGATCGGCGGTGGGGGCGAACCGCGGCAGGAGCGATCCGCCGCCGGGGCGGGCGGCGCCAGGGAGCGAACCGCCGCCTGGAACGGCCGGCGGGCCTGCGGTAGGATGGGAGGATCCGTCCTGGCGGCTGCGTCGTTCCCCGTCCGGAGGTTCCGCGTGTCCCGATCGTCGCCTGCCACCCTCCGCCGCCACATCGAGCGTCTCGGCCTCGTGCCCCATCCGGAAGGCGGCTGGTACCGCGAGATCTGGCGGGCCGAGGGCCGGGTGGATTCCCCGCTCGGCTCCCGCCCGGCGGCCACTTGCATCCTCTTCCTGCTCGGCGGCGGCGCCGTCTCCCGCCTGCACCGGCTGGCGCAGGACGAGATCTGGTGCCATCACGATGGCCCGGGGCTGGACCTGCACGTCTTCGATCCCGGAGACGGCCGCCACCAGGTGCACGCGCTCGGACGCTCTGTTCTCGGCCCCGCCGTGGTCCCGGCCGGAGCCTGGATGGGTGCCGAGGCGCCGGCGGGATGGGGCCTGGTCAGCTGCGTCTGCGCGCCCGGGTTCGACTTCTCGGATCTGCATTTCGCACAAGAAGATGACATGAGGAGGTGGTCCGAGGACCACGAGCTGGTCCTGCGGCGCCTCATGGCCTGATCCGGCCCCGTCCGGCCGTCCCCGGCGGTTCGTGGGTGAAAAAGGACGGAAAAGTTCATGAAATCGGTTATCCTGTCGAGGTTCTCGGAAACGCCCACCACCGCACCGGGAGACGCTCGATCTTGCGCATCTGCATCCCCAGGGAATCCCACCCCGGCGAGCGCCGGGTGGCCGCCACCCCCGATTCCACCGTCCAGTTGATCAGGCTCGGCCACGAGGTGGTGGTCGAGTCGGGGGCCGGCCAGGCCGCCGACTTCCCCGACCAGGCGTACCGCAAGGCCGGCGCCCGCATCGAATCCGACGACCAGACCGTCTGGAGCACCGCCGACGTGGTGCTCTGCGTGCGACCGCCCACCGACCAGCAGGTCGGGTGGCTGCGGACGGGGGTCCTCCTGGTGGGCTACCTGCAGCCAGCCGTCGATGCCGATCGCCTGCAGCGGCTGGCGTCCGCCGGCGTGACCGCCGTGGCCATGGAGGCCGTCCCTCGCATCACCCGCGCCCAGTCCCTGGACGCCCTGAGCGCCATGGCCAACATCGCCGGCTACCGCGCGGTACTGGAGGCGGCCGGCGAGTTCGGACGCTTCTTCGGGGGTCAGATGACCGCTGCCGGGCGCCTGGCCCCGGCCAAGGTGCTGGTGATCGGCGCCGGCGTGGCCGGCCTGGCCGCCGTGGGCGCCGCCCGCAGCCTGGGCGCCGTGGTCCGGGCCTTCGATACGCGCGAGGCCTGCCGCGAGCAGGTCCAGAGCCTGGGCGGCGAGTACCTCACCGTGGAGATCGAGGAGTCCGGGGAGGGTTCCGGCGGGTATGCGAAGGAGATGAGCCAGGCGTTCATCGAGGCCGAGTACGCGCTCTTCCGCGAGCAGGCCCGGGAGGTGGACGTGGTGATCACCACGGCCCTGATCCCGGGCAAGCCGGCGCCGCGGCTGTGGCTGCGGGACATGGTGCAGGTGATGCCGAACGGCGCGGTGGTGGTGGACCTGGCCGCCGAGCAGGGCGGCAACTGCGAGCTCACCGTCCCGGGCGAGAAGACGGTCACCGAGGAGGGCGTCACCATCCTCGGCTACACCGACCTGCCCAGCCGCATGGCCGACACCGCGAGCACGCTCTACGCCAACGTCCTGGTCAACACCATCAAGCACCTCGGCGGCCAGGACGTCGCCATCGACATGGACGACGAGGTCACCCGGGGCATGACCGTCGCCCACGCGGGGTCGGTCACCTGGCCGCCGCCGTCGCCGCCCGCGCCCGCGGCCCCGCCCCCGCCGGCGGAGACGGAGGCCGCGGAGACCACCGACGCCGCGGCGAAGACCACCGGGGCAGCCACCGGGCCGGCCGCCGCCCGGGAGGCGCCCCGGCCGGCGAGCGCCGATCGCTCCACCGGCAGCATCGTGACCGCGGTGATCGGCCTGCTGCTGGCCGCCACCTGGGTCTACCTGCGCTGGCAGCATGGCGGCGACGGCGATGCCACCGGCGCGGAGGCCCAGGCCTTCGTCCAGCACCTGACGGTGTTCGTCATGGCGTGCTTCGTGGGCTGGCACGTGATCTGGAACGTGACGCCGGCCCTGCACACGCCGCTCATGGCCGTCACCAACGCCATCAGCGGGATCATCATCCTCGGCGGCCTGCAGCAGGGCGGCCGGCCGCTGCAGCAGGCCGACGGCTCGCTCGAGCCGGTGGCCGTCTTCGGCCTGGCGGCCATCCTGCTGGCCATGATCAACGTGGCCGGCGGCTTCCTGGTGACCCAGCGCATGCTGCGCATGTTCCGCAAGGACGCGGGGGGTGCGCGATGAACCAGGTCCTGCTCTCCATCCCCTATCTCGCCGCCAGCGTCCTGTTCATCCTCAGCCTCAAGGGCCTGGCCAGCCAGCAGACCGCCCGCCGCGGCAACCTGCTGGGCATGATCGGCATGGGCATCGCCCTGGTGGCCACCCTCAGCGCCGCCGGCGTCGATCCCACCAGCCGCATGGTGGTGGTGATCGCCATGTGCGTGGGCGCGGCCATCGGCGTGGCCATGGCCCTGCGCGTGGCCATGACCGCCATGCCGGAGATGGTGGCCCTGCTGCACAGCTTCGTGGGGGCGGCCGCCGTCCTGGTGGGCTTCGGCAGCTGGTTCGGCGATCATGGCGCCACCACCATCGGCCAGGTGATCCACCTGGTGGAGATCGCCATCGCGGTGTGGATCGGGGCGATCACCTTCACCGGCTCGGTGGTGGCCTTCCTCAAGCTCCGCGGCTCGGTGTCGGGCAAGCCCCTGCTGCTGCCCGGCCGGCACTGGCTGAACCTCGCGGCGGTGATCGCCAGCCTGGTGCTGGTGGTGCTCTTCGTCTCGCACGCGGCCGGCGATCCCCTGGTCCTGCTGATCCTCATGACGGTGATCGCGCTGTGGCTGGGCGCCCACCTGGTCCTGGCCATCGGCGGCGCCGACATGCCGGTGGTGGTCTCGCTGCTCAACAGCTACAGCGGCTGGACCGCCGCGGCGGCGGGCTTCATGCTGGCCAACGACGCCCTGATCGTCACCGGCGCGCTGGTGGGCAGCAGCGGCGCCATCCTCAGCTACATCATGTGCCGGGCCATGAACCGCAGCATCTGGAACGTGGTCTTCGGCGGCTTCGGCGCCACCGCCGCCGCCAAGGCGACCGGCGCCGAGGACGAGGCCGGCGAGGTCCAGGAGACCAGCGTGGGGGAGACCGCCCGGGAGCTGCTCGACGCGCAGAGCGTGATCATCGTCCCGGGCTACGGCATGGCCGTCGCCCGCGCGCAGCATGCCGTGCGCGAGGTCACCGAGATCCTGCGCCGCCGGGACGTCCGCGTGCGCTTCGCCATCCACCCGGTGGCCGGGCGGCTGCCCGGGCACATGAACGTCCTGCTCGCCGAGGCGGACGTGCCCTACGACATCGTCGAGGAGATGGACGACATCAACCAGGACTTCCCCGACACCGACGTGGTCCTGGTGATCGGCGCCAACGACATCGTCAATCCCAGCGCCCAGACCGACCCCCAGAGCCCCATCGCCGGCATGCCGGTGCTCGAGGCCTGGAAGGCGGCGCGGACCATCATGCTCAAGCGCGGCCGCGCCGCGGGCTACGCCGGCGTGGACAACCCGCTGTTCTACCACGAGAACACGCGCATGCTCTTCGGCGACGCGCACCAGACCATGACCGCGCTGGTCAGGGAGCTGGGCTAGCGGCGCGCCCGGTCCGCCGGGTCCGTGCTAGGTGGCGGTCCGCAGCGTCGAGCGGCCGCCGTCGACGCCCAGGACCTGGCCGGTCATCCAGCTCGCGTCGGCCGACAGCAGGTAGGCCGCCGCGGCGGCGATGTCGTCCGGGGTGCCCAGCCGTCGCAGCGGATGGGCCCTGGCCAGCGCCTCGGCCATGCTCTCGTTGCGCAGCAGTCCCGCGGCCAGCGGCGTCCCGGTGAGCGAGGGCGCCACGGCGTTGACGCGGATGGTCGGGGCCAGCTCGGTGGCCAGCGACAGCACCAGGCCCTCCACCGCGCCCTTGGCCATGCCCACCGAGGCGTGGAAGGTGAATCCCTGCCGGGCGGCCACGCTGGAGAACAGCACCACCGCCGGACCGTCGGTGCTCTTCTTGAGCGCCGTCAGCGCGGCCTGCACCGCCAGGGCGGCGCCCAGGGCGTTGAGCTGGAAGTCGGCGAGGAACTGGTCGCGCTTCAGGCGCTGCAGGCCGCCCAGGTTGATGGTGCCCACGGCGTAGACCAGACCGTCGCACTGCCCATCGGCGTCCTCCATGACGCGGGCGAAGAGGTCGGGGTCGGTGACGTCGCCGGCGGTGGCGCGGGCGTCCAGCTCGGTGGCCAGGGCGGCCAGGCGTTCCTCGTCGCGGGCCACCAGGTGGAGCTGGTCGCCCTGCGCGTGGAGGCGGCGGGCCAGGGCGGAGCCGATGCCGCCGGTGCCGCCGTAGATGATGATCCTGCGTCCCATGACGGTGGGCGTGTCCTTCGCTGGTGGCGAGGTCCGCCGACAGCATAGGCACGAACGCGCATGACAGCAGGGGCGCCGCGACGTCGCCTGGCTCAGTGGAACAGCGCCTTGACCTCGGTCAGGGTATGGGCTTCCACGGCGACCGAGATGTTGAACGACAGCCGGTAGGCGAACTCGTGCCCCACGAAGCCGTCCGGCGGCTGGGACCGCTGGGGGACCACCCCCAGCCACAAGCCGGCGCCCGGTGGCCCCGAGACCGTCAGGATGCCCTCCTGACAGGGACCGATGGGCGCGTACTGCACCACCTCCCACCATTCGCAGTTCTGATCGCTGACCGCGTACATGTAGCATGGCTGTTCCGCGTCTCCGACCATCTCGAGCGAGCCGGAGCCATCGATGGTCAGGGCGAACCAGTCCGTGTCGCGGGTGGGCTGGTCGTCGGCGTCCAGGTACCAGCCGGACCGCCCCATGAAGGTGGGGCTGGTGATCACCTGGAAGGGTCCGTCGTCCGGCCCGCTGCAGCCGCTGTTGTGCACGTCCACGTAGCCGTCCATCAGGGGGGGCTCTTCCTCGTCCTGGCTCCCCGGGACGTAGGCGATCTCGCAGGGCTCCTGCTGAGCGATGGTCAGGACGTAGTCGCCGGCGTCGCCGCCGTACCCGTCGATCACCAGGTAGTAGCGCGTGCCGACGATCAGCGGCAGATGCTCGATCCTGGAGACGTAGTCCGCATAGAAGTCATCGTTGCAGGCCACCAGCCCCAGGTCCTCGTCGTAGACGTAGATCTTGGTGTCGTAGCTGGAGCCCAGCATGTCGATGTCCACCACCATGCTCGTCGTGGGATCGAACGAGTACACCACGTCCGGCGAGGTGGAGCCGCTGTAGGGGCAGACCTCGTCGTAGTCGTCGGCATAGCCGGCCGTGGTGCCCGTCTGCTGGTGGACCGGGAGCGTCAGCGGCGTGGCGGTCAGGATGGTGTCGCCGCCCTGGCGGGGGCCGGCCGGTTCCCGGGCAGCCGCCGGCGCCGCCGCCGGCGGGGCCTTCGGCGGGCCGTCGGCCGGTGCGCGGGCCGCAGGCGTGAGGGCCGGATCGGCGGCGGCCGCGGCCGTCGCCAGCGTGGCGAGAACGAGCAGGCCGGCCGCGAGGAGGGCCGGGCTGGTCGAAACGAGCGAACGGGGGCGACAGATCATGATGGCATCCTCCCACGATGAGGCCACCATGATATCACGAATTCAGCGCCATTGATCGCCAAATCTCCATGTGCGATAATCATGGCTGCGCCGGCAACCCCGCCGGGCGCCGTTTTCCGGGGGGAGACATCCATGACGCGCCGCCTCTCGCCCGCCGCCGCGATCGTCCTCGCGGTGGCCGTCCTGCTCCCCGCCGCCGGCCTCGCGGCCACCCTCGGCCTCTACTACGACCAGCAGACCTGGCCCACCGAGGCCGACGCCACCGGCCCGGTGGACGTCTGGCTGGTCCTGCGCGACGTCGCCCCCGGTTTCCCGGTGATGGGCTGGGAGTGCCGCATCGAGACCACGGGCGAGGGTGCGCTCCCGGCCCTGCAGTGGGAACTGATGGGCACCGGCGCGTTCAACTTCGCCGACCCGCCCGCCTTCGCGGTGGGCGTCAGCCAGCCGTTCCCCGCCGGCCCGGACGTGGTGGTGGCTCGCGCCACCATGTATCCCGCCGGCGACCACGCCGTCGACCTGCGCGTGCAGCCGTACACCACGCCCTCGGTCACGGACGACGACGACCATCCCGTCTGGCGTCCGGTGTTCGCCCGTGGCGTCTCGGGCGACGTCCTGGAGGTGGCCGACCCGGCCGCCGGCTCGAGCTGGCATCCGGAGGCGCGGCTCGATCCCGACGCCCCCGCCCTGCCGCCGGTCATCGCTCTCGCGGGCGACCTCGACCTGGGCGCCGTCCCGTCCGGCGCCGAGGAGGTCCGCACCATCACGCTGCGCAACCCCGGCCCGGGTCACGTCCACGGCCGGCTCGAGATCACCGGCGCCGACTACACGCTGCGCCTGGACGGCGGTCCCTGGACCGACGACGGCCGCTGGCTGCGCCTGCCCCCGGCGCAGGACGTCGCGGTGGAGATCCGCCTGGCGCCACAGGCCAGCGGCCCGCGCCATGGCCGCCTGGACCTGCGCGATGGCGGCAGCCTGGCGCGGTGGGCCCTCACCGGCGGCGGCGACCAGGCGCCCGCGGTGACGCTGACGCCGCGGGAACTGGACTTCGGTCCCGTGCCCGAGGGCGGCGAGAGCGTGCGCACCGTCACCGTCCGCAACGTCGCCGAGGCGCCGGTGACCATCACCCCCGGTGCGATCGCTCCGCCCTTCGTCCTGCTGGACGACCCCGGCGCGCAGATCCTCGCCCCCGGCGAGGAACTCACCCTCGCGATGGCCTTCCGGCCGCAGAGCGTCGGGCTGGCCGGCCTGGCGGTCTCGCTGGGCGCGGCGTCCCCGCCGGTGCTCGGCCATGGCTACGGCGCCGCGGCCGGCTGCCTGGCGGAGTGGGAGCACCCCGCCGGCGGCGACTTCGACCTGGTCGTCGTGGGTGAAGCCGCCACGCGCAGCGTCACCTTCGCCAACCACGGGGCCTGGGATCTGTCCGGCGAGGTGGCCGTCAGCGGCGACACCGCGGCCTTCCAGATCCTCGGCGGCGGCGGCCCGGTGACCATCGCCCCGGGCGGCAGCCACGTGGTCACCGTCCGCTGCGACCCGCCGACAGCTGGTCCCTGGCAGGCCATGCTCGCCGGCCCGGGCCCCTGCGGGGAGTTGCCGCTGCAGGTGACGGCGGAGGATCCCCTGGTGGCCTGCACGGTCACGCCGGCGGCCGTGGACCTGGGGCCGGTCCTGGTGGGGGAGCAGGCGGCCGCCAACGTCACCCTGGTCTGCACGGGCAATCAGCCCCTCACCGGGAGCGTGAGCCTCTCCGGTCTCGACGACGAGCCCGCCTTCACGCTGGCTCAGGGTGGCGGCGACTACTCGCTCCAGCCTGGCGAGAGCCGGGTGATCGTGGTCTCGTTCCGGCCGCCGGCCGAGACGCAGTATACCGCCGTGCTCGACGTGGGCACCGGCGCGTGTGGTCCGGTGCTCCTCTCCGGCGCGGGCCGCGGTCCACGGGTCGATTGCGCGGTGGACGTCCTGGTTCTCAATCTCGGGACCGCGAGCGTGGGGCGCGACATCGAGGGCGCCGTGACGGTCTCCAGCGTGGGGGAGCTGCCCCTGACGTTGACGCCCCAGGTCGGCGGCGAGGGCTTCACCCTGGTGGGGCCGGACTCGGCGGTGGTGGCGCCAGGCGGAAGCGTCGAGGTGACGGTGCGCGGCCGGCTGTCCACCGAGGGCGAGATGACGGGGTGGCTGGACCTCGGCCACGAGACCTGCGCGCCGGTGGAGCTGGTCTGCACCGGCGCCATCTACGGCGGCGGCACCTGTGCCCTGGTCCCGTCGGGTGTCCACTTCGACCAAGTGACCGTGGGCTCCGAGGCCTTCGAGCAGACGGCCCTGGTCAACAAGACTCACGAGCCGCTGGCCTTCACGCCCGTGGTGGAAGAGCTCGCCAGCGACGTGTTCCGCCTGGTGACCCCGGCACCGGTGACCGTCCCGCCTCGCAGCGCGGTCTGGCTGACCTTCGGCTTCGCACCCGATCATCCGGACCACTTCACCGGAGAGATCCTCATCGAAGGGCACGAGTGCAGTGGCACCCTGAGCGGTCACGGCTCTGGCGGGGGTTGCGTGGTGACGCCGCCATCGCTGGTCTTCCCCGAGCGTGTGGCCGGAGCCACGCTGCTGGGCGAGGTGGTGGTCACCAACTCCACGGCCGCCCCCCTGGCCATCGATCCGGTCACCGACCATCCGGCCTTCACGCCCCTGACCGGCCCGCAGGTGATTCCCGCCGGTGACGAGCTGGTCGTGGTGGTGGAGTTCACCGCGCCGGAGCCCGGGACCTACGCCGGCGAACTGGACCTGGGGACGAACACCTGCGCCCGGGTGGACCTGCACGCCCTGGCGCTCGATCCGGACGAGGCCTGCCTGGTGGCGCCGGACGCCTGGGACATCGCCGTGGCCTACCTGGGCATCCCCGTGACCGAGGTCGTCCGGGTCACGAACCGGGGAGTCGCGGACCTGGCCATCGATCCGCAGGTGGTCCCCGCCGACCAGGGATTCTCGGTGGCCGGGTCGACCGCGCCCATCCCGCCGGGCGGCGCGCGCAGCCTGACGGTGACGTTCGACCCGCCGGCGCTGGGCGACCACGTCGCCCGGCTGGTCCTCGGCCCGGACGTCTGCACGGACGTGCCCCTGTCCGCCCAGGTGGTCGAGGCGCCGGTGGGCGACTGCAGCGTCCGGCCGTCTTCCCTGGATCTGGGCGAGATCCCCGCGGGCCTGTTCGTCACCTGGACGGTGACCATCGCCAACCTGGGAGAGGACGAGCTGGCGGTCACCCTGGTCGACGTCCCCGGCCAGGTCCGGTGGCTCTCCGGCGGCGGTGTGATCCTCCAGCCGGGCGAGTCCATCGAGCCCCGGGCCCGCTTCTACGCGCCCGCCGAGGGAGCGTTCGGTTACGAGGTCCCGGTCAACGGCGAGGGCTGCGCCATCACCGTGACGGGCCACGGCACACCGGCCGCCTACCCCTGCGCCATCGAGCCGTACGTGGTCGACCTCGGCACCCTGGTGGTGGGGCAGGATCGGTTCGCACGTTTCCTGATCCGGAACGTGGGCGAGCAGGCGCTCGACCTGTTCCTGCCCACCAGCGTCGGCCCGTTCACCGTCGCCGGGGCTGGCGCCCATCACCTGCCGGCCCTGGGCGTCTACCTGCCGGGTCTGCGCTTCGAGCCCACCGAGCCGGGCGAATACTTCCTGCCCATCGACCTGGGACCCGACGCCTGCGGTCCGGCCCTCGCGCGCGGCACCGCCATCGCCGCCAGCGACGGCGTCGTCGCCCGCACGCCCCGCCTGGACCTCGGCCACCTGGACCCCGGCGCGGCGGCCCGCCTGCCACTGCGCGTGGCCAACACCGGTGCCGAGCCACGGACCGTCGCGCCGGCCCTGCGCGGCACGGGATTCGTGCTCGAGGACCCCGGGCCACGCGAGCTGCTCGCTGGCGAGGAGACCGTCTTCTGGGTCCGCGCCCATGCCGACCTGGCCGGCCCGGCCCAGGCGCGCCTGACCCTGGGTGTGCCTGGCCATCCCGACGTGGCCGTGGCCGCACGGGTGCGGGATGTCGCCAGCCCGGCCGCCACCGTGGCCGTGATCTGGGACGACCACGCCGGGCGACCCGCCGATCCCGCCGCGCCGCGGACCGTGGCCGTGGGCACCGCCAGCTCCGGCCGTCTGGTGGCCCACGGGCTGGCTCCGGGCAGCGAGGTGATCTCCTGGCGCGCGGCCCTGGCCTGCGTGGGCGGCGAGGTGACGGCCTGGCAGCCGGCGGGCGAGGGGCTCCCGCTCGACGCGGTGGACGGCGCCCCGCGCGTGATCCTGCCGGCGGCGCCGCTGGCCGCCGATGCCGACGGTGCCGTGACCCTGGCCCGCTTCGCGGTCACGGCCGCGGCGCCCGGTCCGGTCCTGCTGACCGTCAGCGGCGGCGCGGGCGCCGACTGGCCCGCGGTGGAGCTGTCCGACGGCCTGCCGGCCGGCGAGCCCCTGGTCACCGCCGCGCCCGATCACGCCGTGGCCAGGCTCGTGGCCGAGCCCGCCACCGACCTGCCGGCCGCCACCCGCCTGCTCGCCGTCTACCCCAACCCCTTCAACCCCCGGGCCACCATCGCCTACGAGCTGGCCCGGGCGGGACGCGCGCGCCTGGCCGTGTACGACCTCTCCGGCCGCCACGTCGCCACCCTGGTGGATGCCGAGCGTGCCGCGGGCCGCCACGAGGCCGTCTGGCAGGGGCGGGACCAGGCCGGCCGGCCGGTGGCCAGCGGCGGCTACTACGTCCGCCTGGAGGCGGACGGGATCAGGCAACTGCGCAAGATGATGCTGTTGCGGTAGGCCGCCCGGATCAGCGCTTGCAGACCAGCAGCAGCCCGTCGCTGATCGGCACCATGGCCGCGTCCACCCGCGGGTCGATCATCGCGGCGTGGTTGAGTTGCTGGACCGCGCCCACGGCGGGGTCGTCGCTGTCCGCGTCGAACGCCTGCCCGTCCATGAAGACGTTGTCCACCGCCGCCACCCCGCCCGGTCGCAGCAGCTCGAGGCACTGCTCGAGGTAGCGGGCGTTGTTCTCCTTGTCGGCGTCGATGAAGGCGAGGTCGAAGCGCCCGGCCTCGCCGCCGTCCAGCAGGGACTGCATGGTCTGCAGCGCCGGCGCGATCCGCAGGTCGATGCGGTCGGCCACGCCGGCCTCCTCCCAGAAGACCCGCGCCAGCGACGTGGACTCCTCGGAGACGTCGCAGGCGACCAGCCGGCCCTCCGGGGGCAGATGCTCGGCCATGCAGAGAGTGCTGTAGCCGGTGAAGACGCCGATCTCGATCACCCGTCGCGCTCCGAGCAGGCGCACCAGCAGGCCCAGCAGCTGACCCTGCTCGGGGGAGATCTGCATGTTGGCGTGCGCGAGCTGGTCGGTGTGCTCGCGCAGCCGGCGCTTGACGGCGCTCTCCTCGGTGGTGGCCAGCCGGTGCAGGTAGGCGGCGCCGGCGGGGCCGAGCAGGTCGGTGGTGCGGGACATGGCGGTCTCCTCGTTGGCGCCGGGCGCACCTGCGGCAGCGGGCGGCCGGATGGCGAGCTATTCCCCCTGCGCCAGCGAGTAGCCCCGCTCGCCGTCGAACTCGTAGAGGTGCTCGGTCTTGATGAAGTCGAAGCCGGTGTTGGCGATGCGCAGCATGAGGCTGGAGATCTGGCTGTGCGTGACCGGCCCGTCGGAGCCCACGAAGCGGCAGCGCCAGTGGTCGGTGCAGAAGGTCTCCGGCAGGCCGCCGGGATAGACCAGCACGCCGCGGTTGGTGATGAGCTTGAGCTTCAGGCCGTCGCCATCGCAGGTCCGCAGCCGATCGCCGAGCACGTCGGGATCGCGGCCGGCCTCGTCCCAGTCGATGAACACGTCGATGCCCACCAGGGCCTTCTCGCGCCGCGGCGGCACGGGCATCTCGATGTGGATGCCCTGGTTCTGGTAATGGACTTCCTTCTGCTCCGGCGTCTGGCCGAGGCGCTCGATCACCGCCTCGGCGATGCGGCGGGTCCCCGCACGCTCCTTGCTGAAGCCCTCGCGGTAGATGTCGGCGGTGTGGATGCCGTCCTGCAGGGCGACGCGCCAGGCGTTGGCGATGGTCTCGGCCACGTCGCCCTGGTCCAGGTGCACGAGCATCATGATCGCCCCACGCAGCAGGCCGCCCGGGTTGGCGATGTCCTGGCCGGCGATGTCGGGCGCCGAGCCGTGGACGGCCTCGAACATGGCCGAGTCCACGCCCACGTTGGCCGACCCCGCCAGGCCCACCGACCCGGCCACCAGGGCGGCGATGTCCGAGACGATGTCCCCGTAGAGGTTGAGCGTGACCACCACGTCCAGCTCCTCGGGGTGGGCGGCCACCACGGCGGCGCCGATGTCGATGATCCGGTGCTCGGTCTCCAGTTCGGGGTATTCCTGCGCCAGCTCCTGGAACGTGCGCTGGAACAGGCCGTCCGAGAGCTTCATGATGTTCGACTTGGTCAGGCAGGTGACCTTCTTGCGCCCGTAGGCCCGGGCGTACTCCAGGGCGTAGCGGCAGATGGCCTCGCAGCCCGGCCGCGAGACCAGCTTCAGCGTCTGCACCACCTCGTTGGTCTGCTGGTGCTCGATGCCCGCGTAGAGGTCCTCCTCGTTCTCGCGGATGATCACCAGGTCGATGTCCGGGAAGTTGGTGCGCACGTAGGGATGGAAGGACCGGCAGGGCCGCACGTTGGCGAACAGCCGCAGCGACTTGCGCAGCGTCACGTTCAGGCTCTTGTAGCCGCCGCCCAGGGGCGTGGTGATGGGCGCCTTGAGCAGGATGCGGTTGCGGCGGATGCTGTCCCAGGCCTCGGGCGGGATGCCGGAGGAATGGCCGGCGAGGTAGGCCTGCTCGCCGATCTCCACGAACTGGTAGTCCAGCCTCGCGCCCGCGGCCTCGAGGATGGCCAGCGTGGCGTCCATGATCTCCGGTCCGATGCCGTCGCCGCGCGCGACGGAGATGGTCCTGTTCTCGGCCATGGTCTCGGTTCCTGCTCGTCAGGGGTGCCAGGGTGCGGAACGGCCGCCGGCGGGACGGCCGCGTCGTGGGCGCCCGACAAGCTCGCTGCGACCCCGCGCATCGGCAACCATCGGCGGCCGCGCCGGCGGCCCTGGCCGTACGGCCAGACGCGAGCGGGCCGCCCGCAGGCGGCCCGCTCCGGTGTCCTTGCGCAGGATCGCCCGAGCTACCAGACGTAGGTCATCTCGAACGCCACGGT
>CAZWYF010000006.1:0-1502 GCA_964637835.1 uncultured Fibrobacteraceae bacterium
GCGCCTCCGCAGCCGTGGGCCGCGTCCAGCGGCCCACAGGCGAGGACCCAGCGCCAGCAGGACCGCCCCACCCACCCGCCGCCGCGCACCGCAGCTCAGCCGCAGAACCGCCCCATGAGCGTCTCGAGGTAGCGGGAGCCGAGCTGCCGCTGGGCGAGGCCGCGGTTGACCCCCGGCAGCCTGAGGATGGCCCCGAGGAGGGCGGCGAGGGCGCGGTGGTGCCAGAGGACGCGGTTGTCGAAGACCAGGTCCTGGAGCTTGCCGCGCTGGGTGGCCATCAGGACGTAGCGGTGAGCGTTGTTGACGGGGGTGAGCACGCGCTCGGCCCGTGGCGCGAGGGTGAGGGCGCGGCGGGCGCAACGGCGGACGCAGACCCCGCAGCCGAGGCAGACCTCCTCGGCGATGCGGGCGGCCGGCCGCGCCGGCCGGTCGTCCGTGGCGGGTGCCGCGGCGTCATCACCCACCGCCGCGGTGTCGGGGCTCGCCGGTGCGGCGCAGGCGATGGCGTCGACGGGGCAGGCGGTGACGCAGCGGCCGCACCCGTGGCAGCGGTCGGTGTCCACGGCCGCGATCCAGCTGGTGGTGTGGATGGGGTGCAGGTGGGTGAAGCGTTTCTGGGCCAGCAACGCCTCGCAGCAGCAGCCGCAGCAGTTGCAGATGAAGTTCACGTGTTGCTGGACGTTCTCGCCGAACTGGACCAGTCCGCGCTCGTACGCCGCGTCCAGCAGGTCGAGGCACTCGGCCCGGTCGATGGCCCGGGCGTGGCCGTGGCGGGTGAGCGACTCGGCCGACGTGTTGAACGTCATGCAGATGTCCAGGGGCTGGTCGCAGGCCCGGCCGAGGTGCTGGGCCTTGTGGCGACAGTAGCACATCCCCACGCCGATGTGGGTGGCGGTGCGGATCACCTCGGTGGCGCGCTCGTACTCCAGGACGTGGGCGGCCTGCTCGCCGGTGAGCACTGGCTCCTGCACGAAGACCCGGCCGAGCTGGGTCTCGCCCTCGGTGAACAGCGCCCGGACGAAGTCCTCCTCCAGGTTCAGGTACTGGTGGAAGAGCTCGCTGAGGGCGCGCTGGTCGAGGTCGTCCCGGATCCGCATGAGGGAGAACTCGAAGAACCCGGCCATGGGCGGGGGCAGGACGTACCACATCTGCCCGTCGCGCGCGACGTCCACCAGCAGCGCCCGGCCGGCCAGGGTCTCGAGCTGCTGGCGGGCCTGCGCCTCGGGGAGCTTCCAGACGCGGGCGGCCTGGCGCGCGGTGAACGGCTTGATGGGCAGCAGCGCCAGCCGGTGGGCCTCCTGCTCGTCCATCAGCAGCGCCAGGATGCGGTCGAGCAGGTGCGAGGGCGGGGCGCCCTGGGGGGCGCGGTTGAGGCGCTCGGTGAACTGGTCGTAGCCGGAACGGACGGTGCGATGGGCCATGGGCGGATCCTCCGTCGCCGGCAGCGCGCCGGTGGTCGGACGCGGCGCCGGCCTTCCTGGAGAACCTAGCGTCCGTCCGCC
>CAZWYF010000006.1:1602-28298 GCA_964637835.1 uncultured Fibrobacteraceae bacterium
GTGGGCCTGGTGGTGGCCGCCGCGCTGCTGTTGCTCGGCCGCCTCACCGTCCGCGTCACCGACACCGAGGTCGCGCACTGGTTCGGCCCCGGCGTCTTCCGCCGCCGCTATCGGCTCGCGGATCTCGACGCCGTCCAGCGCGTCCGCAACCCCTGGATCTGGGGCCGGGGCATCCGCCTCTTCCCCGGCGGTACCCTCTACAACGTCTCCGGCCTCGATGCCGTGGAGTTCCGCCTCCCCGATGGCAAGCGCATCCGCATCGGCACCGACCGCCCCGCCGACCTCGAACGAGCCATCGAGACCGCCCGATCCCGCGCCGTCCCGCTCCCGCAGTGACAGGAATCGGCCCCCCGATCCCGGTCCGCCGCATTGCCAGGGAGCGGGAACGGAGCCGGGGGGTGGTGACGGCCTGATCGGCGCGTCTCCGCAGCCGCGCGGCCCGTCCAGGGCCGCGCCGGCGAGGACCAGCGCCGATCAGGCCGTCACCACCCCCCGGCGGCCCCGCACCCCGGCAACGCCAGGACCGTCAATCCCAGATCCCCAGCTCCGCCTTCGCGTCCTCGGACGCATCCACCCGCGGGTCCCACAGGGGCGACCACACCAGCTGGATCTCCGCCTCCTCCACGCCAGCCACCTTCTCGGCGGCGTTCTTGGTGGCCGCCATGATCTCCGGTCCCAGTGGGCACATGGGGCTGGTGAGGGTCAGGTCGATGTCCGCCTTGCGGGAATCGGCGTGGTACTCGATGCCGCGGATCAGGCCCAGGTCGACGATGGAGATGTTCAGCTCCGGATCGATCACCGGGCGCAGGCCGTCGAGGATCACCTCGGGGGTGGGGGTCGGGGTGCTCACTTGCGTTCCTCCAGGGTCACGTCCATGGGGCGACCATCATCGGTCAGGCCCTCGGTACTGACGGGGTCGGGCTCGCGGCCCTCGCGATGGGCCAGGACGGCATCCAGCAGCGTGATCCACGGCAGCAGCGCGCACTTGATGCGCACGGGGAACTTCTTGACGCCCTCGAGCGCCTCGAGATCGCCCAGATCCACGTCCGTGGGGAACTCGTCGCCGTGCATGACGTGCTTGAAGCGATCGGCCAGTTCCTTGACCTCGCCGATGGACCGGCCCTCGATGAGCTCGGCCATCATCGAGCCGCTGCTCGTGGAGATGGCGCAGCCCTGCGAGAGCACGCCCACGGCCTCGATGCGGTCCGCGTCGCCGAAACGCACCTGCAGGGTCACCTCGTCGCCGCAGCTGGGGTTCTTGCCGGCGGCCTGCACGTCGTAGTCGTCCAGGGGCTCGGCGCCGCGGGGACGCCGATGGTGATCGAGCACCACCTCGCGGTAGAGCGCGTCCATGGGGCCGTCCATCATGATGTGTCCTTCCTCGAATGCAGAAGACCTCGCGGGCCTCAGAATGCGAAGACCTTGCGGGCCGCCACGATGCCGTCGATGAGCGCGTCGATGTCCTCGCGGCGGTTGTAGACGCCGAAGCTCGCGCGGGTGGTGGCCGGCACGCCCAGCCGCCGGTGCAACGGCTGCGCGCAGTGGTGGCCGGCGCGGACGGCGACGCCGTGCTGGTCGAGGATGGTGCTCAGGTCGTGCGGGTGCACGTCCGGGTCCCAGAACGCGACCAGTCCGCCGCGATCGGCCGCGTGGCCGGGTCCGTAGATGGTCATCCCACCCAGGTCCTGCAATCGTTCCAGCGCGTACGCCGTCAGGCCCTCCTCGTGACGGCGGATGGTCTCCGGCCCGAGTTCCGCCAGCAGGTCCAGCGCGGCGGGGAAGGCCGCGGCGGCGGCAACGTTGGGCGTGCCCGCCTCGAACCGGTGGGGGATCTCCGCCCAGGTGCTGTGGTCCAGATGTACCCACTCGATCATCTCGCCGCCGCCCTCGTAGGGCTCCAGCTCGGCCAGCCGGTCGGGCGTGGAGACCAGGAAGCCCAGGCCCATGGGCCCGTAGGCCTTGTGGGCGGAGAAGACGGTGTAGTCGGCGCCCAGCGCCTGGACATCCAGCGGCAGGTGGCCGGCGGTCTGGGCCGCATCGACCACCATGCGCGCGCCCGCGGCCCGGGCCCGGGCGGCGACCGCGGCGATGGGGTTGACGGTGCCCAGGACGTTGCTGACGTGGACCAGGCTGACCACGCGGGTGCGCTCGTCCAGCAGGGCATCGAGCTGATCGAGGTCCAGCGTGCCCTGGTCGGTGACCGGCAGGAAGCGCAGCTCGAGACCGCGCTCGCGGGCGACCATCTGCCAGGGCACCAGGTTGGCGTGATGCTCCATCTCCGAGAGCAGGATCCGGTCGCCGGGCTCCAGGTGATGGGCCAGACCGCGGGCGACCTGGTTCAGGGCGCTCGTGGTGCCCCGCGTGATCACCACGCCGCGCGGGTCGGGCGCGTTGACCCACGCCGCCACGCGCGAGCGGCAGTGCTCGTAGGCCTCGGTGGCCTCGGCCGCCACGGTGTTCAGGCCCCGGTGCACGTTGGAATTGCTTTGACGGTAGTACCGGTCGAGCGCCTCGAGCACGGCCACGGGCTTCTGGCTGGTGGCCGCGGTGTCGAGGTAGCGCAGCGGCTGATCGCCGATGCGGCGCGCGAGCAGCGGAAAGCGGTCGCGCGCCAGGCCGGTGGTCTGGGTGTCATGGATCAGATGCGCGGGATCCGGGGCGTTCATGGCCTCAGGCCTCCAGGTCGACCTCGATCCAGCCGTCCTCGCTGAGCCGGGTCGTGAAGGTGTCGATGCCCACCGGCGCCGGGGCCTTCAGGACCTCGCCGCTGGTCACGTCGAAACGGGCGCCGTGACGCGGGCAGGTGACCACCGCGCCGTCGAGGGCCTGGTCCCCGAGCGGCGCATCGTCGTGACTGCACACGTCCTCCACCACGTACACATGGTCGGCGTCGGTGCGGCAGACCAGCAAGTCGTCCAGCCCGGCGGTGACCGCCCGGGCCGTGCCGACGGGCAGTTCCTCCAGGGGCAGCAGTCGGGTCCAGCTCACCTCAGACCTCCGGCTGCAAGCGCTCGATCCGGGCCTCCACCAGCTCCTCGAGCTCCTCGCGCAGCCCCTCGGGGATCAGCCGGAAGGTGGGCTCGACGAAACCCCGCACCACCACGCGCACCGCCTCGATGGCGCTGAGCCCGCGGCTCTGCAGGTAGAAGATCTGCTCGCGGTCCAGCGGCGTGGCCGTGGCGCCATGGCTGCAGGAGACGTCGTCGGTGAGGATCTCCAGCTCGGGGATGGTGTCCACCCGCGCCCGCTCCGAGAGCAGCAGGTTGCGGTTCTCCTGGTACGCCTCGCTCACCGGCGCGTTCTCGTCGATGCGGATCAGGCCGGTGTAGGCCGAGCGCGCCCGGTCGGTGACGGCGGCCTTGAAGTCGATGTTGCTCCAGGCGTGACCGCTGGTGTGCCGGTGCAGGGTATGATGATCCATGTGCTGGCGCTTCTCGGGCAGGGCCACGCCCACCAGCTCGCTACGGGCGCCGGGGCCGGCCAGGATGCCGCCGAGGTCGACCTTGGTCACCGAGCCGCCCAGGCCGGCGGTGGCCGACAGGTACCGGGCGTCGCGGTCGATCACCGCGCGCTGGGTCAGGTGGCCGACCACGCCCTCCTCCCAGTGCTGCACCAGGACGTGCCGCATCTCGGCGTTGGCGCCCACGAGCACCTCGGTCACGCCCACCACCACGCTGCCCGCGGTGCCGCCACGGTGCTCCTCCACCACGGTCGCCTGCGCGCCCTGCTGCACCTCGACCAGGATGCGCGGGAGCACCTCGCCGTCGGCGACGGCGGGCACCACCAGCCGCAGGGGCTGCTCGAGGACCAGGTTGCGTGGCACGCGCACCAGCACGCCGGCATCGAAGGCCGCGGCGTTCAACGCCTCGAACCAGCCGTGATCGGCGGGCACGGCGCGGCCGATCTGCTCCAGCGCGGGAGTCTCCGCCAGCAGCGGCGTGATCGTGATGCCAGCGGCCGCGGCGGCCGCGTTGGCCTGCGGCGCGCGACCGGGCTGCAGGAGCACTGCCGGCGTATCCGGCAGCGCCTCGTCGGCGCCGGCCTCGCTCATCGGCTCGCCCGCCAGCAGGCGGCGCGGCAGGAGCTTCTGGGGATCGGTGTATCGCCACAGGTGGCGCACCCGGTCGGGGAACTCCACCTCGGCGAGGGTCTCGGCGGCGCGCAGCCGCCACTGCGCAGCCGCTTCCGGCTCGCCGAGCGCGCGGCTGCGTGCGGTCACGGCGGCGGCGTCCAGTCGGGGCCGCACGGGCGCGGCCTCGGCGACCACGGCGGCGGCGCTGTTGTTCTGCAGATCAGCCAACGGAACCCTCCATTTCCAGCTCGATGAGACGGTTCATCTCCACGGCGTACTCCATGGGCAGCTCGCGGACGAACGGCTCGATGAAGCCATTGACGATCATCAGCCGCGCCTGGTCCTCGCTCAGGCCCCGGCTCTGCAGGTAGAAGAGCTGCTCGTCGGCCAGCTTGCTGACGCGGGCCTCGTGCTCGATGCGCACGTCGTCCTCGCCGATCTCCATGGTCGGGAAGGTGTCGGTGCGGGACTCCGCGCCGATCAACAGCGCGTCGCACTCCACGTTGGTGCGGCAATCGGGGCAGCCCTTGTGGACCTTGATCATCCCGCGGTAGCTGCTGCGGCCGGTGTCCTTGCTGATGGACTTGCTGATGATGCGGCTCGAGGTGTTGGGCGCGGCGTGGATCATCTTGGCGCCCGCGTCCTGGTGCTGGCCGCTGCCGGCGTAGGCGATGGACAGGACCTCGCCGTGGGCGCGCTCGCCCAGCAGGTGGACCGCCGGGTACTTCATGGTCAGCTTGGAGCCGATGTTGCCGTCCACCCACTCGACCACCGCGTCGCGATACGCGTGGGCCCGCTTGGTCACCAGGTTGTAGATGTTGTTGGACCAGTTCTGGATGGTGGTGTAGCGCAGATGCGCGCCCGGCAGGGCGATGAGCTCCACCACGGCCGAGTGCAGGCTGTTGGTGCTGTAGACCGGCGCGGTGCAGCCCTCGATGTAGTGCACGCTGGCGCCCTCGTCGGCGATGATCAGCGTGCGCTCGAACTGCCCCATGTTCTCGGTGTTGATGCGGAAGTACGCCTGCAGGGGAATCTCCACCTTGACGTTCTTGGGCACGTAGATGAACGACCCGCCCGACCACACGGCGCTGTTCAGGGCGGAGAACTTGTTGTCCTCCGGCGGGATCACCGTGGCCCAGTACTTCCGGACCAGGTCCTCGTGCTTGGCCAGCCCGGTGTCCATGTCCGTGAAGATCACGCCCTGCTTCTCCAGGTCTTCCTGGATGGAATGGTAGACCACCTCGGACTCGTACTGGGCGGTCACCCCGGCGAGGAACTTCTGCTCGGCCTCGGGGATCCCCAGCCGGTCGAACGTGTTCTTGATGTTCTCCGGCACGTCGTCCCAGTCGGTGGCCTGCTTGTCGGTCGACCGCACGTAGTAGTGGATGTCGTCGAAATCGATCTCTCCGAGCAACTGGGTGTTGCCCCAGCGCGGCATGGGTTTGGTCAGGAACGTGTCCAGGGCCCGGTGCCGGAACTCGCGCATCCAGTCGGGTTCGTTCTTGTACCGGGAGATCATCTCCACGGTCTGATGGTCGAGCCCCTTGGGCTCCTTGTGGAGGTAGTCCTCCGGATCGGCGAAGCCGTACTTGGTCGCGTAATCGAGGTTCAGGTCGGCGATGCGCTCGGCGGACATATGATCAACCTCCCGCGCTGGCGGTGGTGGTCTCGGCGATCCAGTCGTAGCCGCGCTCCTCGAGCTGGTGCGCCAGCTCCGGGCCACCCGTGCGGGCGATGCGGCCGTTCATGAACACGTGGACGATGTCCGGCTTGACGTAGTCGAGGATGCGCTGGTAGTGCGTCACCAGGAGCACGCCGGTCTGCGGACCGGCCGCCCGGTTGACGCCCTCGGAGACGATCTTCAGCGCGTCGATGTCCAGGCCGCTGTCGGTCTCGTCCAGCAGGGCGACGGTGGGCTCCAGCAGCAGCATCTGCATGATCTCCAGGCGCTTCTTCTCGCCACCGGAGAACCCGTCGTTCAGGTAGCGCCCGGCGAAATTCTTCGGCACGTCCAGGGCGTCGAACGCGGCCTGCATCTTCTGGCGGAATTCCTTCACCGGGACGTCGCGGCCGAGGCGGGCGGTGAGCGCCGCGCGCAGGAAGCTGGCCACGGTCACGCCGGGCACCGCCACCGGGTACTGGAAGCCGAGGAAGAGCCCCAGCCGGGCGCGCTCGTCGGCCTCCAGCTCGGAGACATCGGTGCCGGCGACGTGGATCTCGCCCGACACCTCGTAGGCGGGGTGACCCATGAGGGCGGCCGCGAGCGTCGACTTGCCCGAGCCGTTGGGGCCCATCAGGGCGTGCTTCTCGCCGGCCCGGATGTCGAGATCGACCCCCTTGACGATCTCCTTGCCCTCGACCGAGACGCGGACGCCGCGGCAGGACAGCAGGGGTGCGTTGTTGTCGCTCATGTGTTCTCAGGCTCCTTCGGACAGGGCGCGGTCGGCGCCGGTGTCGTCGTGGTTCGCGGCCATGGCCTCCTCCTCGAGGGGCCAGAGCTGCTGCAACTGCCCACCGACGCTCTGCTCCACCTTCAGCAGATCGGCGATGGTGGTCTTCTCGAGCAGGCCGGCGACCTGCTGGGCCAGGTATCTCCAGACGGCGCGCAGGCCGCAATCGCCGGTCCGCGGGCAATCGCCGCCCCCGGTCTCGGGATCCAGCACGCAGGGATGGTCGGGGGCGGGATCGCTGCCGAGCGCCCGCAGGACGCTGCCGGTGGTGATCTGCTCCGGATCGCCGCCGAGGACGTATCCCCCGTGACGGCCCCGGATGGCCTCCACCACGCCGCCGCGGCGCAGCAGGCCCAGGAGCTTGGCCACCGTGGGCTCGGGCAGGCCCTCGCGCTGGGCCAGCTGGCCGAGGGTCATCTGCTCGCCCGACGCGGCCAGCTGCATGACGAGCCGGACCGCCTGGTCTTCCGCCTTGGTGATTCTCAGCATGGTTCGCCTGCCTTCTCCCGTGGTCGATCCGCACCGGGGGAGGGTGCGCACCTCGCCGCGGCACGGAACCGGCAGCTGGCGCCGGCCGCGGCATCCCCCGGCCCTTACAAGACTGTTCTGGTCCCAAACTAAAAACAATACCGAAGTTGTCAATATAAAAAACCCGGCCTGGCCCCACCGGGACCGCCCGTTTTGACAACCGCTTGCAGGATGTTATCTTTGGCCGCCGTCGATCCCGCCAGAGCCGGCGGAAAAGATCTTCTTTATTCAGCGACTCGCCTCCCGGGAGCCCATCCATGGCCGCCGAACTGAACGCCACGGTCACCATGCGGTACGAGATCAACCACGGCCTGCTGGTCCTCCAGGTCACGCCGGACGAGGAGATGCCGCCCTTCGTCGCGGGCCAGTACGCCGTCCTGGGCCTGCCCGGCTCGGCCCCGCGGTACCATGCCGCCGATCCCGAGGAACCACCCACTCCCCCGGAGAAGCTCATCAGGCGAGCCTACTCCATCGCCTCGTCCAGCCTGCAGGGCCGGTACTTCGAGTTCTTCGTGGCCATGGTGCGCTCGGGCGCCCTGACCCCGCGCCTGTTCGCCCTGCAGCAGGGCGACCGCATCTTCCTCGGGCGCAAGGTGGTGGGCATGTTCACCCTGGACGACGTGCCCGAGGGCAAGGACATCGTCTTCGTGGGCACGGGCACCGGCCTGGCCCCCTACCTGAGCATGCTGCGCTCCCGCTACGCCTTCGACGCCGGCCACCGCACCGTGGTGGTCCACGGCGCCCGGGTCACCTACGACCTCGGCTACCGCAGCGAGATGGAGGGCCTGGCCGCGCGCTACGAGAACTTCACCTACCTGCCCATCATCGACCATCCCGAGCGCGACCCCGGCTGGACCGGTCCGGTGGGCTACGTCAACCGCTTCTTCACCGAGGGGACGGTGGCCGAGCACCTCGGTCACGACCTCGACCCCGCCAGCACCGTCGTCTTCCTCTGCGGCAACCCCATGATGATCGACGGGATGCTCGGCTACCTCGGCGACCTCGGCTTCCGCAAGCACACCCGCCAGCAACCGGGCCACATCTTCGTCGAGGAGTTCTGGAAGCAGGACTAGCCGCCCCGCTCGCGACGTGCGCGGCAGCAGGCCGGGCCGCCGAGACCCCGTTCCCCGGCCGCGCAACGGAAAAAACACACGCGAACCCTCCGCCGATGGGTTATCCTTCCGCCGAGGCGTCCGTGCTGGACGGATGCCCGAGAACATCTGTTCATCAGGAGATCAGGACCGGATCATGCACGACGAGCCCATCAATCGCGATTTCGAGGAAGAGAACGACCCCCAGCAGAGCGAGGAGTTCGCCCGCCTCCTCGAGCAGTCCGACGCCGAGACGGGCACCGCCGACCCGAAGCCCGGCGACCGCATCAGCGGCCGCATCGTGCGCATCGACGCGACCGAGGCGTTCGTGGACTTCGGCGGCCGCAGCGAGTTGCCGCTGTCCCTGGACGACCTCCGCGACGAGGACGGCGAGCTGACGGTCGAGGAAGGCGACGAGGTCACTGCTCAGGTCGTCAAGACCGCCGACGGACTCGCCCTCTCGACCACCGTGGATCCGAGCAAGGCCGGCAAGGCCCAGGCCATGGCCATGCTCGAATCCGCCCGCGAAGCCGGCACGCCGGTCGAGGGGAAGATCACCGCCACCAACAAGGGCGGCTTCACCGTGGACCTGGGCGGCCAGCGGGGCTTCTGCCCCTTCAGCCAGATGGACCTGCGGCGGGTGGAGGATCCCGAGCCGTACGTGGGCACCAGCCAGCGTTTCCTGGTGCTGGAGATCTCGCCGGACGGCCGCAACATCGTGCTGTCCCGCCGTGCGCTGCTCCAGCGCGAGCGGGACGACAAGGCCTCGGCCACCCGCGATGGCCTCGAGCCGGGCGCGGTGTTCACCGGAACGGTCACCCGGTTGATGCCCTACGGCGCGTTCGTGGACATCGGCGGCGTCGAGGGCCTGGTGCACATCTCCCAGATCAGCCACGCCCGCATCTCCGACCCCTCCGAGATGCTCGGCGAGGGCCAGGAGGTGCGCGTCGAGGTGGTCGAGATCCAGAACAAGGGCGAGGGTCGGCGCGAGCGCATCAGCCTGTCCATGAAGACCCTCGCGGACGACCCCTGGCCCGCCGAGGCCGGCGCCTTCGAGCCCGGCAGCGACGTCACCGGCAAGGTCACCCGCCTGGTGGATTTCGGCGCCTTCGTCCAGCTACGCCCCGGCATCGAGGGCCTGGTGCACATCAGCGAGCTGTCGGAGCGGCGCCTGCTGCACCCGCGCGAGGTGATCAACGAGGGCGACGAGATCACCATCCGCGTGCTGGAGATCGACCTGAACCGGCGGCGGATCTCGCTCAGCCGGCGCCAGGCCGCCGACTACGCCGGCGACTAGCGCCAGTGGCGGGCCGCCCGCGGCCCGCCCGTGGACGACGACGGCGCCCCGGGGGTAGCCCCGCGGGCGCCGTCGCGTCTTCCGCGCCCAGGATTCCGGCCGGACGCCCTCAGCGGCCGAGGTCCAGCATCCGCTGCAGCGGCACCAGCGCCCGCACGGCCACCTCGGGGTCCACCACCACCTCGGGACGCCGGTGGCGCATGCAGGCGAGCAGCTTGGCCGGCGTGTTCTTCCGCATGTGGGGACAGAGGTTGCAGGCACAGGTCTCATCGGCCCCCGGCGCGGGGATCAGCACCTTGTCCGGGTTCTCCTTCTGCATCTGGTGCAGGATGCCCGGCTCGGTGACCACGATGATCTCGCGGGCGGGAGTGCGGCGGGCGTAGGCCAGGATGCTGCTCGTCGACCCCACGTGGTCGGCCTGGTCGAGGATCACGCCGGGACATTCCGGATGGGCCGCCACCACGGCGTCGGGGTGTTCCTCGCGCAGCTCCTCCAGGCGGATGGCGCTGAAGACCTCGTGCACCTCGCAGCTGCCGTGCCAGAGCACCAGCTCGCGCCCCGTCTGCTCGGCCACCCAGCGGCCGAGGAAGCGGTCCGGGGCGAAGATGAGCGGCTGCTCCGGCGGGAAGCTCTCCACCACCTTCACCGCGTTGCTGCTGGTACAGATGATGTCGCTCTGGGCCTTGGTGGCCGCCGAGCAGTTGATGTAGGTGACCACCGCGTGGTCCGGGTACTGCGCCCGGAAGGCGGCGAACTCGTCCGGCGGGCAGCCGTCGGCCAGGCTGCAGCCCGCGGTGAGGTCGGGCACCAGCACCGGCTTGTCGGGGTTGAGGATCTTCGCCGTCTCGGCCATGAAGTGAACCCCCGCGAACACGATCACCTCGGCGTCGGTGGCGGCGGCCTTCTGGGCCAGATAGAGGCTGTCGCCCACGTGGTCGGCCAGGTCCTGGATGGCCGGCTCCTGGTAGAAGTGCGCCAGGATCACCGCGTCGAGTTCCTGCTCCAGGCGCGTGACCTCGGCGGCCAGGGCGGCGGGAGCCATGGGCGTGGTGGTGTCCGTGGGATTCATCGCAGGCCTTTCCGGTCGGGGTTCCTGGGGATCCAATGTGGTCACTGCCGACCGCAGCGGCAAGCTCGGGCCAACCCCCGGTTGTCTGTGGACTTTCGCCAGGCCACTCGTTACTTTTACCCGAGATTCACGGCTCCAGCACCGCGGCGGCCGCCCCGCCCCCGGTGCCGCCGGTCGATCCCGCGGAATGACACAAGCCAAGGGAGCTGCCCACGATGACTGTCCGGGCCATGGACACCCGCCGCGGCGCCGCCGGGGTGCTCGTCACCCTCCTGCTGGGCCTGCTGCTGCTCGCGGTCGGGTGCAGCGACGACGAGAGCGATCCCACCTTCCCGCCCCAGCCGGAGCCCGAGGTGGGCAACTGGTTCCTCGGCATCTGGGGCTCCGGCCCCGACGACATCTACGCGGTGGGCCAGCCCGGCCTCATCTACCACTGGAACGGCACCGCCTGGAGCCGCGAGGAGAGCGGGGTCGACGTGGCCCTGACGGACGTCTGGGGCCCCGGCGATGGCTCCGTCTACGTCACCGGCCACGAGGGCGTGATCCTGCGCAAGTCGGGCGGCGGGTGGACACGGCTGGAGAGCGGGACCGCGGAGGACCTCTTCTCCGTGGGCGAGTACCAGGGGCAGATCATGGCCAGCGGCCGCGAGGGCGCCCTGCGCCGCCTGTCCGGCTCCTCCTGGGTCAACGGCCCCGAGGTGATCTACGTCCGCGACTCCGAGGAGGCCGTGCTCGATACGTTGCAGCGCAGCGAGGACATCGAGTCGCTCACCACGGTGGGCCATTACGGCGTCACCGGCTCGGAGGGCGTCATCCTCATGGCCGATCAGGAGGTGGACTGGCAGCTGCGCCGCGTCACCGGTGGCCGCCAGTGGGTCACCTGCGCCACCAGCGCCGAGCGCGTGGGCGGCAACTTCATCGCCACCGACGGCGGCCGGCTCTTCCAGCTGAACGAGTCCGAGGGCGGCCGGCTGGCCTGGCGGGAGCGCTTCAGCCCCGCGCTCGATTCGGTGGTCTACGGCCTGCACGCCGACCCGGCCGACACGGTCTGGGCCGTGACCAACGACGGCCGCATCACCCGTGTCGATCCCGGCGGCAATGCCGAGGAGATCGTCCTCTACGATGACGGCCTGGTCCTCTTCGACATCTGGGGCACCAGCGGCACCAACCTCTACGCCGTGGGCATCGAGGGCCGCGTGCTGAGATTCCACGAGATCAACCCGGGCGAGTTCGGCTGGTCCCAGGAGGACCTGCCCGACCTGCCCGCGGACAAGGCGCATGCCGAGGTCGTCTACGACAAGTTCGGCCGACCGGTCCCCTGATCGGCCCCACCGCTTCCCCCGCAGAGCCCGGCCCCGAGGGGCCGGGCTCGTTCCTGTGACCGTTTCCCCGGAGGTCCCCCATGTTCCAGCGTGCTAGCGCCAGGGTCCTGCTGGTCCTGGCTGTCGGGCTGTTCGCCGCGTGTTCCGCGGTGGCCTACACCCCCGATGCCGCGGCGCCCCGCAGCGCCGTCCCGACCGAGTACCAGTGGCAATGGGAGCACATCTTCCCCGGCGTCGAGGCCTGGGAGGCGGAGCTCGCCGCGTTCGAGCAGGACATCCCCTCGCTCCTGGAGTACCAGGGCCGCCTCGGCGAGTCCCGCGAGACCCTGAAGCAGGCCCAGGACGACCTCCACGCCATGCTGGAGCGGTTCTACAAGCTGATGGTCTACGCTCAGCTGCGCTTCGACATCGACCAGGGCGACAACGAGGCCCGCACGCGCCAGGGCCGCGTCGGCCAGCTCGGCCCCCGGCTGGGCCAGGCCACGTCCTGGATGCAGCCGGAGCTGCTGCAGATCCCCCGCGAGACCATCGAGGGGTGGCTCCAGGAGGATCCGGAGTTCGCCGAGTGGCGCTACTACTTCGAGGAGATGTGGCGCCAGGAGGCCCACACCCTGGACGCCAGCGGCGAGAAGCTCATGGCCACCCTCGGCCGCATGCGCGGCACCCCCGGCGACGCTCACGAGGCGCTGCTGGGCGTGGACATCGCCTTCCCGGAGATCGTCGGCGTCGATGGCGAGCCGCAGCCGCTGACCCTGAACAACTTCGGCACCCTGCGCGCCGCCTCCACCTATGCCGTGCGCAAGCAGGCCGCCGAGGGCTTCTTCGGCACCCTGCGCGATTACGAGAACACCTTCTCCGTGCTTCTCGATGGCGTGGTCAAGAACCACATCGCCACCAAGGAAGCCCGCGGGTACGACAGCTGCCTCGAGGCGGCCCTCGCCCCCGACAACATCACGGCGGCCACGTACGAGAACCTGGTGAACACCGTCCGCGAGAACCTGCCCCGGACGATGCACCGGTACGTGGAGCTGCGCCGCAAGGTGCTCGGCCTGGGCGACCAGCTGGAGTTCGCCAACCTCTACAACCCGCTGCTCGAGGACATGGACGTGGAATACACGTACGAGGAGGGCATGGAGCTCATCGCCCGCGGCCTCGAGCCCCTGGGCAAGGAGTACGTCGAGCAGGCCCGGATCGGCATGGACCCGGCCAGCGGCTGGACCGACGTCTTCCCCAACGAGGACAAGCGCTCCGGCGCCTACAGCAACGGTGTGCTCGCCCACGCGATCCACCCCTTCGTGCTGCAGAACTTCGACAACACCCTCAACGCGGTCTACACCACCGCGCACGAGTACGGCCATGCCCTGCACAGCTGGTACAGCAGCAACAACCAGCCGCCGCAGTACCGCGGGTACACCACGTTCCTGGCCGAGGTGGCCTCCACGTGCAACGAGGCCCTGCTGACCAACCACCTGCTCGAGCAGTACGACGACGATCCCGAGATGAAGCTGATGCTGCTCAACCAGCGCCTCGAGAGCATCCGTCTGACCATCTTCCGCCAGACGCTGTTCGCGGACTTCGAGCTGGCGTTCCACGAGCACGGCGAGGCTGGCAACCCGCTGACCGCCGAGTGGCTCAACGCCAAGTACAAGGAACTGATCCACACCTACTACGGCCCCGGGTTCGCCATGAGCGAGAACGACGAGTGCGAGTGGATGTTCATCCCGCACTTCTACTACAACTTCTACGTCTTCAGCTACGCCACCGGCCTGACCAGCGGCCTGGCCCTGGCCGAGGAGATCTCCGGGACCGGAGACCGGGCTTCCCGGCGCTACATCGACAACATGCTGAAGGCCGGCTCCAGCGCCCCGCCGCTGGAGATCCTCGCCCGCGCCGGTGTGGACCTCGAGACTCCCGCCCCCATCCAGAGCGCCATGGACCTCTTCGCCGAGACCGTCGAGGAGTTCGAGCGCACCTGGGTGAAGCTGCAGCGGCAGTAGGCGCGCCCGGCCCGCGTGGCGCCCATGCCGGGCGTACTACTACCATGACGAGCCCCCGGTCCCTCGGGACCGGGGGCTTTCGATTGGCCGGCGGTGGCCGCGCCGGCCGCCGGCGACCTTCGGCCGCTAGCCGCCGGGGGGGTTGTGGATCTCCATGCCACCGCAGCTGCACCGGGGGCCCCCGAGGCCGAAGAACCCGGTGCAGCTGCAGCTGCAGGGCGGCGGCCCGGAGGCCGAGCAGCTCGCCCCCCACCAGCAGCTGGTGGAGCAGGACTCGAAATCGTCGCCGCCGCTGGCCAGGGCGACCGCCGCCACGAGCAGCAGGATCGCCGCCAGGGCCGCGCCTCGCGATGTGGTCGTCATGCGGGACCTCCTCGTTCTTCCGCCCGGGGATCACTCCACCGGCGGATTGTCCATGTTGCTGCCGCCGCAGCTACAGCCGCAGCGTCCGATGATGGGGCAGTGGCACTCGCAGGGGCACGGGCCGGTCATGCTGCAGCCGTAGCCGATGGGGTGCTTGGCCGAGCAGCTGCACAGGCCGCCACCGCCGGAATCGTCGGCGGCGGCCAGCGGGCCGGGCAGGCCCAGGAGTCCGGCGATCAGGACCAGGAACAGGACAGTGCGCACGTCAGCGGCTCCCTTCGCTGGGGTTGGTGCCGCCGCGCCGGGAGGCGGAGTTCGCCAGCCCGGACGCGGGCGGCGGCGGCAGGGGTCCGAAGCGATAGACCACGGCGTAGTGCTTGGCGTCGAGGCCGAGGAGCTCGCCCTGGTCGGTGAAGGCGATCTCGTGGATGGACACGCGCCGGCGATCGTGGACCGCCGGCGGCTCGAAGCTCTGGAGCAGCTCGCCCGCCGGGGTATAGACCTGCAGGACGCCGCTCACCAGGACGTGGATCAGCCCGTCTCGGATGGCGAGGTCGTTGACGTAGATCGGGATGGGGAACTCGCCCGGCGTGGCGGCCGCCGCGAGATCCGCCAGGAGCGTCTCCGGCGCCGCGGAGACCGGCTCGACCGGGGTCCGGCCGGCGTTCGGCAGGTACCAGCGCCGCAGCCGCACGGGGGCCTCGCCCGAGAGGTGGAAGTCGCCGAGGTGCCGGCCGTCGCGGTGATGGACCCGCAGATGGCCCAGGGCGCGGTGCGCCACCACGGCCAGCATGTCCCCCACCGCCACGTGAGCGTAGTTCGCGTTGCGGGTGAGCGAGTGGTAGCGGTGGGCGATGCGGTGGGCCTGGCCGAAGGCCAGCGTGTCGCCACCGCAGCTCACCAGCCGGGCCAGCGGTCGGATCCCGGCCCGCGGACCGGTCAGGGCCAGGCCGTCCGCATCGCCGGCGCCGCGGAAGACGCGATGGCCGGTGGGCACGCGGCTCCAGCGGCCCGGCCCCCGGCGGATGCTCACCGTGCGCGCCCACGGGTCGACCACGTGGAGCTGGCCCCCGCACCCGAAGAACAGGCTCTCCGGACGCAGGCCGGGCACCTCCACCACCTCACGGTGGTCGCCGTCGTGGTCCAGCGACCAGACCACCAGTTCTCGCGCGTCCAGCAGGTGGATGCGCCCGCCGGACCAGGCGAGGTCCACGAGCTCGCCGGCGAAGTCGGCGCATGGGATGGCCTGCTGCACGGCGAGGGGGCGGGGCTCGCTGGCAGGCGTGCCGGCGAGCAGCGGCGCGGCAGCGGCCACCAGGAGGGCCGCGGCCAGCCGCGCGGCCCTGGGGCCGCAGGACGGGGCGAGGGGGCGAGATGGCCGCTGGAGTCGCATGGTCATGGCCTGACCTCCGGGTTGGCGAGGGATTCCACGGCGACGCTGGCCGGGCCGCTGCGTCGCACCAGCACCGGCCGGTAGGATCCCCCCCGGCGCAGGCCCAGGATCCGGGCTCCCGCACCCAGCGGCAGCAGGTGCCCCGCTCCCTGCCAGCCGAGGTCGCGCAGCGCGGACACCGCGGCCGGCTCGAAGGCGAGCAGCGGCCGATCGGGGGCCGCCGCCACCGCGGCGCGGACGGCAGCCTCGTGCTTGGCGAGCAGGCACGGGCTGCAGCCGGGTGGCAGGAAGAGCAGGCCAGGGGTATCGCCGTGGAGCACCGCGGAGGCCGGCTGGAGCGGCTGATCGTCCATGGGGACCAGGAGGTCGTCGGCGGCGAGGTGGGATTCCAGCAGCAACCGGACGTGATCCGGGTAGCTGGTCCGAGCCCGGCCGCGCAGTTCGCGCTCGCAGACGCGATAGACGGCGTAGAGGTCGAGGGCGTCCGCCGGCAAGGCGAGCAGGACGCCGCCGCGGGCGTCCTGCACGGTCAGGGCCGCCGCCCCGGCTCCGGGAGCCGGGTCCGCCGCCAGCGCCCGCACGCCGGCGCGACGGTCGGCCGCGATCCCGGCGGCCGCCACCTCGAGACCGTCCGGGCCGTACTCCGCGGCGAAGGCCGCGAGCAACGGCGCCACCACCCGGTCCACGGGATCGGAGACCCCACGGTAGGTCAGCTGCAGGCGCTCGCCCCCCGCGTCGGCACGGGCCAGGGACGGCGCGAGCAGGCCCGGCGAGAGGATCAGGACGAGCGACAGGATCAGGACGAGCGACAGGATCCTCATCGGCGCGATCATGGTCTTGGTCATGGTGCTTCTCCCTGGTAGCTCCAGTACTCGATGGCCGGTGGCTCCTCGCTGCCTCCCGATCCCGGCCAGGACCCCATCAGGGAGAGGCAGCCCGGTAGATCCCGCAGGACCACCACGTCGCGGTCGGGCAGGACCATCAGCTCATCCCGGTCAGGCCGCAGCGGAATCCCCAGGTGGACGTCGGCGACGGTGGCGGCGCCGGGAGCGGCGAGGTCGAGAAGGTCGAGCCGGATGCCGACGCCCGGTGGCAGGTCGGCGAAGCGGTGGGCGCTGGTCACCAGGACCTGGCGCTGACCGAGCGCCTGGACGCCCGTGACGGCCTCGGCGGTCTCGTGGTAGCGGAGATCCACGGGCACCTCCCGTCCGTCGACGGTGCGGCGGAAGCCGCGACGGAGCCCCTCGATCTCGCGGGCGGGACGCGGATAGGTGGGCACCCGTCGCGTGAAGGCGTGTTGCAGCCCCCGCTCGGGGTGATGGAGCTCGAGGCGATAGGCGTCCCGGGCCGGCGCCACCAGGGCCCGGCCGTCGGCCAGCAGGGTCCAGCCCCGATGCGGCGCATGGCCTGCGGTCTCGTCCACCACCCCGGGACGGATCTCGGCGACCACCTCCTGGTGCATGGCGGCGGCCTCGATCTCCAGCCGATCGGGGTCCAGCCACGCCAGATCCACGCGGGTGCGCGACCGGCGCCGGTCAGGATGATCCACGCGCACCAGCAGCCCGAGCCAGCGATCCCGGCCGGCCACCAGCCGCAGCAGGGTGGCCACGGCCCCGTCGCCACCGGTGGCGGTCATCTGGGCGCGCAGGCTGCGCCGCGGCGTCCCGTCGCGGGCGACCACCTCCGCGCGGCCCGGCCAGGCCTGCACCAGCACCAGCTCGCCATCCGCGGTCTCGGCCAGGCCCGTCAAGCGGATCACCTGGCCGGGCCCCTCGCCGGCGACCGGGAGGATCCGCGCCACGGTCCCGTCCCGCTCGAGGACGAGCACCTGGCCCAGCTGGCCGTCGGCCACGGCGAGCGATCCGTCGGCGAGCTGCAGGAGGTCGACGACGCGGCCGAAGAGCACGTCGTCCGAGCTGAGGGTCCAGGCGAGCGCATGGCGCCAGGTCACGGGCGGGGCCGGTTCCAGGACCTGGACGGGCGCCGCGAGGGCGGCAAGCCCGCCGGCCAGGAGGCCGGACGCCAGGAGCCCGGGAAGGTGACGGTGGCGGACGCGGAACATGGGGCGGCCTTTCGCGCTGGCGCCGACCGGCAGTGGCCGGCGCCCCGCGTCAGGGGCAAGAGCTGCACCGGTCGCCGGTCTGCGGGTGCGGCGAAAGACGGCAGACCCGCTGGATGGCCGTGGGGGCGCCCTGACGGGCGGATCCGCGGGGATCGCGGGCGATCGGCCGGAGCCGGTCCGCGGGCCGGCCACCGAGCCTGGCGCGTCCCGGGGACGACGGCTCCGATCGCCCCGTCACCCCGTGGCGACACGCCGGAGCCAGTCGTTCGCCGCCGAGAAGCACGCGGAGGGGCCCAGGCAACGAGGGGTCGCGAGATCGCTGCGATCCTGGTGCTATCCCGGCAAAAAACAACGGGCCACGGCATCGCCGTAACCCGTTGATTTTATTGGTAGGCCGCCCCGGACTCGAACCGGGTACCCTCTGCTTAAAAGGCAGATGCTCTGACCAGATGAGCTAGCGGCCCACTCGGCGTCGGCCCAAGCTACCGCCTGGCGACCGACGTGTCAAAATCGCGCCCCGGCTCCTCAGGTGCTCACTCCGGTGGGGGTCCAGATCATCTGCTCGCGGGACTTGCCCACCGAGATGCCCACGATCAGCACCCCGAGCTCCCGTTCGAGGTACTCCAGGTACTTGCGGGCGTTGGCCGGCAGGTCGGCCAGCTTGCGGGCCTTGCCCGTGGGCTTCTCCCAGCCGGGCTTCTCGCCCAGGACGGGCCGGGCCCGGCAGAGGGTGTCGTAGCGCACGGGGAAGTCCACGTGACGCTCGCCGTCCACGTCGTAGGCCTCGGCCACGCGGATCTGCGGCACGGTATCGAGGACGTCCAGCTTGGTGATCACCACGCCGGTCATGCCGTTGATCCCCACGGAGTAGCGGCCGGCCACCAGATCGAACCAGCCGCAGCGGCGGGGTCGTCCCGTGGTGGCGCCGTACTCGCCGCCCAGCGTGCGCAGGTGCTCCCCCTCCTCGGCCAGCAGCTCGCTGGGGAACGGGCCGTTGCCCACCCTGGTGGCATAGGCCTTGAAGATGCCGATCACGTCGCCCAGGCAGCGCGGGGGCAGGCCGGTGCCGGTGAGGGCGCCGCCCACGGTGCAGTTGCTGCTGGTGACGAAGGGGAAGGTGCCGTGGTCCACGTCCAGCAGGGCGCCCTGGGCGCCCTCGAGCAGGGCCTTCTCCCGCCCCTCGCGGACGCCACGCAGGGCCGTGTAGCCATCCACCACCAGGGGACGGAGGGTCTGGGCGAGGACCACCAGCTCCTCGGCCAGGATCTTGGCCGGCAGGGGCTCGGCCTCGAACTCCCGGGCCAGGGCCTCGTTGGCCGCCAGGATCTGCTCGATGGCCGCCCGCTCCAGCTTCTCCAGCGGCAGCGTGAGCGCGCCCATGCGCATGCCGGTACGCGTGAGCTTCTCCTCGTAGGCCGGGCCGATGCCGCGGCCGGTGGTGCCGATGGGCTTGCGCCCGCGCCGGTCCTCGCGCAGCTCGTCGAAGCGCTTGTGGTAGGGCATGAGCAGATGGGCGGCGCTGGAGACGAAGAGGCGGTCGCGGACGGAGATCCCGTGCTCCTCGAGGGCGAGGATCTCGTCCCGCAGGGCCCAGGGATCGATGACCATGCCGTTGCCCAGGTAGCAGCGGACGTTCTCGCGGAAGATGCCCGAGGGGATCAGGTGCACCACGTGCTCGCGGGCGCCCACCTGGATGGTGTGTCCGGCGTTGGCGCCGCCCTGGTAGCGGATCACCCAGTCGAAGCCCTCGCCGAGGGCATCGATGATCTTGCCCTTGCCCTCGTCGCCCCACTGGCCGCCGATGATGGTCCGGTTCTCCAAGGTGACTCCTCGACCGGCGATCACGCGCCGGTGCTCAGAAAAAAGGGCCCGCGCACGGGCCTGCCTCGCCAGCCGGGTCACACCCGGCGGCCATCAGTTGCGATCGAACAGGGACTTCAGCTCGCCCCAGGTCCGGCTATCGACGCTGGCGCCGCCGCAGTCGTTGGGCGCGCCGGGATTGCTCTGCAGCTGGTCGACATTGCCGTCGCTCTGTCCATCGCCGTCCACGTCTCCCAGCTCGACCCCGTTGGTACAACCGTCGCCGTCGGAATCGAGGGAGGCCAGGGCGGCATCCCAGGTGCGGAAGTTGGCCAGGAAATCGGTGCCGAAGGCATTGAGGGGCGACCCGGACTGGGCGGGCTCGGACACGTGGCAGAGCAGGCACTGGAACGGCTCGGTGACCGGGAGCTGCTGGAGATCGGCCTCCGTGGCCGCGGCCGGCTGGACGGTGGCGCCCAGCAGCCCGACCGCGACGATCCCCACGATCGCTGCTGCCAGGACGTTCTGCCGGGGGTTCGCTGCCATTGTCCTCACCCCGCCTCTCCTTCGCCGGTTCCGGGGCCGTGCGCTCCCATTATATCGGCGGCGTTCGCTCGAAGTCAAACCCCGTGATCGCTGGCCGTCAACACCGCATCGATCCAGCCGAGGACCTCCGCGCGGCCCAGACGGGTCGCCGCGGATGTCGGCAGGAACGCCGTGTCCGCCGGCACGTCGAGCGCGCCGATGATCTGGCGGTACTGCGCCAGGCGCCGCGTGCTGCCCACCTTGTCCACCTTGGTCACCACCAGGGCGAAGGGCAGCCCGCTCTGCAACAGCCAGTGCGAGATCTGGCGATCCTGCTCGCTGGGCACCCGCCGTGCATCCAGGAGGTGGAGCACCGCCGCCGGCCCCTCTGGCGCGGCGAGGAAGGCCCGGAACTGATCCCACCAGCGCTCGCGCTGCTGCTTGCTGACCTTGGCGTAGCCGTAGCCGGGCAGGTCCACCAGGTCGAACCGGGCGTCGACCCGGAAGTAGTTCCACAGGCGGGTCTTGCCGGGCTGGCCGCTGGTACGCGCCAGCCCCTTGCGCTGCAGGACCTCGTTGATGAGCGACGACTTGCCGCAGTTGCTGCGGCCCAGGAAGGCGAACTGCGGCAGCAGGGGCGGCGGCCGGTCGGCCGGGCCGGGAAAGCTGCCCATGAACTCCACGTTCATGTCAGTCCGCGTCGGCCAGGGCCAGCTCGAGCACGGCGTCCATGGTCTCCACCAGGTGGACGGTCAGGCGCTTGCGGATCAGCGGGCTCAGCTCGTGGTAGGACTTCTCGTTCTCCCGCGGGATGATCAGGTGCTTCGCCCCGGCCCGCACCGCGGCCACCGCCTTCTCCGGCAGACCGCCGATGGGCAGCACCTTGCCGCGCAGGGTGACCTCGCCGGTCATGGCCACGTCCTTGCGCACCTTCCGGCCCGACAGCAGCGAGACCATGGCCGTGGCCATGGCGATGCCGGCCGAGGGGCCATCCTTGGGGATGGCGCCCTCTGGCACGTGGATGTGCACCTGATGGTCCTTGTACCAGTCGCCGTCGAGGTCGCCGCGGCAGGCGGCGCGAGCATAGCTGAGGGCGGTCTCCGCCGACTCCTTCATCACGTCGCGGAGGTTGCCGGTGAGCACGAGCTTGCCGCCGCCGGGCAGGGCGGAGGCCTCGATCTCCAGGATCTCGCCGCCCACCTCGGTCCAGGCCAGGCCGATCACCACGCCCACCTCGGGGTCGCGATCCACCTGCTGACGCGTGAAGCGCGGCACGCCCAGGTACTTCGGCAGCGACTTCGCGGTCACCGCGCCCGGGTAGCGGTCCTTCTCCGCCCGCTCCTTGGCCACCTTGCGGCACACGGCGCCGATCTCGCGCTCGAGGTTGCGCACGCCCGCCTCGCGGGTATAGCCGTCGATGATCAGCTGCAGGGCCGAGCGGCGGAACCCGCCCGGCCACGCGGCGATACCGGCCCGCTCGGTCTGTCGCGGCACCAGGAAGCGCTCGGCGATGGCCAGCTTCTCGTGGTCGAGATAGCCCGGCAGCCGGATGATCTCCATGCGGTCCTCGAGGGCCGGCGGGATGGAGTGCAGGCTGTTGGCCGTGGTGACGAAAAGCACCTGGGAGAGGTCGAAATCGGTCTCCAGGTAGTGGTCGGAGAAGTGGGAATTCTGCTCGGGATCGAGCACCTCGAGCAGGGCCGAGGAGGGATCGCCGCGGTAGTCGGCGCCCAGCTTGTCGATCTCGTCCAGCAGGAAGACGGGGTTGCGGGTGCCCGCCTTGCGCAGCGACTCGATGATCCGGCCGGGCTTGCTGCCGATGTAGGTCCGCCGGTGGCCGCGGATCTCGGCCTCGTCGCGCACGCCGCCCAGGGAGATCCGGACGAACCGGCGCCCCAGGCTCTCGGCGATGCTCCGCCCCAGGCTGGTCTTGCCCACGCCGGGCGGGCCCACCAGGCAGAGGATGGATCCCTGCAGCTTGCGCGTCAGCTTGTAGACCGCCAGGAACTCGATGATGCGGTCCTTGACCCGGTCTAGCCCGTAATGATCGGCGTCCAGGCGTTCGCGCACCTTGACGGTGTCGATGCGGTCGCGGGTGCGCTTCTTCCAGGGCAGCTCGAGCAGCGTATCGAGGTAGTTGCGCACCACGGTGGCCTCGGGCGACATGCCGGGCATGCGGGCCAGGCGCGAGATCTCGCGCTGGGCCACCTCGCGGGCTTCCTTGGTCAGGTCGCTGGCCTCGAGCTTCTGGACGTACTCCTCCACCTCGCTGTCGTCGTCGGCGTTGTAGCCGAGCTCCTTGCGGATGGCCCGCAGCTGCTCGTTGAGGTAGAACTCCCGCTGGTTCTTGTGGACCTGGCTCTGGACCTCGGTATCGATGCGCTGCTCGATCTCCAGGATCTCCAGCTCGTCGGCCAGGATCTGGTTGATGCGCGTCAGCCGCGAACGCAGGCTGGGCTCGGCCAGCAGCTCCTGCTTGGTGGAGGTCTTGCCCAGGATGTAGGCGCTGATGGAATCGGCCATGCGGCCGATCTCCTCCAGGTTCAGCACCGAGAGCAGCACCTCGTCGGGCAGCCGCTTGTTCAGGCGCACGTAGTCCTTGAAGCGGTCCTTGATCGAGCGGGTGAGCGCCTCGATCTGCGGGCCCGTCTCCGTGGTCTCCGCCAGGGGATCCACGCGCACCACCAGGTGGTCCTCCACCGTCTCCAGCTCGCTGAGATCCACGCGGGCCAGGCCCTCCACCAGGATCTTGAGCGTCTCGTCCGGGGTGCGGATCACCTGCAGCACCTTGATCACGGTGCCGACGCCGAAGAGGTCGTCCAGCCGGGGATCGTCCACCTCGGACTCGCGCTGGGCGGCCACGCAGAGCAGCTTGTCCTCCGTCATGGCGGCCTCCACCGCGGCCACGGAGGCCGCGCGGCCCACCAGCAGCGGGGTGACCATGAACGGGAAGACGACCACGTCGCGCAGGGGCAACAGGGGCAGACGGCTGGGAACGACGTGCTCCTCGCCGTCGCGCTCGATGACGAATTCGTTGTGGGGCATGGCTCTCGTCTAGGCTTCCTTGACGTCCGCGTCCGGGTTGCCGGTGATCACCTCGGGCGCGGCGCCCTCGGTCACGGCGGCCCGGGTGATCACCACCCGGCGGACGTCGTCCTGGGAGGGGATCTCGAACATCACGTCGCGCATGGCGGCCTCGATGATCGAGCGCAGACCACGGGCGCCGGTCTTGCGGGCGATGGCCTCGTCGGCGATGGCCTCGAGCGCGCCGGGGGCGAACACCAGTTCCACGCCCTCCATGTCCAGCAGCTTCTGGTACTGCTTGGTCAGGGCGTTGCGCGGCTCGGTGAGGATCCGGACCATGGACGACCGATCCAGCTCCTGGGTGTGCACGGACACCGGCAGGCGGCCGATGAGCTCGGGGATCAGGCCGTACTGCATCAGATCCTGCGGCTCCACCTGGGCGAGCACCTCGCCCCGGCGCAGCTTGCGGTCGACCTCGCGGCCGAAGCCGAGGCTGCCGGCGCCGGAGCGCCGCTCGACGATCTTCTCCAGACCCTCGAAGGCCCCGCCGCAGATGAACAGGATGTTGCGCGTGTTGACCTCGAGGTACTTCTGCTGCGGATGCTTGCGGCCGCCCTGGGGCGGCACGTTGGCGGTGGTGCCCTCGAGGATCTTCAGCAGCGCCTGCTGCACCCCCTCGCCCGAGACGTCCCGGGTGATGGACGGGTTGCCGCTCTTGCGCCCCACCTTGTCGAGCTCGTCGATGTAGATGATGCCCTGCTCGGCGGCCGGGATGTTGTAGTCCGCGGCCTGGAGCAGGCGCACCAGGATGTTCTCGACGTCCTCGCCCACGTAGCCGGCCTCGGTCAGGGCGGTGGCGTCGGCGATGGCGAACGGCACCTTGAGGTAGCGCGCCAGGGTCTGGGCGAGCAGGGTCTTGCCGGTACCGGTGTTGCCGATGAGCAGGATGTTGCTCTTGTCGATCTCCACGCCGTCGCGGCCGGTCTTCTGGTGGATCCGCTTGTAGTGGTTGTAGACGGCTACCGACAGCGAGATCTTGGCCTCTTCCTGGCCGATCACGTACTGGTCGAGGTGGTCCTTGATCTCCAGGGGCTTGGGGAACTCCGGCGGGGCGAGGGCGGTCTCGTCCATGAGCTCGCCCTCGAGGATGTCGTTGCAGAGCTTGATGCACTCGTTGCAGATGTAGACGCTGTTCGGCCCGGCGACCAGCTTGGCCACCTCGTCCTGCCCCCGCGCGCAGAACGAGCACTTGATCATCTGCGGGCTGCCGTTCTGGCGGCGCTTCATGGTCCCTCCCCGGAGACTGGCGGCGGGGCGGCGCCTCGGGCCGCCCCCCTTGGAACTACTTCTTCTTGGCCTCGATCTCCTCGCGGCTCTCGATGACCTTGTCGACCAGACCGTACTCCTTCGCCTCCTCGGCGGACATGAAGAAATCGCGGTCGCTGTCCTTCTTGATGCGGTCGACGGGCTGCCCCGAGTGCCGGGCGAGGATCTCGTAGAGACGGTCGCGGATCAGGAGGATCTCACGGGTATAGATCTCGAGCATGGCCGCCTGCCCCTGGCTGCCACCGAGAGGCTGGTGGATCATCACGCGCGAGTTCTTCAGCGCCGAACGCTTGCCCGCGGCGCCGGCGGCGAGCAGCACGGCACCCATGCTGGAGGCCTGGCCCATGCAGATGGTCACCACGTCGTTGGCAATGTACAGCATGGTGTCGTAGATGGCGAGACCGGCCGAGACGCTGCCGCCCGGGCTGTTGATGTACAGGTAGATGTCCCGCTCGGGGTCCTCGGCCTGCAGGTACAGCAACTGGGCGATGACCAGGTTGGCGACGTTGTCGTCCACCGGCGAGCCCAGGAACACGATCCGGTCCTTGAGCAACCGGGAGTAGATGTCGTATCCGCGCTCACCGTGCCCGGTCTGCTCCACCACCATGGGAACCAGCATGTTCGCTCCTCTTTCGGTCCGCTCGGGGCGTCTCTTGACGCCCGCTCCCCTGCTCTACCCCGCCAGCAGTGGCGGGTTCCCGCATATCATACAGTTTCCCCGGCCGGCCGTCAGCCCTGGTCTTCGGCGGCCTGGTCGCCGCCCTCGGCCGCCGGATCGGCCGGCGGGGCGGCCGCCGTGATCTCCGCACGCGAGAGCAGGAAGTCGTAGGTCTTGCGCTGCTCGAGCTCGTGCCGCAGGCGGTCCCGCTCCTCGCCCTGGCGCGCGAATTCGCGATATTTCTGCGGGTCGAAGCCGTGTTCCGCGGCGGTGGCCTCGATCCTGGCCTCGATCTCCTCGGGCGTCACCTCGAGCCCCTCCTGCCGGTGGACGGAATCCAGCAGGAACAGGCCGCGGATCTGGCGCTCGGCCACCGGCCGGGCCGCCTCGCGGTACTGCTGGTCCTCCTCCTCGGTCACGGGACGACCCATCTGCTGGTTGCGGTGGTGCAGGTCCTCCAGGCCGGAGCGCAGCCACGCCTCGAGCATGCTCGGCGGCACCGGCACCTCGCCCTCGTGGCGCGCGAGCAGCTGGTCGAGCACCTGCTCGTCCAGGTCCTGGGCCACGCGCTTGGCGGCCTCCTGCTCGAGGCCCGCGCGGATCTTGCCACGGAGTTCGAGCAGGGTCTGGCCCTCCTGGAGCCGGGCGGCGAAGGCGTCGTCGGCCTCCGGGACCACCTTGTGGCGCACCGAGTCGATGCTCAGATCGAAGGTGATGGTCCGGCCCTGGAGGTCCTCGTTGGGGTAGTCCTCGGGGTAGGCGACCGCCAGCTGCTTCTGCTGCCCGGCCTCCACGCCCGCCAGTTCCTGGTTGAACTCCGGCAGGTTCTGCTCCGCCCCCAGCTCGAGGCGCTGCCCGGTCAGGCGGCGGTCCTCCAGGGGCTGGCCGTCGTCGTCCAGGGGCACCAGATCCAGCACCACCTGGTCGCCTTCCCGGGCCGGACGCTCCACCTTCTCGAAGAAGGCGCGGCTCTCCTGCAGCCGCTCGAGCACCTGGTCCACCTCCGCGGCGGTGACCTCCACCTGGCGCTCCTCGATCTTCAGCCCCTCGTAGTCATGCGCCGCGACCTCCGGCCGCACCTCGATCTTCAGGTCGAACCGGAGGTCCTGATCGTCCTCGAAGGTCAGGTTCTCCAGTTCCGGTTCGGTGATCGGATGCAGCTGGTGCTCGATCAACGCCAGGCGGTACGCCCGGGGCACCAGGCCCTCGAACGCCTCGGCGCGCAGGCGGTCGCCGAGCTCGCGCTCGACGATGGCCCGTGGCGTCTTGCCCTTGCGGAAGCCCGGCCGCTGGTGGCTCTTGACCGCGGCGGTGAGCAGGCGCTGGTACTCCTGGTCGTAGGCGGCGCGGGCCACCTCGACCTTGATCACCCGCTGCCAGGGCTCCGGGGACTCGATCTCGATGCGGATGGGACGATCGGCGTTCTCGGTCATCGGTACGGACCTCGTGGGACGGGGCCGGGCCGCCGTCCGGGGCTGGTGCGAGAGGGGGGACTCGAACCCCCACGGGTTGCCCCACAGGGACCTAAACCCTGCGCGTCTACCAGTTCCGCCACTCTCGCAAAAACGGCCCGAGCGGACTCGGACCTCGACGCAGACGGATCAGGAACGAACGGATGGGGTCATTTGGCCGCCCAATGTAGCCCGGGGGCCCCGGGCGGTCAAGCGGGCCGGGCCGCGGGCCGGGCGGCGGGCCAGGCGGTGGGCCAGGCGGTGGTGA
>CAZWYF010000006.1:28398-39275 GCA_964637835.1 uncultured Fibrobacteraceae bacterium
GCGGGCCGGGCCGCGGGCCGGGCGGCGGGCCAGGCGGTGGGCCAGGCGGTGGTGATGTTCGCGGACCGTCACTTGAGCTTGCGATAGATGGTGCGCGCGGTGATCCCCAGGATCCGCGCGGCGGTGTCCTTGTCGCCCCCGGTGCTGTTGAGCGTGGCCTCGATGAGCTGCATCTCCGCCTGGCGCAGCGGCGTCCCCACCGGGATCACCACCTGTTCGAATCGCGACTTGCCTGCCAGCACCGAGGCCGGCAACACGTCCGTGTCCACGAACGGCCCCTTGCTCAGGACCACGCAGCGCTCGATGCAGTTCTCCAGTTCCCGCACGTTGCCCGGCCAGGAGTGACGCTTGAGAGCCTCCACGGCCTGTCGGGTGAAGCCGCTCAGTTCCTTCTTGTTCTTCTGGTTGTAGACCTGCAGGAAGTAGTTGGCGAGCAGGACCACGTCGTCGCCGCGGTTGCGCAGGGGCGGCAGCTCGATGTTGATCACGTTGAGGCGGTAGAAGAGGTCCTCGCGAAAAGCGCCGGCCGCCACCTTCTGCGCCAGGTCGGCGTTGGTGGCGGCCAGCAGGCGCACGTCCGCCTTGCGGCCCTCGCTGCTGCCCAGGCGCTCGAAGGTCCCCTCCTGCAGCACGCGCAGCAGCTTGACCTGGGTGGTGGGGCTCATCTCGCCCACCTCGTCCAGGAAGAGGGTCCCCCCGTCGGCGGCCTCGAAACGGCCCGTGCGCCGGCCCACCGCACCGGTGAACGCGCCGGGCTCGTAGCCGAAGAGCTCGGCCTCGAGCAGGGTCTCCGGCAGCGCGGCGCAGCTGACCTTGACCAGGGCGCGGGCCTTGCGGTCGCTCCAGCGGTGGATGGCGTCGGCGAAGATCTCCTTGCCCGTGCCGCTCTCGCCGGTCAGCAGGACGGTGGCCGTGCTGGCCGCCACCTGCCGGGCGGTGTCCACCGCCTGCCGCATGACGTCGCTGCGGCCGATGATGTCGTGACGGTCCTGGACCTCCTCGAGGCGGCGTCGCAGCTCCAGGTTCTCCGCCTGCAGCTGCTGCTTCTCCACGGCCTTGCGCACGGTCTTGAGCGTGACCGCGGAGCTGAACGGCTTCTCCACGAAGTCGTAGGCGCCCAGCTTCATGGCATCCACCGCGGCCTCGATGGTCCCGTGGCCGGTGATCACCACGAACTCGGTGCTCGGCGAGAGCACCTTGCCGGCCTTCAGCAGGTCCAGCCCCCCCATGCGCGGCATCACCAGGTCGGTGAGCACCAGATGCACCGGTTCCTGGCGCAGCCGCCGCAGCGCCTGCTCGCCGTCGCCGGCGGTGAGGACCCGGTAGCCATTGCGCGTCAGCAGCTTGTCCAGGGCGCGGCAGAGCTCGGGTTCGTCGTCCACCACGAGGACCACGGCCTCGGGGGCCGGCGCGGACGGATCGGTGGCTGGGTCGGTCATCGGATCCTCCGGTGCGGGCGTCTCGATCGCCGACAGGGTCCGCGCGACGTGCACGGGTGTCAAGCCCTGGTGGCCGGTGGTTGACGGAAACCACCCGACGACGCATCATGCGTCTGCTCTTGCCAACCCCGACTCGCTCCCGAGGTTTCCGTCCCATGTTCGCCCGCGTACTCGCCGGCGTCCGCGTCGCGCCCCCGTCCGCCCTGCTCGCCCTGCTGGTCCTCGCCACCGCCCTGTTCTCCACGGTGCCCGCCGTTGCCGCCGCGGCCACCGCGGCCGCCGACACCGCCCCGGCCGGCGCCCGCCCCCGCCTGGCGCCGGTCCGGGCCGACGAGGACTGGCGGCTCCTGGCCGACCCCGCGCAGCGCCGGGCGCCGCTCGACCGCCTGAAGTACCTCTCGCTCGGTGCGGACCGCAGCCTGACCCTCGGCGGAGAGGTCCGGCTCCTGCACGAGTACTACCGGGACGAGGACTGGGGCCTGGGCAGCCAGCGGAATGGCGGCAGCTGGCTGCTGCGGACCCTGGCCCATGCCGACGCCCGCGGCGGCGATCGCTGGCGGGCGTTCGTCCAGCTGGGCAGCGGCCAGCAGAGCGGTCGTCCCGGCGGCCCGCGGCCGGTGGACCAGGCCGACCTGTACGTCAATGCCGCGTTCCTGGAGCTGGCGGGGCGCCCGGCGGCGAGCCAGCGGCTGGCGCTGCGCCTCGGGCGCATGGAGCTGAGCTACGGCTGGGGACGCCTGCTCTGCTTCCGGGGCCGGCCCACCCTCAAGCGCAGCCACGATGGTGGCCTGCTGCGCTGGGAGCTCGGCCGCGGCCGCACCGATGTCTTCCTGACCTGGGACGTCCGCCGGCAGGACGGCTGGCTGGCGAGCCGACGGCTGGATGACCACCGGCTGCTGGGCGCCTACCACACCCGGGCGCTGGCCCGCGGCCAGATCCTGGACCTCTATCTCCTGGGGACCGACCGGCGCGGACAGGCCTACTTCCTGGATCCAGACGTTCCGGCGCCCACCGGCGGGGCGGAGACGCGCTGGTCGCTGGGCGCGCGCTGGGAGCTGCGCCGCGGCCGGGTGGTCCACGACACCGAGGTGACCTGGCAGACCGGACGCCACGAGCCCGTCGGCGGGCGTGCGCTGGACATCGCCGCCTGGGCCGTGGGCACACGCACCCGCCTGCGCTGGCCCGTCGGCCGGGCACCGGAACTGGGCCTGGACCTGGGCTGGACCAGCGGCGACCGCGACCCCGGCGACGGTACGCTGGGCACCTTCCGCGCACCGGCCCCGGGCGCCGCCTTCCTGGGCGGCGGACACCTGCTCGGCTACGGCAACCTGGGCCTGGCCCACGTCCTGGGCGCCATGGACCTGGCGCCGGACCTGCGCCTGCAGCTGGGCGCGTTCTGGTTCTGGCGCCCGAGCGCCACCGATGGCACCTACGCGCTGCCCGGGCGGCCGTTGCTGCCGGCGGCGGCGGATCGGCAGCTGGGCCTGGTCCCGGAGCTGATCGTCACCTGGCGGGCGGCGCCCTACACCGTGCTACGACTGGAGATCGACCGGGCGCCGGCCGCCGCGTACCAGCAGGAGGTCGCCCCCGCCCTGGACACGCTCTTCGTCAGTACCCAGGCGGTCTTCGCCTTCTGAGCCGCATTCTTCGGGGCACAACCGATTTCTAGAACGGCCCCGCCTGCGGGAGGCGGGGCCGTTTTCCGGGGCGCCGGGCGTGCCGGCGTTCGCGGGAGGGCCGTGCCTAGCCCTGGGCGTTCACCACGAACTCCCAGCCCGCTTCGAAGGCCTGCAGGTTCATCTCCAGCAGCTCCTTCTTCTTGACGATCACCTTCAGGGTGTCCTTGACGTAGTCGGCCGGGAACAGGCCGGTGGCCGCGCAGATGGCGCCCAGCATGACCACGTTGGCCACCTTCGCGGTGCCCACCTTGTCGGCCATCTCGGCCGCCGGGATCATGGTCACCTGCAGGCGCTCACGGTCCGGTTCGCCGGTGCAGATCCCGCTGTCCACGAAGACCCAGCCGCCATCGACCACGTCCTTCTCGAACATCTCCAGCGAGGGCTGGTTCATGGCCACCAGCACGTTGGGATGCTCCACCGTGGGCGCGCCGATGCGCTCGCGGCTGACGTTCACCGAGCAGTTGGCGGTGCCGCCGCGCATCTCCGGGCCGTAGGCGGGGAACCAGCTCACCTGCTGGCCGGCCTTCATGCCCACCTGGGCCAGGAACAGCCCGAGCGTGAGGATGCCCTGGCCGCCGAAGCCCGCGAACTTGCACTGGAGGTCGTGCTTCAGCTCCAGGGGCTCGAGCTCCAGCGGGGTCTGCATGGACTGCAGGTACTCGTGCCGTCTGTCCACGTCGAAGGGGCCGCTGACGCGATCCCACGCCCCGGCCTCCTCCTCCTCGCTGGTGTCCTTGTAGGTCCCCAGGGGGAAGATCTCCTCCATCACCTTGGTCAGGTGCTCCCGGGCATCCGGGGGATCCATCTTCCAGCCCGTGGGGCAGGGCGCGAGGATCTCCACGAAGCTGTAGCCCTTGCCCTCGGCCTGCAGCTTGAGCGCCTTGCGGATGGCCTTGCGGGTCTGCATGATCTGCTTGCTGTTGCCCAGGCCCACGCGGGTGATGTAGGTGGGCGCGGGCAGCGTGGCGAGCATCTCGCTCATGCGGATCGGGTTGCCGTGATCCACCTCGCTGCGGCCCCGCGGGGTGGTGGTCGAACGCTGGCCGATCATGGTGGTGGGCGCCATCTGGCCACCGGTCATGCCGTAGATGGCATTGTTGATGAAGAACACGCAGATGTTCTCGCCCCGGTTGGCCGCGTGGATGGTCTCGGCGGTGCCGATGGCGGCCAGGTCGCCGTCGCCCTGGTAGCTCATGACGATGGACTCGGGGTTGGTCCGCTTCACGGCGGTGGCCACGGCCGGCGCGCGGCCGTGGGCGGCCTGGTAGTTGCCGCTGTTGAAGTAGTAGTAGCCGAAGACCGAGCAGCCCACGGGCGAGACGAACACGGCCCGCTCGCTGAGCCCGAGATCCTCGAGGGCCTCGGCGATCATCTTGTGCACGTTGCCGTGGCCGCAGCCGGGGCAGTAGTGCGTGGACTTCTTGCTGCCGGCGGTCTTGCGGTCGAACTCGCTGTAGAGGCTGGCAGGCTTCTCGTAGACCTTCGCCATCAGTTCTGACCTCCTGCCAGGATCGCGCGGTACTGCTCGAGGATCTCGCGGCCGCCGGGCACCATGCCGCCGGAGCGGCCGTAGAAATGCACCGGGCAACGGCCCTGCACCGCGAGCTGGACGTCCTCGACCATCTGGCCGGTGCTCAGCTCGACGGCCAGCAGATGCTTGGCCTTCTCGGAGGCCTTGCGGATGGCCTCGCTGGGGAAGGGCCACACGGTGATGGGCCGCAGCAGCCCCACCTTCAGGCCCTCCTCGCGGGCCTGGTCGATGGTGGAGTAGACGATGCGGCTGACCACGCCGTAGGCCACCACGATCAGGTCGGCGTCGTCGGTGCGGTACTCCTCGTAGCGCACCTCCTTGGCCATGATCTCCTGGTACTTGCGATCGAGCTTGAGGTTGTGCTGCTCCAGCTCCTCGGGCTCGAGGTAGATGGAGCTGATCAGGTTGTGACGGGTGGCCGCGTCGCCGCGGACGGCCCAGTCGGTGTGGTCGAAGGGAATGGGGGTGGGCTCGGGGATCTCCACCACCTCCATCATCTGCCCGGTGATGCCGTCGGCCATGATGCAGGCGGGGTTGCGATACCGGTCGGCCAGCTCGAAGGCCAGGACGGTGAGGTCGCACATCTCCTGGGCGCCGTTGGGAGCCAGGGCGATCAGGCGGTAGTTGCCATGGCCGCCGCCCTTGGTGATCTGGAAGTAGTCGGCCTGCTCGGGCGCGATGTTGCCCAGGCCGGGGCCGCCGCGCACGATGTTGACCACCACGCAGGGCAGTTCGGCGCCGGCGATGTAGCTGAGGCCCTCCTGCTTGAGGCTGAAGCCCGGCGAGGAGGAGGCGGTCATGGTGCGGATGCCCATGCCGGCGGTGCCGTAGACCATGTTGATGGCCGACACCTCGCTCTCGGCCTGGATGAAGACGCCCTCGAGCGCCGGGAAGTGCAGGGCCGCGGCGTGGGCGATCTCGCTGGCGGGCGTGATCGGGTATCCGTAGTAGGCCCGGCATCCGGCGGCCAGCGCCCCCAGGATGATCGCGTCGTTGCCCTTCATGAACTGTCTGGCCATGGAAATTACCCCCAGTTCCTAAGGTTTGACGACCCGGATGGCGCCCGGCTCGGGGCAGGCGTAGAAGCACAGACCGCAGCCCGTGCAACCCTCGCCGGTGTAGTAGGCGGGATGGTAGCTGGAGCTGTTGAGCTTCTCGCTGATGGCGATGACGCCCTTGGGGCAGACGTCGATGCACAGCTGGCAGCCCTTGCAGAGCTCCGGATCGACTTCCATGGAGGGGAGTGTCTTTTTCATGGGCATCACCTCGTGCAGTAGGGTCGCAGATGGCTGTGGGGCAAACATAGTCAACGCGCCAGGACGTTGACAAAAGAATCTTGGGCCGCCCCCGCAGGGTCGGCCCGATTCGTGCTCGGTGCGGGAACGCGCGTCGCGGCAAGCGCTTGGGATGACAGCCGGTGCGCCGTCGCCCCGCCTCTCAGCGATGCGAGAAGTCCGGCTTGCGCTTCTGCAGGAAGGCCTCGCAGCCCTCGTTCGCATCGGCGCTCGCGCAGGTGACTCCGAAGAGCGCGGCCTCCAGGCGCACGGCCGCATCGGGGGTCATGTTGGCGCCCTCGCCCACCGCCTTGAGGGCGCTGCGCAGCGCCACGGCCGGGCGCGCGGCGAGCACGGCGGCGAACTCCTGGGCCGCCGGCAACAGCTCCTCTCGCGGGAGCACCCGCGTCACCAGCCCCCACTCCTGGGCCTGCTCCGCGGTGATGGGCTCGCCGGCGAGGATCATCTCCTGGGCCCGGCCGCGGCCGACCAGGCGCGGCAGGCGCTGGGTCCCGCCGAAGCCCGGGATCAGGCCCAGGCCGGTCTCCGGCAGGCCCAGGCGTGCCCCCGCCGCCGCCCAGCGCAGGGTGCAGGCCAGGGCGAGCTCCAGTCCCCCGCCGAGGGCGAAGCCCCCGATGGCCGCCAGCACCGGCTTGCCCAGGTTCTCCAGCCGCCACATCAGCGCCTGGCCGGTGGTGGCATACCGCTCCGCCCCGGGACCGTCGAGCTGGGCCAGCTCGCCGATGTCCGCCCCCGCCACGAAGGCCTTCTCCCCCGCCCCGGTGAGCACCACGGCGCGGATCGCCTCGTCGCTGGCCAGCTCGCTGCAGGCGACCGACAGCTCCTTCACGGTGGCGGTGTCCAGGGCGTTCAGTCGCTCGGGCCGATCGATGGTGACCGTCGCCACCGCCCCGCGAGACTCGAGCTTGACGTTCCGGTTTGTCATGGGGGATTCTCCTTTGGTCGGCGAGGTTCCAGGTTGGCTTGCGGCCACAGGTTAGCGGTGATCGCCCGTTTCCACCGCTCGGCAGCCTGCGGCCGCGATGGCGAGAACGTGTTATGCTTGACCAGGGAACGAGGATCCAGGATCTGATCACCGGCCCGTGAGGACCACACGCGATGGAAACGACCGGCCCCACCCTGCTCGATGGAGGCGCCGCCTGGCCCTGGCTGGCGGGCGCCCTGGCGCTCGGCCTGCTGGCCGGCGCCGGGCTGGGCTGGTTGCTCCGCGCGCGCCGGCGGCCCGAGGATGGGGGCGAGGAGGCCGAGAGCCTGCGGCAGCGACTCCAGCGCGCCCAGCGCATGGAGGCCCTGGGCATCCTCAGCGGCAGCATCATGCACAACCTGAACAACCTGCTGTCGGTGGTCCTGGGGCAGGCCCGGCTCGCCCGCGACGACGTCCCGCCCGATTCGTCCGCCTGGAACAGCCTGGGACAGGTGATCCAGGCCGGCGAGGCCGCCGCCCAGCTCAGTCGCGAGGTGGACAGCTACCAGAGCGAGGCCGACCACGCGCGCAGGCCGGTCCGCCTCCAGCCCGTGATCCGCGCCACGGTCAAGCTCCTGCGCGACATCCTGCCCGAGACGGTGGAGATCGAGGTGGACCTGGACGCGGCCTGCGGCCCGGTGCTCGCCAGCACCACCCAGGTCCAGCAGATCCTCATGAGCCTCTGCAGCAACGCCTACCACGCCATGTACCGGCGTCGCGGGCGGGTCACCGTCAGCATGCACCAGACCGAGATCGACGTGCCGCGAGCGGCCATCCCCCATGACCTCGCGCCGGGCATCTATGTCCGGCTCTCGGTGGCCGACAATGGGCGCGGCATGGACGCCGAGACGCTCCAGCACATCTTCGAGCCCTACTTCAGCGCCCGCGCCCCGCACCACGGCGCCGGCCTGGGCCTGACCATGGTCTCCCGGCTGCTCACCGCCAACGAGGGCGTGACCATTCCCAGCAGTCTGCCGGGCCATGGCACCCGGTTCGACCTGTACTTCCCGCTCATCGCCCGTGGCGTCCGCCCGCACAGGCCGGCCCCCGCCCGCCCGGAACTCGCGGTGCAGCCCGCGACCGGGCCCGAGGAGCAAGCGCCGGGATCGGCCGGGGCGCCGCGCCAGCCCGGGACGCCCCTGCCGGCCGCTGCCGGGCAGGCCGACACACGGCCCGCGGGCGGGACGCCGCACGTGTTGCTCGTGGAGGACGACACCATGGTGGCCGAGACCGTCCGCTCCTGCCTCGAGCGCGCGGGCATGAGGGTGACGCTGCACGAGGACGGGGCCGCGGCCGTGGCCGCGTTCGGCGCCGAACCCGGCCGCTTCGATCTGCTGCTGACCGACCAGTTCATGCGCGGCCTGGACGGCCGCGAGGTGGTGGGAGCGATCCGGCGCCACCGGCCACGGATGCCGGTGATCCTCATGTCGGGCCATCCGGAGGGGATCCGGCCCGAGGACGTGGTGCGCCTGCAGGTGGCCGATACCCTGGCCAAGCCCTTCACTCCCTCGCGCCTGATCGAGGCCGTGCGCCGGGCCCTGCAGGAGGATCGCGAGGAGCCTCGCGCCCGCCACGGCGAGGCCTGATCCCGCCGCGGCCGACCTGCCCCTACTTCAGCACGAACGTCGAGAGGAAGACGCCGGCGGCCACCGCCGAGCCGATCACTCCCGCCACGTTGGGCGCCATGGCGTGCATGATCAGGAAGTTCTGCGGATCCTCGCGTGCTCCCACCATCTGGCAGACCCGGGCCGAATCGGGCACCGCCGAGACGCCCGCCGCCCCGATGATGGGGTTGATCTTGTCGTGCGACAGCAGGTTCAACAGCTTGGCGAACAGCACCCCGCAGGCCGTGGCCACGCCGAAGCTGACGGCGCCGAGCACGAAGATCAGGATGGACTCCGGCGTCAGGAACCGGCTGGCGTCGGTACTGGTCCCCACGCACAGCCCCAGCAGGATGGTCACGATGTCGATCATCGAGCCGCGCGCGGTCTTGGCCAGGCGCTCGGTCACGCCGCTCTCCTTCAGCAGGTTGCCGAAGAACAGGAATCCGAGCAGGGAGATGGCGCCGGGCGCGATGCTGGCGCAGACGATGAACGCGATCACCGGGAAGAGGACCCGCACGCGCTTGCTCACCGGCCGCGAGGGCTTCATGCGGATCAGGCGCTCGCGTCGCGAGGTGAGCAGCTTGATGATCGGCGGCTGGATCACCGGCACCAGGGCCATGTAGGAATACGCGGCCACGGCGATGGCTCCCAGCAGATGGGGCGCCAGCTGGCTGGACAGGAAGATGGCGGTGGGACCATCGGCGCCGCCGATGATGCCGATGGCCGCCGCCTCGCGCATGGGGAAACCCAGGGCCAGCGAGCCGAGGAAGGTCAGGAAGATCCCGGTCTGTGCGGCGGCGCCCAGCAGGATGAGTCGGGGGTTGGATAGCATGCAGGAGAAATCGGTCATCGCCCCGATGCCCAGGAAGATGAGCGACGGGTACCATCCCTGCGTCACCCCGTTGTAGAGGATGTTCAGGACGCTGCCGTCCTCGTAGATGCCGATGTTCATCCCCGCGGCCAGGGGGATGTTGCCCACCAGCATGCCGAAACCGATGGGCACCAGCAGCAGCGGCTCGTAGTCCTTGACCACGCCCAGCCAGATGAACAGGCAGCCCACGGCGAGCATGGCCAGGTTGCCCCAGGAGAAGTTGCCGACGATGCCGACCTGCAGGAAATCCCAGAACGCTTCCATGCCCGTCCTTACTCGAACTCGACGAGGAGCTGATTCTCGCGGACGCCGTCGCCGGCGGCCACGGGCACGGCCTTGACCTTGCCGTCGCGGGGAGCGCTGATGGCCGTCTCCATCTTCATGGCCTCGATCACCAGCAGTTCCTGACCGTTCTTGACCTCATCGCCGGGCTTGCACTTGACCTCGAGCACCGTGCCGGCGATGGGGCTGATCACGCCGTCGCCGCTGGTGGCGGCGGGAGCGGGGCGCTGTGGTTGAGGCGCGGCGGCCGCGCCGGCCGCCGGGGCGGCCATGGGGGCGGCGCCGGCCGAGGGCGCGACGGAGGGCAACGGGCTGGCCTGGAGGAAGTCGTTCTCCGCGTCGAGCACCTCGACGTCCACCTCGTAGGCCACACCATGGACCGTGATCTTCAGCTTCATGATTCTCTCCCGTTGGGTGCGATCACCCGTGCTTGCGCTCGACGGCGTGTGATCCCTGCAGGATGAGCCGGCCCTGGGCCGACCAGGGCGTCCGCTTGGTTCGTGGCGACAGCAGGCGCCGGATCCGGCGCACGCGGTGCCGGCCCGTGATCACCGTGGCGCAGGCCGCGGCGATGAGGACCACCGTGGTCTCGTCGATGGTGGGTTCCTTCTCCAGGGCGGCGGCGGCGCTCTGCTCCTCGCGGTCCTGCCAGCCGTCGTCCAGCCGGCGGATGAGCGCCACCAGCAGGGAGATCAGGGTCAGGACCGAGAACACCACCAGGATGCCCACCAGCGAGAGGCTCAGCGACCGGGGCCCCACGCCCTCGGTGACGCCCACGGCGTAGGCGAGGTCGTCGGAGGCGGCCACGGCCCGCTCGGCCCGCTGCTTCGCCTCGCGGGCCAGACGCACCACCGCCGTACGAGCCTCCTCCGGGTCGTCTGGCAGCAGTGTGCGCCAGGGCCGCGTCGCGATGGCCGCCGCAGCGCTCGCCATGCTGTCAGCCAGGGCCTGCCGCTCCCGGAAGACCGCGCGCCGGACGCTCGGCGAGAAGTCCTCGGTCTGGCTGAGCCGGGCCACGGCCGCGTCCAGCCGTGTGGCGGTCGCCGCCACCTGACCCACCGCCGCGTGGAGATCGTCCAGGACGTCCCACCGGGCCCGGTCGGCCGGGGCGCCACGGCGCAGCGGGGCATACGCCTTGTTGACCGCTCGTCCCTGCCGATCCAGATCCTCCACCGCGGCCTTGATCTGCGCGCGCAATGCCGTGGGCGTGGT
>CAZWYF010000006.1:39375-52018 GCA_964637835.1 uncultured Fibrobacteraceae bacterium
CGGGATGGTGATCCTGCAGGTGGACATGCTCCTGGTCCTCGCGTCTACAGGGGGATCAAGCCGTGCTTCTTCTGCGGTCGCATCTCGCGCTTGGCGCGCAGGACCTCGAGGGCCTGGGCCACGTACAGGCGGGTCTCCGCGGGTTCGATCACGTCGTCGATCATGCCACGACCGGCCGCCACGTACGGATTGGCGAAGGTGTCGGTGTACTCCTGGATCTTCTGCTGACGCATCTCGGCGGGGTTCTCCGCCTCCTCGATATCCTTGCGATAGAGGACGTTGACGGCACCCTCGGCGCCCATGACGGCGATCTCGCCGCTGGGCCAGGACGCCACGCGATCGGCGCCCATGCTCTTGCCGCACATGGCCAGGTAGGCGCCGCCATAAGCCTTGCGGGTCACCACCGTGATCTTGGGCACCGTGGCGGAGCCGTAGGCGAAGAGCATCTTGGCGCCATGCCGGATGATGCCGCCGTACTCCTGCTGCACGCCGGGCAGGAAGCCGGGCACGTCCACGAAGGTCAGCAGCGGGATGTTGAACGCGTTGCAGAAGCGGATGAACCGCGAGCCCTTGCAACTGCTGTCGATGTCCAGCACGCCGGCCTTGTGCACCGGGTTGTTGCCGATGATCCCCACGGTGTAGCCCTCGATCCGCCCGAAGCCGATGCAGAGGTTGGGCGCGAAGTCCTTCTGGACCTCGAGGAAATCGCCGCGGTCCACCACGCCCTGGATCACCTGGTGCATGTCGTAGGCCGCGCGCGGGTTGTCCGGAACGATGCTGTTGAGCGCCGTGTTGGGCCCGACCATGTCCTCGTGCAACTCGGGAATGAAGGGGGGCTCGTCGGTGTTGTTGCTGGGCAGGAAGCTGAGCAGACGCTTGCAGAGCGCGAACGCCTCCTCCTCGGTCTGCGCCACGAAGTGCGTCACGCCGCTGAAACGGGCATGGCTCATGGCACCGCCGAGGTCCTCGGGGGTCACCTTCTCGCCGGTGACCTGTTCGATCACCTTCGGGCCGGTGATGAACATCTGCCCGATGCCCTGGACCTGGATCACGAAGTCGGTGAGCGCCGGGGAGTAGACCGCGCCACCGGCGCAGGGGCCGGCGATGATGCAGACCTGCGGGACCACGCCCGAGAGCTGGATGTTCCGGTAGAAGATCCCGCCATAACCCGCCAGGGAATCCACCCCTTCCTGGATGCGGGCACCACCGGAATCGTTGATGAAGACGAAGGGATCGCCCGTCTTCAGGGCCTGGTCCTGGATCTCGCAGATCTTCCTGGCCGTCGCCTCGCCCACGGCGCCGCCCGCCACGGTGAAGTCCTGGCTGGCGGCGTAGACCGGCCGACCATCCACCAGTCCGTAGCCCGTGACCACGCCCTCGCCGGGAAACTCCTTCTTCTCCAGGCCGAAGTGGGTGCACCGGTGCCGCATGAACAGGTGCATCTCCTGGAAGGTGTCGCCGTCGAAGACGAGCGCCAGCCGCTCCCGGGCCGAGAGCTTGCCCTTCTCGTGCTGCTTGGTGATGCGCTGCTCGCCACCACCCTTGTACAGGCGCGCCTTCTCCTTCTGGAGCTTGTCGATCTTCTCCGAGGCCATGGGCGTTCGTTCCTCCAGGCTGGCCGGCACCACGTGGGTTTCCGGCAGGATATGGTTCACCGCGCGAGGCTTGTCAAACCGGAAAGACAGATCTCGTTGAATGATTAACGAGCGCCACGCTCCCGGAGGAGCTTAGTGGCGCTCGCGGCCGGCGGCCAGGGTTCTTCGAGCCATCGGGTCCTATTTCAGGCGCTCGGGATTGAGGCCCTCGAGAGCGGGCAGCACGAACCGGCCGTCCTTGCGGATGAGCTGGTCGTCGAACCAGATCTCGCCACCGCCCCACTCGGGCGTCTGGATGCTCACCAGGTCCCAGTGCAGGGCCGACCGGTTGCCGTTGAAGGCGCCGTCGTAGGCATTGCCCGGCGTGAGGTGGAAGCTGCCTCCGATCTTCTCGTCGAAGAGGGTGTCGAGCATGGGCGCGGTGATGTACGGGTTGACGCCCAGGGCGAACTCGCCGAAGTACCGGCCGCCCTCGTCCACGTCCAGGAACTCGTTGAGCTTGGCCTCGTCGCCGTCGCAGCTGGCCTCGATGATCTTCCCGTCCTGAACCTCGAAGCGGATGTTCTGGAACTTCACGCCCCCGCGCATGGTGGCCGCGTTGTAGGTGATGTGGCCGTTCATGCTGTCGCGCACCGGCGCGGTGTAGACCTCGCCGTCGGGGATGTTCCGGCCACCATCGCACTTGACGGCGCCCAGGCCCGCGATGCTGAAGGCGAGATCCGTGTCCGGCCCCTTCAGCTGGACCCGGTCCGTCTTCTCGATGAGCTCGGCCAGGGGATCCATGGCCCGGCTCATCTTCGCGTAATCCAGGCAACAGACGTCGAAATAGAAGTCCGCGAACGTCTCCGTCGGCTTCTCGGCCAGCTGGGCCATGGCCGGATTGGGGTACCGCAGCACGCACCACTTCTTCTTAAGCCGCACCGGGATGTGGACCTGATCCCAGTAGGCCTGATCATGCCACTTCATCTTCTCGCCGGGGACGTCGGCGAGGTCGAAGGGATTGGTGGACCCCCGGACGCCGATGTAGGCGTCCACCGCCTCCATGATCGGCCGGTGGAACCTGCCCCAGGCCTCGAACTGCTCCTGGCCCGCGTGGCGGATGAACTGGCGGCTGAGTTCCTCGTCGTTGTAATACCAGAACGGGACGCCGCCCGCGGCGGTGGCGGCCTTGATGAGCGCCTTGCCCAGATCCAGGGCCTGCAGGCCCTTGACCTCGATGTAGATCTTCTCGCCGGGCTCGAGCTTGACGCTGTAGCCGATGAGCTGCTCTGCGAGCTGGTGGTTGCGCGGATCCATGGCGCTCCTTTCGCGTGGCCGGTGGGGCTGGCGGTGACGGCGCCGGAGCTTAACCCAACCCGCCGGCCGCGGGCAACCGCCGATCCCGGCCGCCGATCCCCGCCATCCCGGCCATCCCGGCGACCGGATAGGCGGTCCGGCTTGCCCGGGCTCCAGCCGCGTATTTCATTGGCGCCAGGACCGTCACCCCGACGCAAAGGAACGCCCCATGACCAGCCTGTCCGAACTTCCCGCCGGCGCGGCCGGTTTCGTCGATCACATCGGCATCGCCGTGGAGGACCTCGACCAGGCCCTGGTGCTGTACCGGGACCTCATGGGCCTGGAGCTCGAGCGCCTCGAGGAGGTGCCCAGCGAGCAGGTCGAGGTGGCCATGCTCAAGCTCGACCGCACCGGCGCCGTGGGGCACGTGGAACTGCTCGCCCCCATGAGCGAGGATTGCAACATCGCCCGGTTCATCGCGAAGAAGGGGCCGGGCCTGCACCATATCGCCTTCGCCGCGCAGGACGCCGAGGCGGTGATGGCGCGCTGCCGCGAGGCGGGCCTGCGCCTGCTGGACGAGACGCCGCGCACCGGCGCCGGCGGCAAGCAGATCGCCTTCCTGCACCCCAGGAGCACCGGTGGCGTGCTCATGGAGATCTGCATGGATCCCGCCCACTGAGGCGACCGGACCCCGTCGGACGCGGCCTGAAGGGCGCGGCGAGCCGGCCTAGCGGGCCCCGCGCTCGATGGGCTCGCCGAAGATCCCCGCCTCTCGCCAGCCGACGGTGCAGGGGTCGACGGCGAGGTCGGGCTCTGCGGTGGGATTGAGCACCGCTGGCCGGGAACCGGCGCCGAAGAGGAAACCCTCCTGCCGCGACTCCACGGTGCCGGCGTAGAGCGCGTGGCATCCGCTCTGCGGGCACCCCGCCAGGGTGGCGCAGCTGGCCGCCCCGTCAGGCGCGAGGTCGAAGACCACGTCGGACACCTCGCCCGGGAACCCCACTCGCCAGCGCACCAGCGTCAGCCGGCCCTCGGTGAAGGGCTGCCCCGGATGGGTCCCCACCCGGCACTCCGCCTTGCTCGCCCCGAAGTCCCGGTACGGGAAGGCGATCTCCTTCTCCAGGATGGTGGCCTCGGCGCCGTGGACCGCGAGGGTCAGCTCGAAGCCGCCGATGGCCAGGAACACGCCGCCCGGTCCCTCCACGCGCTCCACGTCGTCGAGGACGGCCCAGACGTCCACCACGGTCATCCCGGTCTGATCGGGGGTGGCCGTCTGGACGGCCGGCAACTCGGGCGTGTCGGCGAAGGCCAGCTTCACCACGCCGTTGCCGCCACAGAACTCGGAGGCGGCGGCCGGCTGGCCGCCCACCAGGGCGATCAGCAGCCCGGCCACGAGCGCCAGCGGCAGGCGCCGTGCGGATGCGAGGATGGTCATGATCGAGCCTCCTAGCTGCCGGTGCTGGAGTAACGGCCGAGGCCGGCCCGCCAGATCCCGTACGCGAGGGTCAGGAACAGCAGGGCGACCACCGGCGTCAACAGCGCCCAGCTCCGGTCGTCGGGCCCGCCCACGAACCATGTGGCGGGCAGGTAGGCCACCCAGGCGAAGGGCAGCACGAAGGTGAGGAAAAGCTGCACCCCGCGGCCATAGATGGTCAAGGGGTAGCGCGCGAAGCGGATCACGTTGTAGATCGGCGGCGCCAGCCCCATGCGGTCCTCCGCCCAGAAGGACACCGCCGTCAGGCCCAGGAACACCGCCAGGTAGATGACCGCCGCCGACGGCACCAGCGCCAGCAGCACCAGCACGTCCACCGCCGTCAGGCTCAGCCCGAGTTCCAGGCCGGCATAGACCATGATCCCCACGCCGAGGACCAGCTCGTTCAGTCCCGAGACGTTGAACGACTCGAAGAGCACCTGGGCCAGGGGATTGAGCGGCCGGAGCAGGACCCGGTCCAGGTTGCCCTCGGCGATGTAGCGCTCGGCGAAGCGGTAGAGGTTGACGCTCACCAGGTTGAACAGCCCCAGCGGCAGCAGGCTGAACCCGTAGATGAACAGCACCTGCTCGAAGCTCCAGCCCTTCAGGGCGGTGACCTTGCTGAACAGGACGGTGAGGGTGGCCAGCTGCACGCCGATGGCGAAGAGATTGGCGCCCAGGTCCACCATGAAGTCCACCCGGTAGGCCAGGCGCATCTTCAGGAACTGGGCGAAGTAGGCGGCGATGATGGTGGTCTGCCGCAAGGTCCGCTGCACCACCGTGCGCCGGGGTCCGGCCGCGAGGACGACCTCGTCGCGCATCCCGTCAACCTCCCTGCAGCGTCACCGCGCGCACCGCGCGGGCGAAGAGCCACCGGCCCAGCAGGAACAGGCCCACCGACCAGGCCGCCTGCACCAGGAGCGCCTCGGCCAGGGCGCTCCCCGTGCGCTGACCCAGGTAGATGGTCACCGGCACGTAGCTGACGCCCTGGAACGGCAACCAGGCTGCCAGGGTCTGCACCCAGGCGGGAAAGAAGCTGAACGGCACCAGCACGCCGGACAGGAAGTCCATGCTGATGTGCTTGGCGCGGATCACGCCGTTGATGTTCTTGAGATAGAAGGCCAGGCAGCCCACCACGAAGTTCAGCTGCGTGTTGATGGCCAGCGCCAGCAGGAAGCTCAGCAGGGTCCAGGCGTGGAGCGCGGGATCCGGCGGTCCCTGGATGCCGAAGAGCGGGACCACCACCACCATGATGGGTACGGTGAACAGGAGCAGGCGGAACGCCGCCTCTCCCACCGCCTCGAAGCTCATCACCGTCTGCACGTGCATGGGCTTGATCAGCTGCATGGCGATCTCGCCCTGCTGGACCTGGAAGCTGAGGGTGCGGTCGATGTTGTTGAAGGTGAAGCTGCGCCCGATCCAGGCGACGGCGATGTAGGTGATCATCTGGCCGAGGGTGAGCCCGCCGATCTGCACCTCCGCCAGCGTTTCCGGCCGGCTGGCGAAGAGGGCGCGATAGAGATACGCGTTGCCCGCGACGAAGATGGTATAGCTCACCACACCCGTGTAATAGCGCAGCCGGTAGGCCAGGAACTTGAGGAACGCCAGCCGGACGAAGCCCACGTAGAGCCGCAGGCTGGCGGCGCGCTCCCGACGCCAGGGGGCCAGCGCCACGCCGGCCGCCATCCGTGCCGTCAGCTCAGCCACCGGCCACCTCCCCCGCCGGCGTCAGCCCATCGCGGTAGATCCGCCGCACCACGTCCTCGATGGCCGGCTCGGTGATGGCCATGTCGCGCAGGCGGTGGGCGGCCACGATCCGCGAGATGATGGCCGCCGCGGTGGTCTCCGCCCGCGAGAACAGGGCGCAGTGCCGGGTCTGGGCCAGGTCCTCCGACTGGGCCTCGGCGCCCTCCCAGGCCACGGGCAGGTCGCCGAGAGCGGCCGAGAGCTGGGCGCGGGTGAGCGGCTCGGCGAACTCCAGGCACAGGCGTAGCCGGTGGCCCGGCCCGCGACGCAGGGCGTCCAGATGGCCGTCGTAGAGCACCTTGCCGTGGTCGATGATGATGATCCGCCGGCAGAGCTGCTCGATGTCGCCGAGGTCGTGGGTGGTCAGGATCACGGTCAGGCCGAGGCGATCGCGCGCCTCGCGCAGGAACTCGCGCACGCTCTCCTTGGCCACCACGTCCAGGCCGATGGTGGGCTCGTCCAGGAAGAGCACCCGGGGCTCGTGGATCAGGGCGGCGGCCAGATCGCAGCGCATGCGCTGGCCCAGGCTGAGCTTGCGCACGGGCTGGTCGAGCAGCTCGCCGATGCCCAGCAGCTGGTCGAAGAAGGCCATGCGGTCGCGGTAGCGATCCTCGGAGACCTCGTAGATGCGCTGGAGCAGGCGGAAGCTCTCCACCACGGCCAGGTCCCACCACAGCTGCGTGCGCTGACCGAAGACCACGCCGATGTGCCGCGTGTAGCTCTGGCGCTGCCGGTAGGGCACCAGGCCGCCCACGCGGACCACGCCGCTGGTGGGCGTCAGGATCCCGGTGAGCATCTTGATGGTGGTGCTCTTGCCGGCGCCGTTGGCGCCGATGTAGCCCACCATCTCGCCCTGGTCGATGTGGAAGGAGACCCGGTCCACGGCGCGGAGCGTGCGCTTGCGCGGCCGGACCAGGTCCTTCAGGCCGCCGAGCACGCCCTCGCGCCGGCGGGTGAGCCGGTAGTCCCTGGTCAGGTCCTCGACGTGGATCAGCGTGGGCATGTCAGAAGGGCCGGTCCTCGTCGGAGGTGGAGTCGACGGCGCCGGATGCGCCGTCGGCCGGAGGGTCGGTCCCGGGACCGGTGGCCGCCGGGGGCGGCGTGCCGGGCGCGGCCTGATCGGCGGCGGGCCTGGCGGCGGCCTCCTCCTGCAGGCGTTCGACCAGCTCGCGCACCTCGCGATCGGTGCCCTGCAGGCGCTCGCGGCAGGCGGCGATGAGTTCCACGGCGCGCTTGACCTCGCCGGCGAGCTCGTCCACGTCCGTCTGCTCGTTCTCCAGCCGGGCGACGATGTCCTCCACCTCGCCGATGGCCTGATCAAAAGAGAGCTTGCTGACCGGGGTCTTCTTCGGGGTCACGGGAGCCTCCCTTGCGCCGGCGACGGTCCGGGGCCGCCGCGCCGTGAACGGTGCTGGTCACCTCGCCATCGGCGAACCGGGTGCGCAGCCGCTGGCCCGGCTCGACGTCGGCGGCCCGCCGCAGCAGGCGACCGTCGCCATCGAGGGTGAACGTGTAGCCGCGCTCGAGCAGCCGCGCGGGGTCGAGCAGGCGGATCTTCTCCGCCAGCACATCCAGTCGCTGCGATCCCGTCTGCAGGCGGCGCACGGCGGGGGGGGCGAGAGCGGCGGCGAGGCGCTCGAGGCGGCGGGCGGCGTCCCGGCCGCTGCGGCTGGCGGCGCGCGCCAGCCGACCGGCAAGATCGTCGGTCTGGCGGCTGGCCGCCACCGTGCGCTGCCGCGTCCCGGCCGCCACCCGCAGGGCGGCCGCCTGCAGCCGCCGGGCGTGGCGAGCCACCAGCCGGCCGGTCCGGTTCTCCAGCGCCGCGGCCGCGATACGCAGCCGCCGGTCGGAGCCGTCCAGACGGGCCAGCGCCGCCCGCGCCAGGCGCTCCCGGGCCTCCTGCAGCCGGCGGGCCTGCTCCTGGACGCGGTCGGCGAGCAGTTCGGCCGCCGCGGTGGGCGTCTTGCACCGCGTGTGGGCGCAGAGGTCGGCCAGGCTGGTGTCGATCTCGTGGCCGATGGCCGTGACCACCGGCAGCGGGCAGCGGGCCACCGCGGCGCAGAGGTCCTGCTGGTCGAACCAGCTGAGGTCCGCCCGCGAGCCGCCGCCGCGGGTGATCACGATCACGTCCAGGTCCCGGGTCGCGAGGTGCCTCAGCGCGGCGGTCACCTGCGGCGCGGTCTGCTCGCCCTGCATGCGGCAATCGGCCAGCTGGATGACGAAACGGTGGCCGCTGCGTTCGAGGCCGGTGCGGAAGTCGCGCTCGGCCGCGCTGCCCGCGCTGGTGATCAGGCCCACCCGCAGGGGCAGCGACGGCAGCGTCAGCTGCTGGTTCAGTTCCAGCAGCCCCTCCTGCTCCAGCCAGGCCAGCACGCGGCGGCGCTGGGCCTCGAGCTTGCCCAGGGAGAACTCGGGATCGATGCCCACCACCTTCAGGCTCAGCTTGCCGAATGGCGGGTACCAGTCCACCTGGCAGAGCAGGCAGACCTCCAGCTTCTCCTGCAGGCGGAAGGCGGGATCGGAACCGTCCAGGTAGCGGCCGAGGCCGAAGCGATCGCGGTCCCAGCCCATGATGGCGGCAGGCAGCTGGAAGCTGGCGCTGCCGCGCTCGTCGCCCTCGTGCAGCTCGAAGTAGACGTGCTTGCGGCTGGCGGCGCCCACCGGCAGGCGCTGGACCTCGCCCTTGACCCAGACCGGATCGGGAAAGGCCGCCTGCAGCGCGCCGCGGATGGCCTCGCTGAGCTGGCGGACGCCGAGGACCCGCCGCGTGGGTTGCTGTTCGAACATGTTCGCCGACACGGTCACCTCCCGCCGGCCATGGTAGCCTCCCGGCCGCGGCCGTGCACGTCCGGATCCGCGCGGTCGGCCGTCCGCGCCTCCCTCACAGCCGGTGCCGCAGCCAGCGGCCCGTGATGAACAGCCGGGTCATGATCGCAGCATGCAGGGCGAACCACAGCACCAGGGCCCACCAGGCGCCGATGAGCCCGCCACCGAGGACCACCGCCAGGAGCCAGGCCACCGGGAGCAGGAAACCCAGGCCGGTGCCGGCATCCGCCAGCAGCACGGCGCGGGTGGCGCCGGCGCCGCGCAGCACGCCGGCGAACACCAGTCCCGCCGCGGCCAGGAGCTGGCCCACGGCCGTGATCCGCAGCACCCCGCGACTCGCCACGCCCACCGCCGGTTCGGTGGCGAATGGTGCCAGCACCGCATCCGGCGCGGCCAGGAAGACCGCGCCGAGGGCGGCCATCAACCCGGCCGCCACGACCACCCCCATCAGCCCGGCATGCCAGGCGCCGCGCGCGTCGCGCCCGCCGAGGCTGCGGCTGACCAGGGTCTGCACCGCCACGGCCACCCCCATCGCCGGCATGAGCGTCAGCGCGGCGATGCGCATGACGATGTTCCCGGCCGCCACCGCCACGGTGCCCACGTGTCCCAGGATGCCGTGGAACACCACCAGGCCGCCGATCAGGCCCAGCGCCTGCAGCGCCGGCGGCCAGCCCACGCGCAGCAGCGGGCCCACGAGGTCGCGCCGCACGGCTCGCCGGCCGAACAGCCGGTGCGGCCGGCGGAGCGAGGGGCGGAGCAGGAGCGCCAGCATGGCGAGCATGGCGGCCGTGGCGCTCAGGGTGCTGGCCAGGGCGGCGCCGCGCACGCCCAGGGCCGGCGCGCCGAACGCACCGAAGATCAGCACCCAGTTCAGCAGCACGTTGAGCAGGTTCATGCCCACGCCGGTGACCATGCCCAGGCGGGTGCGTCCCAGGCCATCGGCACAGGCGCGCATCTGGAAATAGGCGAGCAGGGGCAGCAGGCCGGCGCTGCGCAGGGCGTAGTACCCGGCGCCCTGCGCCACCACGTCGGGATCGTCGAGGACCAGCGCCAGACCCGCCTGCGGCCAGCGCAGTCCCAGCCAGGTGGCCACGGCGCCGGCGGCGAGCACCAGGACCAGGGCGGTGCCCAGGACCGCCCCGGCGTCCCGGGCGCGGCCCTCGCCGTCGCGGCGGGCGGTGAAGGTCTGCACCGCCACGTCCAGGGACTTCAGGCTCGTGGCCAGGGCCGAGAACAGGAGCGTGGCCACGCCCACCGCCGCGATGGCGCCCGTGCCCAGGCGGCTGACCATGAGCGTGTCCACCAGGCCCATGAGCGTCTGGCTGATGTTGGCCAGGACCACGGGAGCCGCCAGCCGGGCCAGACGACCGAGCAGGCGGCCGCGGGAGATGTCGCCCAGGCGCTCAGCCGGCAAGGATCTCCACCGCCCGCGCCAGCAGGCGGGCGCCGAAGCCGGTGCCTCCACGGGGGCCGAGGGGCCCGTCCTTGTCCGTCCAGGCGGGCCCGGCGATGTCGACGTGCACCCAGGCGATGTCCTCGGGAACGAAGGCGCCCAGGAACGCGCCCGCGGTGAGCGCCCCGCCCTCGCGTGGGCCCAGGTTCTTGAGGTCGGCCACCTTGCTCTCGAGAGCCTCACGGTGGGCGTCGATGAGCGGCAGCGGCCAGACGCGCTCGCCGGTCTCGCCGCCGGCCTGCTCGAGCACGTCGAGCAGCTCGGCGCTGGTGCCCATGACACCGGCGAACTCGGTGCCCAGGGCCACGGCGCAGGCGCCGGTGAGGGTGGCGATGTCCACCACGTAGTCGGGTTTCTTCCCGCCCACCCAGTGCAGGGCGTCGGCCAGGATGAGGCGTCCCTCCGCGTCGGTGTTGAGCACTTCCACGGTCTGGCCACTGGCCATCGCCAGGATGTCGGAGGGCTTGATGGCGCGGCTGCCGGGCATGTTCTCCACCGCCGGGGCCACCGCCAGCAGGCGGACGGGCAGCTTGCGCGCCGCGACGATGGCCGCGGCGCCGAGCACCGCGGCCGCGCCGGCCATGTCGCACTTCATGACGTCCATCTTGGCGCCCGGCTTGAGATTGATGCCGCCGGTGTCGAAGGTGACACCCTTGCCCACCAGGGCCACGGTGGGGGCCCCGCGAGGCGCCGACTTGCTCTCCAGGCAGATCAGGCGGGGCTCGTTGGCGCTGCCCTGGGCCACGCCCAGGATCCCGCCCATCTTCAGGCGCTTCAGCTGAGATGGGCCCAGGACGGTGCACTTCAGGCCGTGGTCCTGGGCCAGGGAGCGGGCCTCCTCGGCGAGGCGGGCGGGCGTCAGCTGGTTGGGCGGCAGGTTCACCAGGTGCCGGGCCTCGAGGCAACCGGCCGCCGCGGCCTCGGCCGCGGCCAGGCCGCGCCGCAGGTCCGCGGCCTGATCCGCAGCGGCGGGCAACAGCTTCCACGCACGCGGCGGCGCGTCCTTCTGCTTGCGCGCGTCGGCCGGACCGGCCGGCGCCACGCCCAGGATGGCGCCCTCCGCCCAGCATCGGGTCACGGTCTCGGCATCGAACCCGGTCTCGGCCAGGGTGGGTACCGCCGCCACGGTGCGAGCGTCCATGCGCCGCGCCTGCTGCGCGGCCCGGCCGCCGGCCTCGCGCAGACCGGCCAGGGAGAGCTTCTCGCGCCGGCCGAGCCCCACCAGCAGGACCCAGCCGGCCTTCAGGCCGCTGCAGTACACCGGCAGCGTGGCGCCGACCTTGCCGCGGAAACCGGCCCGGCCGATGATCCGGGCCAGATCGCCGTGCCCTCCGGCCAGCCGGACCACCCCGGCCAGGTCCGCGGTCTTCTCTCCCTCGAGCACCGGCAGGATCAGCAGATCCGCCGCCAGCGAGCCCAGTTCCCCCTTGCTCACGGTCCAGCGCATGATGTCTCCTCGGATGACGGGTTGCGATGTGATACCGATCGCCCGGTATTTCAACCGATTCTCGGCGCCCGCGCAACCGATGATCTGGTGCAACGTCGTGCCCCGGCGCTGCGTACACCGGTCGGACCCCCACCGAAAGGACCCCCGTGGCCGACACCCGCAATCCGCAGCCGCCGCCCTGGGAGCAGCGACCGCCCTACTCCCTGGTGGACGCCTTCGTGCAGACCATCCGCGAGGTGATGCTCGAACCGCGGACCTTCTTCTCCCGGTTGCCGGTGGGCCTGGGGCATCTCCAGCCGGTGCTCTTCGCGGTGGCCGTCGCGGTGGTGGCCGCGCTGCTGGACTGGATGTGGTCGCTGGCCCTGGGCAGCCTGCCCCTGGCCCTGTTTCCCGGCCTGGGCGGGGTGCCGCGCGGGCCGCTGGTGGCCACCGGTCAGCTCCTGCTGGCGCCGGTGATCGCCGTGATGGCGGTGTACGCGCGGGCAGCCGTCTTCCACGGGATCCTGCGCCTGCTGGGCAGCGGCCGCCTGGGCTTCGAGGCCACGTTGCGCGTGGTGGCCTACAGCCGCGCCGCCCAGCTGCTCGTGGTGGTGCCGATCCTCGGGCCGCCGGTGGGGATGATCTGGGAACTGGCGCTGACGGTGATCGGCCTGGCGCGCGGCCACGAGTGCCAGACCTGGCAGGCGGCGGTGGCCGTGCTGGCCCCCGCCGCGCTGCTGCTGCTGGTGCTCGGCAGCTGGGCGCTGCTGCTGCTGGGCTTCGCCATCCTGGCCTGACGCGCGAGCGGCCAGCGCCCGGACCAGGCGTCAACCGCCAGGCGTCGACCGGCC
>CAZWYF010000006.1:52118-75945 GCA_964637835.1 uncultured Fibrobacteraceae bacterium
GGCGTCGACCGGGCCAGACGTCGGCGCGGCTAGACGCCGCCCTGCAGCACCGCCCTCGCGATCACCAGCCGCTGGATCTCGCTGGTGCCCTCGTAGATCCGCGTCACCCGCACGTCGCGGTAGTAACGCTCCACCGGGTACTCCTTGACATAGCCGTAGCCACCGTGGATCTGCAGCGCCTCGTCGGCGATGCGGCCCGCCGCCTCGCTGGCGTAGAGCTTGGCCATGGCCGCCTCCCGGGTGAAAGGACGACCTTGGTCCTTCAGCCACGCTGCCCGCAGGGCCAGCAGCCGCGCGGCGTCCAGCTCGGTGGCCATGTCGGCCAGCTTCTGCTGGATCACCGGCTGGGCCGCCAGCGGCTTGCCGAAGGCCTGCCGCTCCTGGGCGTACCTGACGGCCTCCTCGAGGCAGGCGCGGCCGATGCCGATGGCCTGGAAGGCCACGCCGATGCGGCCGCCATCGAGGGCGGCCATGGCGATCTTGAAGCCCTCGCCCTCGGCCCCCAGCCGGTGATCGGCCGGCACCTTCACGCCATCGAGCGCGATCACCACGGTGTCGCTGGCGCGCAGGCCCAGCTTGTCCTCCTTCTTGGCCACGCTCAGGCCCTCGGCCTCGCGCGGGACCAGGAAGGCGTGGATGTCCCGGTGGCCGGTGGTGCCGGGCGTGCGCGCCATGACCACGAAGAACGCCGCCCGCGAGCCGCTGGTCACCCAGACCTTGGATCCGTCCAGGACGTAGTGGTCGTCCTCGCGACGGGCGGTGGCCCCGAGGGCCGCCGCGTCGCTGCCGGCGTCGGGCTCCGACACGCAGAAGCTGGCGATCTCGCCCGCCGCCATGCGCGGCAGGTACCGGGCCTGCAGTTCCTCGCTGCCGAAGCCGGCCACGGGGTAGTAGCCCACGCTGTTGTGGACGGTGATCATGATGCACACGCCGGCCGACTGCCGGGCCAGCTCCTCCACCACCAGACCGTAGCTGATGGTGTCCACCCCGAGACCGCCGTGGGCCTCGGGGTAGCTGAGGGCGAAGTAGCCGGTCTCGCGCAGCTTGGCCATGAGCGCGTCGGGGATCTCGCCGGTGACATCCATCTCGTGAGCCACCGGCGCGATCTCGCGCGTGGCGAAGTCGCGGGTCATGTCGCGCAGCATGCGCTGGTTCTCGGTGAGGTCGAACTGCATCCTCGACTCCTGCGATGGGGTGCGCCGCCCGCGGCGGCGACTAGTACTCGTAGAACCCGCGGCCGGTCTTGCGGCCCAGGAAGCCCGCCTCCACCATGCGCCGCAGCAGCGGGCAGGGGCGGTACTTGCTGTCGCCGAAGCCCTCGTACAGGACCTCCATGATGTTCAGGCACACGTCCAGGCCGATGAAGTCGGCCAGGGTCAACGGGCCCATGGGGTGGGCCATGCCCAGCTTCATGACCTCGTCGATGGCCTCGCGCTCGGCCACGCCCTCCATCAGGCAGAACACGGCCTCGTTGATCATGGGCATGAGCACGCGGTTGCTGATGAACCCGGGATAGTCCTGCACCGTGACGGGGACCTTGCCCAGGTCCCTCGCCGCCTGGGTGACGAACTCCAGGGTCTGCTGGCTGGTGGCCTGGCCGCAGATCACCTCCACCAGCTTCATCACCGGGACGGGGTTCATGAAGTGCATGCCGATGACCCGGTCGGCGCGGCCGGTCACCCCGCCGATCCTGGTCAGGCTGATGCTGCTGGTGTTGCTGGCCAGGATGGTCTGCTCGCCGCAGATGCCGTCCAGCTTGGCGAAGACGTCCCGCTTGACCTCGAAGCTCTCGAACACCGCCTCGATCACCAGGCGCGCCTCCGCGGAGGCGCCCGGATCGGTGGTCATCTCGAGGCGTTCGAGGGTGGCCTGGGCGTCGGCCTCGCTGATGGCCTCCTTCTTCACCTGGCGACCGAGGTTCTTCTCGATGGTCTGGCGGGCGCGGTCCAGGGACTCCCGCGCGCTGTCCACCAGGGTGACGTCGTGTCCGTTCTGGGCGAAGACGTGGGCGATGCCGTTGCCCATGGTCCCGCCGCCGATCACCGCGACCTTCATCGTGGTCCTCCTTCTTGCGCGCCTAGACGCGGCGGATGGTCAGCGCCACGGCGTCGCCGCCGCCGAGGCAGAGGGTGGCCAGGCCCTGCTCGCCACCGGTGTCCTCCAGGGCGTGCAGCAGGGTCACGAGGATGCGGGCGCCCGAGCAGCCGATGGGATGGCCCAGGCTGATGCCGCCGCCGCGGACGTTGGTCTTCTCCGGGTCCAGCCCCAGCTCGCGGGTCACCGCCACGGCCTGGGCGCTGAAGGCCTCGTTGACCTCCACCAGGTCGTAGTCCGCGATGGTGGTGCCGGTGCGCTCGAGCAGGCGCCCCACCGCGGTGACCGGGGCCATCATCACCTGATGCGGATCCACCGCCCCGCTGCCGTAGGCGAGCACCTCGGCGCGGATCTCCAGGCCGTTGGCCCGGGCGAACTCCTCGTCGCAGACCAGCAGGGCCGCGGCCCCGTCGTTGATGGAGCTGGCGTTGCCGGCGGTGACCGAGCCGCCATCGCGCTTGAACACCGGCCGCAGCCTGGCCAGGCCCTCGGCGGTGGTGTCGGCGCGCGGCCCCTCGTCGCGGTCGCAGACCACCGGGTCGCCCTTGCGCTGGGGGATGCTCACCGGCGTGACCTCGCGCTGGAAGGCGCCGCTCTGCCAGGCGGCCGCGGCACGGCGGTGGCTCTCGGCGGCGAAGGCGTCCTGATCCTCACGCGAGACCTGGTAGTTCTCCACCACCCACTCGGCGGTCAGGCCCATGTGGTAGTCGTTGTAGACGTCCCAGAGGCCGTCGTGGACCAGCAGGTCGATGATCTGGCCGTGGCCGAGCCGGTAGCCGTCGCGAGCCTTGGGCAGGGCGTAGGGGATGTTGCTCATGCTCTCGAAGCCGCCGGCCAGGATGCAGCGGGCGTCGCCGGCGCGGATGGCCTGGGTGGCCAGGGCCACGGCCTTCAGGCCCGAGCCGCAGACCTTGTTGATGGTCATGGCGCTGATGCCCGCTGGCACGCCACCGAAGATGGCCGCCTGCCGGGCGGGGTTCTGGTGCTGGCCCGCCTGGACCACGTTGCCCAGGATCACCTCGTCCAGCACGGCGGGGTCCAGGCCCGTGCGCTCGAGCAGGGCCTTGACCGCCTCGGCCCCCAGCTTCGGCGCCGGCAGCGCGCTCAGACCACCCTGGAACTTGCCGATGGGCGTGCGCACCGCCCCGCAGATCACCACTCGCTTGGCCACGTCGATCACCTCTTTCCGGATCTCGGATTCGCGGATTGCGTCACGGCCGCGCGAGTCCGGCGACCAGTCGCCGGACTCGCGGGCGCAGAGATTCCGCAAAAGGTTAGTCGAAGTCGTGGCCCGTCGCATGGCGGGCGGCCATGGCCTCCCGCGGGACGCCGACGCGCGTCAGTCCCAGTGCCCCTTCACCCCGCTCCAGGTGGTCGCCTCCACGGGCGTGGCCTCGGCGCAGTCGTTGGACGACCCCGGCGACGGATCGCACCCCGTGCCGAGGGGCTCGGTGCTGCCCCCGTAGGGGTTGAGGCCGTCGAAGAGCGCCCAGGCCGCCTCCCCGTCGCTGGCCCGGCCGCAGGCGCGGTCGTCCTCGCCCACGTGGCCGGGGTAGGTGTACTCGTCCACCACCACCAGCACGTCCGGATCATTGGCGCTGGTGCGCAGGAGCTGGACCGTGTCGCCGCCGTTGTTCAGCGACAGGCCGCTGCTGCCGGCGCCGTTCTCGCGCTGCCACGCCTCGGCGTGATGCCCGTAGAACACCGCCGTCTGCCCCGGCAGGAGCACCCCGAAGAGGTTCAGGTGCGGCGTATCGCCCAGCCCGTCGCGGAGCCAGTACCCGGTCAGCGTGACGGCCACGTCGCCGTCGTTGTAGACCTCCACCCACTCGTCCAGCTTGCTGTCCACCTCCCCGTCGCCGTTCCAGTCGCTGGCCGGGTCGGCGAGCAGCTCGTTGATCAAGAGCTGCGCCGACGCCGGCGCCGCGGCCACGGCCAGGACCACCGTGGCCAGCAGCAGCAGGATTCCCGTAACAGTGCGCATGCGGTTGCTCCTCGGCGGGAGGTTGCCCTAGGATGCGGACGGGGCGCCGGCGTCCGCGGCGTCGCCCTCGCAGGATCCGGACCGGTCGGGACGACCAGCGGGCACGGTCGTCCCCGGGGGCGTCCCGCGGCCCGCCGGTCCGTCAGGCCGCCGCGGCCGGTGCCCGGGAGTGTCACCCCACGATGACGCGACGCATCGGAGTGGTCGGCGCCGGGACACACGGCAGCCGTTACGTCCGCCACCTGGTCCGGGGCGACGTGCCCGGCCTGACCTGCACCGCCCTCTGCCGCCGCGACCGCGCCGCCGGCGAGGACGCCGCCGCGGCCTTCGGCGTCCGCTGGCATGGCGAGGCGGCCGCGCTGCTCGACGCGCCGGACGTCGACGCGGTGATCATCGCCACGCCGCCGGCCAGTCACGCCGCCCTGGCCACCGCGGCCCTGGACGCCGGCAAGCCGGTGCTCCTGGAGAAGCCGCTCACCGGCACCCTGGCCGAGGCCCGCGCCCTGGCCGCGCGCGCCGCGCGTCCCGGCGCGCCCCCCCTGATGCTGGCCCAGACCCTGCGCTGGAATCCGGTGCTCCGGCGCGCGCGGGAGCGCTGGGCGGAGCTGGGCCCGGTCCACCTGGTCCGCCTGGCCCAGCGCCTGGCGCCCACCACCCTGGCCTGGCAGCGCGAGCCCGCCGAGACCGTGGGCGGCTCGGTGCTGCTGACCGGCGTGCACATCATCGACCTCGCCCGCTGGCTCACCGGCCACGAGTTCACCCGCCTGAGCAGCCGGCAGCGGCAGGTGCTCAACCCCGTGGTGGAGGACCTCTTCCTGGCCCACGCCGAGCTGGACGACGGCTGCTGGGTGAGCCTGGAGGTGAGCAAGTACACGGCGAGCCGCGCGGGCTGGCTGGAGGCGGTGGGCGAGGCCGGGCAGCTGCACGCCGACTACCTGGACGGGGGCCTGCGCTGGCGCCGCGGCCGGCAGGAGGAGCGGCAGGAGGTGGACGCCACGGCGCCCACCCTGCCGGCCATGCTGGCCGACTGGCGCGACGCGATGCGCGGCGAGGCCCCCGTGCCGGTGACGGCGGCCGACGGCGTGCGGACGCTGGCGGTGGTGGAGGCCTGCTACCGGGCCGCGCGCACCAGCTCGGTGGTCGCGGTGGACCCCGACGCCATGCCGCCGGATGATCCCACCGCCTGATCCGCCAGGGCCAGGCGGGGCCGGTCCTGGCCTTCCCGCGCCGACAGCGCGTCGGGATGCGCCCGGCGGATGGCCAGCATCTCCTGCCGGTGGGCCAGGAAGAGGTCCACCAGGGCCGGCTCGAAGGCCCCGCCGCGCTCGGCGGCGATGATGGCGAGCACCTTCTCCTCGGGCATGGCCGCGCGGTACACGCGGTCCTGGGTCAGGGCGTCGAAGACGTCGGCCAGGGCGGTGATGCGCGCATGCGGGTGGATGTCCTCGCCGGCCAAACCGGCGGGATAGCCCCCGCCGTCCCAGCGCTCGTGATGCTGCTGGGCCACCACCGCCGCCGCCCGGAGCAGGCGCCGCTCCGAGCGCGCCAGGATGCTGTGCCCGATGGTGGCGTGGGTCTCGATGAGCCGGCGCTCGTCCGCGTCCAGCCGGCCGGGCTTGTTGAGCACGGCATCGGGGATGCCCACCTTGCCCACGTCGTGCATGGGCGCCGCCATGCGCAGGATTTCCACCTCCGGACCCGGCAGGCCGGCGAGCTCGCCCAGCTGCGCGGCGATCAGCCCCACGCGCAGGACGTGGTTGGCCGTCTCGCTGCTGCGCGTCTCCAGGACGTCGCTCAGCGTGTGGATGATCTCCTTCTGCGTGTCGACGATCTCCTGCCGCAGGGTCAGGTTGCGGAAGCCCAGCGCGGCGTTGGCCATGAAGACGCGGATCAGGTCGCGATCGGTGCGGCCGGACAGCCGTCGCCAGCGGACCCAGATCACGTGGCCCGGCCCGTCCTCCGCGGTCAGGGCGTCCAGGTACCCGTCGGCGGTGAACCGGCCGCGGCCCTCGGCGAGCACCGCCGGCAGCAACGCCAGCGCCGCCGGTGGGAGCACGCTCTGCAGGGGACGACCGAGCAGTCCGTCGGCCTTTCCGCGCACCGCCCGGACCCGGAAACCCGCGCCCGCGGGATCGGTGGCGGCCGCCAGGCCCGAGAGCTCCGCGTTCTCCGGGCTGGCCGCCAGCAGGTCGAGCAGCTCGCCGAGCACCTGGTCGGCGAACCCCTCGCCGGTCTGATGGGCGAAGAACGCGCTGCCGGCCGCCAGGATCCGGCGCATGCCCTCGCGGGAGCGCACCGCCGTCTGGATGTCGCGGTAGTTGCGCAGGGCCACCAGCAGCGCGCTCTGGAGCTGCTGGGCGGTCAGATCGGCCTTGCAGCGATAGCCGTTGATGTCGTGGCGGGCGATCACCTCGGCCGGGGGCGCCTGGCCCGGCTGGCCGGTGCGCAGGATGATGCGCACGTCCTGGTTGCCGAGCTCCTCGCGGATGGTCCGCACCAGACGCAGGCCGGCGTCCTCGCGCTCCATGACCACGTCCAGGAGCACGACGGCCACCTCGGGATGGTCGCGCAGGATCTGCTCGGCGCCGGTGGCGGAGTAGGCGCTCAGGAAGGTGACCGGGCGGTCGTCCAGGCGCAGGTCCGCCAGCACGAACCGGGTCAGCCGGTGGACCTCCTCCTCGTCGTCGACGATCAAAACCAGCCACGCGTTCCCCGCCACGGCGGGCGTGGCCGGTGCGTCATCGTCGGCGAAGACCAGGACGTCGCGGGGGACGGTGGAGCGGAGCCTGGACGTCATGATGCCTCGGCTTCCGCCTGTCCGGGGATGATCAGTTCGAAGCGGACGCCGTGCCCCGGCCGGCTGGTGCACGCGATGCTGCCCCCCAGCTTGCCGGTGACCAGGCTGTAGACGATGTGCAGGCCGAGTCCCATGCCGCCGCGTCCGCGGGCGGTGGTGTAGAAGGGCTCGAACATGCGCTCCCGCTCGTCGGCATCCATGCCGCGGCCGTCGTCCTGGTAGACCAGCTGCACCCCCCGCGGATGCGCAGCGACGGTGATCTCGATGTTCCCCACCAGCATGCTCTCGAAGCCATGCTGCAGGGAGTTGATGACCAGGTTGGAGAGGATCCGGTAGAGCGCGCCCGGATCGGTAACCAGAGAGAGCTGTTCTGGGCAGTTCAGCCGCACCTCGGCGTGCTGCTCGCGCAGGCGCGGACCGAGCGAGAGCAGCACGTCGCCCAGGTACTCCCGCAGCGGCACGGGCCGGACGCGGTCGAGGGCCTGATCCATGGCGGCCTGCCGCATGCCGGAGATCAGGTCGGCCGCGCGCTGCAGGTTGTCCTGGATGAGCGTGGCCGACTCGCCGGCCGAGCCCAGGAAGTCCTCGAAATCCGAGCGGGTCATCAGACCGTCACGGTAGGTCCGGTCGAGGGTCGCGGCGCGGTCGCCCAGGTGGCTGGCCGCGGTCAACCCCACCCCCACCGGCGTGTTGATCTCGTGGGCGAGGCCGGTGACCATGCGCGCCACGGCGGCCATCTTCTCGGACTCCAGCAGCTTCGCCTGGGCCTGGGCCAGCTCCTGCTGCTGATCGGCCACGGCCTGCTCGAGCTTCTGGTTGCGCGCGCGGACGCGCGCCTCGGCCGCCTTGGCGGCCGTCAGGTCGCAGAAGTGCAGCAGGCACCCGGTCCGCTCGCCGGCCGCCGGCGCCAGCGCGCGTAACGACAGCTGCACCCAGACGGGCTCGCCGGCGCCGCTGAGGGTCTCCTGGATCTCCGAGCAGACGGCGTCGTCCTCCGCACGGCAGGGGAACCGGGCCTCGAGCCACGGACGGACCGCCGGCAGGAACCCGTCCAGCGCCTCGGCCACGGGCCGGCCCTGCACCGCCGCGGCCGGTAGGCCGCTGAGGGTGGCCAGCGCCGTGTTCCAGACCACCACCGTGCCGGTGGCGTCGGTGACGGCCACCGGCTCGGGCAACAGGGCAGCGAGGTCGGCGGTGCGGGCGTTGGCCTGCTCGAGATGGCGCTCGGTGCGGTCGTGATGGAGGGCCTGCTGGCAGATCTCCGCCAGCGTCTCCAGGAGGTGCCGGTCGCGTGGATTCCAGGGACGTACGCGTCCCAGCGTCTCGCAGCCGAGCACACCGGTCACCGCGCCACGCTCGCGCAGGGCCACGCCGATCAGGCTGGTGATCCCCTGCTGCCGCCAGCGTGACCGCTCGGGCACCTCGTGCGGGTCGAGGGCGGCGAGGTCGTGGACGATCACCACGCCGTCGGTGGCGAAGCGGTCGCGGGTCCAGGGGAACTCGTCCAGGCCCGGCAGGCGCGCGTCGTCCTCCAGGGGCGAGACGTCCGGGCCGTACCACTGCAGGCGGCTATCGAGGCTCGCGCCATCCTCGCTGCAGGTGTAGAAATAGCAGCGGTCGACGCCCAGGTGACCGCCGATGGCGGCCAGTCCCCGCAACAGGGCGGCCTCGTGCTCGTGCGGCGGCGCCTGCTTGAAGTCGCGCAGGATGTCGCCGAGCACCCGCTCCACCGCCCCCGCCGGCGGCGCGTCGTGCGCGGCGTCGGGCTCGGCGATGGATTCGAGCAGGCCGCGCCAGCCCTGCAGCTCGTCTCGCTCGGTGATGGGCGACAGCCGCAGGGCCACCGGCACCCGGGAGCCGTCGCGACAGCGCAGGTGGTAGGTCCCCTCGGTGGGGCCGGGGCGCCGGCGGTCCGGCGCGAGCTCGGCCAGCAGGCGGGCGCGCTCGTCCGGCTCGAAGAGGTCGGCCAGGGTCAAGCCGCCGTGCAGATCGCGGTCACGGTAGCCGGTGAGGCGATGGAAGGCGTGATTGGTGAAGACCAGGGTCCTGGACCGGTCGGTCTCGAAGAGGATATCGTCCAGGAGGTCGCCGACGGCGTCGATGCGGGCGGTGCTGCGCGCATGGATGCGGCCGGTCTCGGTCCAGGCCGCGCAGACCTGCCGGCGGAGCTGGACCATGAACAGGGCCGTCAGCCCCATGAGGGAACAGGCGGCGAGCAGGACCAGCACGGCGGGCCACGACGAGGGAGACTGGAACCAGAACGCGGCGGGGGACATGAAAGGAACGCTCCACGGGTGCGCGCCGTCCTGGCGGATCCGGGAATCGGCTCCTTCCGTTCCCACCTCGGCTCGGGTGGCGGACCATACTCAGGGTTTCCCTTATTGGTCAAGAGGATTATCTGCATAATCTCAGGGAGCGGCGCGAAATGACCCGGAACTCCTTGTCCTTCCTCGCCTTCGCCATGGTCGTGGCCTCGCTGACGCTGAGTGGCTGCGGGACCCGAACCACCGTTCGCACCGACCAGTGGCGGCACGCGCCCCACGCCGCGGTGGTGGACCTGCCCCCCCGCGCGGCGGTGGACTGCGGCGCACCGGTCCGGGGCCGCGCGGGCGGCACGGTGCGCCTGGCCCTGCCTGGGAGCGCCGATCCCCTGAACGCGCCCCTGCCCGCCACCGAGGCCGAGCGGCATCTCTTCGCCACGCTCTACGAGACCCTGGTCCGCGTGGACTGCGACGGCAGGCTGAGCGGCGGGCTGGCCACCGCCTGGCAGGCCTACGAGGAAGGCCGCGTCTGGGTGCTGGATCTGCGGGAGGGCGCCCGCTTCTGGGACGGCACGCCGGTCACCGCCGGCAGCGTGGCCGCGGCGTGGCGGCGGGCGGAGACCCTCTGCCTGCGCCGGGGCGAGCCCGACCCGTTCCTCCTCTTCTCCCCCGCGGCGGTGGAGGCTCCCGCCCCCGGCCAGCTGCTGATCCGCCTGCAGACGGCGAGCGAGGAGCTGCCCCTGCTGCTGGCGCACCCCGCCCTGGCGGTGGTGGGCAGGCCCGGGCCCGGCGGCTGGCTGGCCGGCACCGGACCGGCCACCCCCGCGCCCACCGCCGATCCGGATCGCCTCGCGCTGGTGGCCCGGCCGGACCATCCCCGCCTGCCGGCGTGGGAGCGCCTGGACCTGGTCCTCGACCCCGCTGGCGATCCCCGCGAGCTGCTCGACGCCGGCCTGGACGCCCTGGTCACCCGCGACCGCGCCGCGGTGGCCTACTATCGCGGCCGCGGCGGCGCCCGCCCGGTGGACCTGCCCTGGGACCGCTGGTACTACCTGGTGGTGCCTCCGGAGGGCCCCGGCGACGATCCCCGCGACCGGCGCCGCTGGGCGGCGGGCTGGAACCGTCGCGAGCTGGCCCGCGAGGTGGCCGTCGCCCCCGCCGAGCCGGCGGACTTCTTCGCGTACACGCCCCGTACCCGCGCCTGCAGCGCCCTGCCGCCGCGGGTGCTGCGCCGGCCCCGCGTGGACCTGGACGCCGCCAGCATCCAGGGCCAGCGCGACGACGACCTGGTGCTCTGGCCCGCGGACGACCCCGACGCCCACCGCCTCGCCGAGCGCCTGGCCGTGGTGGCCGCCCGGCCCCTGCGCCCGGCCGACCAGCTCCCGGGGCGCGGTCCGCTCACCCCGCCGGTGACGCCGGCCGAGGGCGTCGCGCCGGTGGCCGCGGCCGTGGACCCCGCCACCCTCGCCGCCCACGTCCAGGCCGCCCGCGCGGGCGCCATGGTGGTGCCCTGGCCCCGCCGGACCGCCTCGCCCTGCCTGGAGCTGGCGCGCCTGCTCTCGCTGGCCGGCTGGCTGCGCACCGCCGGGCTGGATCCCGCGGTGGATCCCGGCGCCATCCCGCCCGGCGCGCGCGCGGCCGATCCCGCCGACACCCTCGACCCGCTGCGCACCGAGGCCATCGCCCGCCGCCTCGAGCGGGGCGACGCGGTGCAGCCGTTGATCCGCACGCACGCCACCGTGATCCTGGGCGGCGGCCTGGGCGGACCGGCCTGGAACCACGACGGGAGCCTGCGCCTGGAGACCCTGGGCAAGACCGGCCGCTGAGTCGCGGGCGCCGCGAGGCTCCCCGTCCCCGCTACCCTGCCGCCCGGCCCGCCCGCCCCGATGATCCTTCAGGCTTATTTTTGACTCAAGGTGCTGGGCCGGGGGCCGATCATGGGATCGTCACGCCCGAGATCCGTTGCGTTGAGAAAGGGACCATGATGACGACTCACGACGCCACCGCGCTGCTCGACCCCGTCGAGGCGGGACAGGAGCTGGCCGGCAAGTACATGGGCTTCAAGCTCGACGCCGAGCACTACGGCATCGCCATCCTCAAGGTGCAGGAGATCATCGGCCTGATGACGATCACGGCCGTCCCGCGCACCCCGGAGTTCGTGCGCGGGGTGATCAACCTGCGCGGCAAGGTGATCCCCGTGGTGGACCTGCGCCTGAAGTTCGGCCTGGAGCCCAAGGAGAACACCGAGTTGACCTGCGTCATGGTGGTGCAGGTGCAGATGCACGACAGCCTGGTGACCATGGGCATCATCGTCGACCAGGTGTCCGAGGTGATGGACATCCAGCCCGGCCAGGTGGAGCCGCCCCCGTCCTTCGGCGATCCCGAGGCGGAGAAGTTCCTCCTGGGCATGGGCAAGTTCCAGGACAACGTCGTCATCCTGCTCGACGTCGACCGGATCCTCTCGAGCAGCGAGATGTCGATGATGGGTGCCATGAGCGAGGAGTCCTGACCCCCCTGCTCCGATCATGGCCACCCGGGACAAGCCCCGTGCACGTGCGCGGGGCTTTCCCATGCCGTATCATGCGGTGATGCACCCGCCCCGTCCGCAGCACCGGCCGCCGGCCGCCGGGGGCCCCGGCGCCGGGGTCGTCCCGACCACCGTGACCACGGTCCTGGCCGTGGCCGTGGTCGCCCTCGTCGCCGGCGCCGCCCTGGCCGGCTGGCAGCCCCCGGCCAGCAAGACCGGCCCGCCCGTGCCCTGGAACGGCCGCATCCCCGCCGCCGACCCCCGAGGTTTCGACGTCCTGCACACCGCCTACACGCTGGACCTCGAGTCCCTGCCCCCGCAGACCTTCCGCCTGACCGGCCGCGCGGACCTCGTCCTGCGCCTGCTCGACCCGCCGCCGGCCACCCTGCGCCTGGACCTGGTGGACGACCTCTCCGTCACCGCGCTCCTGCGCGATGGCGCCGCCGCCCCCTTCGCCCACGCCGGCGATAGCCTCACCGTGGCCGTCCCCGCCGGCGCGGCCGCCGGCGACACCGTGACCGTGGGCGTGGTCTACGCCGGGACGCCCCCCCGCCACGGTCCGCTGTTCGCCGGCCTGCTCGCCCGCCAGCAGCGCGACGGCCCGTCGGTGGGCAACGTCAGCCAGCCCTACTCCACGCACAGCTGGTTGCCGTCCAAGGACCACCCCGCGGACAAGGCCACCCTGGAGCTGACGGTCACCGCGCCCGACACGCTCACCGTCGCGGCCACCGGCCGCCTGCTCGGCACCGACGCCCTCGACCCCGGCCGCAAGCGCTGGCGCTGGGCCTCCGACTACCCGGTGGCGCCCTACCTGATCGGCCTGCTGGTGAGCGACTTCGTCTCCTGGGAGGAGGACTGCGGCGGCCTACCCCTGCAGTACCACGCCTTCGCCGAGCACCTGGCCGAAGCCGACAGCGCCTACGCCGCCACCTGCGAGATGATGGGGCTGTTCGAAAACCTCTTCGGCCCCTATCCCTTCGCGGGCGAGAAGTACGCCCAGGCGGAGTTCGTCTGGGGCGGCGCCATGGAGAACCAGACGGTCAGCGCCATGGGTCAGGCCACGCTGCTGCTGCCCGCCCGGGCGGCGCGCAAGGTGGTGGCCCACGAGCTGATCCACCACTGGTTCGGCAACAGCCTGACGCCGGGCACCTGGCGCGACATCTGGCTCAACGAGGGCTTCGCCCGCTACGGCGAGGCGCTGTGGATCGAGCACAGCGAGGGCCGGGCGGCCTACCTCGAGGACCTGGCCCGCCTCGCGCGGGGCGACCTCTTCCAGGGCGACGGCCTGCTCGGCGACCCGGACCCGGTGCTGCCCAACCTCCTGGTCTACGACAAGGGCGCCTGGGTGCTGCACATGCTGCGGCGGTATCTGGGCGAGGCGGACTTCTTCGCCGGCCTGCGCGCCTACGCCACCGATCCCGCCCTGGTCCACGCGCTGACCGATCGCGACCGCTTCGCCGCGGTGATGACCCGGGTCAGCGGCCGCGACGTGGCGGCGTTCCTGGCGCCCTGGCTGGGGACCGAGGCGCTGCCCGAGCTGGCGACGCGCTGGCGGCCGGCCGGTGGCGGGCGCACGCTGGTGGAGGTGGTCCAGGAGCAGGCGGCGCCGTTCTTCCCGCTGGTGGTGCCGGTGCGGGTCCATGCCGGCGCCGAGGCGGTGGACCGGGAGCTGCGCATGGAGCAGCTGCTGGCCGGCGTGGAGGTGACCACCGCCACGGCCGTCGACAGCGTGGTGATCGACCCGGAGGGCTGGCTGCTCTGGAAGTCGGCCGCCACCCGGCCGCCGGCGCTGCTGGCCGCCCGGCCACGCCCCAACCCGGCGCTGCAGGAGGTCCGCCTGGCCTACTGGCTGGCCGCGGCCGACCAGGTCGCCGCCGCCGTGTACGACGCCCGCGGGCGCCTGGTCCGGCGCGAGGATCTGGGCGCCCAGCCGGCCACCGGACCGCGCGAGGAGGGCGGCGAGCCCCGGGTCTGGATCTGGGACGGCCGGGACGGATCCGGACGCCGCGCCGCGGCCGGCGTCTACTGGCTGGAGCTGCGGACGGCGCGGGACCGCACGGTGCGCAAGCTCACCCTGTTGCGGTAGCGCCCGCCTGGCCGCCACCCACCTGGCCGACGCCCACCTGGCCGACGCCCACCTGGCCGACGCCCACCTGGCCGACGCCCATCCGCCCGGCGCCCACCCGCCCGGCGCCCGTCCGGCCGGACGTCACCGCACCACGCTCAGCTTGGCCGTCGCGCTCTGGCCGCCGGCGGTCACCCGCACCAGATAGGTCCCGGTTGGCGCGCGGCGGCCGCCGCCGTCGCGGCGGTCCCAGATCACGGTGTGCTCGCCCGCCGCGAGCGGGGCCTGCCGCAGCTCCCGCACCAGGCGGCCGCGCAGATCGTAGATCGCCACCTGCACCGGCCCGCGGAGCGTCGGGCCCGTGGCGAAGCGGATGGCCGCCGCCTCCGCCGTGGGATTGGGGACGACCCCGCCGAGGACCAGGGCCGCCGGCGACGCCGGCGACGCGGCCGTCACGCCCTGGTTGCTCGCGCCCGGCGTGGGCGTGGCGAGCACCTGCCACGGGCCATGGCCGTCGGGCAGGCGGCCGAGGGCCACGTCCGTGTCCTGGGGGCCGAAGGTCACGCTGTCGACCACGTGGGCGGTGCCGTCGTCCAGCAGGAAGAGCACCGCCGACTCGCCGTCGGCCGACAGCTTGAAGTCCGCGTGCAGCGGCCCCTGGTCCGCGTCATCGTCGCACCACACCAGCAGGAACTCGCCGGCGCCCAGCTCGAGGGCCGGCAGGGGCCAGGGCGCCGGGTCGTCGGGATCGTCGGCCAGGGCGAGCCCGGCGAGGGACACCGGCCCGGGCCCCGGGTTGTGAAGCTCGAGCCAGTCGTCGAACTCGCCGGCCTCGTCGGCGACGACCCCGTCGTTGTCGGCCATCAGCTCGTTCAGGCGCAGGCCGGGCAGCACCGGCGGCCCCACCCGCTCGATCCACTGGTGGACGGTGACCGTGCCGTCGGTGGCCTCGTGCCGCAGCTGGTACCAGGCCCGCTCGCCCGCGGCGAGGGTGGAATCGCTGAACGCGTACTCGCGGGGCGTGTCGCTGTCGGGCGCGCCCTGCAGGCCGGCGTGGTCCCGCCAGTCGGCCCGCAGCGCGAGGCCGGCGGGGTCGTCCAGCGCGCGCCAGACCTGGAAGCCGGCGTTGTCGCGCTCGCGCTCCGTGCGCCAGGTCAGCCGGGCGCCGTCGGCGGTTCCGGTGGCGTCGAACCGGCTGAGCTCCACCGGCACGGCGAAGTGCGCGAAGAACGCGGTCTTCTGGGCGGCCACGATGGGCGCCCGGTCGATCAGCCACTGCCGGACCCGCTGGATCTCCGTCGCGTGGGAGCTGGCGCCCTGATGCCAGCGGTCGGCGTGGTTGGCCAGCTCCACCGCGTGGGCCGCCGCGAGGGAATCGAGGCGCGCATGCAGCGACGGCACCGACAGCGGGCCGGCCACCAGCTGGTCGATGCGCGCGGAGAAGCGGGCCTTGAACTCGCTGTTCTGCATCAGGCCCCGGAAGAGGTCCCGCCAGGGCTGGTGCGGCGCCCACCAGTTGCCCATGGACCACTGGGCGGGGCGGAACTCCTCGTACTCGTCGAAGTCGGCGGCGGCATAGAAGCGGAAGTGGTTGGACGTCAGGTTGGCCTCCGCCATGAGCCCTTCCTCGTCCCACATGAGGTAACGCCAGCGTCCGCCATCCAGGCGCAGCAGGGCCACGTTGTTGACCCAGCCGTTGTCCGCCGAGGCGCCGTGGATGTTCAGGTACATCCAGTCCATGTAGGCGTCGAGGTCCAGGCGCGCCGCCACCGCCGTGTACCAGTGGTGCGCGCCGTAGTCCTGGGGTGGCACGGCGTATCCGGCGAGGAAGTCGTGCCACTCCTGGACGTCGCCCTCGGCCGCCTCGTCGTCCTTGATCAGGGTGTACTCGCCATCGTCGGCGAGCTCGTGGGTGACCTCGACGAAATCGTCGTCCAGCCGCTCGCGCACGCTGTAGGCGCCCCAGTACTCGCCGTCCAGGTAGAGGCCGGCCAGCCGGTGGCGGCTGCCGAGGTGGCCGAGATCCTGGTGCAGCGGTTCCCAGAGGCTGGAGCTGACCACGCCGGGCATCAGGACGGTGGACTTGAAGACCAGCCGGGCGAAGCGTCCGGGGCCGTCGCCGAAGAGGTCGTCCGTCAGGAAATCGACGGCGCCGTGATCATCGAAGTAGGCGCGCAGGCCCTTGCGCGTCTGGTAGCGGCTGCTCTGGCCGTTGATGCGCAGGCCCACGGGCTCGACCCAGACCGGATCTCCCGGGGGCGCGTACGCCACCACCATGGCCGGCCGTTCCCACTCCGCGCCGCGTTGCAGGCAGTTCTCGTGCAGGCCCCACACGTAGATGCCCGTCTGCGGCGACCAGAGGTGCGGCAGCTCGGTGTCCACGGTGAGGACCAGGCCGTCGTGACGGGCGAGGTCGAGCGGCCGGGCGGGGGCGCGGACGGCGGTCACGGTGTCGGGCGCGCCGCCGCCATCGGGGTGGAAGACCACCGTCAGGGGGTCGGTCTGGTCCCAGAGGCGGACGGCGAACCACCGGTGGTCGTCGATGCGGACCAGCCCGGCGGGATCGGCGGGCGTCATGGGCGCGTCGCCGGCGAAGGTGACCCGGACGCTGGCCTCGAGGCTCAGGTCGGCGGGCGGCGGGTAGTGATAGAGCCGGGGCGGCGACCAGGTGGTGGCGACCTCCAGGGCGCCGGCGGACGCGCCGAGCAGCAGGGCCAGCGGCAGGGCGGACAGCGTGGTGGCGATGGCGGTGCGGCGCATGGACGATCCCCCGGGGCGAGAGTGCGGCTGGAGCTCCCGGGATTCTAGCACGGATCGGGGTCAGGACGGAAATCCGCGCGGCGTCGCGCGGCGTTGCCCGGCATCGCGAGCCATCGCGCGGCATCGCGCGGCGTCGCGCGGGCGCCTCGAGATCCATACGCGAGCAGTCCGCTCCATTTTTGACGTTTGAAAACGGCACTTAACCTTTCATTTTCCATGTGGCATCATCATATCCGGTGACGGCCACCTCATCCCGGCCGCGCGGACGGCTGTCCGCTTCCTGCTCCCCGTCCTCCGGAGGAAATCCATGCCCAGCCCAGGTGCTCGTATGATCGGCCGTCGGACCGCCGGCGTCCTCCTGCTGCTCGCGACGCTGTCGCTGAGCGCGGCCGCCCAGGCCCAGGCCCAGACCTTCCGCTACGCCGACAGCTGGGACCGGCACGGCCTGACCGTGTCCCGCCAGACGGACGCCGGCCTGCGGCTGAACCTCTCGCTGGCGAGCTGGGAGCTGGCGACCGAGGCGATCGACGGCCGCGGTCGAAACGTGGTGCGGGTACCGGGCGTGTTCCTGCCCGGCGAGGCCGGAGCGCCGGACCTGCCGGCGTTCAGCCGGCTGCTGGCGCTGCCCGAGGGCGCCACCGCGCAGGTGACCGTCCTGCGGTCGCGCGCCGAGGTGCTCGCCGGCGTGGACCTCGCGCCCGCCCCGGTGATCCCGCCGGAGACCGAGGACGGCCTGCGCTACGAGCGCGACGCGGCCATCTACGCCACCGACGCCCCCTACCCCGCCGAGATCCTGCACGTGGGCGAGGTCACCGAGGTGCGCGGCGTCGACGCCGTGATGGTGGGCGTGACGCCCTTCCAGTACAACCCGGTCACCGGCGAGCTCACCGTCCACCGCGACATCGAGATCGAGGTCGTCTTCACGGGCGGCCGCGGCCAGGTGGGCGAGGACCGGCTGCGCAACCGCTGGTTCGAGCCCATCCTGCGCGACGCCTTCGCCAACGCCGACCTGCTGCCGCCGTTGCCGCCGGCGCCGCGGCCCGCCGGCCGCACGCCCGACCTCGAGTACGTGATCATCACGCCGCCGGCGACCACCTTCACCGCCTGGGCGGACACCCTGGCGCGCTTCCGCAACCAGCAGGGCATCCGCACCGGCGTGGTCACCACCGACCAGATCGGCGGCAACACCGCCGCCGCCATCGAGGCGTACATCGACCAGGCCTACCACACCTGGGACATCCCGCCGGTGGCCGTCCTGCTGCTCGGCGACCACGGCGGCGGCGACGCGGGCATCATCGCTCCCACCTGGAACGGCTACTGCGTCTCGGACAACCTCTACGCCGACGTCACGGGCAACGACCTGCCCGACGTGATCCTCGCGCGCATGGCCGCGGCCAACCCCACGCACGTGGAGACCTTCGTGCGCAAGGTGATCGACTACGAGCGCCAGCCGCCCACCACCCCGGGCTACTACCAGAACCCCATCATCGCCGGCGGCTGGCAGACCGAGCGCTGGTTCATCCTCTGCGACGAGGTCCTGCACGGCTTCCTGAGCAACGCGCTGGGCAAGACGCCGGTGCGCGAGTACGCCATCTACCAGGGCACGCCCGGCTCCATCTGGTCCACCGCGCCCAGCACCGCGACGGTGGTGGACTACTTCGGCCCCGGCGGCCTGGGCTACCTGCCGGCCACGCCCGGTCACCTGGACGACTGGAACGGCAGCGCCAGCCGCCTGAACGCCGGCCTGGAGTCCGGCGCCTTCATGCTGCAGCACCGCGATCACGGCGACGTGGACGGCTGGGGCGAGCCCGCCTACTCCCGGTCCCACGTGGCCGCGCTGGACAACGCCGACCCGAGCTTCGTGTTCTCCATCAACTGCCTGACCGGCAAGTTCGACGCCTCGAGCGAGTGCTTCGCCGAGACCTTCCACCGGCACGCCAGCGGCGCGCTGGGCGTCATCGCCGCCAGCGAGATCTCCTACTCCTTCGTCAACGACACCTACGTCTGGGGCATGTTCGATTCCATGTGGCCGGACTTCGACCCGGGCTATGGCGCCGCCGGCGACCACCGGATGCTCCCCGCCTTCGCCAACGCGGCGGGCAAGTACTACCTGAACGCCTCGAACTGGCCCTACAACAGCGGCGACAAGGAGGTGACCCACTACCTCTTCCACCATCACGGCGACGCCTTCAGCACGGTCTACTCCGAGCTGCCCACCTCCCTGGACGTCGCCCACGACCAGGCCCTGCTCAGCGGCGTGGACTTCTTCGAGGTCACCGCCGACGCCGGCGCCCTGATCGGCCTGTCGGTGGGCGGCGAGCTGATCGGCTCGGCCGTGGCCACCGGCGGCCCGGTGAGCATCCCCATCGCGGCCCAGCTGCCCGGCCAGGACCTGCTGGTCACCGTCACCATGCAGAACCGCCACCGCCACGAGCAGCCGGTGCCCATCATCCCGCCGGAGGGTCCGTGGGTGATCCACGCCGGCCACGCCCTCAACGACCTCGAGGGCAACGGCAACGGCCAGCTCGACTTCGGCGAGTCGTCCCTGCTCTCGCTGGAGCTGCACAACGTGGGCCTGGAGACCGCGCGCCGCGTCACCGCCACGCTGACCAGCGACGACCCCTACCTGACCATCGACCAGGCGGACGCCAGCTTCCCCGACATCCCCGCCGACGGCCACGCCACCGCCACCGACGCCTACCACCTGGCGCTGGCGGCCGACGTGCCCGACGGCCACCCCATCCCGATCACGGTCACCGTCGCCGACGCCGACTCCACGTACCGCAGCGGCTTCACGCTCACCGCACACGCGCCCGTGCTCGCGGTGCCGGAGGTCGTGATCAGCGACGACGCCGATGCCGACGGGATCCTCGATCCCGGCGAGTCGGCCGACCTGACCGTCCACCTGGCCAACACCGGCTCGGCCACCGCGCTGGACCTGGCCGCCACCCTGGCGTCGGACAACCCCCACGTGACCGTGGACGTGGACGCGGCCGCCGCCGCGGCCCTCGACGGCGGCGCCACCGCCCCGCTGGTCTTCCGCGTGACCGCCTCCGAGCAGGCGTCCATCGGCGAGCCCGTGTCCTTCCTGCTCGCCGTCACGGCCGTCGACCTCGTCTACCAGACCAGCCTGGACATGGCCGTGGGCCTGCAGATCGAGGACTTCGAGTCCGGCGACTTCCTGGTCTTCCCCTGGCAGGCCGCCGGCGACCAGGGCTGGCAGGTGGTCACCGACGACCCCTTCGAGGGCGCCCACTGCGCGCGCTCGGGCGACATCGGCCACAACCAGACCTCGGTGCTGGCGCTGGAGGCCGACGTCCTGACCAGCGGCACCATCAGCTTCCAGTATCGCGTGGACTCCGAGAGCAGCTACGACTTCCTGCGCTTCCGGATCGACGGCACCGAGCTGGGCGCCTGGTCCGGCACCGTGGGCTGGGATGAGGCCACCTTCCCGGTCCCCGCCGGCGTCCATGTCTTCGAGTGGGTCTACACCAAGGACGCCTCGGTGAGCGACGGGGCGGACTGCGGCTGGGTGGACCAGATCGTCCTGCCCGCCGTGTCCGAGCCGCCGCGGCCCACGTGCGAGGTGACGCCGGGACAGTTCGAGGTCACCGTCGCCCACCCCGCGTCGGTCACCGAGATGCTGACCCTGGTCAACAGCGGCGAGGGGGAACTGGAGTACACCGTGGAGCTGGCCCTCGCGGCGCCGGCGCCCGCGGCGGCGGACGTCCTGACGCTCAAGAAGGGCGTGGCCGATCCGCGCGGTGGCGCGCCCGCCGTGCGCGGCTCGGGCGGGCCCGACCCCTTCGGCTACACCTGGGTGGACAGCGACGAGCCCGGCGGCCCGGCCCACCAGTGGATCGAGATCAGCGACACCGGCACACCGCTCGACCTGGCCGACGACCAGAACGCCGGCCCCTTCGACCTGGGCTTCGCCTTCCCCTTCTACGGCGTCCCGCAGGAGCAGGTCCGCATCTGCTCCAACGGCTGGCTCTCCTTCACCTCCACCTCCACGGCCTACTCCAACCAGGCCATCCCCGGCGGCGGCGAGCCGAACAACCTGGTCGCCCCCTTCTGGGACGACCTCGACCCCGCCAGCGGCGGCGAGGTCTACTACCTGGCCGACGCGGCGAACCAGCGCTTCATCGTCCAGTGGGACGGCGTGGTCCACTACGGCTCGGGCGGCGGTCCGGAGACCTTCCAGGCGGTCCTCGCCGCCGACGGCGGCATCACCCTCAGCTACCAGACCGTGGACAGTCCGGGCAGCTGCACGGTGGGCATCGAGAACGCCGCCGGGGACACCGGCCTGCCGGTGGTCTTCAACGCGCCCTACCTGCACGACGGCCTGACGGTGCGCCTGCAGGCCGAGCCCCTGCCCGAGCCCTGGCTCGCCGTCGACACCTTCGCCGGCACCGTGCCCGCCGGGGGCCAGGCCGAGGTGGCGGTGATCGTCAACTCGGTGGACGCCGAGCTGGGCAGCTACGCCGGCCAGATCACCCTGCACACCAATGACCTCGAGAACCCCCAGATCCAGATCCCCGTCCAGGCCCACGTGGTGGAGGACGTCACCGCCGCCACCGACCACGTCCCCACCGCCCACGCCCTGGGCGAGGCCACGCCCAACCCGTTCAACCCCAGCACCACCATCGCCTACGCCATCCCGCGGGCCGGGCGCGTCACCCTGCGCGTGTTCGACGTCACCGGCCGCCTGGTGCGCACGCTGGTGTCCGGAGCGCGGCCGGCCGGGCGGCACGACGTGACGTGGGACGGGCGCGATGCCGGCGGTCGGGCCGTGGCCAGCGGGGCCTACTACTACCGGCTGGACGCGCCGGGGTATGCGGCGACGCGGAAGATGATGCTCATCAAGTGACCGGCGGGCCGGGCGGCGCTACCGGACGAGGGTGACCCTGAGGACGGCCGCGCCGCCCGGCCCCTGGGCGCGCACCCAGTACACGCCGCTGGGCAGGTCGCGACCGGACCGGTCGCGGCCGTTCCATACCGCCTCGTGCCGGCCCGCCGGCCGCGAGCCCTGCACCAGGACCGCCAGCCGGCGGCCGCGGGCGTCGTGCACCGAGACCGTCACCGACCCCGCCGACGGCAGGGTGTAGGCGATCACCGCCCGCGGGTTGAACGGGTTGGGGACGCAGGGCCCCAGGGCCAGGCGGCCGGCGTCCGGCACCGCGGTGGTGGTCCCGCCCTCGACGCGGAACTCCGGCGAGCGGTCCTCGCCCACGTTGCCGGCCGCATCGCGGGCCCGCGCGCGGAGCACCGCCCGCGGGCAGGTCGCGTCGGGCACCATCCAGTCGGCGCTGCCCACCGCATCGGTCGCACCGATGCCGGTCTCCTGCCAGCTCACCCCACCGTCGCAGCTCAGCTCGACGCTCACGCCATCGACGCCCACGTTGTCGGCCGCCTGCCAGGAGAGCGGCAGGCGCTGGCCCGGAACCACCGACTCGCCGGCCAGCGGCGCCCCGGCCAGGACCACCCCCGGCGGATAGAGGTCGCGCAGGGCGAAGGGCTCGCTCACCGCCTGGCCCGCGTTGCCGGTGGCGTCGTGGGCGGTCACGCGCAGGCGCAGGTCCTCGCCGGGGCCGCCACGCAGCGACCCGGACCAGGACCCGGTGTTGGCCAGCGCGGTGGCCAGGGTCTGGGCGTAGGTCGCACCCCCGTCGCGGCTGAGGTGCAGGTCCACCGCGGCGACGCCACCGGCATCGGTGGCCTCCCAGCGCACGGTCTGCACGTCGCCGTACGTCCACACCTCGCCCCACATGGGCGCCAGCACGGTCACCGCGGGCGGGATGCGGTCGAGCTCGGCGACGCCGATGCTCGCCTGCAGGGTCAGCGGCTCGGTGAGCGCCGCGGCCAGCGGCCCGATGGCGGACAGGGCCACGGCCGTCTCCGCCCCGGCGTTGGCGTCGCTGGCCGGCCAGGTGGCCGCCGAGAAGCGGTCCCGCCCGGCGGTGCCGGGCCAGGGGTCGGCCCCGTCGCCGCGGTTGCCGCCGGTGGCCAGGGCCAGATGGTCCCGCCCGTCCGCCTGCTCGAGGGCCACGCCCAGGATGGCGCCGGCGTTGACGGTGTTCTGGGCGCGGCCGGCGGCGATCACCCCGTGATCCACGTGCCAGACCAGGAGCCCCTCCCCGGGCAGGGAGGCGTCCATCCCGGCGCGGCGACGGTGCTCCAGGAGGAAGACCTCGCCGTCCGCCAGGCTGGTGTCGCGGACCGCATACACGCGGTCCTCGACGGTGGTGGCCGGCACGGCCAGCGGGCCGTCCTCCACCACGTCGACCACCTCGCACCAGCCCAGCTCGGCGCGGCTCCAGGCGCATGGCAGGGTGGGCTGGTCGGGGCTCTGCCCGTCGCCGCCCCAGCTGCCGGTGCCCATCAGGCCCCAGCCGCCGATGCCGGCGCGGCCGCCGCCGGTGTCGTAGAGGTCGGGCAGGCCCAGGACGTGGCCGTACTCGTGGCAGATCACGCCGATGTCCACCGGCCCGCCGTCGCACGCCTGGGCCGGCGCGAGGACGTAGTCATCCACCGCGATGAAGCCGCCACCGGCGGCGGGCGTGCGCGTGGTGTAGGCGCCATAGCCCCAGCCGGCGAGGAAGAAGGCGTGGCTCCACAGGTCGGTGGTGCCGCACTCGCCGCCCGGTCCGGCATGGAGGACCACCACGCAGTCCACCACGCCGTCGTCGTCGCCGCTGTTGGGAACCCCGTCGGGGCCGTCGTTGTCCCAGCGGCCCCAGTCCAGGCCGGCGGCGTCGGCGGCGGCCACCACGTCATGGACGAACCAGCCGGCGTTGTGCTGCCAGTCCCACAGGTCGAGCCCGTTGTGGTCGCCCGCGTAGCCCTGGGCCGACCCCGGCGCCCGCACCCACCCCTGCACCTCGCCGATCACCGCCAGGCGACCGCCGCTGGCGGCCTCGAAGTAGCGGTACACCGAGGGCAGGCCGGTGAAGCGGTGCTGCAGGTCGCCGGTGCTCACGGCCCCCGCCCGGTCGGCGAAGCCCCCGGGCAGGACGGGCAGCACGTGGCGACCGGACACCGGCGCGGCGCCGAGGGACTTGCTGGAACCGGACGCATCCGGCGCGCCGCCCGCCTCCGCCGCACCAGCGGCATCCCGGTCGCCACTCGCCGCCGCCCGCCGCGCCAGGGCCGCCGCCGCCCGGGGCACCTGCCCCGGCCGGGGCGTGGGCCAGCGCTGCAGCAGGGGCGCGGGATCGCGGTGGGAACCCGCTCGCGGCGGGGCCACCGCCCCGGCCGGCGTGACCAGGGCGAACAGGAGCACCATCACCAGCACCGGCGCCAGCACCCGCACCAGCGCCACCACCGGCACCGGCGCCAC
>CAZWYF010000006.1:76045-80701 GCA_964637835.1 uncultured Fibrobacteraceae bacterium
GCGCCACGAGCGCGCACACCGCCGCGTATCCCGGATACCGGGTCTTGCAGATCGCACGGGCGGGCGCTGGCCACCGGCCGGGGCCGGCGCGGCCAAGTGGTTGCATCATGTTCCCTTGCACTCCCGGTGCGCCGTCAGGACGCACGCATGGACGGGATCCGGCCGGTCCTGTTGCACGGAACGGGCCATGAGGGCGGGTCGTGACGGGCGGCATGGGCGGCGCGGGTGGCAGGCGGGAGCCGCGCGAGCGACTCGACGGGGCCATGGGCCCCGGCGCCAAGGCCATGAAGTGGGGCTGCGGCTTGAGATATCATCAGAAATCTGCGTGGATCCACGCAGATTTCTGTCACGAAATCAAATTCCGAGGCCGTCCTCGGCGGCGGGACGGTCAGGGAGCAGGCTAGCCGCGGCCACCGCCGCGCCAGTCCGGCGAGAATGGCGATCATTCGCGGGAACCGCCCGGCGACTCCGGGTGTTCGATCTCGGGATAAGCCACCCGGCCGCCCCCGGTCCGGAGAAAGGACGACCGTTCATGATCTTCGATCCGCTGTACATGGCCGTCATCGGCGTGGGCCTGGCCCTGTCATTCTGGGCCAGCAGCAAGACCAAGGGGACCTTCCAGCGCTACAGCCAGCACACCACGCGCCGCGGCCTGACCGGCGCGGAGGTGGCCCTGGCCATCCTGCGCGACAACGGCATCACCGGCGTGCGCATCGAGCCGGTGCCCGGCGAGCTCACCGACCACTACGACCCCCGGACCCGGACCCTGCGCCTCAGCGAGGGCGTCCACGGCAGCCGCTCGCTGGCGGCCGCCGGCGTGGCCGCCCACGAGGTGGGGCACGCCATCCAGCATGCGCGCGCCTACGGTCCGCTGCAGTTCCGGTCGGCCTGGGTGCCGGTGGCGAACCTCGGCAGCGGGCTGAGCATGTTCCTGATCCTCGCGGCGTTCTTCCTCGGCGGGGCGGCCACCGCCATGGGCCAGACCGCGGCGGTGCTCGGCGTCGGCCTCTTCGCCACCACCACGATCTTCACCCTGATCACCCTGCCCGTGGAGTTCGATGCGAGCAAGCGGGCCCTGGCCACGCTGCAGCGTGGGGGGTACATGACCCCCGACGAGCTGAAGGGCGCCCGCAGCGTGCTCGACGCCGCCGCCCTGACCTACGTGGCGGCCGCCGTCACCTCCATCCTCACCCTGCTCTACTTCGCCTTCCGGCTGGGCCTGCTGGGCGGACGGCGCGAGTGAGCGCCGGTCAGTCCAGGGGGCCGGCCGCCCAGTTCTCGTAGAGCACCATGGTGATCCGGCTCGCGGCCTCCGCGTCGCCCGCCTGGGCGAAGTAGAAGCGCTCGCCGTCGGCGGAGACCGCGAAGCCCGGGCTCCAGCCATTGCCCATCTGGATGCCGGCCGCCGGCCGGCTGAAGACCACCGTGGGCCGACCGAGGACGGGCGGGTCGCTGGTCTGCACGGCCACCTCCACGATGTCGTCGTCCCGCGCGTAGAGCAGGCGGTCGCCGGCAGCGGTCCAGCGAGGCCAGCAGCCACCCTCCACCGACACCTGCCACTTGCCGCGCCCGTCGGGGTACCGCCGCAGGAAGACCTGGTCCTCTCCCGTCTCACGCGACATGTAGGCCACGTACTTGCCGTCCGGCGACACCGCACCGGCATACTGCCATCCCGGTTCGCGGACCAGGGGACGCAGCTCCCCGCCCGGCTCGGACGACCCGACGAAGATGTCCCAGCTCGTCTGCGGGGTCTCGATGTCGAACAGCATGTCCTGCGAGCCCGTCACGAAGGCGCCGCCAGCCGAGCGGCTGGCCAGGGTCTCGGCCGGGGCGCTGCCATCGAGGGGCTGGACCAGCGCATGCATGTTGCTGGCCGAGTTCCCGATGGCGAAGCTCAAGCGCTGGCCATCGGGGGACCACTGCAGCGCGGCCTTGGGCCCGCCCGAGAAGGTGAGCCGATTCTCCGTCCCACGCTCGAGGTCGCGGACCCAGATGTCTTCCTGATCGCCAGCGACGCTCATGAACGCGAGGGTGCGCCCGTCGGGGGAGAGGGAGAAGTCCAGGGCCAGCGGCCGCGCCGGCCCCAGCCGCCGCCGCACCGTGCCGCTGCGGTCGGTCTCCACCAGCTGCACGTCGCGGATGGTCTGGCCCAGCACGGCGACCAGCGTGCCGTCGTCCGCCACCGAGGGATACAGGCCGCCAGGCAGGACCAGGAACGGTTCGGCCACGGCCCGCCGACCGGACAGGTCCCAGGGAACCGCCCACACGCCCGGGTTGCCCTCCTGGCGCTCGTAGAGCACGTGCCCGGTGGCGGCCGACCAGGTCGGGCGGAACAGGCGCGATCCGGGCGTCTCGACCACCCGCACGCGCTCGTCCCCGTACACCATCTCCAGGGCGCCCAGGCCCATCTCGTCGTGCCGGTGCGAGACCGCCAGCAGGCCGCCGTCCGGCAGCTCGAAGGGCTCGTGGAGGTCGACCTCGATGCTGGTGTCGGCCGCCGCGAAGACCGTGGGCTCGCCGCCGCGGTCGGAGACACGGAAGACGTGGTCGGCGCCCTCGGCGAAGAGGATGCCGTGTTCGCGCGACCAGTGGCCGCCGGAGCCGGTATCCTCGGCCAGCATCCCGCGGGTGGCGGCCACCACCACGGGATCGCCCCCCACCGGATCGACGGTCATGACGCGGTCGACGGTGAGGTAGCCGATCCGCGCGCCGTCGGGCGACCAGAAGAGGTCGATGACGTCCTCGGTGCGATCGAGGTGGCGGGGCTCGAGGCGGTCGAGGTCGCGCACCCAGATGCTGCGGTCGCGGATGTAGGCGATGCGGGTGCCGTCCGGCGAGATGGTCGCGTCCGCGGGCGGGGCGTCGCCGGGGCCCACGTCCAGGGAGATCAGGCGCGGCTGCGCGGGCGCGGGATCGGCGGCGGGCGGTCCGAGCAGGAAGCCGAGCATCCCGCCGATCAGCAGGCATCCCAGCGCCACCGCGGCCATGGGCACCAGCGGCAGACGGCGTCCGCCGGCTTCCGGCACCATCGCGCCCGTCTCCCCGGCCGCGAGCGCGATGCGCGCCTCGCCCATGTCCTGCAGCCGCAGCCGCGGGTCGCGGGTCAGGCACCGCCCGAGCAGCCGGTGCAGATACGGGGGCGTCGCCCGCGGCAGGCGGTCCGCGTCCGGATCCTCGCGCAGCACCGCGGCCAGGGTGTCGGAGACGGTCTCGCCCTGGAACAGCGGCTTGCCGGTGAGCATCTCCCAGAGCAGGACCCCGAAGGCCCAGATGTCCGCGCGCCGGTCCACCCGCTTGCCCCGGGCCTGCTCCGGCGCCATGTAGGCCGCCGTGCCCAGGATCATGTTGGCGGCGGTCATGGCCACCGGGCTGGTGAGCGTGGGCGACTGGCCGAGGTCCAGCGAGGAATCCGACATCTCGCCCTGCACGGCCTTGGCCAGCCCGAAATCCAGGACCTTGACCTCGCCGGCGGGCGTGAGCATCACGTTGGACGGTTTGAGGTCGCGGTGGACGATGCCCAGCTCGTGCGCCGCCTCCACGGCCGTGGCGATCTGCAGCGCGATCGCCACCGCCTCCGGCAGCGGCAGCGGTCCGCGGGCCAGGCGCTGGGCGAGGTCCTCCCCCGCGACCAGCTCGAGCACGATGAAGTGCGTGCCCTGGTCCTCCTCCAGGCCGTGGACCGCGGCGACGTGCGGATGATTGAGCGAGGCGAGGAGCTGGGCCTCGCGCCGGAACCGGCCGAGGCGTTCGGGGTCCTGGACGAAGGCGTCGGGCAGGACCTTGATGGCCACGTCGCGGCGCAGCCGGGTGTCCTGGGCGCGGTACACCTCGCCCATGCCCCCCTGGCCGATCTTCTCGTGGACGGAGTAGTGGGCGAGCTGGCGCATGCATGCGTTCCCGGGCGAGAGGAGATCGAGAGGAAGAATTCAGTGTTCTTCACTCTAGCTTCGCCGGGCGGGAATGCCAATGGCCTTTGTGGGACGCGATGCGTGGGACGCGATGCGTGGGACGCGACGCGTGGGACGCGATGCGTGGGACGCGATGCGTGGGACGCGATGCGTTCCAGGGCCCGGCCACCGGCTTGAAGGATCATCAGAAATCTGCGGAGACTCTCCGCAGATTTCTACCATGCCATCAAATCCATGCGGTGGTCGGGTCTGATCGATCGCCGGCGATCGGCCCGATCGACCGCAGCAAACCGCGGCGGTGTCCCTCAGCGGGGTGATCCGCCGGGTCCATGGGCCGGGACGTCGATCTCCCGGCCGTCGGCGGCGCGACGGAGCCGGTCGGCCAGGGCGTGACCGAGGCCGGTGCGCTCGAACTGCCGCACGATCACCACGTCCACCGCGCGTTCGTCGAGCGAGCGCAGGATGGCGAAGAGGTCGTGCGCGATACGGTCCAGATCGTCGCCCAGCCGGATCACCTCGGCGTCCAGCGCGCCGAGGCGATCGGCTTCCGCCGACCTGACCAGCACCGCCACGCGCTCCCCCGCCGCCCGCCGGGCCTGAGCCGCCGCGCGCATGGCGTCCAGCACCCGTCCTGGATCGGCCCCCGTGTAGAGCAGGACCTCGGCATCGGGCGCGTAGTGCCGGGCGAGCAGGCCGGGCGAGGCCAGAGGTGCACCGGGCGAGGCCAGAGGTGCACCGGGCGCCGCGC
>CAZWYF010000006.1:80801-127745 GCA_964637835.1 uncultured Fibrobacteraceae bacterium
CCGGGCGAGGCCAGAGGTGCACCGGGCGAGGCCAGAGGTGCACCGGGCGCCGCGCCCGCCGCCGCGCCCGCCGCCGCGCCCGCCGGATGCTGATCGCCGCTCCCGTCGCGAAGGTCGGGCACGTGCGCTCGCAACGCCTCGAGCGTGATCCCACCCGGGCGCAGCAGGACCGGCGGCGTCCGCGTCAGGTCGATCACGGTGGACTCCACCCCGATGGGCGTGGCGCCGCCGTCGAGCACCACGTCCACGTGGCCGCGCAGGTCGGCCAGGACGTGGGCCGCGGTGGTGGGGCTGGGACGGGTGGAACGGTTGGCGCTCGGGGCCACCACCGGCAGGCCCGCCGCGCGGATCAGCGCCCGGGCCACCGGGTGCGCCGGCATGCGGACGGCGACCGTGGGGCCGCCGGCGGTGACGCTGGCCGGCACCTGCGGCTGCCGCGGCAGGACCAGGGTCAGCGGGCCGGGCCAGAAGGCCGCGGCCAGCTGGCCCGCCAGTTCGGGAACGTCGCAGGCGACTCGCGCCAGCATCTCCTGGTCGGCGAGGTGGACGATCAGCGGGTTGTGCGCCGGGCGCCCCTTGGCGCTGAAGATGCGCGCGACGGCGTCCGCAGCCAGGGCGTGGGCCCCCAGGCCGTAGACCGTCTCGGTGGGGAACGCCACCAGCCCGCCCCGCCGCAGCACGGCGGCGGCGGCCCCGATGGCGTCGGGGTCGCTGGCGTCGTGGACGGTGGTCTCGACGGAGTAGCGCACGGTCGTCCTCTCCCCGGCCCGGGCAGGTGATCGTTGCCGCGGCCGCCATGAATATGGACCTTCACGCGGAAAGAGCGCCAGGCCGAACCGCGGTCAGCGCCTGGACCGTCAGTCGACGGGTACCAGCCGCGCGATCCGCGGCAGGATGTGCTTGCGGCCGTGGTCGGGGAAATCGACGGTCACGGTGAGGTCCGCACCGGCGCCCTCCACCCGCACCACGATACCCGCACCGAAGCTGGCGTGGGCGACGGTCTGCCCCTCGTAGAACGGCGTGGCCTGGGCCACGTCCTCGTCCCAGCCGGCGGTCCCGCCCGGACCGCCGCCCGGATCGCCACCGGCGCCGCCACCCGGACCGCCGCCGGCGCCGGGGCCGGACGCCCCGGCCGCTCCCGGACGACCCCGCCGCCGGCGCGCCAGGCTGGCGGCGCTGAACCGGTCCGGATCGGCGGCCTCGCCGGCCCCACGCCGGCGCGGCGTCTGCGGCATGCCCCCGGCCTGCCCGGCCACCGCGCGCCGGGCCCGCCCCATCGCTCCGCCCGACGCCGCCGAGCCCGACGCCGGCGAACCCGACGCCGGCGAACCCGACGCCCGCGAACCCGACGCCCGCGCGTCGCCGAACAGCGTGCGGGCCACCGGCTGCTGCCAGCCGTGGTCGATCTCGCGGCGCTCGCAGACGTCGTCCGGGACCTCGTCCAGGAAGCGCGAGGGCAGGGTGTCCTCGTAGGCGCCGAAGCGGCGGCGGCGCGAGGCATGCAGCAGGTGGAGCCGCTGCCGGGCCCGCGTGACCGCCACGTAGAAGAGGCGGCGTTCCTCCTCCACGCCGGCCTCGGTATCGCTGCTGGTGATGTGCGGCAGCAGCGCGTCCTCGCAGCCGGTGAGGATCACCACCGGGAACTCCAGACCCTTGGCCGTGTGCACGGTCATCAGCCGGACGGCGCCCTCGCCGTCCTGGATGGTGTCCTGGTCGGCCACCAGCGCGGTCTGCTCGAGGAACTGCGCCAGGGTGCCGCCGTCGCTGGCCTCGTGGAAGGAGAAAGCGCCGTTGACCAGCTCGGCCACGTTCTCCATGCGGCCGGCCGCCGTGTCGGGCTCGTCGTGGTGCAGGAAGGCCTCGTAGTCGATGTCGGCGATGATCCGCTGCAGCAGCTCGGGCACCGGCAGGCCGTCCGCCGCCGCACGCCGCCAGCCCAGGAGCTGCTCGAGGAAGCCGTGCACGCGCTTGCTGGCCGCGCCGCCGAGGGCGGCCTGCAGCAGGTCCGGCCGCTCCACCAGGTCGCCGGTGGCCAGGGTGTGCTCCCGGGCGCAGGCCAGCAGCCGCGCCACGGTGGTCTGGCCGATCTTGCGCTTCGGCTGGTTGATCACCCGGGCGAGGGAGATCTCGTCGGCGGGATTGGCGGTGAGCTTGAGGTAGGCCAGCAGGTCGCGGATCTCGCGCCGCTCGTAGAACTGGACGCTGCCCACCACCTGGTGGGCGACGCGCGCGCGCCGCAGCGCGTCCTCGAGCAGGCGCGACTGGGCGTTGGTGCGGTAGAGCACGGTGACGTCGCCACGCGAGAGGCCGCGCCCCTGCTCCTGCTGGACGATCTCCACCACCCGCGCGGCCTCGTCCTCGGCGTCCAGGTGCTGCTCCACCGAGAGCAGGTCGCCCTGGCCGGCCTCCGTCCAGAGGTTCTTCCCCTTGCGGCGCCTGTTGTGCGCGATGACGGCGTTGGCCGCATCGAGGATGTTGCCGACGGAGCGGTAGTTCTGCTCCAGGCGGTAGGTGCGCGCGCCGGGGAAGAACTCGTCGAAGTCGAGCATGTTCTCCACCCGGGCGCCGCGCCAGCCGTAGATGGACTGGTCGTCGTCGCCCACCACGAAGACGTTGCCGTGCCGGCAGCTGAGCAGCTTGACCAGCAGCAGCTGCAGCTCGTTGGTGTCCTGGAACTCGTCCACCAGGACGTGGCGGAACTTGCCCGCGTACTCGTCGCGGACGTCCTCGCAGCTCTCCAGCAGGTGGACGGTCTCGAGGATGAGGTCGTCGAAGTCCACGGCGCGGTTGGCGCGCAGGGCCTCCTGGTAGCCGCGATAGAGCTTCGCGTGGATCTCCTCCACGTAGGTGGTGGCCGCGGCGGCGGCCTGCGTGGGATCGAGGTCCTCGTTCTTCCAGCCGCTGACGGCCGCGCGGACGCCGGAGATGCCGAATTGCCTGGGATCCACCTTCTGATCCGCCAGGACGGTCTTCAGCAGGCGCTTCTGGTCGTCGGCGTCGAAGATGGCGAAGTCACAGGGCAGCCCCAGGCGGTCGGCGTGCCGGCGCAGGATGCGCGCGCCGGTGGCGTGGAAGGTCCCGATCCAGAACGGCGCCTGGCCCTCGCCCACCTGCCGCGCCACGCGCTCCTTCATCTCCCGGGCGGCCTTGTTGGTGAAGGTGTAGGCCAGGACCTGCGAGGGCCAGACGCCCTGCTCCAGCAGCCAGGCGATGCGGGTGGTCAGCACGCGGGTCTTGCCGCTGCCGGCGCCGGCCACCACCAGCACCGGCCCGTCCGGAGCGGTGACGGCCTCGCGCTGGGCGGGATTGAGGTCCTGGAGCAGGTCGGTCACGGGCAGATCCTTCTGCGTCGGGATGAGTGGCGAAAGGCGGCGCTGAGCCTGGTAGGATAGCGGCGCCAGGCGGCGGGGTCAAACCGCCCGGGAACTCCGGACGGCCACGGTCGTTTCTCCCCGGATCCCGCGGTCGCACCGGCCCGCAGAGGCCGCCCCATCACTCGCCAGCACCGGAATGAACCCGCAAGGACGCCATGGGACCCAGCCGACTGAACCGCAAGATCCACATCTGGACCACGGCCGTGGTCGCCCTGCCGGTGCTCGTGGTGATCCTCTCGGGCCTGGTGCTCCAGGTGAAGAAGCAGTGGGACTGGGTGCAGCCGCCCACCCAGCGCGGGACCGGCACCGAGCCCGTCCTCGAGCTGCCCGACATCCTCGACGTGGCCTCGCGCGTGCCGGGAGCGGGCATCGATGGCTGGCCGGACATCGACCGCCTGGACGTGCGTCCCGGCCGCGGCCTGGTCAAGGTGCGGCCCGTCGACGGTCCCGAGATCCAGATCGACCTCGGCACGGGCGCGGTGCTGCAGGTGGCCGAGCGCCGGTCCGACCTCATCGAGTCCCTGCACGACGGGACCTTCTTCGGCGGCGACGTCGGCAAGCTGGGGATCTTCCTGCCCAGCGGCATCGCCCTGTTGATCCTCTGGGGGACCGGGCTCTGGCTGCTGTGGGCGCCGGTCCTGCGCCGCCGCCGGCGGTCCGGCGCCCGCCGCGACCCCGCCGACCCCGGCGACGCGGCCTAGAAGTTCGGCCCGATGGAGAAGTGGAACCTGCTGCCCTGGATCCGCCGCAGGTCGGTGCGCCAGGCCCAGTCGAACTTCAGCGGCAGCCCCAGGAAGTTGGCCCGCAGGCCCAGGCCCCAGTCGCCCCGCAGGTCGCGCAGCCCCCACTCCCCGGCCGCGTTGTCGCCCACGAGCTGGATGTCGCCGCTCCAGGCCGCCCCCGCGTCGAAGAACACGGCGCCGCCGATGCCGGTCAGCCCCCACTGGCCGGGCCAGCCGAAGATCAGGTAGTCGACGAAGGGCACGCGGTACTCCAGCTGCATGAGCGCCAGCTTGTTGCCGGCCAGGTTGTCGACGGTCTGGAAGTCGTGGTAGCGGTAGCCGCGCAGGGTCCACGGCCCGCCGATCACGAAGGCCCGCGGATCCTCGCCACCGGAGTGCGCGTAGGTCAGGTGCAGCGCCAGGGACGACCGCCGCGACGGTTGCCAGTACTTCCGCAGGTCGCCCACCACGTTCCAGCGATCGAGGCTGCTCCCGGACAGCGGCAGGCCCCGGGCCACCGACAGCGACCAGCGGCTGCCCTGCACCGGGCCGTGCAGACCGTAGAGGGCGTTGTCGTGCACCACGGCCAGCGTGGGCTGCAGCAGGCGGTTGCGGCGCTCGCTCTGCGGTACCAGGAAGCCCTGCGGGTCGAAGTCGTAGATGGTGCGGTCGCTGTTGAGGACCTGCAGGTCCAGGTCGAGGCGGCGGAACGTCGACAGCGGGTAGCTCGCGCGGCCGAAGAACCCGTAGTTCTTCTCCTTGAACAGGGTGTCCTCGGTGAGCAGCTCGCCCACGCTGGTGAGCGCGGAGTTGTAGTAGTTGTTGTAGAGGAACACGCCGAAGCTCAGGTCCAGGCGCCGCTTGAGGTAGGTGTACGTGGCGCCCAGGTCGCTGTTGTCCACCGCGCCGTAGAAGTTCAGCAACAGGTCGATGCGGCGGTCGCCGAGGTCGTCGGTCAGGGTGATGAGGTTGGCGAAGCCCAGGCCGCCGGCCTGCGTCCAGTAGACCGCGCCGCCGGCGCCGGCCCGCGAGGCGTCCACGCGGAAGCTGGGATCGTAGTCCTCCACCAGCCCGATGCGGTCGGGGTCGATGCGCACGGTGTCGGGGGGGCCGGCGCGGGTGACGAGCTGTGGCGGGGCGGCCACCACCGGCCGCGGCGGCTCGCCCCCGGGCTCGCGGCGGGACCACGCGCCATGGAACTGGTCGGCGGCGTAGAGGTCGTAGCCGCCGGCGTGGAAGGCGCTGAAGACCAGGCGGTCGCTCGCCGCGCTGTAGCCGAGGTGCTGGATGCCGCCCAGGACGTTGGTCACGCGCCGGTCGCCGGCCACCGCGGTGGCGGTGGAATCGAGGTGCACGAGGGCCAGGTTGTCGATGCCGTCGTGGCCATCCACCACGGCGAGGGTGTTCCGGTCGATCCAGACGGGATCGCGGCGGCGGTCCCGCGGCTCGTACAGGCGATGCCGGGCGCCGTCGCGCAGGTCCAGCAGGTCCACCGCCGGCGGCGGCGCGGTGCGGCTGGTGTCGCCGGCGGCCTCGCCCACGTGGTGGGCGTCCAGCAGGCGCTTGCGGCCATCCGGCAGCAGCTCGAAGGTGAACTCCACCGCGGCCTGGGGATTGAAGCCGAAGGCCAGGCGCGTGCCGTCCGGCGACCATCGCGGCGCGCCCTCGTCGCCGGCGTCGTCGGTGACGCGCATCAGGCGCGCACCGTCGGCGAGGACCCGTGGCGACTCGTGGGCCACTGACACCACGCCCAGGCTGTCCAGGGCCCCGGGCGCCATCTCCAGCAGGTAGAGGTCGGTGCGGCCACGCTCGGTGCCCACCAGGGCCACCAGGCCGCCGTCGGGCGACCACGCCGGATTGGCGGCCACGTCCAGGCCCAGCTCCCAGCGGCGGGTCTCCTCCCCGGTCTCGACGTCCAGGGTGTGCAGGGTCTCGGTGTTGCCGCTCTTGGCCACCAGGATGATCTCCCGCCCGTCGGGCGACCAGTCCAGGCCGCTGCGGAAGCTGTGGAAGCTCTCGAAGCGGCTGCCGCGCATGCTGCGGCCCAGGCGGCGGATTTCCCGGCCGTCGATGGCCGACAGCAGGTAGAGGTCGATCAGCCCCTCGCGGTCGGTGAAGCAGACCAGCAGGTCGCCGTCGGGATTGAGCGCGGGACGACCGTGGAAGCTGGCCCGGTCGCGATCGAGGCCGGTCAGCGGCCGGGCGATGTCCTCCATCTGCTCGAGGTCGTTGTAATGGGGCCAGTAGCGGCGGCGCAGGTGCTGCTGATAGAGGCGATTGAAGGCCTCCATGTCCAGGCCGTAGACCAGGGCGAGGGCGCGCTCGACGCTGCGGACGCGGCCCACGGTGCGCCAGAACCGGTTGAGCTTCTCCGGGCCGTAACGCTCGGACAGCAGCCGCATCGCCGCCTGGCCCTGCTTGTAGACCATGTAGCCGCCCACGTACTGCAGGGGCTGCAGGTAGTCGTTGATGGTCGCATCGCGGATCACCATGTCCGCCTGCGGGTCCCAGCCCGAGCTGAGCCACTCGGCCACGCCCTCGGCGAACCACAGCGGGATCCGGAAGAAGGTGTTGCGGCCGAGGTCGGCGCTGCGCGCCCCGAAGGCCATGTCGAACATGAAGACGTGGACCAGCTCGTGGCGGATGACGTGCACGAAGTCCTCGTGCGAACCGTTGTAGGGCAGCACCACCCGGTTGCGGAAGGGCTCGGAGAAGCCGCCGGTGCCCTCGCCGATGAGCCAGGGCGCGATGTTGGTCTGGGCGAACTCCGCGTGGCTGCTGTAGAGGATGAACGGCACGCGGAAGGGCAGGTCGCGGTCCAGGCGGTCGGCGTACTCCTTGTAGGCGCGCTCGGCGACGATCGCCGCGCGGACGGCCAGTTCCTCGGCCCCGTCGTGGAAGTGCAGATCGAAGTGCGGGGTGGTCAGCACCTGCCACTGCAGGTCACGGGTCTGCACCTTGTTCTTGCCGTACATCTGGGCCCGGGCGTCGCCAGGGACCGCGGCGGCCAGCACGAGCGCCAGCACGGCGAGCGCAGCGAGCGCGGCCGGCCCAGCGAGCGCGGCCGGCGCGGTCGCGGCGGCCGGCCAGGCCGGTCGGCCGGCGGCGAGCCAGGCCGGTCGGCCGGCGGCGAGCCGGCAGGCCCGCGCGATGGCGCGGCGGCTAGTACTCGAAGCGGTACTTGAGATCGAGGTTGTACGTCGCATCGCCCTGGTACTCGTCGATCCGGCGGCGGATCTCCGTCTGCAAGAGGAGGTGATTGGTGATCTGGTACTCGATGAGGATGTCGCGGTCGTTCTGGTTGAGGCCCTGAGCGTACTTGATGTAGAGGTCGGTGCCCACGTACTTCCCCACGCCGATGAGCGGCTCGAGACCCGTGTTGCCGGCCTCCTGGCGGCGGATCTGGTCGATCTCGATGGTGTCGAAGAGGTCGATCTCGCGGGCGATCTCGCTCTCCAGGATGTTCAGGCCGGCGCCGATGGAGGCCGTGGCCAGGGCGCCCTGATCGCCCTGCTCGTCCGGATACGGGGAGAGACCGAGCAGCATGCGCTCGATGGCCTCGCGCGGGTAGCCGCTCTCGCTGCTGTAGCTGATCTGCATGGCGCTGGCCGGGCCGGTGGCATGGACGGTGATCCGCTCGACCACGCTGCTGCTGGATGCCGGGTTGCGCAGGCGGACGCGGGTCTCGGCGTCGATGTCGACCCATGGCACCACGCCCACGGCCTGGCTGAAGTCCAGGCGACCGTCACGGACCACGAAGGTGTTGTGGAACACCGGCAGCCGGCCGGTGTCGATGTCCATGCCGCCGCGGAACGTCAGGCCGCCCTCGTCGCGGATCAGGTTCACGTCGCCGGAGAGGTAGAGGTCCATGGTGTTGTTGACGATGCGCGCCGAGCGCGGCGGGCCGGTGACGCGCACGTTCGCCAGCCAGTCCGGCGCCACCGTTCCCAGGGTGGGGTCCAGCGCCCCGGTCCCCGGATCGGAGAAGTTGCCGGTGTAGCGGCCGCGGATCAGGGTGACGTCGCCGCTGAACCGGGGCACCAGGGTGGAATCCGGACCCACCGGCACGCCGGTCAGGCGGCCGTTGTCGGTCCGCACGAGGGCGCGCAGGTCGGGGATGGAGGCGATCAGGAAGCGGTCGGCCCGGAAGGTGATGTCCCAGGTGGCCAGCTCCAGGCCGGTGAAGGTGACGGTGCCGGCGCCGGCGAACGTGCCGCGCAGACCCTCGCGACCGCGGATCTCCTGGATGATGAGCAGGTCGTCGCGGAAGACGCCCACCGCCTCGCAGTCGCGGTAGATCTCCTCGTTGCCGCGCAGCACGAACCCCACGTCCGACAGCCGCACCGAACCCTGGTAGCGCGGCCGGCTGAGCGGGCCGGAGATCAGCAGTTCGCCCTCGCCCCGGCCCTCGATGCGGGTGAAGGCGTCGGTGGCGTGGAGCAGCGGCGCGAGGTCGCTGCCCTCGGGAATGGCCAGGCGGGCGTAGAACGGCCCGTCCGGCGGCGAGACCGGCTCGCTCAGGAGGTCGAACTGCAGGGGGATCTCCAGACGGCCCTCGAGGCGCAGCTGGTCCTGGTTGCCCCGCAGCTCACCCAGCGCGAGCTGGCCGGCGTCGGCACGGACCCGGCCCTCCAGGCGGTCCAGGTGCAGCCAGTGGAAGTGGAAGGGCGCGCTGTCCAGCCGGCCGGTGATCAGGGGCTCGGCGGTGGTGCCGCTCAGGTTCAGATCGCCCTCGACGCGCCCGGCCAGGGCCTCGAGCCCCTCGATGGCGAACTGGTCGAGGAAGGCCCAGTCGCCGCCGCGGACGGCCACGTCCAGATCCAGGGTGGCCCGTGGCCAGAAGCTCGCGGGATCCTCCGCGTCGCTGGCGATGGTGCCGGTGGCGGCGGCCCGACCCCACTCGCTGCCGAGGTCCAGGGTGTCGATGGTCACCACGCCGCCGCGCAATTCAGCATCGACGGCCAGCGAATCCACCCGCGCCAGGGGGAAGGTGGCGCCGCGCAGCGAACCGCGGACACCCACGCGGGGATCGGAGGCGGTGCCGCCCAGATCGATCACCGCGGTGGCCCGGCCGCCGGTCTGCAGTCGCTGCCGTAGCAGCGGGTCGAGCAGGTTGAGGTCGAAGTCGTCCACCTCGACGTGGCCGTCGAGGCGGTCGTCCGCGCGCGCATAGTCCACGGTCGCCTCCAGGCTGCCGCGATCGGAGGCCAGCCGCAGGTGCGGCAGCCGGACCAGCCCCGGGCCCACCGTGGCGGCCACCGCGGCGTCGGTGCGCCAGGCGCCGCCGGCGAACTCCAGGCGGGCGCGATCGATCTGCAGCGTGGCCTGGTCGCCGGTGAAGTCCGCCCGGCCGTGCAGCGTGGTCACCGTGTCGCCGCGCACCGTGCGGAAGGAATCCACCGCGACGCTGGCGGCATCGCCGCGCAGCCAGAGCAGGTAGTCGCCCAGGGGCACGCCCCCGGCCGTGAAGCCGGCGCCGCCGAGCGCCGCACTCAGCTGCCAGTCCTCGCCCAGGACCCGCTCGCCGACCAGCGTGGCCTGGCTGGCGGCGGCGGTCACCGATCCGAGGCCGAACCGTTGCAGCTCCAGCGATCCGGCCACCCCGAGCTGCTCGATGGGACCGCCGACGGCGACCTGGCCGGCGGCCGCACCGGTCAGCGCGGGCCACTCCCACTCCGCCGGCAGATCCCCCAGGTCTCCCACCTCCAGGGCGAGGTCGCCGTCGAAGACCTCGTCGGCGTCGGCGCCGCCGGTGAGCTGCGCGTGGAGGCTGCGGTGCCAGAGCTCGACGTGGCGCAGCTGCAGCGAATCGGGCGTGGCGCGCACGTGGACCCGGCTGGAGTCGAAGGGCATGATCTCGATGCGGCCGTCGCGGAGCCAGGCCTCGACGGTGGTCACCTCGTCCACCGCCGTGTGCACGATCCGCAGGCGGCCATGGCCGTCGGTGAGGGGCAGATCGGCGGGATCCTGGTCCGGGATCAGGCCGGTCTGGAGATCCAGATCCCGCCCCTCGCCCGCGATGGTGATCACCTCGCCGGCCGGGACGCGGCCGTCCACCTGCAGGGTACCCTCGAACCAGGCGCCACCGATGCCGCCGCGGACGCGCGGGAAGTCCGCCACGTCGTCGACCACGGCGCCGCCGAGTTCCACGTCCTGGAGGTCCCAGTGCTCGAAGCGGCCGGTGAACCGCCCACCGAACCAGACGGTGTCCCCGCGGGCGGCGATCTCGCATTCGATGGCGCCCCGGGCCGCGAAGTCGAGCCCGAGGCCCGCCAGCTCGTTGACCTCGAACACGGAGAGCCCCTCGCCGGCGGCGCGCAGGAAGAGGTCGTCCTCGGCATAGTGGCCGGACACGCGGGCGCGGCCCTGATTCCAGAGGGCGGACATCTCCTCGATGCGCAGCGTGTCCTCCGCCACGGAGACCGCGCCGTAGACCTGCGCGAAGCGGGCGCTGCGGGTCTCCCAGTCCAGGGCGGCGTGCCGGGTGACCACCCGCGCCGTCCGATCGGCCGCCCGCAGATCGCCCCGCCAGCTCAGGCCGGTGATGCGCTCCTGGAGCTTGCCGTCGTGGCCAGAGATCTCGATGCGGGCGCCGCTGACCGAGGCCGCATCGACCACCAGGCGCGGTGCGGTCTCGCTGATCCAGCCCGCGTCCGCGTCGTCGTCGGCAGGAGGATCCTGGTTGTGGTAGATCTCCACACCCCGCGCCGCCAGGCGGCGCAGGCGCACGGTGCGGCCGATCACCTCGCGGAGCCGGAAGTCCAGCTCCAGGGTATCGACGGCCACCAGCGTCAGGCCGCCCCGCTCGCCGGGCAGGGTGAGGGTGACGTCGCGCAGGTCCACGCCCGCGAACGGGCGCACGTCGTAGGCGCCCACGCGCAGGGTGCCGTCCACGCTGGCGGCGAGGTGCCGGTTGACCAGCCGCGTGGCGAAGGGAGCCAGCAGCTCCGGATTGAGCAGCAGCGCCACCGCGCCGCCCCCCAGCAGGAGGGCGGCCACGAGGACGGGCCAGCGGATGCGGCGGCGGCGAACCATGGTCAGAAGACGTGTCCCAGCGAGAAGTGCGTCCGCCACGCGTCGTCGGTGACGGTCTGGTCGAGGCTCTGGTAGCGGGCCCGCTTCAGGGGGAAACCCACGTCGAGCCGGAAAGGTCCGAACGGCGTGTCCAGGCGCAGGCCGGTGCCCACGCTGTAACGATAATCCCAGATCCTGGTGCTGGTGGGATCTTCCGGATCCCCGGCGTAGGACCGCAACCGGAAGGCGCGCCACCGGATCTGATCGAGGTCCTCCCAGACGTTGCCGCCATCGAGGAACAGGACGCTGCTGAGGTTCCAGCGCGAGAGCAGCGGCAGCGGGAAGCGCCACTCCAGGTTGGAGATCAGCTGGTAGTTGCCGCCCCGGGCGGGGTCGTCCGGCAGGGGGACGTCCGAACCCCAGCCGATCTCCGCCTGCTCGGCGGGGTCGGTGATCTGCGGGCCCAGGCTGTTGTCCCGGTAGCCGCGGACGCTGTAGGAGCCGCCGGCGAAGAAGCGGTCGTCGTAGGGGACGCCGTCGGCGCCCAGCTCGCGCGACTGGCCATAGGGACGGACCGCACCCACGCGCAGGCGCAGGGCCAGGGTGCCGCCCAGCAGCGGATGGTAGCGCTGCACGGCGCCGCTCCACCTCAGGAAGCTGTTGTCGCCGCCCATGAGGCCGCCCGCCAGCTCGACCTGGCTGTTGAAGTAGTGACCGCGCTGGGGATTGAAGACGTCGTCGCGGCCCTCGTAGAAGAGGGAGTGGATGAGCGAGCGGGTCTGCGCGCTGGTGACGCCCGCGCGCTCGAAGTCCTCGCGCAGGCCCGCCGGGGCCAGGGGATGCACCTCGGGATCCACCACGCGCAGGCGGAAATCGAGGCGGTTGGTCCAGTGCAGATCGTCCTGGCGCTCGGTGCCCACCAGGAAGCCCAGGGTGTTCTGGATCAGGCCGGACTCGCCGCGGGTCTCGCGCTTGCCGAAGACGTTGATGTCCAGCGGATAGTCGCGGCCGAGCAGATGCGGGTTGGTGTAGAGCACGTCGGCGCGGTAGTTGAGATCGCCGTCGGCGAAGGCCCGCGAGTCGCCGATGATCTCCTCCACGTTCCAGTAGCCGCGTAGCCGCAGCTGCAGGCGCCGGCCGCTGCCCCGGAGGTTGTTGTGGCCCCAGGCCACCTGGGCGCGGATGCGCTCGCGGCTGCCGAAGCCCACGCCCAGCTCGTAGAAGGCGGGCTTGCGCTCGGTGACGCGCACGTGCAGCTCCGCCGTGCTGGCGGCCGTGTCCCAGGCGGCGGCGGTCAGGCTCACGTCGCGGAACAGCGCCGTCTGCAGGAGGCGGCGCCGCGACAGCTCCACCTCGTTCCAGAGGAATTCCTCGCCGGGTTCGAGGCGGATCTCGCGGGCGATCAGGTCGCGCCGCGTGGACGTGTTGCCCTCGATGCGCACCGCCGCCACGGTGTAACGCGTCCCGGGGGTCACCTGGTAGGCGATCACCGCCGAGCGCCGGTCCGGCTCCACGGTCTCGGCGATGCGCAGGCCGGGGACGATCTCCACCTGCAGGTATCCCCGCTCCCAGTAGAGGCGGCGCATGCGGAAGATCTCACCGCCCAGGCTGTTGAGAGCGGCGGGGGCGGGGTCGCCCTCGGTGAGCGTCAGCGCGCGCCGCAGGTCACGGACGGGCAGCGGGCCGGCGCCGCGGATCTCCACCTGGTCGATGAAGGTGCGGGGCCCCTCCTGGACCGAGAGGTAGAGGATGTCGCCCAGCTCGGGCTCCGTGCGGACCGAGTCGAGGCGCACGGCCACGTCGTGGAAGCCTCGTTGACGATACCACCCACGGAGCTGGCGGAGCTGGGTGTCGATGAGGTCGGGCCGGTAGCGGGGGATGGCCAGCGGGTGGCGCCAGCTGCGACCGTCCAGGCGCAGGACGCGGGCCAGGTCGCCGTCGTCGAAGGTCTCGTTGCCGCGGATCTCGATGCGGGCGAGGCGGGTCTGCTCGAGGCCGTAATCCAGCTCGTCGTCGGCCACGGCGAGGCCGGCCGCGAGCGACAGGCTCGCCACCAGAACGCCCACCAGCGAACGGGCCGACGACCACGCCGCCGGCCGCGCCCGATCCCGGCGGCCCGACGCTCGTCGTCCTTGCTCGTTCGCCGCTCGTGCCAATTTTCCGTTGCCGCTCACCGCTGGGGTCTGTACCTATGCCCTCAGGAGGCCAACCCGATGCCCATGCGCCCGATCCCGACCGCCGTCCTGCTCGCCATGCTGCTCGCCATCCTGACGCTCCTGCTCGCCGCCGGCTGCGCTCGCGAGCGTGGGCCGCTGCAGGTGGAGGACCTCACGAAGGCCGAGCGCCGCTTCGTCACCCGCTACCTGGTGCTCGAGCGCGCCCGGGCGGTGGCGCTGGCGGACCCGGCCACCGGCGCGGGGCTCCTCGACTCGTTGCGGGCCGCGTGGGGCGATTCGGCGGCCGCCGTCGCCCGCGACGACATGCCCACCCGACCGGCTCGCGCCGCCGCCGTGCAGGACCTGCTGCAGCGGTTGCTCGCGGCCGAGTCGGACTCCCTGGTGCACGCCCCGCGACCGGACCGCCTGGACGCGCCGCTGCCCGTGCCGGCGCCGTCTTCCTGATCCACCGCCCTGGACGCCCATCCCGACGCCCATGCCGGCGGGCGCCTCAGCTGGTGAAGGCCCGGACCCCATCCTGCACCAGGACCACCGTCATGAACAGCAGCAGGATGATCAGCCCCACCTGGGTGGCGATGCCCTGGATGCGCTCGTCCACCGGCTTGCCGCGCAGGACCTCGAACACGAGGAACAGGACGTGGCCGCCGTCGAGGACGGGGATGGGCAGCATGTTCAGCAGGAAGAGGTTCACCGAGAAGAAGGCGATGAAGAACAGTAGCTTGTCGAAGCCCCAGCGTGCCATCTCGCCGGCCACCTGGGCGATGCGGATGGGACCGCCCACCGATTCGAGGCCCATGCGCTCGCGCACCCAGCGCCACAGCTCGCGCGCGGTCTGGCTGGTGGTGAACCAGGTCTGCTGATGGCCGAGCACCAGGGCCTCGCCCAGGTTCAGCGACCGGCTGGTGGCGAACTTCTCGTAGTGGATGCGGCCGACGGTGGAATCGGGCAGGATCTCGTAGGCCTCCGGGGTCACCATGCCGGTCAGCCGCTGGCCGTCGCGTTCCCAGGCGATGGCCAGGGGAGTGTCCGCGGAACGCTCGATGATCTCCAGCACCTGCCGGTGCGAGCGCACCTCCTGGTCGCCCAGGGCCACGATCCGATCGCCACGCTGCAGGCCGAGCTGGGCGGCCGGGCCGCTGCGCTGGACGCGGCCCACCAGGTTGTCATGGGGATCGGCCCCCAGCTCCCAGCGGCCGCTGGCCGGCGATCTCTCCAGCTGCACCTGCAGGTTGCGCTCCTGCCCGCCCCGCGCCACGGTCACCGTCACCGGACCGGCGGCCTCCGACCCCGCGGCCAGCCCGGCCGCCTCGCCCACGCGGTCGAGCATGGCGAACCAGTCGTCCACCGGCTCGCCCTCCACGGCGAGCACCACGTCGCCAGGCTGCAGGCCGGCCGCCGCGGCCGGCGTGTTCGGCCCGACGGCGCCGATCTCGGTGACCGGATTGAGGGGCATGCCCTGGTGCAGGAAGAGCGCGGTGTAGATGATGTAGGCCAGCACCAGGTTGAACAGCGGGCCGGCGATGAACACCAGCAGCCGCTGCCAGGCGGGCTTGTTGAGGAACTGGCGCTCGGGGGGGATGTCGGCGTCGGCATCGGCGCGCTCCTGGTTGCCGGCCTCCGTCCCCAGGGGATACTTGCGCTGCTCCAGGGTGCCGGTGTCCTGGATCTCCTCCATCATGCCCTCGCCGGCCATCTTCACGTAACCGCCGAAGGGGATGAGCGACAGGGCGTACTCGGTCTCGCCGAAGCGCCGGGCCAGGACCTTGGGCCCCATGCCCACGGAGAAGGTCTTGACGTAGACGCCGAAGATCTTGCAGACGAGGAAATGCCCCAGCTCGTGGACGATGACCACCAGGCCCAGGGTGAAGATGCTCGCCAGGATCGTGATGAGCAGGTCGCCGTTCAATGGTCACCTCGGGTGCGAGTGATGCCGCCAGGGCGGTCGAGGATCTCGGAGGCCAGCCGCCGCGCCTCGCGGTCGGCCAGCAGTGCGGTCTGCAGATCGGACAGCGGCGCCGCCGGGCGCCGCGCCAGGACCGCCGCGATCAGGTCGGCAATCTCGACATACCGGAGTCGCCCCGCCAGCAGGGCGGCCACGGCCACCTCGTTGGCCGCGTTGAGGGTCACGGGAGCCGTGCCGCCGGCCTCGCCCGCCTCGCGGGCCAGCCGCAGGCAGGGGAAGCGCACGGTGTCCGGTGCCTCGAACTGCAGGGAGCCGATCGCCAGCAGATCGAGGCGCTCGCCGGGCAGGGGCCAGCGCTGCTCCCCGGTGATGGCGTAGAGTAAAGGCAGCCGCATGTCCGGAGTTCCCAGCTGCGCCAGGACCGCACCGTCGCGCAGCTCCACCAGCGAGTGCACCCAGGACCCGGGATGGACCACCACGTCGATCTGCGCGTAGGGCACGCCGAAGAGGACGTGGGCCTCGATCACCTCCAGGCCCTTGTTCATGAGCGTGGCGGAGTCCACGGTGATCTTCGGTCCCATGTCCCAGGTGGGGTGGTTCAGCACCTGCTCGCGGGTGACGTGCGCCAGCTCGGCCGCCGGCGTGGTGCGGAACGGCCCGCCCGAGGCGGTGAGGATGAGCCGGGCGAGGTCCTCCCGCGCGTGCCCGCGCAGGCCCTGGGCCAGGGCCGAGTGTTCCGAGTCCACCGGCAGCAGCTCCGCGCCGCTGGCGGCCACCGCCGCCTGCACCAGCGGTCCGCCCACCACCAGCGACTCCTTGTTGGCCAGGGCGATGCGCACCCCGCGGCCGGCGGCCGCCAGGGTGGGCGCCAGCCCCGCGGCCCCGACCACCCCGTTGACCACCACCGCGCCCGCCTCGGGCATGGCGGCCAGGGCGGCGGCATCGGCGTCGGGCAGGAGCCGGTCGCCGAAGACCCCGGCGCGGGCGGCGGCGTCGCGGGCGGCGGGATGGCTCACGGTCACCAGCGGCGGGGGCCCGGGCAGGTCCGCGAGGGCGCGGGCGAGGTCTTCCCAGCGGCGGTGGACGGCCACCGAGGCGAGCTGCAGCCGGTCGGGGAAGTGCCGGACCAGGTCCAGGGTCTGCACACCGATGCTGCCGGTGGCGCCCAGGACGGCCAGGGAGAGCGGCTCGGGCAGCCGCCGGGGCGGAGCGAAGGGATAGAGCGCCATCACAACCCCACGAAACGGAACCAGTAGTAGAGCATGGGCACGGTGAACAGGAGGGAGTCCACGCGGTCGAGGATGCCGCCGTGGCCGGGGATCAGCCGGGCGGAGTCCTTGAGCCCGGCGTCGCGCTTGAGCAGCGACTCGACCAGGTCGCCCAGCTGCCCGAGCACGGCGCTGGCCAGGCCCAGCAGCGCCCCGGCCAGGGGCGTGACCACCTCCAGGAAGGTGAGGGCGCCGAGCCAGCCGGCCAGGACGCCGCCAGCCACGCCGCCGATGGCTCCCGACCAGGTCTTGCTGGGGCTGACGTGCGGGATGAGCTTGCGGCCGCCGATCAGGATGCCCACCACGTAGGCCGCCGTGTCGCAGGCCCAGATCATCAGCGCGGCGAAGAAGACCAGCTCCGCGCCGAGCGCGTCGTCCAGTCCGCGACTGGATGGCAGCTCGCGCAGCAGGACGAAGTGGCTGCCCAGCCAGCCCACGTACATCACCCCGAGGATGGTGACCGCGATGTTGGTCAGGGCCTCCTCCACGTGGGGCCGGAAGACCTCCCGGATCATGATCAGCACCAGGATGGCGGTGACGATCAGGGTCAGCGCGGGCCCGCCGTGGAACACGTGCAGGGTCACCGCCACGGCCGCCGCGTAGCCCAGCAGGCGCGACGGGCGGAATCCCTTGGCCTGCATGAAGTGGAAGAACTCGGTCAGGCCGAGCAGGATGATCAGGTCCACCAGGAGCAGGAAGAAGAGGCCGCCACGGTCGGTGATCACGTACAGGCAGGGCACGCCCACCAGGATGGCCACCAGCCTCGGCACGATGCCCGCCTGCAGGAACCGGCGCAGCAACGGCGGCCGCGCCCCGGTCACGATCGATTCCTCAGCAGGCGCTTCCAGCGAGCGGGGTCGAGGACCGAGGGGGCGGCGGCGGCATCATCGGTGGCCGCGGCGGCGTGGACGCCCCCGAAGCGGCGGTCGCGGCAGAGGTACTCGTCCATGGCCAGCAGCAGGTGCCGTTCGCGGAAGTCCGGCCACAGGACCGGCGAGATGAGCAGCTCGGCGTAGGCGGACTGCCAGACCAGGAAGTTGCTCAGCCGGCACTCGCCGCTGGTGCGGATCACCAGGTCGGGATCGGGCACCTCGGGATGGTAGAGCTCGCCGCGCAGGGCGTCCTCGTCGATGGCCGCGGGCGCGAGCTCGCCGGCGGCCACGCGCTCGGCCAGACGCCGCGCCGCCCGCACGATCTCCTGGCGGCCCCCGTAGGCCAGCGCCAGGTTCAGCGTCAGCCCGTCGCCGTCCGCCAGACGGGTGACGGCGGTGTCCAGGGCCTCCTGCGCCCGCCCCGGCAGCTGCTCCACGTCGCCGGAGACCAGCAGCCGGACCCCGCGTTCGCGGAGCTCGTCGCACTCCGCCACCAGCGCCTCCTCCAGGAACGACCACAGCGCCCGCACCTCCGGCTCGGGACGCCGGAAGTTCTCCTGGCTGAACGTGTAGAGGGTGAGGACCTCGATGCCCAGCCGCGAGCAGACGCGGACCGCGGCGCGCACCGAGTGGCGGCCGGCGCGGTGGCCCGCCGCGCGCGGCAGGTGCCGGCGCCGCGCCCAGCGGCCGTTGCCGTCCATGATGATGGCCACGTGGCGAGGCAGTCCACCGCGGGCGACCAGCTCGGACGCGAGTCGCTCGTCGTCGAGTTCGCGGTAGCGGTCGCCGGCCACCATGCTAGATCTCCATGATCTCCGCTTCCTTGGCCTTGACCACCTGGTCGATCTCGGCGCAGAAGCGGTCGGTGAGCTCCTGGATCTGCTCCCGCTCGGCGTGATGCTCGTCCTCGGTGATCTCGCTGTCCTTGAGCTCCTTCTTCAGCACGTCGTTGCCGTCCTGGCGGGCGCGGCGGGCGGCCACCTTGCCGTCCTCGCCGATCTCGCGGGCCAGCTTGGTGAACTCGCGGCGACGCTCCTCGGTGAGCTCGGGGATCTGGATGCGGATCATCATGCCGTCGTTGGACGGGTTGAGGCCGAGGTTGCCGGCCTGGATGGACTTCTCGATGGCCCCGATGGAGCCGCGGTCGAAGGGCTTGACGGTCAGCAGCCGGCCCTCGGGCGCGGCCACCGTCGCCAGCTGCTTCAGCGGCGTGGGCGCGCCGTAATAGTCCACCATGACCCCGTCCAGCAGCGCGGGCGACGCCTTGCCCGTGCGCAGCTTGTTCAGGCGGCGCTTGACCGCGTCGACGGCCTCGGCCATCTCCAGTTCGGTGTTCTCCAGGACGTCCTTGCTCATTGCGGCGGCTCCTTTGTGATCCGGGTCCCGAGGCTCTCGCCGTCCAGGATCCGGAGCAGGTTCTCCGGGTCGGAGATGTCGAAGACCGTCACGGCGAGGTTGCCCTCGGCGCAGAGCGTGATGGCGGTCAGGTCCATGACGCGCAGCTTGCGCGCGAGCACCTCGTCGTACGTCAGGTGCGCAAACCGTCTCGCCTCAGGATACCGGTGCGGGTCGCGGTCGTAAACCCCATCCACCTGGGTGCCCTTGAGCAGGCCGTCGGCGGAGATCTCCAGGGCCCTGAGCGCCGCCGCCGAATCGGTGGTGAAATAGGGGTTGCCGGTGCCGCCAGCGAAGATGAGCACGGTGCGGTCCTTGATCAGATCCAGCGCCCGGTCGCGGGCGAAGGGTCGGGCCAGCGGGTGCTGCTCCCGCGGCGCGAAGACCACCGCGCGCTGGCCCTCGGCGCGCAGGTAGTCCCGCAGGACGGCGGCGTTCATGGTCGTCGCCAGCATGCCCACGTGGTCGGCGGTGACCCGACCCATGACGCCCAGGTTGGCCTGGCGGGCGCGGAAGATGTTGCCCGCGCCGCAGACCACGCCCACCTGGACCCCACGCTGCACGGCCTGGTGCAGAACCTGCGCCAGGCCGGACAGCTTGCGATGCGAGAACTGCTCCTGCTCGTCGGCGAGGGCCTCGCCGCTGAGCTTCAGGAGCACCCGTGAGTACGGCAACATCGACTCATTCGCCGATGGCGAAGCGGGCGAAGCGCTTGACCTGCATGTTCTCGCCCAGCTTGCCGATCACGGACTTGAGGTAGTCCTCGATGGTCACGTCGGGATCCTTGACGTACTTCTGCTCCAGCAGGACCACCTCGGAGTAGTACTTGCCGACCTTGCCCTCGACGATCTTCGCGATCATCTGCTCGGGCTTGCCCTCCTCGCGCATCTGGGCGGCGTAGATCTCCTTCTCCTTCTCGATGAGGGTGGGATCCACCTCCTCGCGCGTGACGGCGACGGGGCTGGCCGCGGCGATGTGCATGGCCAGGTTGTGCACCAGCTCCTTGAAGTCGTCGGTGCGGGCCACGAAATCGGTCTCGCAGGCCACCTCGACCAGCACGCCCACCTTGCCGCCCATGTGGATGTAGGAGCCCACCAGGCCCTCGGCGGTGGCGCGGTCGGCCTTCTTCTCGGCCTTGGCGATGCCCTTCTTCCGGAGGTAGTCCCTGGCCTGCTCCAGATCGCCGCCGCACTCCTGCAGGGCGCGCTTGCAGTCCATCATGCCCGCGTTGGTGGCGTCGCGGAGCTCCTTGACCATCTTGGCGTTGATTTCCATGTCCGTCGTCTCTCCCTGATTCCGGTTAGGCCTCGGGCCTGGTGTCCGCGGCCTTGCTCTCCGCGGCCTTGTCCTCCGCGGCCTTGTCCTCTGCGGGCTTCTCCGCGGGCTTCTCCGCGGGCTTCTCCGCGGCCTGCTCCGCGCCGGCGGCGGGGGCGGGCCTGGCGGGGGCGGGGGCGGCGGGGGCGGCGACCTTGCTGGCGTCGCCCTCGAGCGAGGCGGTGGCCCGGGGCTCGGCAGGCGCGGCGGCGGCCATGTCGACCTGGTCGCGACCCTCGGCGCGGGCCTGCTTGCCGTCCTCGATGGCCTGGGCCATCACGCGGGCGAACAGGTTGATGCTGCGGATGGCGTCGTCGTTCCCGGGGATGGGGAACTTGATGAGGTTGGGGTCGGCATTGGTGTCGACGATGCCGATGACGGGGATGTTCAGCTTGTTGGCCTCGCGGACGGCGGTCTCCTCCTCCGCGGTATCGACCACGAAGACCGCGTCCGGCACCTTCTTCATGGTGCGGATGCCGCCGAGGTTCCGGTGCAGCTTCTCGTACGAGCGGTTGGCCTCGAGCTGCTCCTTCTTCGAGAGCTTCTCCAGGCGCCCGTCGCGCATCATCGCCTCGAAGTCCTCCATCTTCTGGACCCGCTGGGAGATGGTCTGCCAGTTGGTGAGCATGCCGCCGAGCCAGCGCTCGGTCACGTAGGGCATGCTGCACTTCTGGGCCGCCTCGCGGATGGCGATCTTGGCCTGCTTCTTGGTGCCGATGAAGAGCACCGTGCCGCCACGGGAGGCGACCTCGCGCAGGAAATCGGTGGCCCGGTTGAGCTGCCGCAGGGTCTTCTGCAGATCGATGATGTAGATGCCGCCGCGAGCGATGAAGATGTACGGCTTCATCTTGGGGTTCCACTTGCGGGTCTGGTGCCCGAAGTGGACGCCTGCCTCGAGCAGGTCGCGCAGTCCGACGTTGGCCATGACGGTTCACTCCTGGTTCAGGTTGGTCCTCCCCGATGGTCGACGGCGCGGGATGAACGCCTGAGCGCCACCTGTCCCGCGCCTCGCACCGGGTGCGTGATCGGTCGCCGCTAGCGCTTGGAGAACTGGAAACGCTTCCGCGCGCCGGGCTGACCGTACTTCTTGCGCTCGACCATGCGCGAATCCCGCGTCAGGAAGCCGCCCTTGCGGAGCGGCTTGCGGAACTCGTCGTTGGCCACCACGAGCGCCCGGGCCAGGCCATGGCGCAGCGCGCCGGCCTGACCACTGATGCCCCCGCCCTTGACGGTGCACCAGATGTCGAAATCCGTCCCGACGCCGAGGCTGCGCAGGGGCTGCAGCGCATGCAGGATCTGCATCTCGCTGAAGTAGTCCTTCACCTCGCGGCGGTTGACGGTCACCTTGCCATTGCCCTGGGTCAGCCAGACCCGCGCGACCGAGGTCTTGCGGCGGCCGGTGGCGTAATACCTCTCCTCCAAAACTCTCAACCTCCGAGCTCGACGGTCTGGGGCTGCTGGGCGTGATGCGGGTGCTCCGCCCCGGCATAGACGCGCAGGTGGGTCATCTGCCGGCGGCCGAGGCGCGTCTTGGGCATCATGCCCCAGACGGCCTTGGTCACCACGCGATCGGGATGCTTCTCCATCATGGTGCGCATGGGCGTGGCCTTCTGGCCGCCCATCCACCCCGTGTAACGGAGGTAGATCTTCTTGTCCAGCTTCTGGCCGGTGAGCTTCACCTTGTGCGCGTTGATCACGATCACGTTGTCGCCCATGTCGAGATTGGGCTGGAACGTGGGCTTGTGCTTGCCACGCAGGAAGGTGGCGATGCGGGTCGCCAGACGGCCGAGCGGGATGTCCGTGGCGTCCACCACCAGCCAGTCCTTGGCGATCTCCGCCTGCTTCATCGAATAGGTCTTCACGTTGGCCTCCGGAACGGCCCGCCAGATCCACAACTCCGGCGGACACGGCCACGAGCCGGCCGCAGCACACCCTGGCGCGGCGCCGGCCTTTCGCAGCGTCGATACCGTAACTCGTTCGGTGACAAGCAAAAATGCCGCCTGAGCGGCACCCGCCTGCCTCGCTCTCGACTCGGGGGCAAGAAATCTAGCATTCCCGCGCCAGGGTGTCAAGAATGGCGTACGGCGGTCGCATGATCCCCTGCTCGGTGACGATGGCGTCGATGAGCTCGGCGGGGGTCACGTCGAAGGCCGGGTTGAACGCCGCCACGCCCCGGGGCGTGAAGCGCTCGCGGCCGTGGCCGTGGACCTCGTCCGGGTCGCGCTGCTCGATGGCAATGGCCTCGCCGCTGGCGGTCTGCGGATCGATGGTCGAGCTGGGCGCGGCCACGTAGAACGGCACCCCGTGCCGCCGGGCCAGCACGGCCAGGGGATAGGTGCCGATCTTGTTGGCCGCGTCGCCGTTGGCGGCGATGCGGTCGGCGCCGGTGATCACCGCGTCCACCCGCCCCTCGCGCAGGAGCGTGGCCGCCGCGCTGTCCGGCAGCACGGTGACCGGCACGCCCTGGTTCTGCAGCTCCCAGGCCGTCAGCCGGGCGCCCTGCAGCAGGGGGCGAGTCTCGTCCGCGTAGACGGCGATCTCCTTGCCCGCCTCCCGGGCGGCGTAGACCACGCCCAGGGCGGTGCCGTAGCCGCCGGTGGCCAGGGCGCCGGCATTGCAGTGGGTGAGCACCGCGCCGCGGGATGGCAGCAGCGCCTGTCCCGCCCGGCCCAGCTGGCGGCCCATGGCCACGTCCTCGGCGTGGATGGCCCGGGCCTCGCCCAGCAGCACCTCGCCCACCGACACGGTATCCGCCCCGCCGGCCAGGGCCGCCTGCCCCGCCGCGCGCACCCGGCGCAGGGCCCAGAAGAGATTCACGGCCGTGGGTCGGGTGGCCGCCAGGGCGTCGTGGTCGCGGTCGAGCCGCGCGCCCAGCTGCTCGCGCGATTCGCCCGCCTGCCGGCCCAGCCGCCAGCCCAGCGCCAGACCGTAGCCGGCGGCGATGCCGATGGCCGGCGCCCCGCGCACGGCCAGCGCACGGATGGCCGCGGCCAGCTGCGGGATGTCGGCGCAGTCGCGGAAGACCAGCTCGCCGGGCAGGCGGGTCTGGTCGATCAGGCGCACGGCCTGGTCGGTCCACTCCACCACCGGGAACGGGAAGGGCAGGCGCGCGTGGCTCATGAGGTCTCCTCCGGCGGTCCGAGGACCTCCCGCAGCGCCTGGCCGAGCAAGGCCAGCGGCAGGCCCATGACGTTGAAGTAGCAGCCGCGGACCCCGCGCACCATGAGCGCGCCGAGTCCCTGGATGCCGTAGGCCCCGGCCTTGTCCATGGGCTCGCCGGAGGCCACGTAACGGGCGATGGCGTCCGCGCCCACCGGCAGGAACTCCACCCCGGTGCGCTCGTGTCCCAGCCACCGGCGATGCGGCCCGCCACGCAGCGCGATGGCCGAGATCACCGTGTGCCGCCGCCCCGACAGCCGCCCCAGCATGGCGCGCGCCTCGGCCACGTCGCGCGGCTTCTCCAGCACCTCGCCGTCGAGGACCACGATGGTGTCGGCGCCCAGGACCAGCCGGCCCGGCGCCAGTTCGCCCACCGCCTCGGCCTTCAGACGGGCCAGCTCCTCGCTGTAGCGGTCGGGATCGGCATGCAGCGCCGCCAGCCGCGCGGCGTGCTCGGCCTCGACGTCGCCGGCCGGTCGCTGCTCGAAGGGAAGGCCGGCGGTGCGCAGGAGTTCCGCCCGGCGGGGCGAGCGGCTGGCGAGGATGAGCACCTCCCCCCGCGGCCAGGGCACGAACGGGCTGACGGTCATGACGACCCCTCCGCCGGCGGCGCCTCGCGATCGATCACCAGGGTGACCGGCCCCTGGTTGGTCAGCGAGACGTCCATCATGGCGGCGAAACGCCCCTCCGCCACCTCCGGCCACTGCTCCCGGAGCAGCCCGCCGAAGCGATGGTACAGCTCCCGCGCCCGTTCCGGCGGCGCCGAGCCCACGAAGCTCGGCCGGTTCCCCTTGCGGCAATCGCCGTAGAGCGTGAACTGGCTGATCAGCAGGATGCCACCGCCGACCTCGCGCAGGCTGAGGTTCATCTTGCCGTCGGCGTCCTCGAAGAGGCGCAGATCGGGCAGCTTGCGGGCCATCCAGGCCAGCTCGCGCTCGGTGTCGCCCGGGGCCATGGCCGCCAGCACCACCAGGCCGCGCTCGATGGCGCCGGCCGTCTGCCCGTCGATCACCACCCGGGCCGGGCCCGAGCGCTGGATCACGCATCGCATGGGGCTCCTTCCCTGGGGCGTTCAGCCCACCTGGTAGCGGTCGATGCGCTCGACCCCGGGGATCCGGCGCACCGCCTTGAGGATCTTCTGCAGGTCGATCAGGTTGTGCACCTCCACCACCAGGGTGGCCCGCGCCAGACCGGCCTCGCCGCTGAACTCGCCGCTCTGGATGTTGACCTTCAGCTCGCCGATCACCTGGCTGACGTCGGCCAGCAGGCTGGGCCGGTCGCCGGCCTGGATGATGAGCTTGACCAGGAAGACCTGCTCGGGCGCGGCATCCCAGGTCACCTCGATGAGGCGATCGGCCAGCTGCGGGTCGCGCAGGTTGGTGCAGCCGACGCGGTGCACGGTGACGCCCCGGCCGCGGGTGATGACGCCGGTGATCTCGTCGCCTGGGATGGGGTTGCAGCAGCGGGCGAAGCTCACCATGAGGTTGGACTCGCCGGCCACCCGCACGCCGCCCGCACGTCGCCGCAGGATGGTGTCGTAGAGGTCGCGCCCCTTGTCGATCACCCGGTCGGGCAGGGAGCGCTCGGGCGGCTCCAGGCGCTGGATCACCCGCTGCCACGACAGCTCGCCACGGCCCACGGCGGCCAGCAGCTTCTCCGCCTCGCTGTAGCCCATGTCCGCGGCGAGGTCGGCCACCTCCCGATCGAGGTTCAGCCGCAGCTTCCGGCGCTGGAGCTCGCGCTCGAGGATCTCCTTGCCCAGCCGCACGCTCTCCTGCAGCTGGGTGTTCTTGATCCAGCGCCGGATGTGGTGCTTGGCGCGGCCGGTCTTGACGATCTCCAGCCAGCTGGTGGACGGCCGCGCCGCCTTGCTGGTGAGGATCTCCACCGCGTCGCGGTTCTCCAGGGGCGTGCGCAGGCTCACGATGCGCCCGTTGACCTTGGCGCCCACGCAGTGCAGGCCCACCTCGCTGTGCACGGCGAAGGCGAAGTCCAGGGGCGTCGAGCCGACGGGCAGCTGGAAGACGTCGCCGGCAGGGCTGAAGACGAACACCTCGTCCTGGAAGAAGTCGATGCGCAGGGTCTCCATGAAGTCCCGCGGATCGTCCTCGTCCTGCTGCCACTCCTGGATCTGCCGCAGCAGCTTGACCAGATCGGAGAAGTCCGTGTGCTCGGCCGAGTGCTCCTTGTACCGCCAGTGCGCGGCGATGCCCAGCTCGCTGCGCTCGTGCATCTCGAAGGTGCGGATCTGCACCTCGATGTACTTGCCGCCCGGCAGCTCCACCGTCGTGTGCAGCGACTGGTACATGTTGGGCTTGGGCTTGGCGATGTAGTCCTTGATGCGGTCGGTGAGCGGCGGGAACAGGCTGTGGATGATGCCCAGGGCGTGGTAGCAGTCGGCCTTGGTCTCGACGATCACGCGCAGGGCGAGCAGGTCGAACATGCGCTCGATGCCGATGTCCTGCTCGAGCATCTTGCGATGGATGGAGAAGAAGTGCTTGGGACGACCGGAGACCTCGCAGCGCAGACCGGTCTCCTGCAGCGCCTTCTCCAGCGGCGCGCTCAGCTCCTCGATCACCGCCTCGCGCTCGCGCCGGGTCTGCTTGATGCCCGACTCGATGGCGAAGTAGCGCTCGGGCTGCAGGATCTTGAACGCCCGGTCCTCCAGCTCCCACTTCACGCGCGCGATGCCGAAGCGATGGGCCAGCGGCGCGTAGACATCCAGCGTCTCCTGGGCGATGTCCCGCTGCCGCACGCCGCTCATGTGCTCGATGGTGCGCATGTTGTGCAGGCGGTCGGCCAGCTTGATGATCACCGTGCGGGGATCCTGGGCCGTGGAGAGCACCAGCTTGCGGTAGGTCTCCGCCTTGCGCGCCTCGGGATTGGCCACGCCCAGGCTGGTGATCTTGGTGACCCCGTCCACCATGTGGGCGACGTCCTCGCCGAACTGGCTGGAGATCTCCGCCAGCTCCACCGGCGTGTCCTCCACCACGTCGTGCAGCAGGGCGGCCACCAGGGTGTCGTCGTCCAGACGCAGCTCGGTGAGGATCTCGGTGACCGCCAGGACGTGGGAGACGTAGGGCTCGCCGCTGCGGCGCGACTGCGGCGCGTGGGCGCTCTCGGCGAGGTCGTAGGCCGCGCGCAGGCGCTCGCCGTGGCTGCCGGGATTGTAGGCGGCCACGCGGCTGATCATGACCTCCAGGCGCTCGCGGAGGTCGCCGCCGGCCCGGGCGTTCACGGCGCGATCACGGGGCGGATGTCCACCAGCAGCTGCTGGACCGGATCATAGGTCCCCCCGCGCGGTCGGAAGTTGGAACGACCCACCTGGAACAGCACCTCCCAGCGGCAGGCCAGCGGGTCGACCCCCGACTCCAGCAGCCGCGCCGATTCCCGGCGCCAGGCCTCCCCCGCGCCGAAGGCCACGAACTCGCGCGTCAACGCCGGCGTGCCGTCGCGGCGACCGCCGCCCGGGCAGCGGAAGGCGAAGCGCAGGTGGGCCCCGCCGCCCATCACCGCCGGCACCTGCTTCAGGCGCAGGTCGGTGCAGCGGAACACCGGCCGGGGATTGCCCGAGCCGAAGGGCTCCATCTTGTCCAGCTCGGCCACCAGGGCGGCCACGTCCTGGGCGGCGAGGTCGGCCAGGGGCAGGTCCAGGTCGTAGGCCACCGGCACCGGTCCCTGGTCCGGCTCGCGCCGCAGCGCGGCGAGGAACGCCTCGCGGAAGGCCGGGATGTCCCGGCGGCGCAGCGTCAGGCCCGCGGCCTGCGCGTGGCCGCCATAGCGCAGCAGGTAGCCGGCGCAGCGGTCGAGCACGGCCTTGACGTCCACCGTGGCCACGCTGCGCGCCGAGCCGCGCGCCTCGTCGCCCTCCTCGGCGAGCAGGATGGTGGGCAGCTGGTACATCTCCACCAGCCGCGCGGCGCCGATGCCGATGACGCCCTTGTGCCAGGTGTGCGAGTGCAGGACCAGGCCGGGATCGCCGCGATCGACGTAGCCGCGGGCCATGTCGATGGCCTCCTCCTTGAGCGCGAGGTCGGCCTGCTTGCGGCGGGTATTGGTGCGATCGGCCTCCTGGGCCAGGCGGTCGGCGGCATGCGGATCGTCGGTGAGCAGCAGCTCGAGCGCGGCCATCACCCGGCCGATGCGGCCGCAGGCGTTCAGCCGCGGCGCCACCTGGTAGGCCAGGTCCGAGGCGGTGATCGGGAAGCCGCGATCCAGGCCGCTGATCCGCAGCAGCGCCGCCAGCCCCGGCCGGATGTGCTGGCGGTCGGCCAGCCGGGCCAGGCCCTTGCGCACCAGCACGCGGTTCTCGCCGGTCAGGCTCATCTGGTCGGCCACCAGGCCGAGGCAGACCAGGTCGGTCAGGCCGGTGAGGAAGTCCCCGGGCAGCGCCTCGGGCCGCTCCTGGGCGATGGCCTGCGCCAGTTTGAAGGCCACCGCCACGCCGCAGAGGTCGGGATTGGGATAGCGGGCGTCGGGCCGGCGCGGGTTGACCAGCGCCACGGCGCAGGGCCGTTCCTCGAAGATGTGGTGATCGAGCACCACCACGTCCATGCCCAGCTCGCGGGCCAGATCCAGCTCCGCCTGCGCGGCCGAGCCGGTGTCCACGGTGATCAGCAGGGTGACCCCGCCGGCCGCCCACTCCCGCACCTTGCGCGCGGCCACGCCGTAGCCGTCCTGGGCGCGATCGGGGATGAACGGCGGCAGGGCGCGGGGCCGGCTGCCGTCCACCTCCAGGTCGCGCAGCAGCAGGTCGAGCACCGCGCAGCCGGTGATGCCGTCCACGTCGAAGTCGCCGTGCACGGCCACGATCTCCGCCTTGCGGGCGGCGCGCAGCACCCGGGCGACGGCCTTGTCCATCTCCACCAGCAGGAAGGGATCCGACAGGTGGTCCAGCGAGGGGTAGAAGAAGCTCTCCAGATCGGTGCGGCTGGTCAGGCCGCGGCAGGCGAGCAGCTGCAGCAGGCGCTCGGAGACCGGCTCCATGAGCGGCACCTCGCGCCGCAGGCGGTCCACGGTCTCCTCGCAAGCCCCCTCCCCCACGCGCCAGGGACGTCCGCTCAGCCAGCCAGGCTGGCCGGTGGGGGGAGCGTCGCAGGCCGACCGCGCGGACGTCCGCGGGGCGTCTTCCGCGTCGTCGGCGTCGGGTGTCATGGGCATCTCGTACTGCAAGCGTCGCTCCCCTGCTGGTGACGGGCATGCGCACGCGGCGGATGCACGCGTGCGAGCCGGTGGATCCGGCGAGGGAAGCCGGTCGTAATCCGGGTTCTGTTACCGCGCCGGCGGCTGCCGACGGGTGACGACCATGTATCTGGGACCGCCGTTGCCGACGGCCTCGTGCGACCGACCCGGGAGTCGAGCGAGGCGGGCCACCTCTCCTCCTCTATTTGGTCTTGCTCCGGGGGGGTTTACCCTGCCACTTCCGTCACCGGAAGCGCGGTGAGCTCTTACCTCACCGTTTCACCCTTACCGCATCCGCCGCGACCCGAGGTCGCGCCGGACGAGGCGGTTTGTTTTCTGTGGCACTGTCCTAGGATCGCTCCTCCTGGCTGTTGACCAGGCACCCTGCCCTGTGGAGCCCGGAATTTCCTCGAGACGGCTCCCGCGAGGGAGTCGTCCCGCGGCCGTCTCTCCGACTTCCCTCGGAATCATGATAGAACCCCGGACAGCGCTTGTCACACCCAAAAAAAATCGGGTATTCCGTCAGCGGTCCGGCTGGTCCAGCGCGCGGTTGGCCAGGTGATCGGCGTGGGCGTTGCGCGCCCGCGGCACGTGGCGTACCCGGAACTCCCGCAGGCGCCGCGCCAGGTGCATCACCTGCTGGTAGATCGGCAGCAGGTCCTGGCTCTTGACCCGGTAGGTGCCGGTGAGCTGCCGGGCCACCAGCTCGCTGTCCACCAGCAGGTGGACGCGGCCCACGCCCCAGCGATCGCAGTGCTCCAGCGCGGCCAGCACCGCACGGTACTCCGCCTGGTTGTTGGTGGCGCGGCCGATGGCCTCGGCATGCTCGCACAGATCCGGGCCGTCCTTCTGGCGGAAGACCACGCCGATGGACGCCGGACCGGGGTTGCCGCGGCTGGCGCCGTCGCTGGAGATCTCGAGCACCGGGCTGCCGTCCCCGGGCAGCGGGCACTCCGGCAGGTCGGCGGCGGCCGGCAGCTCCGGGAACCGCGTCTTCGCCGAGGACCTGCGGGCGGCCGGGGCGGACGGAGCGGCCGGAGTGGGCCGGGTGGCCGGGTCGGACGGGGTGGCGGGGTCGACCGGCGTGGCCGGGTCGACCGGCGTGGCGGGGTCGGCCGGGGCGCTGGCCAGCTCGCGACGCCAGCGACCGAGGCGCTTGCGCAGCTCGCGCACCGACAGGCCGCACTCGCGGGCCAGCGGTCGCAGGTCCTGGCTGCGCTCGAGGGTGCGCAGCAGCTCGGGCAGGTTCTCGGGGCTCTTGCTCTCGCTCACGATCAGGGCTCTCCCCAGGCACGGGTCCGGCGGCTGCTGCGCGCCACCACGTAGCGGCCGCAACCCTCGCAGGTGATCAGGGCGGCCTCGCGATCGGCGTCCACGGCTTCCTGCGGCGTCAGGCTCTGGCCGCAGGAACCGCAGGCGCCCTGGACCAGGTCGGCGATGGGATCGGCGTGGCGCCGGGCGAGCTGGCGCAGACGGCTGGAGATGCGGCGGGGCAACCCCCGGTGCAGATGCTCGAGCTCGCCGGTGATCTCGGGCACCGCCTGGTCGGCCTGCTCGCGGCGGCGGCGGCGCTCGGCCCGCTCGGCGGCGATGCGCTCGCGCGCGGCGGCCACGGCGGCGTGCTCGGCGGCGTCGCTGCGGTCGGCCTGGTCGTGGTCCTGCCAGAGGTCCAGCAGCTGCTGCTCGAGCTGGTCGCGGCGCTGCCGCAGCGCCGCGATCTCCTCGGACAGGCGAGCGGTGGTGACGGCGTCCTGGCGGGGGGCGGCGCGGCGCTTGCGCAGCCGCTCCTCCACCTCGCGCAGGGTGGCCTCGAGGTCGGCCCCGGCCCGGTCGCGGGCGGCGGCGGCCAGGTCCTGCCGCTGGGCGTCGTCCTGATACTCGGCGTCGAGGGCGGCGAGATCGGCCTCGCGGGTGGCGCCCCGCTCGTGGTCGCGGGTGGCGGCCGCGAGCTGGCGGTACAGGTCGGCGGCATCGCGGAGCCGGCCGAGGGTCACGACGATGGGCTGATCCACGGGCTGATCCACGACGTGCTCCCTCCGCGCGAGGCTCGGTCCCTCGCGGGACGACAGCTCCCGGCAAGAAGAAAGGGTGCCAGCGGCACCCCATCTCCCTCACTCGTCGGCCTGCTTCCCGGCGGCGGCTGCGACCCCGCCGTCGGAATCCCGGACCGGCCGGAAAGCGATGGTGGGCGATACTGGACTCGAACCAGTGACCTCTCGCGTGTGAGGCGAGCGCTCTAGCCAGCTGAGCTAATCGCCCATCGATCGTCTCCGGGCATCCGGAGCTCCGGGGCTCCGGAGCTTCCCGCAGCTCCGGGTCTCCCTGGTCCGCCTCCGGCGGGCTGGTGGGCCCACCAGGACTTGAACCTGGGACCAGCCGGTTATGAGCCGGCCGCTCTGACCACTGAGCTATGGGCCCGAAATCCGGGACGCGGAAGATAACCCCCCCTCGCGGGACGGTCAACCGCCGCGCGCGTTTTTTCTACATCATCTCCCCGTAGCCCTTGAGCTTGCGGGACCGGCTGGGGTGACGCAGCTTGCGCAGCGCCTTGGCCTCGATCTGACGGACGCGCTCGCGGGTGACCTTGAAGATGGTGCCCACCTCTTCCAGGGTCCGTGGCGTGCCGTCGCCCAGGCCGAAGCGCAGCCGGATCACCTTCTCCTCCCGGCGCGTGAGCGTGCTGAGCACCTTGTGCATCTGCACCTTGAGCATGCTCTGCACCGCCTCGCGGGCCGGCGAGGGGGCGTTGTCGTCGGGGATGAAGTCGCTGAGCGTGGAGTCCTCGTCCTCGCCCAGGGGGCGGTCGATGGACACCGGCTCCATGCTCGCCTTCATCACCGCCTGCACCTTGTCCAGGGGCATCTCCAGCCGCCCGGCGATCTCCTCGGGCGTGGGATCGCGGCCCAGCTCCTGCAGCATCAGGCGGCTGGTCTTGGTGACCTTGCTGATGGCCTCGATCATGTGCACCGGCACGCGGATGGTGCGGGCCTGGTCGGCGATGGCCCGGGTGATGGCCTGGCGGATCCACCAGGTGGCGTAGGTGGAGAACTTGTAGCCCTTGCGGTAGTCGAACTTCTCCACCGCGCGCATCAGCCCGCTGTTGCCCTCCTGGATGAGATCCAGGAATTCCAGGCCACGGTTGGTGTAGCGCTTGGCGATGGAGATCACCAGCCGCACGTTGGCCTCGATCATCTCGCGCTGGGCGGCGTGCACCTCGGCCTCGCCGGTGGTGATCTCGGCGGCCAGGAGCCCGAGCTCCTCGCGACCGAAGCCCACCTCGCGCTCGATCTCCTGGATCTTCTTGCGGTAGGTCTTGATGAGCCGGTAGCTCTCCTGGATGCGCTCGCGGCGATCGGCGTCCAGGGAGCGGTCCTTCAGGGCGGCGGCCATCTCCCCGAAGGGCAGGCCGGCGGCGGACTCGGCCTCGGCGATGCGATCCTCCAGCCCGCAGACCTTGGTATCGACCAGTTGCACCTTGCTGGCCAGCGACTGGATCATCTCCGGGGCCAGGTTCAGGTCCAGGAAGGCCTCCAGCACCTTCTTCTCGCGGGCGCCGATCATGCGGGTGAGCGTGGCCACGCGGGTGCTGTTGTCGCAGGTGGCCAGCTCCTCGCGCTGCTCCGCCACCTCCTGCCGCCAGCGCTCGATGCGGTCCAGGGTGCGCAGGACCCGCTTGCCCTCGCGTCGGGCCGAGTGCGCGGTGCTCCAGGTGCTGGTGTCCTGCTGGATCACGCGATCGAGGGCCATGGCCTCCCCCACCAGGGCGTTGGCGCAGTGCCGCAGCTCGCGCACCGCGTGCTGGGAGCGCAGCGTGGCCTTGATCACGCGCAGGCGGCCGTCCTCCATGCGCCGCGCCAGCTTCACCTCGCCCTGCCGCGTCAGCAGGGGCACCTTGCCCATCTCGCGCAGGTACATGCGGACGGGGTCGTCGTACTTGATGTTCGAGCGGATGGCCTTCTTGGCCGTCTGGACCTTCTTCTTCTCCTTGCGTTGCCGCGTGGACAGGCGGCGGGTCGCCTCGTCCTCGGTGTCGAAGTACTCGATCTGCAGCTCGGCGAGCTTGCCGTAGATCCGGTCGTAGACCTCGACGTCGACGCTCGCGTCGCCGAGCAGGTCGTTGATGTCGTCGGTCAGGACGAAGCCCCCGCGCTTACCGGCGGTATCGCGGAGGTCGACCATGAGCTTCTCGAAACGGTCCTTCTTCATCGGCATGCGGCTCCCTCTGGTCTCGCTGGCGCCGGCCTCGGTCCGGCGCGCCCTGGGCTCGCGTCAACCGTGGTGTTGTCGACGGGCCTGGTGCAGGCGTGCGATGGCATCGCGAACGGCCCGTTCGGTCTCGCCTCCTTCCGGGATGTCCCTCTCCAGCAGATCGGTCACGAAGCCGCGGTACTGTCCCTCCCGGGAGTGCCAGCGGTTCTCCACGAAGGTCCGGGGCGTCTCCTTGACGCCGGCCGCGGTCCAGGCCGCCAGCTCGGCCGCCAGCGTGGCGGCCTCGGGGCGGGACCAGGCCAGCCCGGCGCCCTCGGCCGCGAGCAGGCGCGCACCGGCACCCGACCCGTCGCGCAGCGCATGCGCCAGCAGGACGGCCTCGATGTGCGGGCGGTTGATGATGGTGAGCTTGCGGAAGCTCGGTCGCCCCGGGGCCGGCTCCTCGTGGCGGGGGGGCGGGGACGGCTCGCCGGAGGCCTGGGCGCCGGATCCTCGATCGCCGGCCGGGCCGCCCCGCCCGGCCGGGCCCATCGCGGCGCCGCGGCGCTCGGCACGCCGCAGCTGGGCCAGCGACTCGCGCAGGGTGCCCTCCGAGAGGCCGAACAGATCGGCCGCCTCCTTGAGCATGAGCTCGCGGCGGATGGCGTCGGGCACCTCGGCGATGGTGGTCAGCACCTGGTGGACTCCCTTCTCGATGCCGGCGCGGTCGTCCCCGGCCTGGGCCACGGCGTCACGCACGAAGGCGAGGTAGCCGCACGCCTGGCCGAGCACCTCCTGGAGCGCGTCGGGCCCCTGCTCGATCACGAGGTCCGCCGGATCGACGCCCTGCGGCAGGGTGGCGACCTGGGCCTCCAGGCCCGCCGCCAGGCAGACGTGGCTGCTCTTGACCGCCGCCTTGCGGCCCGCCCGGTCCCCGTCGAACAGCATCACCACCCGGTGCGCGCCGCGGCGCATCAGCCGCGCCTGGTCGGGCGTGAAGGCCGTCCCGCAGGTGGCCACCACGTTGGCCACGCCGGCCTGGGCCAGCGCGATGAGGTCCAGGTACCCCTCCACCAGGACCGCGACCTTCGCCCGCGCGATGACCATGCGGGTGGTGTCGAACCCGTAGAGCAGCTTCCCCTTGCTGAAGTGGGGGCTGTCGGCGGAATTGAGGTACTTGGGCTCCCCCTGACCGATGAGGCGACCACCGAATCCGGCCACCTGCCGGGCGATGTTCCGGATCGGAAACATAATGCGCTCACGGAAATAGGCAAACGTGCGCCCATCCTCCGACCGGCGCGCCAGGCCGCTGCTGATGGCGAGGTCGTCGCTGACGCCGTGGCGGCGGAGCTGCTGCAGCAGCCAGTCGCCGCCGGGGGCCCAGCCCACCTCGAAGCGGTCGAGCACCTCGGGGCGGAAGCCGCGGCCGGTGAGGTAGTCGCGCGCGGGCTCGCCGCGCCGGTCGTCCGCCCAGGCCTCGCGGAAGATCGCGCAGGCGGTCTCGTTGGCGCGGAAGTGGGCCCGCTTCTCGCCCTCGTCCTCGCCCGGCTGCAGGAACTTCGCCAGGTCGATGTCCAGGGCGCGGGCCAGGGTCTCCATGGCCTCGGGGAAGGTGAGGTTCTCCACGGACATCAGGAAGCTGATGGCGTCGCCGCCCTCGTTGCAGCCGAAGCACTTGTAGGACTGGCGCGCGGGAGTGACGTGGAAGGAGGGCGTCTTCTCGCGGTGGAAGGGGCAGAGGCCCTTGTAGCTGGAGCCGGCGGGCTTGAGATGGACGTACCGGCCCACCAGATCGACGATGTCGGTCTCGTCCTTGACCCTGGCGATGATCTCGGGAGGGAACTGCGCCACCGGGACCCCTTCATTGTGCCTGGTCCGTAGCCCGGGAACGAAAAAAGAATTCCGACCATCTGTCAAGTCGGCCGCGGCCCCGGGGCGCCTGGCCGGCGGCTTCCGCGCGCCGGCCAGGCGGCGGCGGCGCGCCAGCCGGGCCGCCCGGCCAGGGGGGCCGCGGGTCAGTGCAGGTGGACCACCGTGGCGCCGTGGTTGTTCCGACGCTCGCCGCCCGGATGGCAGCGCGCCACGCGCGCGTCGCGCTGCAGCCGGGCCAGGAGCTTCTCGCGCAGGCCGCCCGGGCCCATGCCGTGGACGATGGTCACCTGCTCCAGGCCCACCGGCACCGCGCGGTCGATGAGCCGGTCCACGCGATCCCAGGCCTCCTCGGCGTTGAGGCCGCGCAGGTCCAGCTCCGGCGGGATGCCCGGATCGTCCTGGGCCCAGGTCCAGCTGGCGGCGGTCTCGGTGGGGCCCCGCGCCGCGTCGTCGGGCACGGGCGCGGGCGCCGCCGCGCTGTCCGACCGCCGCTCCAGCCGCTCGACCGCGTCACGGTCCACGCTCAGGCGCAGGCCGTCGGCCACCACGCCGATCTTCTCGCCGCGCACCTCGGTGACGCGGCCGCGCAGGCCGAGGTGCGGCACGGCGACGCGATCGCCGGTGGCCAGGTCATCCGGGGCGCCGGCGGCCTCGGGTCGGGCCGCGGGCAGCTCGCCGCGCACATCCTCCAGGCGCTGGCGGGCGCGGCGGATCACCACGCGATCGCCGCCCGAGCCGCGCACCTCGCGGATGGCGTCCTCCAGGTCGCGCCGGGCCTGGCGCAGGAGCTGCTCGGCGCGGCGTCCGGCCGCCTCGCGCTCGTGCCTGATCTCCTGCTGCAGGCCGGCCAGGCGCTCGCCCAGCTCGCGCTCGCGACCACGCGCGGTGGCCAGGCGCCGCTCCAGCTCCTGCTCCCGGTCCTGCAGCTCGCGCGTCCGGCTGGCGAGGTCGCGCAGCAGCTGCTCGAGCTGGTAACGCTCCTCGCCCACCAGGCTGCGGGCCTGCTGCAGCAGGTCGTGTTCGAGGCCCACGCGCTCGGCGATGTCGAAGGCGTGGCTGGCGCCGGGATCGCCCAGGCGCAGGGTGAAGAGCGGCGCGAGGGAGCGCTCGTCGTAGTCCATGGCGGCGTTGACCATGGCGGGATGGTCATGCACGGCGGCCTTGAGCAGGCCGAAGTGGGTGGAGGCGATCACCAGGGCGCCGCGCTCGGCCAGGCGCGCCAGGGCGGTCAGCGCCAGGGCGGTGCCCTCCTGCGGATCGGTGCCCGAGCCGATCTCGTCGCAGAGCAGCAGGCTGCCCGGACCGGCCTCCGCCAGGAACCGGCGCAGGTGGGTCAGGTGGGCGGAGAAGCTGGAGAGGGAGTCCTCGATGGACTGCTCGTCCCCCAGGTCCACGAACAGGCGGCGCACCAGCGGCAGCCGCGTGTCCTCCCGCGCGGGCACGTCCCAGCCGCACTGCGCGAGCATCACCAGCACGCCCACCGTCTTCATGGCCACCGACTTGCCGCCCGCGTTGGGACCGGAGATCACCACCACGCGCGCCTGGTCGGGCAGCTCCAGATCCAGGGGGACGACCTCGCCGGCGGTCCCGGCCAGCGCCGCCTCCAGCAGCGGATGCCTCGCACGGCAGACGCGCAGGGTGGCGCCGGGCTCGAGGCGGGGTCGGCGGGCGCGGCGCTCGGCGCTCCACCGCAGGCTCGCCCGCACGCGGTCCACCAGCAGCAGCAGGTCGCCGGCCGCCGCGAGCCGCGGGGCGGCCGCGTCCACCTGCTGGTTCAGCTCCAGCAGGATGCGGGTCTCCTCGGCCGCCATCTCGAGGCGGGCCTCGGCGAGGTCGTTGGCCAGGTCCACGGTCTCGGCGGGTTCCACGTAGACGGTCTGGCCGGTCTGGCTGCGGTCGTGGACGATGCCCGGCACCCGGCGCCGATCGGTGGCGCGCAGCGGCAGGCAGAACCGGTCGCCGCGGATGGTCACCTCGCTGCCGGTGGTCCAGCCGCGGGCGGCCGCCGCGCTCATGGCCGCGGTCACCGAGCGGCGCACCTGCTGCTCGCGGTCGCGGATGGTCCGGCGCAGCCGGCCGAGCAGCGGGCTGGCGCCGTCGAGGAGCTCGCCATCGCGGTCGAGGCAGCGGCGCAGGTGGCCGGACAGGCCCACCAGCTCGGGCATCTGGCGCCCGGCGGCGGCCCAGCGCGGCGCCGCCGCCTCGCGGGTCGCGAGCCAGCCACGCAGGCCGTCCAGGTCCTCGGCCAGGCGGGCGATGGTCACCAGATCGGGGCCCTCCAGGCGCCGCGGGGCGGGGGCGGCCAGCAGGTCCAGCGCCGGCGAGACCACCGCCAGCGGCGGGGTCTGGTCATGGTCGGCGAGGTGGCGGAGCTCGTCGGCCAGGGCGTGCCTCAGGGCGATGATCCCGGGATCGGCGGAGGGCAGCTGCGCCCGCACCTGCCGGGCGGCGCGACCATCGTGGCAGTGGGCGGCCACCTGGGCGGTGACGCGATCCCAGCCGAGCAGGGCGCGGTCGCGCACGGTGGCCACCGGCATCTCGGCGGCCACCCGGTCGGCCGCCTGCAGGCGCTGGAGCAGGTCGATCACGAGCCCTCTTCCACCCGCTGCTTCACCTCGTCGACGGCACGGTCGCCGGCCTCCACGGCCTGCTGCCACAGCTCGTCCACGCGGCCGCCGAGCAGGCGGACGGCCCCCTGGTAGAGGCCCGGCGCGGCGTGGTAGATGACGTCGCCCACGGGGTGCTCGGTGTACGTCTGGCGCACCTGGTCGCCCCGCGGGCCATTGCTCACGGCGATCAGGCCCACCGACATCAGCAGCGCGCCGAGCAGCACGCCGCAGAGCGCGCCGCCCAGGCGGTCCACCCAGCCGAGGGGCGTCCAGTGGACCAGCCTGGCGATGAGCCCGGCGAGGATGCGGGTGGCCACCAGCGCGGCGATGAACACCAGGAAGTAGGCCGCCAGCAGGGCGGTGGTCTGGTCCATGGCCGAGTGCTCATCCAGCCAGGGCGCCACCGCCGAGGCGAACCGCGCCGAGGCCAGCACCGCCAGCACCAGGCCCACCAGCTCGAGGACGCGGCGGATCACGCCACCCCGCCAGCCCCAGAAGCCGCACACGGCCAGCAGGCCGACGGTGATCCAGACCACCATCTCAGCCCGCCAGCTTCTGCTTGACCATGGCGGAGATCCGGCCGCCCTCGGCCCGGCCGGTGACGCGCGGCATGATCGCCTTCATCACCTTGCCCATGTCCTGGGGTCCGGCGGCGCCCACCTCGGCGATGGCCTCCTCCACCAGCGCGGCCAGCTCCGCGTCCGTCAGCTCGGCGGGCAGGTAGGCCTGCACCACCTCCAGCTCGGTCCGGGCGGCGGCGGCGAGGTCGTCCCGGCCAGCCTTCCGGGCTCCGTCGGCGGCGTCGCGCACCTTCTTGGCGTACGACTGCAGCACCTGCAGGACGTCGGGGTCGTCCAGCTCCTTGCGCTGATCGATCTCCACCTGCTTGATCGCCGCCTGGATCTGGCGCAGGACGCCGAGGCGCTCCTTCTCCTTGGTCTTCATGGCCTTGATGACGTCGGTCTTCAGGCGGTCGTAGATCTCGCTGGCCACGGCGGGGTCCTTTCTGCTACGGGGTGCCGCCGCCGGCGCGGCGGCAGCGGGAGTCTACGCAGCGGTGCAGGCCCGGTCAAGACGACCCGGTTTGCCAGGCGCGCCGCACCAGCTGCAGGACGGTCAGGCCGGCCACGGCCGCGGTCTCGGTGCGCAGCACGTGCGGGCCCAGCCACACGGGGATGGCGTCGCACTCGGCGAGGACCCGCAGCTCGTCGGCCTCCCAGCCGCCTTCCGGCCCGATGAGCAGGGTCAGCCGCTCGGGGGCGGTCTGCCCATCCAGGCGCCGACGCGCAGCCTGGGCGGCCAGGGACATGGGCAGCTGCGGCGGTTCGGCCACCAGGTCGCCGGGCGCCGCACCGAAGAACACGGGCCCGGGCGCGGCCGCCGCGAGCACCGCGCTCAGCGGCGTGGGCTCGGACAGCTCGGGCAGCCAGCAGCGGCCGGATTGCTTGAGCGCGCCCTGCAGCAGGCCCCGCCAGCGGTCCTGCTTGCCCTCGCGAGGATCGATCACCCCGCGCAGGGTCAGCAGCGGCGTGAGGCGGTGGGCGCCCAGCTCCACGGCCTTCTCCACGGCGAACTCGAAGCGCTTGCCCTTGACCACGGCGCAGGCCAGGTGCAGCTGCGGGGTGGCCACCTCGTCGGTCTCGGTGGCCACGCGGACCACCTCGACCACCACCGCGTGCTTGCCACCGCCGCGGATCACCGCCTCGCAGGCGTGGCCCCGGCCGTCGGTGACGGCGAGCGGGTCGCCGTCGTTCAGCCGCAGGACGGTGCGCACGTGGCGGCTCTCCTCGCGGTCGAGGGTGGCCCGCTGCCCGGCCGCGGGCGGCCCCGCACCGGGCAGTTCCACGCAGAAGCGACGGCCCGCGCTCATCGGTAGAGGTCGCGGCCCGGCGCGGGGACCTGGCCGGCCAGGCCCTCGCGCAGTTCCTGCAGCTGGCGGATCTGGTCCTTGCTCAGGTCCGCCGGGGTCCACGCGATCACCCGCACCAGCTGGTCGCCGCGGCCGCCGCGTTCGAGATGCGGGATGCCCTTGCCGCGCAGGCGGAAGATCTTGTGGGTCTGCGTGCCGGGCGGGATCTTCACCGCCACCTTCCCCTCGAGGGTGGGGACGGTGATCCGGGTGCCGAGCATCAGGTCCACGGGCGAGACGGGAACGTCGAGCAGGACGTCGTCCTCGTGGCGCTCGAAGACGGGATCGTCCTGGACGTCCATGACCACGCGCAGGCTGCCCGGCGGGCCTCCCTGCTCGCCGGTGTCGCCCTTGCCGCGCAGTTCCATGTAGTTGCCGCTGGTCACGCCCGCGGGCACGGTGATCTCGAGGGTCTCCTCGCCACGGATGGTGCCGGTGCCCCGGCAGTCGCCGCAGGGGTCGCCGATCCGCTGGCCGCGGCCGCCGCAGGCGGGGCAGGCGGTCTCGGTGACCATCTGGCCGAGCAGCGACTGGCGCACCTGGCGCACGCGGCCCACGCCGCGGCAGGTGCCGCAGGTCTGGGGCTTGCTGCCGGGCGCGGCGCCCGAGCCCTGGCACTTCGGACACGGCACCTGCTTCTGGACCTTGATCTTCTTGGTCACGCCGGTGGCGGCCTCGGCCAGGGTGAGCTTCAGCCGCACCTGCAGGTTGCGGCCCTGGCGGCGCGGCCCCTCGTCCGCGGCTCCGCCGCCGCCACCGAACATGTCGCCCATGCCGAAGTCCTGCATGAAGCGGCGCAGGGCCTCGTTGAGGTCCATCTCCATGCCGCCGCCGAACCCCCCGGCCCCGAAGCCGCCCGCGCCGCCCAGGCCGGCGCCCTCGGCGGCGTGGCCGAAGCGGTCGTACTGGGCCCGCTTCTCGGGGTCCTTGAGCACCTCGTAGGCCTCGGTGGCCTCGCGGAACTTCTCCGCCGCGTCCGCATCCTCGGTATTGCGGTCCGGATGGTACTTCACGGCGAGCTTGCGGTACGCCTTCTTGATCTCGGTGTCGCTCGCCTTGCGGTCGAGCCCGAGGATCTCGTAGTAATCGCGCTTGGTGGCCATGCTGCCTCGCGTTCCTCGCTATTGCGCCACGATGACCCGGCTGGCTCGCAGGACCAGGTCGCCGAGCGTGTAACCCTCCTGGACCACCGCGATCACGGTGCCGCTGTCGGTGCCCTCGGGGGCGGGCTGCTGGCCCACGGCCTCGTGCCGCGCGGGGTCGAACTCCTCGCCGACGCCGGCGATGGGCTCGACGCCCTGGTCGCGCAGGGCCTGGCGGAAGCTCTGGGCGATCATCTCGACCCCCTGGCGGAAGGCCGCGTCGCCGTCGGCGGCCGCCGCGTCGGCCGCCGCCATGTCCGCTGCCGGCTCGCCGGCCGCGCCGCCGTTCTGCCCGGCGTGCGCGAGGGCGCGGTCGAAGTTGTCGAGCACGTCGAGCATGGGCCGCAGCGCCTCCGCGCGCGCGAACCGGTGCGCCTCCTGGACCTCGCGGCGGCTGCGCTTGCGCAGGTTGTCCATCTCCGCCACGGTCCGCAGCAGACGATCGCGCTCGGCGGCCAGCTCGTCGCGGAGCTGGGCCACCTCTTCTTCCAGGACCATCACCGGGTCGGGCGCGGCATCGGCCGGCCCGTCCGGGTTTCGGTCGTCCGCATCGCTGGCGGCCGCCGCGGCCGCCTCGGTCGAGCCGGCGGTGGCCGCGTCGGCCGCCTCGGCGCCCGAGGCCACCACCTCGGGCTCGTCCGGCCTCGCGGACCGCTCCCGCGGGTCGCGGTCCCCGGCCCCCGCCGCACCGGCGGCGTTCTCGCGCTTCTTCTCGCTCATCAGGTTCCTCTCAACTCAGGTTGCGGAGTCCGTCACGCAGGGCGTCGATCCCCGTCAGCGCCCGCTGGTACGGCATGCGCCGCGGGCCGAGCACCGCGAGGATGCCCTCGCGGCCGGCCAGGGAAAAACGGCGGGAGACCACCGCGAACTCGCGGAGGTCGTCCACCGGATTCTCGCCACCGATCCACACGCCCAGCTCGCCGCCGGCCCGGCGATCGAGGGCCTGGAGGGCGTCCCGGATGCTCCGCGGCGACTCCAGGAAACGCACCAGGTTGTGCAGGGTTCCTGGCTCGGCGAACTCCGGCTCGCCCAGCACGTTGGTCACGCCCTCGAGCTCGAGCTCGCCGGACTCGAAGTCCAGGAACAGGTCGCGGCCCTGGTCGGCCAGCCGGCTCGCGCAGCGGCTGGCCGCGGTCACGCCCGGACGGAAGCTGGAGAGCACGCCGTCGCGCACCTCGGCCACGGTGCGGCCGGCGATGCGCTCGCTCAGCAGGCGCGCCGCCTCCTCCACCACCTGGGGCATGACGTCCTCGCCGGGGTCGGTGAGCTGCGTGCGGACCATGGCGTTCTCCAGGACCAGCACCATGAGGTACTGCCGCTCGCCCCGGGCGTAGAGCTCCACCCGCAGGCAGCGGATCTCTTCCCAGCTCGGGCCGAGCACGATGCTCACGTTGGCCGACAGCCGGCTCAGCAGCAGGGCCAGCGCCCGGACCATGGCGTGGCTGCCGGCGTGGCGCGCCAGGCCGTGGGCCACCTCCCGCGCCAGGGGTCGCGGCAGATCCCAGCGCCCCAGCGGCCAGCCGCAGAGCATGCGGTCCACGTAGTGGCGGAAGCCCCGGTCGGTGGGACGGCGGCCGGCGGAGGTGTGGGGCTGCTCGAGGTAGCCCTCCTCCTCCAGACGCTTCATGACGTTGCGGATGGTGGCCGGGCTGTACGCGCCCCGCAGCGCCCGCGACACCAGGGCGCTGCTGACCGGGCGGCCGGTCTCCACGTTGAGCCCGACCACCGCGTCGAGGATCTCGTCGGCACGTTCCCGGTTCCTGATCATGGCCATTCGCAGCTCCGGCCTGCGGCACAAAAAAGGGGACTCGACCCCGGCTCGCGCCCGGAAAGGACCCCTGGCGGGCCACAAGGTAGTACGGCACGCCCACGGGGTCAACAGGCGGCGGCCAGTCGCTCCTCCACCGTGTCGATGCGCAGGAAGCCCCGCGGGGTCAGCCGCAGGCGGCCCTGCGCCACCTCCCAGAGGCCCTCCCGCTGGCCGGCGGCCAGGTCCAGGGCGCCTGGCGGCACCAGTTCCAGCGGCACCCCGGCGGCGGTCCGCAGGCCGAGCACCAGGCGCTCGAGCCGGCGGGCGGCACGCGTCAGCGGGTCGACTTCCTGCTCGGGCACCGTCCCCGCCTCCACCTTGCGCAGGTAGGCGGGCAAGGCGGCGCTGTTGGTGCTCCGCCGCCGCCCCCAGTAGCTGCTGGCCGACGGCCCCAGCCCCAGGTAGGGCGTGCCGTCCCAGTAGGCGCGGTTGTGCCGCGACTCGGCGCCCGGCCGCGCGAAGTTGCTCACCTCGTACTGCGCCAGGCCGCGGCGGGCGAGGTGCTCGCCGCAGGCCAGGTAGAGGCGCTCGGTCTGGTCGTCCGGCGGCAGGGCGAGCCGGCCGGCGGCCACCGCCCGGGCGATCTCGGTGCCCGGATGCAGCTCCAGGACGTAGAGCGAGACGTGCTCGACGCCCAGGTCCAGGGCCTGGTCCAGCTCGGCGAGCAGCCGGCGCCGCGACAGCCCCGGCCCCAGGATCCAGTCCGCCGAGACCCGCCGGAACGTGCGGCCGGCCAGGGCCAGCGCCCGGCGGGCGGTGGCCGGATCGCAACGGCGGCCGAGCAGGCGCAGCACCTGGTGGTCCAGGCTCTGGACGCCCAGGCTGACGCGGTCCACGCCGGCCGCGTGCCAGGCGGTCGCCAGCTCGGCGGTGAAGGACTCCGGGTTGGCCTCGGCGGTGACCTCGCAGTCCGCGGCGCGGGGCAGGCGGTGCAGGGTGCCGGCGAGCAGCTCGCTGAACCGTTCCGGCGCCAGCACCGACGGCGTGCCGCCCCCCACGTAGCAGGTCCGCACCACCCGGTCGCCGCCGCGCAGGACCGCGCAGGCCTCGCGGCGCAGCTCCAGCTCGCGGACCATGGCCCCGACGGTGCGGGCGCGCAGCGCGGCGTCGTGGCGGTCGGTGCGGGCGAAGTGGCAATAACTGCAGATGGCGGCGCAGAACGGGACGTGCAGGTAGAGGCCGAGGCCGCGGCGCGTCATCTTCACTCCCGGCTCGAGGCCTCCAGGCGACGGTCGCGGCGGCGGTAGTATACCACGGTGCCGATGATCACCGCGAGCACCCCGATGCGCACCACCGGCTGCACCCAGGCCCGCCCGGGCGGCAGATCCACCAGCTTGAGCAGGCGCTCGAAGCGTGGCACGAAGAACGTGGTCTCGTAGGACCAGTAGATGATCTCCGCCTTGCCGCGGACGTGGTCCCGCGGCAGCGGCCCCCAGTAGCGGCTGTCCTGCGAGTTGTAGCGGTTGTCGCCCATCATGAAGATGTGATCGGCCGGCACCACGTAGGGACCGAAGCTGTGATTGAGGGGCGAGGCCCGCATGGCGTTGCGATTGAGGCGGCTGTGGGGCTCGGGGCAGCCCTCGGCGTTGCGCCAGTCCGGCACGCAGGAATGGTCGCCGTCGCGGTCGGCGAAGTTGGACTCGTAGATCTCGCCGTTGACCCGCAGGATGCCGTCGCGCACCAGGACGGTGTCGCCGGCCACCGCCACGCAGCGCTTGATGTAGTCGATGGAGCGGTTCTCGGGGAACTCGAAGACGATGATGTCGCCCTGGCGCGGCTGCCGGATGGCCGGCAGCCGGAAGTGCGGCAGGCCGTCCACCAGGGTCTTGCCGGCGAACGGGATGGTGATCCGCTCGGGGGACTTGGCGCCGTAGATGAACTTGTTGACGAAGAGGTAGTCGTGGATGAGCAGGGTGTCCTTCATGCTCCCGGTGGGGATGGTGAAGGCCTGGAAGAGGAACTGCCGGATGAGCAGGGCCACCGCCAGGGCCCACAGGGCCGCCTTGATCCACTCCCACGCCGTCTGCCGCCAGCCGGGCTGGTTGCTGACGCCGCCGCGGGGAGGCTGCCGGTCCTGATCCTTCTGCTCGCGCCGGCGGGCGGCGCGGTGAGTGCTGGGATTGGCGCGGTCGCTCATCGATGACTCGGCTTTCGGGTCGGCTCGCGGTTCGGTTTCCGGATCGACGCGGGGTCAGCGCTCGACCCGCAGGACGGCCAGGAACGCCTCCTGCGGGATCTCCACCGAGCCCACCTGCTTCATGCGCTTCTTGCCCTCCTTCTGCTTCTCGAGCAGCTTGCGCTTGCGCGAGATGTCGCCGCCGTAGCACTTGGCGGTGACGTTCTTGCGGAAGGGCTTGACCGTGGTGCGGGCCAGGACGCGGGTGCCCACCGCGGCCTGGATCGCCACCTGGAACATCTGCCGCGGGATCAGCTCCTTGAGCTTCTGGCAGAGCTTCAGGCCCCAGGAGTACGCGTTCTCGCGGTGGACGATGCAGGTCAACGCGTCGACGGGGTCGCCGTTGATCAGCACGTCCAGGCGCACCAGGTTGTCGGCCTGGTGCCGGCGGTACTCGTAGTCCAGCGAGGCGTAGCCGCGGGTGACGGACTTGAGCTTGTCGTAGTAGTCCACCACCAGCTCGGAGAGCGGGATGTCGAACTCCAGGTTCACCCGCTCGATGTCCAGGTACTCCATCTTGGTCTGGACGCCGCGGCGCTCGAGGGAGATCTGGATCACCGCGCCCACGTAGTCCTTGGGCGTGATGATCGACGCGTGCACGATGGGCTCGCGGATCTGGTCGATCTCCCGCTCGCCGGGCAGCAGGGCGGGATTCTCCACCACCATCTCCTGGCCGTCCTTCAGCCGCACCTCGTACTCCACGTTGGGCAGGGTGCAGATCAGGTCGAGGTCGTACTCGCGCTCGAGGCGCTCCTGGACGATCTCCATGTGCAGCAGGCCCAGGAAGCCGCAGCGGAAGCCGAAGCCCAGGGCGGCCGAGGTCTCCTTCTCCCAGGTGAGCGAGGCGTCGTTGAGCTGGAGCTTGTCGAGGGCGTCGAGGAGGTCGTCGTAGTCGTCGTTGCTGGTGGGATAGAGCCCGGAGAAGACCATGGGCTTGGCCACCGTGTACCCGGAGCAGGCCACCTCGCACTGGCGGTCGCGCAGGGTGATGGTGTCGCCCACGCGCACGTTTCGCACGTCCTTGGCGCCGGTGGCGATGTAGCCCACCTCGCCGGCGGTGAGCTTCTTCTGCGGCACGCGCAGCAGCCGGAACCAGCCCAGCTCCTGGACCTCGTAGCTGTCGCCGCCCCGGCAGAGCTTGACCCAGTCGCGATGGCCGATCTCGCCGTCGAACATGCGCACGTAGGCCACCGCGCCCACGTAGGAATCGAAGACCGAGTCGAAGATCAGCGCCTTGGGCGCCGCCAGCGGATCGCCGGTGGGCGGCGGGACGCGGTCGCAGACGATCTCCAGCAGCTCGTCCACCCCCTCGCCGGTCTTGCCCGAGACGTGGACGATCTCGTCCGGGTCGCAGCCGATGAGGTCGATGAACTGCTCGGCCACGAAGTCGGGGCGCGCCGCCGGCAGGTCGATCTTGTTGATGACCGGGATGATCTCCAGGTCGTGCTCGAGGGCGAGGTAGAGGTTGTTGATGGTCTGGGCCTGGACGCCCTGCACCGCATCGACCACCAGCAACGCCCCCTCGCAGGCGGCCAGGCTGCGCGAGACCTCGTAGTGGAAGTCCACGTGGCCGGGGGTGTCGATGAGGTTGAGGGTGTAGTCCTGGCCGTCGGGGCGCTTGTAGACCATGCGGATGGGGTGGCTCTTGATGGTGATGCCACGCTCCTGCTCCAGGTCCATCGAATCGAGGGTCTGCTCCCGCAGGTCGCGGCCGCTGAGCGTGCCGGTCCGCTCGAGCAGGCGGTCGGCCAGCGTGCTCTTGCCGTGGTCGATGTGCGCGATGATGCAGAAGTTGCGCGTGCGCTGCATGGCTAGAACCTGCCGCCCCACTGCCAGAGGACCATCTGCGGCGCGTCCGCGCCCACGGGCGGCGGCGGCGCCGGATCGAAGTACTGATCGAACCGGTCGGGCACCGGCAGCGGCTCGGTATCGAAGCCGTAGAGGCCGGCGCCCACGTAGGAATCCAGCGCCACCAGCAGGAGGATGCCGCCCGACCACCACGCGTAGTCGCGCATGAGCTCCCAGCTCTCCTCGGCGCGGAAGTTGTAGAGGTCGCGGGTCTCGCCGGGCTGGAGGCTCACCTCGAAGCGCCGGTACCGCACCGCCTGCCGGTCGTGACGCAGCAGGTTGCTCCAGAAATACCACTGGGCCCCGAAGGACAGCATGGCCCGCCAGCCGTTGCCCGCGTAGAGCTGCCCCCAGCCGGGAAACACCGGCGAGACGAACACCGCCGCCGTGCCGTCGATCCCGGTGTCGAAGAAGTCACGCACCGGGGGCAACAGCGTGTCGGCGGGCACCGTGGCCAGGGTGTCCGCGCCCGCCGTGGTCAGGGTGTCCGCCCCCGCCACGGCGAGGGTGTCCGCCCCGGCCATCGCCAGGGTGTCCGCGCCGACGGCGACGAGCGAATCCGCCCCGGCCGCGCCAGCGGGCGCCGCCACGTCCTGCCCGCGCCCGGCCGCCGCCAGCGGCAGCAGCAGCGCGAACAGCAGGGCTCGCCTCGCCTGCGCAGATCCTCGGGACATCGCTCCTCCGGTCGGCCGGGTCCGGTCCGGGCGGGCGGCCCGGCCGCCCGTCGCCTGCCCTGAGACCCCGCGCCGGCCCGCGGGTTCCAGCCCTGGCCGCCGGGCAGAAAATGGCGGGAACGTGTGGGAATCGAACCCACCTCGGACGGTATGACGCGCCCGACAGAGGGATTTGAAGTCCCCGGGGCCCACCAGGACCCATTCGCTCCCGCGCTGAACCAGCAATGTCGGGGCCGACCCCACCCGGGGTCGGCCCCTCAAGATTAACGCGCCGCCACCGTTTCCACCAGTGGCGAATCGCCACCGACGCTCGGCCCGGCCGCCCCCGCCGGCCCGG
>CAZWYF010000006.1:127845-139281 GCA_964637835.1 uncultured Fibrobacteraceae bacterium
CCCCCGCCGGCCTGGTCGTCCCCGCAACCCCGGCCGCCCGGGCCGCCGCCGCTGACCTACTCCACGGTGACGGCCTTGGCCAGGTTCCGCGGCTGGTCCACGTCCTCGCCGCGCAGGACGGCGATGTGGTAGGCCAGCAGCTGCAGCGGGACCACCGACAGCAGGGGCGTGAGCATCCCGCGGCAGCGCGGGATGGTCAGCACGTGGTCGCTCAGGGCGGTGATCTCCTCGTCGCCCTCGGTGACCACGGCGATGACCTTGCCCTTGCGCGCCCGCACCTCCTGCACGTTGCCGCGGATCTTCTCGTAGCTGCTGTCGCGGGTGCAGATCACCACCACCGGCATGTCCGGATCGATGAGGGCGATGGGCCCGTGCTTCATCTCCGCCGCCGGGTAGCCCTCGGCGTGGATGTAGCTGATCTCCTTGAGCTTGAGCGCCCCCTCCGCGGCGATGGGGAAGTTCACGCCGCGGCCGAGGTACAGGCAGTTGGCGTGGTCCTTGTAGACCTCGGCGATCTCGCGGATGGTGTCGGACTGGTCCAGCACCTGGCGGATCTTGTCGGGCACCTTCTGCAGCTCATCCAGCAGCTCCATGCCGAACTCGGCGTTCAGGTGGTTGCGACGGCCGAGCAGGATGGTCAGCAGGATGAGCACGGTGACCTGGCCGGTGAACGCCTTGGTGCTGGCCACGCCGATCTCCGGGCCGGCGTGGATGTAGATGCCGCAGTCGGTCTCCCGGGCGATGGTCGAGCCCACCACGTTGGTCAGGCCGATCACCTTGGCGCCGCGGCGCCGCGCCTCGCGCATGGCCTCGAGGGTGTCGATGGTCTCGCCGGACTGGCTGATGGCGATGCACAGCGTGCCCGGGTCGATGATGGGCGAGCGGTAGCGGAACTCGCTGGCGTACTCCACCTCCACGGGGATGCGGGCGTACTCCTCGATGAGGTACTCGCCCACCAGGCCGGCGTGGTAGCTGGTGCCGCAGGCCAGGATCACGATCCGCCGGACGTTGCGCAGCTCCCAGTCGGTGAGCTGCAGGCCGCCGAGGCGGACGTCGCCCTTCCCGGGCAGGATGCGGCCGCGGAAGGCGTCGCGCACGGTCTCCGGCTGCTCGAAGATCTCCTTGAGCATGAAGTGCGGGTAGCCGCCCTTCTGGATCTGGTCCAGGTCCCAGGTGATCTCCTGGATCTCCTTGTCCACGCTCTGGTTGTCCAGGTCCACGGTCTGCACGCCATCGGGGGTGAGCACCGCCATGTCCCAGTCGTCCAGGTAGATCACCTGCTTGGTGTGGCCGAGGATGGCGGCCACGTCGCTCGCCAGGACGTTGAAGCCGTCGCCCACGCCCACCACCAGCGGGCTGCCCCGTCGCGCGCCCACGATCTTGCCGGGCTCGTCGGCATGCATCACGGCGATGCCGTAGGTGCCCTCCACCAGCTTGAGCGCACGCCGGACGGCCTCCTCGAGGTCGCCTTCGTACTGGTCGTCGATCAGGTGCACGAGCACCTCGGTGTCGGTCTCCGAGAGGAACTCGTGGCCGTCCTCGGTGAGCTTGTGCTTGAGCGCCTGGAAGTTCTCGATGATCCCGTTGTGCACCAGGACCACGCGGCCATGCTGGTGGGGATGGGCGTTGACCTCGTTGGGCTCGCCGTGGGTGGCCCAGCGGGTGTGGGCGATGCCGCAGGTGCCGGCCATGGTGGCCAGGTCCACGGCGTCGGCCAGGTCCTGGATCTTGCCCTTGCGCTTGATGCTGGTGATGCCGCCGTCCTGCTGGATGGCGATGCCCGAGGAGTCGTAGCCCCGGTACTCCAGGCGGCGCAGGCCCTCGATGAGGTTGGCGGCGACCTGGGGGTCGCCCGTGATGCCGACGATTCCGCACATGGGGCGTTTCTCCTTCGTTAGCCGGCGGAGCCGGCCTGGCGGACCCGGGCGATGAGCTCCCGGGCGGCGTCCTCGCTGGACGCCTCGGCGATGATCCGCACCACCGGCTCGGTGTTCGAGGGCCGCACGTGGACCCAGGCTCGCTGTCCGGTCCACTTCAGACCGTCGCGCGTGTCGAGGGTTCCCTCGCCCAGGGACTGCAGGACCGCGGCGAGCGCGTCCCCGGTGGGCAGGGCCTCGGCCGCGACCTTCTCCTTGATCATGGCCACCGGCGGCCAGCCGGCGGCCAGCTCGGCCAGCGTCTGCCCGCGCTCGGCCAGCAGCTGCAGGACCATGGCCACGCCCAGCACCGCATCGCGACCGGGATGCAGCGCGGGATAGATCACGCCGCCATTGCCCTCGCCGCCGATGGTGCAGCCCTCGGCGAGCAGCGTGCCCACCACGTTGGCCTCGCCCACCGGCGTGCGGTGGACCACCTGGCCGTGCCGCGCGGCCGCCTGCTCGATCAGCCCGGTGGTCGACAGGTTCACCGCCACCGGTCCGGGCTCCTTGCCCAGCACGAGGTCCACGGCCAGCACCAGGGTCAGTTCCTCGCTGAGGGCCACGCCTCCCGGGGCCACCAGGGCCAGCCGGTCGACGTCCGGATCCACGGCGAAGCCCAGGTCGGCGCCGCCCTCGCGGACCGCCGCGCACAGCCCGGCGAGATGCGCGGGCGTGGGCTCGGGATCGTGGGGGAAGCGTCCGCTGCGGCCGCAGTGCAGCGCCGTGCAGCGCACGCCCAGACGACCGAGCAGCTCGGGCACGATCACGCCGCCAGCGCCCTCCACCGCGTCCACCACCGCGTGCAGCCGTGCCGCGGCGATGCGCTCGGCGTCCAGCCAGGGCAGCGCCAGGATGGCGTCCAGGTGCCGCGCGTCCGCGCCGTGGTCCTCGCTGACGGCCCCCACGCGGTCGAAGGGGACGTGCCCCGCACCGGTGTCGTAGCAGGCCCGGACCGCCGCGTTCTGCGCGTGGTCGAGGAACAGCCCGTCGGCGGTGAGGAACTTCAGGGCGTTCCACTGCTGCGGATTGTGGCTGGCGGTGATGATCACCCCGCCCACCGCGTCGCCCTCCTGGACGGCCATCTCGGTGGTGGGCGTGCTGGCGATGCCCAGGTCCACCACCGGATGGCCGGTGGACGCCAGGGCGGCGCAGACCGCATCACGCATCATCGGACCGGTGACGCGGCTGTCGCGCCCCACCACCACCGGGCCCGGGGGCAGCCAGGCCCCGAAGGCCGCCGCCCAGCGGGCCGCGGTGACGGCGTCGAGGCCGTCGCCGATCACGCCACGGATTCCGGAAACGCTCACCTTGAGGGCCAAAGTCGTTCTTCCCCGCGTCTCGAGATGAATGGCCAGGGCCATGGGATTCTCATCTGCAGACCATCGGCCGGCCGCCCGGATCCTTGAGGAGCATCCAGGAGCGATCCGCACGCCAAGATACGCGTCCGGGGTCCTGGCCGACACCCCGGGCCGGGCCCCGGACCGCGACACGCCATCCTACCAGCCCGGCCGCCCTGGGCAAGGTCGTTCCCCGATCAGGAGACAATCCTCCTTGCGCTCGGGCGGGACCCGTGTGTAGGCTTGCCGGCAGGAGGCCTGCCCATGGAAGGATCCAGGAGGGGCGGCGCGGCCTGGCGGATGGCGGTGCTGGCCGGGATGATGCTCGTCTCGGTGCCGGCGCTCGACGCCCTCGCCGCGAAGCTTCGCATCACCAACAGCTACACGCCCCTGAACGCCGAGCGGCCGGTGCGCCAGAGCACCGAGTACATCGTGCTGCACACCACCGAGGGGTCGGACGGCCCGTCCCTGCGCCGCGTCCAGCGCCTGGGCCTGGCCCACTACGTGGTGCTGACCAACGGCACCGTCCACCGCGTGGTGCACAAGCACCGCGAGGCCCGGCATGCCGGCCGCAGCATGTGGGAAGGGCACGACGGCCTGGACTGCTGCTCCATCGGCATCGAGGTGGTGGGCTACCACAACCGCCCGCTCACCGGCCTGCAGGAGGCGGCGCTCGCGGAGCTGCTCCGGCAGCTGCAGTCGCTGTACGACATCCCCGACCGCAACGTGGTCACCCACTCCCAGGTGGCCTACGGCGCACCCAACCGCTGGCACCGCCATCCCCATCGCGGCCGCAAGCGCTGCGGCATGCTCTTCGCCCAGACCGAGCTGCGCCAGCGCCTGGGCCTGACCGAGCGGCCCGGCGGCGATCCCGACGTGGCGGCGGGCCGCCTGCAGGTGGCCGACCCCTTCCTGGCCACCGTGCTGTTCGGCGGCGAGGACGAGGCCGCGCGCGTGGTGGCCGACCGCTTCCAGGGCCAGGACCAGAACGTCATCACCGCCGAGCGCACGGCCTGGTTCATCGCCCGCGACGCGTTCGACTCCCCCCGCACGGTCTACGTCTTCCCCGGCGGGACGCGCCTGCGCGGGCATCGGATCCGCGACTGGTCGCAGATCCCGCCGGGCACCCGCGTGCTCCTGGACCAGGGACTGCCCGACGGCGTGGCCTGGCGCGAGCTGGGCCGCGACGGCCGCACGGCCGGCGAGGTGGCCGGCGCCGCGTACGCGTCGGCATCCACGGTCTACGTGCTGCCCGGCGGCCGCGTCCGGCGCGGTCACGAGCTGAGCGCCCGCGACTTCCGCCGCCTGCCCGTCGGCACCCGCGTCTTCGTGGGCTTCGCCTTCGCCGGCACCGTCACCCGCAGCCGCACCGCCTACCAGCTCTGCGGCCCCCGCTTCCGCGAGGAAAGCACCCTCTACGTGCTGCCCGGCGGCCGGGTCCGCAACGGGGGCCAGATCGAGGAGAGCCGCATCCCCGGCGGCACGCACGTGCTGCTGGGGTCGTGAACCGCGGGCGAACCGCGCACCGCCTTGCCTGGACCCATCGCCGCGCCGCCCGGACCCATCGCCGCGCCGCCTGGACCCACCGTGATTCCGCCCGAACCCACCGCGACTCCGCCTGCCGTCTTGCGCCCGCCGGGCCGCCGCACTATACTTGCATCCATGCACAACAATGCAACCATCGACCGGATCACCGACACCACCGCCCTCGCCCGGGCCGTGAGCGACCCCACCCGGGTCCGCATCCTGATGGCGCTGGCCGGAGGCGAGGTCTGCGCCTGCCATCTGGCGGACCTGGTGCGGCTGGACCCGTCCACCATCTCGCGGCACCTGGCGGTGCTGAAGGCGGCCGGCCTGGTGGTCGGTCGCAAGGCCGGGCGCTGGGTCCACTACCGCCGGCCCGCGGCGGAGGCCGCCGAGCCGGTGGCCAGGACCCTGGCCTGGCTCGATGCCTTGCTCGCCGAGAGCGCGCAGGTGGCGGCGGACCGCGAGGAACTGGCGAGCTATCCGTGCGAGGCGTCGACCGCCAGCGCCTGACGCCCTGATCCCGGGAGACGACGCGTGAGGAAGCAGAACGTCCTGTTCATCTGCGGCGGGAACTCCTGCCGCAGCCAGATGGCCGAGGCCTTCCTGCGCAAGCACGGCGGGCACCGGTTCGACGTCTTCAGCTGCGGCCTCGAGGCCACGGAGATCCATCCCCGCACCGCCGAGGTGATGGCGGAGGCGGGCATCGACATCGTGGCGGACGGCCAGAAGGCCGAGCACGTCTCCGCCTATCTCGGCAAGCTGGCGGTGGCGCACCTGATCATCGTCTGCGACGCCGCCGCGCGCCGCTGCCCGGCCATCTGGCCCGGCGCCCTGAACCGCCTGATGTGGCCCTTCGAGGACCCGCCGGCCTGCCAGGGCACCGAGGAGGAGCGGCTGGAGAAGTTCCGCGAGGTCCGCGACCGGATCGAGGCCCGGATCCTGGCCTGGCTGGAGGAACTCGAGCAAGAGGAGGCTCGCGGTGGATCGGCCTGACGACCTCTTTCGTCCCGGCGACGACTCCCGACCCGACGACCGCCGCCGCGACGTGTCCGCCGACTACGCCGACGCCGTCGCCAGCGGCAGCGGCTGCTGCAGCGGCCCGCCAGCCCCGCGCGCCCTGGTGACGCAGCTGGCCGGCTACGCCAGCGACGACATCGCCGCCCTGCCCGCCGACGCCGTGGTCAACGCCTTCGGCTGCGGCAACCCCCTGGCCTTCTCCGCCGTGCAGCCCGGCGACGTGGTCGTCGACCTGGGCTCCGGCGCAGGCATCGACCTGCTCCTGGCCGCCCGGAAGGTGGGCCCGCGGGGCCGGGTGATCGGCGTGGACATGACCGCCGAGATGATCGCGCGCGCTCGCGAGAACATCGCCGCCGCCGGCCTGGACAACGTGGAGGTGCGCGAGGGCATCATCGAGGACCTGCCCGTGGACACGGCCTCGGTGGACTGGGTGATCTCCAACTGCGTGATCAACCTCTCGCCGGAGAAACCCCGGGTGTTCGCCGAGATCGCCCGGGTGCTGCGGCCCGGCGGCCGGGTGCAGGTGTCGGACATCGTGGCCGAGGACCTGCCCGCCGAGCTCCGCGCCGATCGCCGCCTCTACTCCTCCTGCCTGGCCGGCGCCATCGGCGAGGCGGAATACGTCGCCGCCATGGCCGCGGCCGGGCTGACGGAGATCGCGGTCATCGACCGGCACGTCTACGACGCCGCCCAGCTCGCCGGCTTCCTGGGCTCGGACATCCCCGGCGAGGGCGGTGGCTGCTGCGGCGGCGCCCCCGACGCCCGCGCCCGGCAGTGGGCCGGGCGGATCGCCGGCCAGGTGGCCAGCGTGACCGTCCGCGCGCGCCGGGCTTGACGGCGACCCGTCCGATCCCCCACACTTGGTAGGAATTCCCTGGACGGGCGGGAACCTTCCCGCCCGCCGCGGGTTCGAGTGCGGGTCCGCCGCCCCCGTGGTCTCCCTGCCCCGGAGAGCCCATCGTGACCGTCGCCACCGCCATCGCCCCCAGGATCCTGCTCGGCGTGCTCGCGCTGTGGCTGGCCCTGTGGCCGGCGGCCGATGGCGCCACGGGCGCCTCCAAGGTCCTGGTGCCCGGATCCGCTGGCGAGCGGCCCGGGCCGATACCGATGGCCGCGCCCGCCGCCGCGACGCCCTGCGCACCCGTGACGACCACGCCGTGCGCCCCGGCCGCCGCGACACCCTGCGCGCCCGCCGCCCCATCACCCTGCGCGCCCGCCGCCGCGACGCCCTGCGCCCCGGCCGCCCCATCACCCCCCGCACCTGCCGGCGCCGTCGCCGCCGCCAGCGCCGGTGGCTGCTGCAGCGGGGCGCCCGAGGACGAGGTTCCGGCCGCCACCCCCGGCTGCTGCCCCGAGCCCTGCAACGGACCCGCCGCCGTGCCCACCTGCCCGGCCGGCAAGGCCGCGCGCTGCTCCGCCTGCTGCGGTGCCGGGGGCATGGTCCTCTTCGCCACCGCGATCCCCAGCCTCGAGGCCGACCAGGCCATGGTCGGCACCCTCTGCCCCTGCTGCCAGGTGGGGTCGTCCCGTCATCTCCAGCCCCCGGTACCCCCGCCCTGGCCGGTCGTCTGATTCCCGTGTCCCGGCATTCGCGTGCCCCCCGGGGGGCACCGACCATGACTTCAGAATCAGGAGACCGAACCATGAAGAAGAATCCCACGCTGATGGCGGCCATGACCGCCGTGTTCGTCCTGTCCATCGCCGCGGCCGGCCTGGTGATCGCCGACGATCACGCGAAGACGGCGAAGGCCGACGCAGCCTGCGCCACCGCCTGCCAGACCGCCTGCGCCGAGGCCTGCCAGGCCGCCGCGGCCAGCGGCAAGGCCATGTCGGCGGCCGATTGCGCCGAGGCCTGCAGGACCGCCTGCGCCGCCGCGGGCAAGGAGTGCACCGACGCCTGCCAGAAGGCCTGCGCCGAGGCCTGCGCCACCCATGGCGCCGCCATGAAGGCCAGCGCCACGAAGGATTGCGACGGTGCGACGGCCAGCCACGCGGCCGCCAGCTCCGCCTGCGCCGAGGCCTGCGCGTCGGCCGCGAAGGCTGCATCCGCCAAGGCTGCATCCGCCAAGGCTGCTGACCATTGCGACGAGAAGGCTGCCACCGCCCAGACCGCCGAGGCCAAGACCGCCGAGGCCAAGACCGCCGAGGCCAAGTCCGCCAGCAGCGGCTGCGGCCCGGCGGCGGCGGCGTCCGGCTGTGCGGCCACGTGCGGCGGCGCCATCGTGGAGAAGGCCCAGGCCGAGGCCAAGGGCGAGTGCCACGACGCCGAGGCGGAGGCCAAGAAGGCCGCCAAGACCACGGCGTCGGTGGCCAAGTCCAGCAAGTAGCGCCCCGCGACCGGGGACGACACCGGCGCGTGCCGTCCCCGATCAGCAAGGGTCACGCACGGCGCCCGCGGGATCTCCCGCGAGCGCCGTGACGTCATGCCCGGGGACCTGATCCCTGTCAGCTGTTCCCATTGATTATCGATAATTGGCTTGCAACAAGAATGACTTGCGATATAATCCCGGAATCGATCCCTCCCCATCCCGGTACGGAGACCTTGACCGATCATCAAGACCGCAAGGGAGACGAGCATGACCACGACCAGAAATGAAGACCGCCTCACCGCTGCCGACCTGGTGAAGATCGCCCTGGCGGCCATCGCCCTCGTCGGCCTGTCCATCGGCCTGGCCTGAGCCGCCGGTGAGCGCACCGGCGCCGCGTCCATCCCCACGGACGCGGCGTCAGTGCACCAGGCGCAGCGAGTAGACCACGGTGAAGTAGCCGCCGATCACCAGGAAGAGCACGCCGGTCACCCGCCGGGCCCATCGCTCCACCACCGCGGTGCGGCGATAGAGGGCCCCCACCCGCCCGGCCGCCACGGCCAGCGCCACCCCGAAGACCAGCACGGGCAAGGCGGTTCCCACGCCGTAGATCAGCGGCAGCCACAGTCCCGAGCCCGTCTGCAGGGCGATGGGCAGCAGGCTGCCGAAGAACAGCGCCGCCGACACGGGGCAGAACGCCAGCGCGAACATCACGCCCAGGAAGAACGCCGCCCCCAGGCCCATGGCCTCCGCCCGCCGCTGCACCCAGCCGGTGAAGCGGCCATCGCGGCCGCCGGGCATCGCCACCAGCTCGAGCAGGAACAGTCCCGTGATCAGCAACAGGGGGCCCAGCAGCCGGATCATGTTCTCCTGCAGCCAGGCCGACACCGTGGGTACGGCGAGCAGGCCGTTGACCAGGAGCATCCCCAGCGCGGCGTAGGCCACCGCCCGACCCGCGGTGTAGAGCAGTCCGGTGGCCAGGGCCCCGCGGGCGCCGTCGGTCCGCCGGCCGATGAAGCCCATGGCCGCCACGTTGGTCGCCAGCGGACAGGGGCTGATGCTGGTGAGGATCCCCAGCCACAGCGCGGTGCCCACCGCGGCGAGCATCAGCCGGCCTCCGGGTCCAGCTCGCGCAGACAGGCCTCGAGGTTGGCGGCGATGTAGTCGCGGTAGTCGGCCTCGTCGCCCACGCGCTGCCAGACCTCGTCCAGCCGGCGCCAGTCCACCTCCTGGCCGCCGCGGCGCACGGACATCACCACCACCTTGGTGTGGAGCTGATAGTCCTCGATGAAGTGCCGGTGCTCGTCGGTCTCGATGTTCACCTGCCGGAAGACCACCGTGCCCTCGTCGAGCAGGTCGGCATGGCGCTGCCAGAGGGTCTCCTCGGCCAGGGCCTCGATCTTGTTGCAGGTCAGGCAGCGCTTGTAGCCGTGGAAGTAGTAGACCACGACACCGTCGGCGGGCAGGGCGTCGGCGGGCAGGGCGTCGGCGTCGGGAGCGTCGGCGTCCCGGCCAGCGACGGGTTCCGCGCCACCGGCGGCGTCCGGGCCGGCGGCCGGACCGCCGCCCTCGCCGGTGGCCGCGCCGGCGGCGGGCTGGTCCCCATCGCCGAGCAGCGCCACGACCAGTCCGGCGGCGGCCAGGGCGACCACCAGTCCGGTGATGAGATGCCTTGCGTTCATGGTCGGTCCGTCCTTTCTGGCGCGCGGCCCGGGTCAGCCGAGCAGCGTCTTGAGTTCCTGCACCGACGGCACCTTGCCCACCACCTTGACCTCGCCGTCGACGGCCAGGGCGGGGGTCATCATCACGCCGAAGCTCATGATCCGGTTGATGTCGGAGACCTTCTCCAGCTCCGCGGCCACGCCCAGCTCGGCGATGGCCTGCTCGGCGTGGTCGTACAGCTTGGTGCACTTGGCGCAGCCGGTTCCGAGGATGGAGACCTTCATGACACGCTCCTTCGCGCGGGATCGCGCGGGTCAGACGAGGGCCCCGTACACGAGGCCCGAGACGGTGGCCATGGTCACCACCAGGGCCACGAACACCAGGGTCTTGCGCCAGCCGATCACGCTGCGGATCACCAGCATGTTGGGCAGGCTCAGGGCGGGGCCGGCCAGCAGCAGCGCCAGCGCCGGGCCCTGGCCCATGCCGCTGCCCAGCAGCCCCTGCAGGATGGGCACCTCGGTGAGCGTCGCGAAGTACATCAGCGCGCCGGCCACCGAGGCGAAGAGGTTGGCGCCCAGGCCGTTGCCGCCCACCGCGTCGTTCACCCAGGCGGCGGGGATCACGCCCTCGCCCCCGGGACGACCGAGCAGGAAGCCCGCCACCAGCACCCCGCCCAGCAACAGCGGCATGATCTGCTTCGTGAACTGCCAGCTCTGGTCGAACCAGTCGCCCAGCTCGCCCTCGCGGCCGGCGGTGATCAGGCCCAGGCCGAGCACGCCGGCGAGGAACGCGGCATGGGCGCCCGGCACGGCCAGCGCCAGCACGGCCACCGCCGCGGCCACCGCGGCGGTCCTGCCGCGGGGCGCGCCGAACCAGCCCACCAGGATGGCGGCCAGGCCCAGGCCCAGCGCCCCGGCCAGCCACCACTTGACGCCGTGGATGGCCGCCTGCGCGGTGCCCGGATCGCCGGGCCCCCAGGTGGCGGCGATGAGCAGGAGCAGCAGGCTACCCAGGAAGAGGAGGTTCTGCCAGAGAGGTCGGGCCGGATCCTCCTCGGGCAGCTGCATGGCCATGGCCTGCCGCTGCTGCTCGGAGCGGCGGAAGATGGCCGCCATCAACAGGCCGATCACCGCCGCGAACACCACCGCGCCCAGCGCCCGCGCCAGGCCGAGCTGCGGGCCGAGGATGGTGGCGGTCAGGATGATGGCCAGCACGTTGATCGCCGGCCCGGAGTAGAGGAACGCCGTGGCCGGGCCGATCCCCGCCCCCATGGCGTAGATCCCCGCGAACAGCGGCAGCACCGTGCAGGAGCACACCGCCAGCACCGTGCCTGACACCGCGGCCGTCCCGTAGGCCACCGGCTTGGGCGCGCTCGGCCCCAGGTACCGCATCACCGACTGCTGGCTGAGGAAGGTGCCGATGGCCCCGGCGATCCAGAACGCCGGCAGGAGGCAGAAGATCACGTGCTCCCGCGCGTACCACCGCGTCAGGTGCAGGGCCTCGTCCAGCGCGGTCTGGAACCGCAGCGACTCGACGGGCAGGTACCACGCCGCCGCGAACGCCGCCGCCAGCCAGAACAGGGGACGCCAGAGCGTGGCCGCGTTCATGAGGACGACCTCTTCGCCGGCGCGGCGGCGGTGGCGGGCGGTGCGGTGGCGGGCGGTGCGG
>CAZWYF010000006.1:139381-141814 GCA_964637835.1 uncultured Fibrobacteraceae bacterium
GGGCGGTGCGGGAGTGCCCCCCGGGGGGCCCCCGCCCGCGGCGGCCGGCGTCGCCGGCGCGCCACCCAGCTGATGCACCACCGGCTCGCCGGTCACCCGCGCCACGCAGTCCATGAAGTCCAGCACGCAGGGCGCCGTCAGCCGGTAGAAGACCTGGTTGCCGCGGCGCTCGTCCCGCACCAGCCCCGCCTCGCGCAGCACGCCGAGGTGCTTGCTGATGGTGGACATGTCGGCCCCCACCAGCCGCTGCAGGTCCTGGACGCAGCGCTCGCCACGCCCCAGCTCCTGGATCATGAACAGCCGCGTGGGCTGCCCCAGCGCCTTGAACACGCGGGCAGGGGCGGCGAGCTGGCGGGCGAGCGAGGGCGGGCCGTCGCCGGTGGGCGGCGGGCTGGCCGGGGTCCTGGGCGGGTTGCCACGAGCGGTGGGCATGATGACCGTACCTCCTGCCAGGCAATATTTTGCCATTTGGCCAAGAAGTCAAATAGAATCCCGCGGACCCGGACGGTGGCCGTACCCGGCCCCGGACGGTGGACGCCTGTGGCCCAGGATCCGAGCCGGCGATCGGCCGCAGCCCCGGCCAGCGATCAGGACCGGCGATCTCCGGCCAGCGATCTCCGGCCAGCGATCTCCGGCCAGCAATCTCCGGCCGGCAAGCTCCGGCCGGCACTTGATGGAAGATACCGTGGAGGGACACCGCGGTGTCCCTCCACGGCCCTTCTGTGCAAGACAAGTCCCTTCAATTCAATGACTTTTGATTCTTTCGCGTGTTTCTTGGCCCGATGACTTTCTGGCCGCTCCGCGGCCACGGGGCCCTCCGACCCAGGCCGCGCGCCCCGCCGACCCGGGCCCGCACCACGCCCACCCCGCTGGCCGTTCCTCCTGAACCCGCCTACGTTCCAGAGCACCATGCGCCGCCTTCTGATTCCCCTGCTCCTGCTTTTCGTGGCCGCCGCGCTCATCGCCGGCGGCCTGGCCCTGCGTGCGGACTACCAGGAGACCGTGAAGGAGACCGCCCCGCCCGAGCCCGAGGGCGTCCAGGTCCGCTACCAGCCGCTGCGCTCCCCTGGCGACATCCTCCCCCTCGCGGACGAGCGCGTCCCGCCCATCACCTACCGCGGCAACATCTCCCTGGCCGGCCTGCCGGTGCCCGAGAAGAAGGACAAGTTCTTCGCGCTGATGATCCCCCAGGTCCTGCTGGTCAAGCAGGAGCTGGCCGACCTGCGCGACGAGGTCCGCCGCATCGCCGGGACGCCGGAACCGAGCCGCGAGGACACCGCCTGGCTCGAGGGCATGCTCGACCGCTACCGGGCCGACGACCCCCAGCAGCTCCTGGTCCGCCTGCAGGACCACCCCACCAGCGTGGTCCTGGCCCAGGCCGCCCTGGAGAGCGGCTGGGGCACCTCGCGCTTCTTCCGCGAGGGCAACAACGTCTTCGGCGTGTGGTCGTTCGACGAGACCGAGCCCCGCCTCGCCGCCGGCGAGACCCGCGGCGACCGCACCATCTGGGTCAAGCGCTACCCCTCGGTGCGCGGCTCCATCGCCGACTACTTCGTCACCCTCGGCCGCGGCCCCTACCGCGACTTCCGCCGCGCCCGCCAGACCGAGGACGACCCCCTCGCGCTCATCGAGCACCTGCACCGCTACAGCGAGCTGGGCGACGAGTACGTCCGCCGTCTGGCCCTGACCATCCGCAGCAACCAGCTGCACCGCTTCGATCGGTACCGCCTCGACGGCGCCGATCTCCTCGCCATGGAAGGACGCTGACCGTGCTGGACGAACTGCAGTATTTCCTCGGCGACGGCCTGCTCGACCTGGGCCTGGCCGTCCTGATCCTGGCCGTCGGCTGGCTGGCGGCCCTGCTGCTGGGCAAGCTGGTGGCCAAGGTGGTGCGCACCGTCGGCGACGAGCGCATCTCCCGCGCCATGGGCGTCAAGGTGCCCGACACGCAGCGCAAGCCCTCGCAGGTGGCCGGCAGCATCACCCGCGCGGTGGTCCTGCTCTTCGCGGTGCTCGAGGCGTTCGAGGTCCTCGGCTTCGAGGTGGGCGCCGAGCTGATCACCCGCTTCCTGGCCTTCGGCGGCGACGTCCTGCTCGGCGTGGCCATCCTCGGCCTCGGCCTCTACCTCTCCCGCCTCGCCGGCGACGCCGTGGCCAGCAGCACCGGCCGCCGCCTGCGCGCCCTGCGCCCGCTCACCCAGGGCGCGGTGGTGGTCCTGGCGGTGTTCATGGCCCTCGACCAGATGGGCGTGGCCAGCGACATCGTCCGCCTGCTCTTCGTCTTCACCGCCGGCGCCGCCGCCGCGGCCGCCGCCCTGGCCTTCGGCCTGGGCTGCCGCGAGTCCGCGCGGGCGCTCTTCGACGAGTGGGTCGGCTCGCTCCGCGAGACGACCCCCGGGGAGCGCACCCGCGAGGAACGCACCCGCGAGGAAC
>CAZWYF010000007.1:0-78618 GCA_964637835.1 uncultured Fibrobacteraceae bacterium
GGTTGATCCGCAGGCCGCTGGAGAGCTTCTCCATGGACTTGTTGAAGTTGATGGTGGAGTTGAACAGGTGACGCTGCGTGTTGATGGACGCGACGTTGGTGTTGATGCGGATGCCCATGGCATTCCTCCTTGAATGGGCTGGATATGACGACCCCGCAGGCGGGGCTCCGACCCGGGCGCGTGTCCTTACGCAGCCCTGCAGGGCCGGCAGCGAGGCGGTCCGCGATCGACGGCCTGGCGGACCATCACCGACGGGTCCCGTGCGCCCGCGGGCCCACGCGACCGGTTCCGGCCGGCTAGCCCTGCAGCAGCGAGAGCGCCAATCCGGTGGTCATGTTCGCCTGGGCGAGCATGGAGACGCCGGCTTGCTGCAGGATCTGGTAGCTGGTCAGGCTGGAGGTCTCGGCGGCCACGTCCACGTCGCGGATGCGGCTGTTGGCGGCCGAGAGGTTCTCCTTCTGGTTGTTGATGTTCCGGATGGAGACCTCGAGGCGGTTCTGGATGGCGCCGAAGGACGAACGTGCCGAGCTCACGGTGTCCACCGCGGCGGTGACCTCGTCCATGGCGGTGGCCGCGTTGGCGGCGGTGGAGATGTCGCCGGCCAGCAGCAGCCCGGCGGCGTCCATATCGCTGGTCAAATCCACGGCGATGGAATCCCAGGTGTCGGTGCCGATGCCCACCTGGATGGCCACCGAGCCGCCCGAGCCGTCGAGCAGCTTCTGCCCGTTGAAATCGGCGGAGTTCGAGATCCGATCGATCTCCGAGAGGAGATCCTGGTACTCGTTGTCGAGGTAGCTTCTTTCGACATCGGTCAGCGTGCCGTTGAGCGACTGCTCGGCCAGCTCCCGCAGGCGCAGCAGGATGTTGCTGACCTCGTCCAGCGAGCCCTCGGCGGTCTGGACCATGGAGATGCCGTCGCTGGCGTTGCGGGCCGCCTGGCCGAGCGCGCGGATGTCGCTCTTGAGGCCCTCGCTGATGGCCAGGCCGGCGGCGTCGTCGGCAGCGCGGTTGATGCGCAGGCCGCTGGAGAGCTTCTCCATGGACTTGTTGTAGTTGATGGTGGCGTTGAAGAGGTGTCGGCGGGTGTTGATGGACGCGATGTTGGTGTTGATGCGGATGCCCATGCGATTTCCTCCTTGAAAACGCGGTAGGGTCGTCGCCCCGGGGGGCTGCTGCTGTGTGGGTCGCGGCGGGAGAGTCCGTCCGTGGGCTCGCCGGCCGCGCTTCGAGATCAGGTTTCGGCCGGGGGCAGGGGAGGCTTGAACAGAATCTTCGCGAGTGGTCCGGAGGTGCCGGCGGGACCGGGCGCAGGAGGTCCGGTGGGGCGGGCGGCGGGGGCGCCGGCTGGCGGAACGGGGCGCCCCCGCGCATGGCGGGCGCGCCCCGACGGGCAGGAGGACGGACGGGCGGCCGGGCCTAGCCCTGGAGCAGCGAGAGCGCCAGCTGCGAGGTCATGTTGGCCTGGGAGAGGACCGACACGCCGGCCTGCTGCAGGATCTGCAGGCTGGTCATGGTGGATGTCTCCTTGGCCACATCCACGTCGCGGATGCGGCTGTTGGCGGCCGCCAGGTTCTCTGCGGTCATGGAGATGTTCCGGATGGAGGTCTCCAGGCGGTTCTGCGCGGCACCGAAGCCGGCGCGCATCTGGCTGATCTCGCCCGAGGCCGTCGTGATCACGCCGATCATCGCGCGGGCGCGCTCCCCGCCCTCCTCGGTCCCCTGGGGCATCAGCGAGGTCAGCGGGTCGGCGGGATCCATGCCCAGGAACGCCGCGTCCACGGCGTTGCTCAGGTCGATGGACACCGCGCTGGTGTTCACGTCGGTGCCGATGCCCACCTGGACGTCCAGGGTGCCGGCGTCGCCGTCGAGCAGCGTGATCCCGTTGAACTCGGCGGTGGCGCTGATCCGGTCGATCTCCGACACCAGCTCCTGGAACTCCTGGTCCAGGTAGCTGCGCTCGGAGTCGCCGAGGGTCTCGGTGGCGGCCTGCTCGGCCAGCTCGCGCATGCGCAGCAGGATGTTCGAGAGCTCGTCCATGGAGCCCTCGGCCACCTGCACGAGCGAGATGCCGTCGGCCGCGTTGCGGGCGGCCTGGTCCAGGGCGCGGATGTCGCTCTTGAGGCCCTCGCTGATGGCGAGGCCCGCGGCGTCGTCGCCGGAGCGGTTGATCCTCATGCCGCTGGAGAGCTTCTCCATGGACTTGTTGAAGTTGTTGGTCGTGTTGAACAGGTGTCGCTGCGCGTTGAGCGACGCCACGTTCGTGTTGATGCGCAGACCCATGTCCGGTGTCCTCCGTGTCTGCCGGCCGCGCCGGGCGCGGCTGGTCGGTTTGCGGCTTGCCCGTTCTCGCCGCTTTCCCGTAGTCTGGATCCGTCGGCCTCCCGCCGGGTGGCAGGATGCCGGCAGATCCTGCGCCGCCGATGCATTTTGCAAGCCAATCCCGGAGGAACATGGAAATTCGCACGGTCCGACCCCACGAGGTGGAGGAGTTCCTCGGCTTCCTCGACGGCGGCATGCGGCCCGGTTCGGCGCCCACCCGCGCCTGGGAGGACTTCCCGGTGATCCTGTCCGCGGAGAACGCCGAGGGGCTCTGTGGCGTGCAGGATGCCCGGGGCTGGGCCGCGGGACTGGCCGTCCTGGTCCGGACCTTCACCACCACGGGAACCCCGGTCCAGGTGGCTGGAATCGGCTCGGTGGTCACCCGCGCCGATCGGCGTGGCGAGGGCCTGAGCCGGCGCCTCCAGGAGACGGTCCTGGGCCGCCTGGCCGGCGCGGGCGTTCCCCTCGCGGTACTCTGGACCGACCAGCCGGAAATTTATGCCGGGCGAGGATTCCGGCCGGCGGGCTGGGAATACCATGCGGATCTCGCGGCGGCCGATCTGGCCGGCCTGCAGCCGGCGGACGTGGAGATCCGGCCATACACGGCCGTCGACGCCCTGAGCGTGGGCATGCTCTATGGTCGTCATGCCCTGCGGACGGAGCGCGAACCCGGCGACGACGCCCGCCTCTACGGCATGCCGGGCACCCGGGGCCTGGTGGCGGCGCGGGCCGGGGATGTGATCGCCTACGCCTTCTTCGGCAAGGGCGAGGATTTCCCCGCCTATGCTGCCGAGTGGGGTGGCCCGCCGGATCTGGCCCTGGCGGTCATGGCCGCCGCCCGCGAGCGGGGCCTGGGCACCCGGGTCCTGGTGCCGGCCGGGGGCGAGGCGTTGCTCCAGCTCGCCGTCCCCCGGGGCGCCAGCGTGTCGCTCGCACCGAGCGGGATGTGGTCGGTGCTGCGGACCGACCGGCTCCTGGCCGTGGCCGGACCGGCCCCCGCCGGCGACGTCCACGATCCGCGGACCTGGCTGGGTGAGCCCGCGCCCACGGGGACACCGGATCCCGGTCGTTTCGCCGTCGCCGTCTGGGGCTTCGACAGCGTCTGAGGCGCTTGCTGCCGGCCGGGCAGATTCTGCTCAAGGGCCGCGCACGATCGGCCGATACCTGAGCAGGAACCGATCGTCCACCGGGGACGAGGATGTCACCGGGCTGGACGGGCCCGCCCCGGCCGCAGGCCCGGCAATCGGTTCAAGTCGTCTGTCCGGAGCGACTTGTCGCCGCGGCCAGCCCCCGCGGGACGGCTGGTGGCAGGATCGAACCGGCCGGTATCTTCCTTGCTCCGGAGGCGGCAGGACGCCGCGATGGGCGGCGCACGCATCCGCGAAAGAGGTCGATCATGTCCATGAACCCGATCCAGCCCGGCGAACTGGCCCGCGTCCAGAACCTGGAGCAGTACGGCAAGGCCCGTGGCCACCGGGCCGACGGCCAGGCCAGCCCCAGGGATCTCTCCGCCCACCAGCAGTTGCCGCCGGCGGCCGATCAGGCCGAGATCTCGAGCAAGGCTCGCGCGCTGGTGGATCTCCGGGGCGTCCTGGACGCCGGCCGGGCCGCGGCGCAGGGCGAGCCGGAGGTCCGTGCCGAGCGGCTGGCCACGGTGCGCGAACGGCTGGAGAGCGGTTTCTACCAGTCGTCCACCGTGCGTGAGAAGGTGGCCGGAAACCTGATGAACGTCATGTTCGGCAACGACATCCTCTAGGCGCCCTCGCCACCGGACTCTTGCGCCCTGGAGGGGCGTCCCGCGCGGACGCCCCTCCAGGTTTCTGTTGCACCGGGTGGTCAGAAAATTTACAGTTGTTCCCTGTCGCGCCGCATGATGCCGCGGCCGACGGGGAGGGACATGGCTGCTCGACCCGACATCACGCCCCGGCGACTGCTGCTGGTCGGTCCCGTGCCGGATCCTCCGGCCTCCGGCTGGGAGTGCGCACGCCTGGACGCCCTGCCGCCCCTGGACGACCCGGGGCTGGCGGAGCAGTTGCTGGTGATCCACGAGCAGGCGGTGCCCCCGGACCGGCTCGCCGCGTGGCTCGCCGCGGGGCCCGGGCAGTGGGGGACCGTGCTGCTGGTGCGGACCGCCGCGCCGGTGGAGGATCTGGTGAGCCTCTACCGGGCGGGGCTCTTCGACACCGTCGGCGTCGGGGCCGGTCCCGACCAGTGGCTCGCGGCGCTCGACCGGGCGGCCGGTCGTCTGGATGAACGCCAGGCGACCCGGACGCTGCAGACCGAGCGCGACCTCACCCAGCGCCTGCTCCAGGACCGCCGCCGCCGGCTGCAGCACGAGAGCGCGGCCGAGACCGAGGCGCTGCTGGCGGCGCAGTCCGAGCTGGAGAGCGCCAACCAGCGCCTGGCCGATCACATGGGGCAGGTCTCGCTGCTCTACAAGTTCGGCCGCGAGCTGAGCCAGGCCACCAACTGGGACGACACGCTCCGCGAGATCCTGGTCCACCTGGCGGAGTTCGTCGGGGCGGCCGGCGCCGCCCTGGTGCTGCGCAGCGCTCCCGGCGGTCCGTATGCTCCCCGGCAGACCTACCGCTGGCAGGAGGATTCCTGGGACAAGGTGCTGCTGCGGATCACCCGGCAGATCGATGCCTCGGTGGCGGGCAGCCTGCTGGCGCCCGGCGTGGTCCCGGTGGGTCGTCGGGAGGAGGGGCAGGATGGCGGGCGCATCACCGCGCTGCCCCTCGAACACCAGGGCGCGCGGCTGGGCATCCTGCTGCTGCTGTTCTCGGGTGCGGAGGAGCGCCGGGAACGCACGGAGAGCCTCCTGCCGTTCCTGCAGATGGTGCAGATGGTCCTCTCCGAGGAGGTGGCCGGCGCCCAGATGCTCGACCGGCTGCGCGACATCAGCGACTTCAACACCAGCGTCCTGCAGACCGTCAGCAGCGCCATCTGGGTCTGCGACCAGTCCGGCCGCACGGTGTTCGTCAACCGGGCCGCCCGTCAGCTGCTCGGCCTGCCCGCCGTGGCCACCCGGCGCGACGACGAGTACGCGGTCTCCGTGGGCCGGGGTCGTCTCCTGGAGCGGCCCCTCACCGGTGGCGAGGAGACGGACGACCTCCCCGAGGTCTTCCTCGAGGGTCGACTCGAGCTGCCCGGCCGGCGCGCGCCGATCTTCCCGTCGCTCGCTCGTCGCAAGCGTGCGCTGCGGGCGGAGGGACAGATCCGCGATGTCCAGGACCGTCCCATCCCCGTGCAGGTCCAGACCGCGCCCATGGCCGGGCGCGGGCGCGACGAGCGCTGGCTGCTGGTGATCCTCGAGGACCTCCGCGAGGCCCGGCGGGCGGACGCCGCCCGCCGGCGCGCCGAACAGGCGGAGGCCCTGGTCGCCATGTCGGCCACCCTCGCCCACGAGATCCGCAACCCGCTGATGGGGCTGAGCGCCCAGGCCGAACTGCTCGCCGACTCGCTGCCCGCCCCGGATCCGCGCCGCCAGCGGCTGGATCTGATCACCGACGAGGTCGAACGCATCGACCACACCATCACCGACATGCTGCAGTTCGTGCGCCCGTGCTCGCCACGGTGCGCGCCGGTGGACACGGGCGCGCTGGCGCGGTGGGCCCTGGAGATGGGCCGGCCACGGGCCGCCCAGCGCGCGGTGAGGCTGGCCCCGCCACCACCGCCGGCGGCGCTCCTGGAGGCGGACGACGATCTGCTGCGGCGCGTCCTGTTGAACCTGGTGCTCAACGCCGTGGATGCGGCCCCGCCCGGAGGCGAGGTGCGCGTGGCGCTGGAGGACCATGCCCGCCTCGAACTGATCGATCCGGACCGCGGCGTCAGGCGCGGCGTGCCGGGCGTGGAGATCCGCGTGGAGGACGACGGCCCCGGCTTCGGCGATCGCGATCCGGAGCAGCTCTTCGCCCCGTTCTTCACCACCAAGACCACCGGTACTGGCCTGGGCCTGGCATACAGCCGCAAGGTTGTCGAGGCTCACGGCGGACAGATCCGGGCGGAGCGGGACCACACGGCGGGGGTCACCCGCATGCGCGTCCTGTTGCCCCGGGAAGCCATGGCCGGCAAGCAGCTGGCCGGGGAGGCGTCATGAGCGAACGAATCCTGGTGATCGATGACGAGGCCACCATCCGCATGTCCCTGGTGGAGGCCCTGGCCGCCGACGGCTACGAGGTGGAGGACGCCGAGACCGGCGAGGAGGCCCTGGCGCGCTGTCACGGGGGCGACTTCGATCTCCTGGTGACCGATCTGAAGCTCCCGGGCATCAGCGGCCTGGAGGTGCTCGAGGCCCTGCGCAACCAGAACCGCGAGCTGCCGGTGATCCTGATGACCGCCTACGGCGACGTGGACACCGCCGTTTCCGCCATGCGCCTGGGCGCCTACGACTACATCACCAAGCCGTTCCGGCTGGCGGAGATCCGCAAGCAGGTCCGCGGCGCCCTGCGGGCCACCGCGGCCGACGCCCCCGAGGCCGTGACCGCCCCGCGTCCGACCACGTCGACCCGCCCGGAGACCCACTACCTGCGCATGATCCAGGACTGTCCCGGCCTGCAGGGCGTGGCGCGCATCCTCGAGAAGGTCGGCGCCAGCCGCAGCGGCGCCGACACGCCCATCCTGGTGCAGGGCGAGTCGGGCTCGGGCAAGGAGATCGTCGCCCGCGCCGTGCACGAGGTCACCGGCGCGCGCGACCGCTTCATGGAGATCAACTGCGCGGCCGTGCCGGAGACCCTGCTGGAGAGCGAGCTCTTCGGCCACGAGAAGGGTGCCTTCACCGACGCCAAGAGCCGCAAGGAGGGCCTCTTCGAACTGGCTGGTCGGGGCAGCATCTTCCTGGACGAGATCGGCGAGATGGGCATCCTGCTGCAGAGCCGTCTGCTGCGCGTCCTGGAGAACCGTCGCTTCCGGCGGGTCGGTGGCAAGGAGGACCTGGAGATCCATGCCCGCATCGTGGCCGCCACCAACCGCGACCTCTCCGAGGCCATCGACCAGGGTCTCTTCCGCAACGACCTCTACTACCGCCTGCAGGTGGTGGAGATCCACGTCCCCCCGCTGCGCGAGCGGCCCCAGGACCTCGAGATCCTGGTGGGACACTTCCTCACCGACCTCAACCGGCAGCTCGGCCTGCGCTGCGCGCCGGTGGACGCTCCGGTGCTGGAGATGCTCCAGAAGTACCCCTGGCCGGGCAACGTCCGCGAGCTGCGCAACATGCTCAAGCGGATCATGATCCTCGAGCAGCCGCCGCGGCTGCAGGAGGACCATTTCCCGGACCATGTCCGCCGCGGCCGCAATCCCCGTGGCGCCGAGCGTGCCGACGCCGGTCTGTCGCTCATGCCGCTGGCCGAGACCGAGAAGCGGCAGATCCTCTTCACTCTCGAGCAGACCAACAACAACAAGAGCCGGGCGGCGCGCATCCTGGGCATCAGCCGACAGACGCTCCGCGAGAAGCTCCGCGTCTACGAGACCGCCGCGAGCGGCGACCTGAAGGCCGACGCCGCCGAGGCCTAGGGCCAGGCCGGAGCCACACCACCGCTGTCCACAAACTGACCACCTGCGACCCGCCGTCCGGACACGGCGGGTCGCGGTATTCCCGGCCCGGGCCCGCGCCTGGTAACCGACGTTCGCGTGGTCGCTTGCGCGGAATCGGAGAACCTGCCGGCCCGCGCCCCACGCCCGTGGGGACAGGGGCACGCGCCTTGATGAGGAAACCGGCGACACGCCGGCCCCCTCGAGACGCGGAGCGATCCGAGCATGACCCGAACGTCGATCCAGTCCCGCAGCCGCCTCCGCGGCGCCCTGTCCGCGACGGTCCTCCTTGCGGCGGTCGCCGGTGCGCCGGGCCAGGACCTGGCCGCCGCCGAGGAGGAGGGCTACCTGGTCTGGTTGCGGTCCCTGGAGGCGACGGTGGCAGCCCGGCAGGAGGCCGGTCAGCCCGAGTCCCGCCCCCTGTATCCCTTCGGCCTGCTCGCTGGCCTGGCCGACGGCCCGGCCGGCGTGGACAGCACGCTGGCCGCCGTGGCCGCCGCCCTCGACGAGCTCGAGAGCCGCCCCCGCCTGCTCCAGGAGCCGCGGCCCCTGGTCCCCCTGCACGCGCTCAACCGCGCCCGCAACTACCGGGCGGTCGCGGAGTTCGACAGCGCCCTGGCCTGGTACGAGGAGGCCGCGCGCCGTGACCGGACGGGCGATCACGCCGCCGAGGTCGCCGCGGAGCGCCTGGCCACGGCCGTCGCCGCTGGCGACTCGATCACCGTCACCCGCCTGGTCCTCGACCTGGCCGGCAGCCGCGCCCTCGCCACCCGGCCCCGGCAACTGGAACTGGCCTACCGCTTCTTCCTGGCTCGCGCCGATTCCGCCAACCTCGAGCTGCTGGTGCGTGAGAGCGAGGCCCAGGATGCCGTCCCGCACGGGCGCCCTGCCTACTGGCACGCCGTGGCGCTCGACCGGCTGGGCCACTGGGATCGCAGCCTCGATCTGCTCCTGGGCCTGGTCACCGCCGGGGGCGTCTCCCACGGCCTGACCGAGGACCAGCGCGCCTGGGTCCTGACGACCATTCCCGACCACCTGGTGATCCTCGACCGGGAGGCGGCCGCAGAACCGCTGTATCGCGAGCTGGCGGCCAGCGACCTGCCAGCCGCCGCGGTCTGGGGACGCTGCCAGGTGGCCGCCCTCGATTTCCTGGCCGGCCGGTTTCTCGAGGCCGGTACCGCCTTCGAGGACCTTTGCCGGGCCGACGCCAACGAGCTCTGGCGGGACTATGCCTGCGGCATGGCCACCCTGAGCGACGAGATGGAACGCCTGCGGACCGAAGGAGAGCCCCATGGCGCCGCTGCTCTCTACCAGCGCTGAGGCCGCGGCGCAGGAGCGCCGCCTGCTCGACCGCCTCCTCGGCCTCTACGCCGAGCAGGAACGGCTCTACGCCGAGGTCCTCGACCTCTCCCGGCGACAGCGGGACCTGGTACGCCAGGGCGCGCCGCTGAGCGAGGTCCGCGCGGTCCTGGAGCAGAAGAAGTCCCGCCTGGAGACCATCGGGCGCCTCGACCTGACCGAGGCCGCGTACAAGGACCAGTGGCGAGCGGGCCGGCGGGGCTGGAGCGTCGGGGGCCGCACGCGACTGCACGGAGCCCTCGAGGCCGTGGGACGCGTGATCGAGGACATCCTCGCCTGTGAACAGGAGAACGACCGTGAACTGCTGCAGCAGTCTCGCTGAGATGGCCGCGGAGGCCGGCGCCGGGGCCCCGGAGGTCCAGCGGCCAGCGGGCGGATCGCGCGACCGGCGCGGCCGCCTGCTTCGCGGCTACCTGCACAAGAGCAGCAACAGCCTCTGCGGCATCAAGGGCTACGCCAGCCTCATCGCCGGCGGTCCCCAGAGCGGCGGCCGCAGCACCGCCTGGGCCCGGAAGATCATCGCCGAGGTGGAGCGCCTGGAGGACGTCTACCGCTCGGTGCGGGAGATGGCGTTCCCCGTGCCGGCCTCCGGCCTGGAGGCTGTCGATCCCGGCCACGTGGTGGCCGACGCCTGCGACACGGCGAGCGCCCGCCACGCCAACCTCCGGATCGGCCCCATCCCGCCGCTGGGTGGTCGGCTGCTCCTGCCGGCCGGGGACCTGATGCAGGTGATCGCCGCCCTGCTGGACAACGCGGCGGAGAGCCGTCCGGCGACGGTGGCCGTCACGCTCGCCGCCGGCCTGGATGGCGCCGGCCGCCGCCTGCTGACCATCACCGACGACGGCCCGGGCATGCCGCGGGAGCTGCTGACCCAGGCCATCGATCCGTTCGTCACCACGCGGGAGGGCCATCTCGGCATCGGCCTGAGCCGCGTGGAGACCATCATGGACATGCATGGACTGGGCTGGGGGCTGCGGAGCGTGCCGGAGGCCGGCACGGCCGTGACCCTCGAGATCGCGACGGTCCGGACCACCGGCTCGCTGCGCTGAACGGAAAGGGAACCCGATGGCCAAGAAACCCCGCATCCTGGTGGTCGACGACGAGCACACCATGCGCGACTTCCTCACCGCCTCGCTCACCGGCCGGTACGACGTCCGCACCGCCACCGACGGCATCCAGGCCCTCGAACTGCTGCGCGAGGCGCCAGCCGACCTGGTGCTCTCGGACGTGCGCATGCCGGGCGGTGACGGCCTGACGTTGCTGGCCTCCATCCAGAGCGACCTCGCCGATCCGCCGCTGGTGGTCATGATGACGGCCTTCGGCACCATCAAGGAGGCGGTGGAGGCCACCAAGCGCGGGGCCGTGGACTATCTCACCAAGCCCTTCGGACTCGATCAGCTCGAGCACACGCTCCGGCGGGCCTTCGAGCTGCGGGAACTGCGCGACGAGAACCGCACCCTGCGCACCACCCTCAAGACCCAGCGCAAGCAGCACGGGCTGCTGGGCACCAGCGTCGCCATGGCCGAACTCCGGGACAAGATCGAGATGATCGCCGACTCCCGTGGCACCGTCCTGCTGCAGGGCGAGAGCGGCACCGGCAAGGAGGTGGCCGCCCGCGCCATCCACAACGCCGGCGGCCGCCGTGATGGCCCGTTCATCCGCCTGAACTGCGCGGCCATTCCCGAGACGCTGCTCGAGGGTGAGCTGTTCGGGCACGAGCGGGGCGCGTTCACCGGCGCGGTCCAGGCGCGGCCCGGCAAGTTCGAGCTGGCCGATGGCGGCACGCTGCTGCTGGACGAGATCAGCGAGATGCCCCTGAGCATGCAGGCCAAGCTGCTGCGCGTGATCCAGGAGCGCGAGTTCATGCGACTGGGCGCCCGCGAGTCCACGCGCTGCGACGTGCGCATCGTCGCCACCAGCAACCGCAACCTGAAGGAGGAGATCCGCGCCGGGAACTTCCGCGAGGACCTCTTCTTCCGCCTCAACGTGATCCCGCTGCATCTGGTGCCACTGCGCCATCGCAAGGAGGACGTGCCCCTGCTGGCGAGCCACTTCGTGCGCGCGTTCTGCGCCGAGAACGGGAAGCCGCTGCTGAACCTCACCGACACCGCCCTGGAAGCCCTCCTGGCCCATGACTGGCCGGGCAACGTCCGCCAGCTGCAGAACGTCATCGAGCGGGCCGTGATCCTCTGCCCGCACCAGGAGATCGACCTCGCGCTGCTCGACCTGCACGACGAGATCAATCACGACGAACCGGCCGCCGAGCTCGCTGGCGACCTGACCATCCGGGAGATGGAGCAGGAACTGATCTTGCGGAAACTCTCACGGACGGGCGGAAACCGGACCCAGGCTGCCACGGAACTGGGCATCAGTGTCCGGACTCTGCGCAACAAGCTGCATCTGTACCAGCAGCAGGGCGTCGCCATCCCGGGGTAGCGCGATGATCTCCGAGCAAATCTTCGCCCAGGCCCACCTGGGACACCTCAAGAAGGCCCTGGACGTCTACGCGAACCGGCACCGCGTGGTGGCCGGCAACATCGCCAACGTCCAGACCGCCGGCTACGAGGCCCAGGAGTATCGCTTCGAGGATCTCCTCGCCGGGGCGGACACCCGGCTGCACGGCGCCCGGACGCACCAGGCGCACCTGCCCCTCGGTCGTCGCGACCTGACCGACACCCATGGCGAGCAGCGGGAGACCGGGAGCGTCTATGACAACGGGACTAACAACGTGGATATCGACGCCGAGATGAGCGACCTCTCCACCAACGACCTCTCGTACCGGCTGGCCACGCGCCTGCTGAGCATGAAGTACCAGAACCTGCGCAGCGCCATCCGCGGGCGCGTCGGCTAGGGAATGGAGGCTGAGGCATGAGCAAGGGCCTGTTCGAGGCCATCCGCATCAGTGGCTCTGGCATGAAGGGACAGCGCGTCAAGATGGACGTGGTGGCCCGCAACCTGGCCAACGCCGAGACCACCCGCACGGACGAGGGCACGCCCTACCGGCGCCAGCGGGCCGTGTTCCGCGAGGTGCTCGAGCAGCGCGTCAGCCGCCAGCGCGAGCGCATGAGCGGCCAGGCCGCCGGCGGTCCGACGCAGACGCACCCCGAGCACCTCTCGGGCCTGCGGCCGCTGGGCATCGATGCCGACAGCGCCATCACCACCGCCGTGGACACCGCGCCGGACGCCAGCGAGTTCCGCGTGGTCCACGATCCCGGCCATCCCGATGCCGACGAGGACGGCTACGTGCTGATGCCCAACGTCGACGTCATCACCGAGATGGTGGACATGATCGCCGCCAGCCGCGCCTACGAGGCCAACATCAGTGCGGTGCAGGCGGCCAAGGACATGTTCAACCAGGCGTTGAAGATCTAGGAGGCGCAGGGCCATGGCCATCGGCGGCATCCGTTCCCTCGGCAGCATCGACCCGCGGCAGGCCTATGCCGGCCAGAAGAACCCGGCCGGCGGCGCCGGCTTCGGCGAGGCGCTGCAGAACGCGATCCGCGAGGTGGACGGCCTCCAGGCGCAGCGGGACCTGAAGGTGGAGCAGATGGTGCGCGGGGAGCGCATCGAGGTCCACGAGATCATGACCGCCGCGGAGGAGGCCCAGCTGGCCTTCGACCTCATGCTCGAGGTGCGCAACAAGCTCCTCGAGTCCTACCAGGAAGTGATGCGGATGCAGGTCTGAGCGGGAAGCCTGCGCCGCGACCGGATGAGCGGATCGCAAGCGAGAACGGGAACGACGACGGAGACGGGACACCGGCCAGCGGGACGGAGCGAACGTGGACGCACTGCGACAAGCATGGACGGGCATCAAGGGACGCCTCGGCGCGCTCTCGGTCAACCAGCGCCTGGTCCTGGGCATGGTGGCCGCGGCCGTGGCCATCTCGGCCGCGGCGTTCGGGCTCTGGCTCGGTCGCGAGGAGCAGGCCGTCCTCTTCTCGGATCTTTCGCCCGAGGATGCCAATGCCGCGCTGCAGGAGCTCACCAAGCGTGATGTGGCCGCCGACCTGAGCAATGGCGGCACCACCATCCTGGTCCCCGCCGCCGAGGTCCACCGCCTGCGCGTGGAACTGGCCGCCAAGGGCATCGGCTCGAGCGGCGTGGTGGGATTCGAGATCTTCGACGAGTCCCACTACGGCATGACCGAGCAGGATTACGAGGTCAAGCGCCAGCGCGCCATGCAGGGCGAATTGACCAAGACCATCGAGAGTCTGCGCGGCGTCGATGCCGCACGCGTCCATCTGGTGATGCCCAAGACGTCGATCTTCCGCAGCCTGGCCAGCGAGCCCACCGCCTCGGTGGTGCTCACGCTCAACCGCAGCCTGCCGCTCAGCCCATCCCAGGTCACCGGCATCCAGAGCCTGGTGGCCGCGGCGGTCGAGGGGCTGCCCGCGGCAAACGTCACGGTCCTCGACCAGAATGGCCGCGCGCTGAGCGAGCACTACGCGGACGATGGCGTGGGCAGCAGCGACCGCCAGCTGGAGCTGAAGAAGGAGGTGGAGGAGTACCTCTCGGACAAGGCCCAGACCATGCTCTCCAGCGTCCTGGGCGAGGGGCGCAGCCACGTGCGAGTGGATGCACGCCTGAACTTCGAGAAGATCGAATCCGAGCGCACCACCTTCGACCCCAATGCGCAGGTCGTCCGCTCCGAGGAGCGCAACGAGTCCACCGATCCGGCCAATGGCGGCGGCACGTCCTCCACCATGACCAACTACGAGATCAACCAGACCGTCGAGCACATCGTCGGTGAGATCGGGGGCCTCGAACAGCTCTCGGTGGCCGTCTCGGTGGATGGCAACTACCGCGCGCCAGGCGAGGGCGGCGACCCGGTCTACGAGCCGCTGCCCCCGGAGGAGCTGAAGAACATCGAGCGCATGGTGGAGAGCGCCGTGGGCATCGATCGCGAGCGCGGCGACCGCATCGAGGTGGTGAACCTGCAGTTCCGAGGCACGCCCCCGGGCGAGGCGCCGCCCGGCGGCCCGGTGCCCATGCGCTGGCTGGACCTGGCCTCGCGGTACGGCGGCCGGGGCCTGCTGGTGATCATGCTCGTCGGCCTGGTCCTGGCCTTCCGACGCAACCTCTCGGCCGCCCTCGGCGAGTTCGCCCGTCCCGCCACCGCGGGTGCGGACGCTGCCGGTCGTGCGGGCGGGAGCGATGCCGACGGCGAGGGCGCGGAAGGCGAGCGCTTCTCCGGCATGCCCGAGCTCACCGACCAGATGATCGAGGACGTGCGCGAGTACGCCGCGGAGAACCCCGAACGGGTGGCCGAGGTGGTCCAGTCCTGGCTCTACGAACCCGAACGCGCCGGTGGCCGGTAGGCCCCTGCAGGCGGTGACGCGATGCCCATCCCCGACGACAAGAACCTGCGCAAGGCGGCGGTCTTCATCATGGCCCTGGGGCCCGAGGCCGGCGGCCGCGTTCTGGCCTGTCTGGCCGAGGACCTGGTCGAGCGCGTGACCCATGCCATCGCCCACGCCGGCCAGGTGCCGTTCACGGAGAAGAAGCAGGTGCTGTCGGACTTCGTGCGCCTGTCCAGCTCCATCTCGGGCATCGCCTTCGGTGGCGAGGAGACCGCCAAGAACATCCTCGAGGCCGGCTTCGGCACCCACCGCGCCAGCTCCCTGCTCAGCCGGGTGACCAGCTACAGCCAGATCAAGAGCTTCGAGCACCTGCGGAGCCTCGATGCGCTGACCGTGGCCAACTACCTGAAGAACGAGCACGCCCAGACCGTGGCCGTGGTCCTCGCGCACATGGATCCGCGCGACAGTGGCCCCATCCTCGAGCTGCTGCCGGCCGAGCTGCAGGGCGAGGTGGCCTACCGCATGGCCGTCCTGGACTCCCCCAATGCCGACGCCCTGGCCGTGGTGGAGGAGGTGCTGGCCACCCAGTTGCAGGGCGAGGTCAACGCCAGTCGCGGCAAGTACGGCGGCCGCAAGCAGGTGGCGGAGATCCTCAACGAGACCGAGCGGGAGACCTGGCAGGAGATCCTCGACGAGATGCGCGAGATCGACGACGAGGTGGCCAACGAGGTCAACAACCTGATGTTCGTCTTCGAGGACATCATCCTGCTCAATGACAAGTACATCCAGGAGATCCTCAAGGAGATCGACGGCAAGGAGCTCACGCTGGCGCTCAAGGGCGCCACCGAGGAGATCCAGGAGAAGATCTTCGGCAACATGTCCAAGCGCGCAGCGCTGGGCATCAAGGAGGACATGGAGTACATGGGCCCGATCCGCCTCAGCGAGGTGGAGGAGGCCCAGCAACGCATCGTGGAGGTGGTGCGCAGCCTCGAGGAGGCCGGCACCATCGTCATCGGCAAGGGGGGCAAGGATGCAGAGATGGTGTCCTGAGCCCCTGGTCGCCGAACCGGCGGCGGGGTCGTTCCGGCCCCTGGCGGCGGTCGCGACCACGGCGGCGCACGCCACCCCCGGCTTCCTCCCGGAGGCCGGATTCGCTGATTCCCGCGGTCTGCTCGCCCAGCTCTCACGGGAGGAGCGCGCCGAGGTGGTGGAGCTCATCGACCAGGATCTGCGGCGCGAATACGAGGAACGGGCGCGTCAGGAGGCCGCCAGCCTGGAGGCGGCGACACGGACGGCCCGGGCCGAGCAGGAGGCCCTCCGCGTCCGCTGGCAGGAGGAGTTCGGTAGCAGCGTGGAGCGCGCCCACGCCGAGGCCCTGGCCTCGCTGGCGCGGCGCACCGCCGAGGTGGCGCTGCTGATGGCGACCAAGGTGGTGCGTCACGAGGTGGCCCGGGATCCCGGCGCCCTCGTCCGGGCGCTGGAGACCGTGCTCTACAAGGTGGATGCCGGCTGCCCGCTGAGCGTCACCGTGCATCCCGAGGACGCACGCTGGCTGGCCAGCGATGCGCAGCTGCGCGAGCGCCTGCGCATCGCGGAGGTGAAGGAGGACCGCCGCCTGGATCGGGGCGGCTGCCTGGTCCAGGCCGACGGTCACGAGTGGGACGCCACGGTATCGCGGCAACTCGCGGTCCTGGCCGAGACGCTGGAGGAAGCGCTGGCCACGCCGGGCGAGAGCGCGGGGATGCCGCCCACCGACGCCCGTTCCCCGGCGGAACGCCGGCCCGGCGCCACCGCTCCGCACGGCGCCGCCCCGGAGGACCCCGATGCTTGACCTGGCCTGGGACACGGCGCGGCAGCGCGTCGAGCTCTGTGACACGGTGCGGCAGGTCGGTCGGGTCACCGGCCTGGTGGGCATGACCATCGAGGTCCGCGGCCTCGCCGCCCCGGTGGGCTCGCTCTGCCGCATCGAGGGCGGTCGTCACCGCGACCCCGTGCTCTGCGAGGCCGTGGGCTTCCAGGCCGGCCGATTGCTCCTGATGCCCTACGGGGACAAGCACGGCGTGGCGCCGGGGCAGGCCGTCGTGCGGCTGGCCAACCAGCTCACCGTGCCCGTGGGCGAGGCCCTGCTCGGGCGCGTGCTCGACGGCCTGGGCAATCCCATCGACGGCGGACCGCCCCTGCATCACCTGCCCCGGTGTCGCCTCGGCGGGGCTGCCCCCGGGGCGCTGAAACGGCGCCGCTGCACCGAGGCCATGCCCACCGGCGTGCGCGCGCTCGATTCCCTGGTGACCGTGGCGCAGGGCCAGCGACTGGGGATCTTCGCCGGCAGTGGTGTGGGCAAGTCCGTGCTGCTGGGCATGCTGGCCCGGGGCGCCGCCGTGGACGTGAACGTCCTGGCCCTGATCGGGGAGCGCGGGCGCGAGGTGCGCGAGTTCCTCGAGCGCGATCTGGGGCCCGAGGGCCTGGCGCGCAGCGTGGTGGTGGTGGTCACCAGCGACGAGAGCGCGGTGATGCGCACCAAGGGGGCGGAGACGGCCATGACCATCGCGGAGAGCTTCCGCGACGCCGACCAGGAGACCCTCCTGCTCATGGACTCGGTCACGCGCTACGCCATGGCCCTGCGCGAGATCGGCCTGGCCGCCGGCGAGCCGCCCACCACCAAGGGCTACCCGCCGTCGGTCTTCGCCGCGCTGCCGCGCCTCTGCGAGCGAGCGGGCTGGTCGGACGTCAATGCCATGACCGCCTTCTTCACGGTCCTGATCGAGGGGGATGACATCCACGATCCCATCGGCGACGCCGTCCGCTCCATCCTCGACGGGCACGTGCTGCTCAGCCGCGACCTGGCGCGCGAGGGCCACTATCCCGCCATCGACGTGCTCGGCTCGGTGAGTCGCCTGCGCGGCGAGGTGGTGGCTCCCGGGGACCGCGCCGCCGGTGACCGGCTCCTGCGCTGGCTCAAGGCGCTGGAAGCGAATCGCGACCTGGTGAACATCGGCGCCTACGTGCCCGGCAGCGACCGGGTGCTGGACCAGGCGCTCGCCGCGCGCGACCACATCCGCGGCTTCCTCACCCAGGCCATCGACGAGCAGGCGGACGCGCAGGAGAGCCTGGCCGCGCTGCGGGCCCTGGCGGGCGGGGAGGCGGCATGATGTTCCGCTTCCGGCTGGAGAAGGTGTTGCAGCATCGCCGGCGCGAGGTGGAGGCCCGCAGCCGGGAAGTGGCGTCCCGACGGGAGGTTCACGCCCGCGCCCGGGCCGCCCACGAGCAGGCGGCACGGGAACTGCAGCAGGCGCGCGAGGCCGCCGCGGCGGCACGCGGGCAGGGCCCGCTCGATGCGGCGGCCCTGGCGCGCACCGGCGCCTGGTTCGACGCGCGGCAGGCCGAACTCCACCGACTCGCCGAGCACGTCGCCGGCGCCGCGGCGGACGTGGAGGCGGCGCAGGAGCGCCTGACGACCGCCTGGCAGGACCGTGAGGTGCTCGAGCGGTTGCGCGACCGGCAGCACCGGGATTGGCGGCAGGAGCAGGCCCGGCGCGAGCGCCGGGCCCTCGATGAGATCGGTTCGATCCGGGCGGCGCTGGCCCGGCCGGCCCGGGTCGCCGAGGAGACCGGATGATCGGCGGGGCCCGGCGGTCCTGGCGTGATCCCGGCCCGGTGACCGACCCTCGCGGCGTACGACGCCGCAGAAAGGCGCGGACATGAAGAGCGTGCTGATCATCTCCAGCGTGACCTTCCTGCTGATCTTCGGCGGCGTCGCGGCGCTGGTCCTGACGCTGGGGGATCGGGGGTCTGACGCTCCCGCCGCCGACACCGGCGCCCCCGGGGCGGAGCGGTTGCTGCGCGACGCTGCGGCGGAACGCGACCGGCTGCAGCGCCAGGGCGAGGAACTGGCGCGCCTGGAAGGGGCGTACGCCGCGCGCGAGGCGCTCATGAGCCGCATCCACAACCAGTTGCTCGAGACCATCGGCAAGCTCGAGAAGCAGCAGGACGTGTACATCGAGGAGCAGGAGCAGGCGTCCGTGCGACTGGCCAAGATGTACGAGGCCATGAAGGCCGACCGGGCCGCCATGATCCTCTCGGCACTCGAACTCGACATCACCGTCGCCATCCTCGCCAGGATGAAGGAACGCGCGGCCGCGGAGGTCCTGTCCTTCATGGACGCCGGCCTCGCCGCGCAGATCAGCACCCGGCTCAGCCTGCAGGGAGGTGCCTGATGGAGATCAACAGCGGCAACCTGGTCCTGGCCCGCGAGGCCAAGGGGGGCAAGGCGACCTCCGCGACCGACACCCCGACGGAGGGGGCCGGCGGGAAGACCGCCGATCCGTTCGCCGCGCTGCTCGCCCTGCTCGATCCCCCGCCTGCCGCGTCGCTGCTGGGCGGATCGATGGGCGAGCCTCCCGCTCAGAAGAACGCGGCGGGCGGGAACGCCGGCGCCGCTTCCGGGCCTCCGGGAGGCTCGCGCGGGGCGATGGTGCCGGACCTGCTGAGCGGCCTGCTCGGCGGTCCGCCCGTCCCGGGATCCGGGCGGCCAGCCACCCCGGCGGGTTCCGATCCGGCGCTCCTGGCCGTCGTCCAGGCCAGCGCCGCGCGGGCGGGCCAGGCCGCGCCGTCACGTTCCACCGGGGCGGCGGCGACACCGACGGCCCCGGATCCACGCCCGATCGGCGGCATCCCCGGCGGCCTCGGCACCACCGCTCCGGCCGCCGCGGGCGCCGACGGCGGCAAGCCCGCACCTCCTGGCGCGAACACCGCGAACACGCTGGCGACGACGTCGGGGCCGATCCCCGATCCGGCCCCCACGCCTCCTGCCGACGGGCGGCAGCCGTCCACCGGGACCACTGCGCCCTTCGTCCCCGGCGGCCGACCGATCGCCGCGGCTGGCTGGCTCGGCATCAGTGCACCCGGCGACACGGAGAAGACGCCCGGGCGCGCTCCCCAGGCGCCCAGCACGTCACCGGCGTCCACCACGGATGCGGCGCCGGCCCAGGTCACGGCTGCCCCGTCGACCCCGACCACCACCGACCCGACCGCCGCCCTCGCGGCTGGCCTGCAGGTGACCACCGCAGGCCCGTCCGCCGCCACCGGTGCCCCCGGCGGCCTGCCCACCGGCCTGCTCGACGGCGCCCGGACCGGAGACAGCCCGGAGGCCACCGGTTCGCGCTACGCCGCGGAACCGGCCCACATCCGGGCGCAGGTGGTTCGCCAGCTGGCGGCCGAGAACGCCGCGCCCGGTCAGGCCCGCAACCTGACGTTGCGACTCGAGCCCGAGCACCTCGGCAAGGTGGAGGTCCGGATCACGGCCACCGATGACGGCCTGGAGGTGGTCTTCCGGGCCGAGACGGCCGCGGCCCAGGACGCGCTGCGCGACCGCTCCGGTGAGCTGGCCCGTGCGCTCGGCGCGGCCGATGCGCGCTGGCAGAAGGTGGAGATCAAGGTGAGCGAACCTGCAGGAAGCAGGTCCGATCCCGAGGAGCCCGACGAGGACGGATCGCAGGATCAGCCCCGTCGCGACCAGCAGGAATCCCGCGATCGCCGCGACGGCGACGATCGCTAGCGGAGAGGTCGTCCCATGCCCGTCAGTGCGGTCCAGAACGCCACCACCCCGGTGCTCGGCTCGCCCGGCTCCAACCCGGCCGACATCGACAAGATCGATTTCATGAACCTGCTGGTGGCCCAGATCCAGAACCAGGATCCCCTGAGCCCCATGGACAACGCCCAGTTCACCAGCCAGATCACGCAGTTCACCATGCTCGACGAGATCTCGGAGATGGGCCAGAAGATGGATGATTCGCTGGCCATGGCCCAGTCGCTGAACAACACGGGCATGCTCGCCCTGGTGGGACGCAACTGCACCGTGGGCGGCGACCAGATCCACATCTCCGCCGAGGGGGTCAGCGCCACGAAGCTCAACAGCCAGGGCGGCGGCTCGGCCACCGTCATCATCCGCGATGCGGACGGCAACGTGGTCGATACCTACGTCGAGACGGTCTCCGCGGGCCTGAACGACATCGCCTGGGACGGCCGCGACGCCGATGGCGAGCTCCAGCCCGAGGGCCAGTACACCGTGGAGGTGGCGGTCACCTCGGCCGACGGCGAGTCCGTGGCGGCCGAGGTCCTGATGACCGGGCCGGTGCGCGGTCTGCGTTACGAGAACGGCGTCGCCGTGGTCGACGTCTTCGGCGAGGAATTCTACGTGTCCGATATCTACCAGGTCAGCTAGGGAGCCTTTCCCGGCTCCCGGCGGGGCCGGTCGTGGAAGAACAGGAGGAAGAGCATGTTCAAGTCGCTGTACTCCGGCGTTTCCGGCATGTCGGCCAACATGGCCCAGCTCGACGTGATCGGCAACAACATCGCCAACAGCAACACGACCGGCTTCAAGTCGGGTCGCGTGACGTTCAACGAGATGCTGACGCAGACCATCCGCTCGGCCAGCCGGCCCATCGCCGGCGGCCTCGGCGGCACCAACCCCCAGCAGATCGGCCTGGGCACCAAGGTGGGCAGCATCGACACCAACTTCGGCCAGGGGAACTTCCAGACCACCGGCATCAAGACCGACCTCGCGATCCAGGGCGCCGGCTTCTTCGTGCTCTCCGACGGCGTGAACAACACCTACACCCGCGCGGGCGTGTTCGGGCTGGACGCGGGCAACTTCCTGGTCAACCCCAGCACCGGCCTGAAGGTGCAGGGCGTCATGGCCGACGAGGACGGCGCCATCGGCAACGGTCCGGTGGGCGATCTGTTCATCGATCCGGGCCAGGTGGTCCCCGCGGCGGCCTCGAGCTCGGTGGAACTCATCGGCAACCTCGACGCCGACGCGGATGCCCGCGGCAGCATCGTCGAGACCGGCTCGCTGCTCGTGGCCGCCGCCGGGGACGACCTCCTGGTGAACCTCAGCGGGACCACCACCGGCGATCTCGGCCTGTTCGCCGGCGACGTGATCACCATGAACGGCCGCAGCGGCGGCGCCGACCTCGCCGACAGCACCTTCGAGGTCACCGGCTCCTCCACCCTGCAGGACCTCGTGGACTGGTTGAACACCCAGGAGCCGGGCCTGACCTTCGGCCTGAGCGCCGACCCCGCGCTCGCCGGCGCCATCGAGGTGACCAACGCCACCGGCGCCGCGGTGGAGGGCCTCTCGCTCTCGCTCAACGGCCGCACCAGCTTCAACCAGAACTTCCTCTTCCCCGGCGACATCGCCGATGGGGCCACCACCACGACGGCCGATGGCGCCAGCGGCGAGGGGCTGCTCCGCGGCTACGCGGACGAGACCGACACCCTGGCCAGTCTCTTCGGCGCCAACGGCTCCAGCCTGGGGCTGGACCTCAGCGGCGGCTCCACCAACATCAGCATCGGCGGGGACCTCGGTGGCGAGGAGGTGGCGGCCAGCATCCTGACCGTGGACGACACCACCACCATGGCCGACCTCCTGTCGGAGATCCAGCAGACCTTCGGCATCAACTCCAGCCCCGTGGAGATCAACGAGCAGGGCCAGATCGTGGTGCGCGGCGAGGCGGGCATCGCGGCCGCCATCGGCCGCATCTCCATCGAGGAGGTGGGCACGGACAACACCCTGCAGCCCTTCACCTTCAGCCCCACCCAGCAGGCGCGCGACCAGCAGACCTTCTCGGTCTCCACCACCACGTACGACTCCCTCGGCGCCGAGCACACCATCAACTTCAGCTTCCAGAAGGTGCCTGGCGAGAACGAGTGGATCTGGCAGGCGGAGATGGAGGGTGGCGAGGCGATCCTCTCCGGCGGCAGCGGCCGCATGCGTTTCGACGAGAGCGGCGCCATCAGCAACTTCAGCTACGACGACGACGCCTCCGGCCTGGTCTACGAGCCGCAGGACGCCGGGCAGCAGGGCGCCGGCCCGGTGACCCTGCAGATCGACTACGGCGAGATCGGCGGCCTCAGCGGCCTGACGCAGTTCGAGGGCACCGGCAGCCTCCGCTCCATGGCGGACGGCTACACCGCCGGGAGCCTCGTGGACTACGAGATCGACCAGAGCGGCCTGATCGTGGGCCGGTTCAGCAACGACACCATGCGCAACATCGGCCGCATCGCGCTGGTCCAGTTCAACAACGAGGCCGGCCTCGTGCGCGAGGCCAACAACACGTACCGGCTGAGCGGCAACTCGGGCGATCCCATGATCGCCTTCGCCGGCGAGGGCAACGGCCTGACGCTCACGCCGGGTGCGCTGGAGAGCAGCAACGTGGACCTGGCCACCGAGTTCACGCGCCTGGTGGTGGCCCAGCGGGCCTTCCAGGCCAACAGCCGCGTCGTGACCACGGGCGACACGCTCATGCAGGAGCTGGTCAACCTGGTCCGGTAGCGTGGATTGACGGCGGGCGGGGCGCCCCGGGCCCCGCCCGCACGCAGGCCGGAGCTAAAGTCCATGATCAAGATCACGAAACTTAATGGCAGGGAACTGGTGGTCAACGCCGACCTCATCGAGTTCGTCGAGGCCACACCGGATACCCTGATCAGCCTGACCACCGGCCGCAAGGTCATGGTGCTCGAGGACCTCGACGAGGTGGTCAGGCGCGCGGTGAGCTACCGCAGCCGGGCCCGCATCTACCCGGTGCCCACCGGCGGCACCGGCTCGGTCTTCGAGGGCTGAATCCCGGCGAAGACCCGGCAGAGAGGCGACGGACGTGGACATCGGGACTGTCATCGGCATCGTCGCAGCGTTCGCGCTGGTGATCTGGGGCATCCTGCTGGGGGGGAGCCTGGGCCAGTTCGCGGACGCTCCCTCGGTCGCCATCGTCGTCGGCGGCACCTTCGCCGCCCTGCTGGTCGCCTTCCCCATCCAGAAGGTCCTGGGCGTGGCCCGGGTCCTGCGCAAGGCCTTCTTCACCTCGCCCCAGGATCCCGGCGCGGTGATCACCAAGATGGTCCGCTATGCCGAACGCGCCCGCCGGGAGGGCATGCTGGCCCTGGAGGAGGAATCGGAGGAGGAGCCCGACCTCTTCCTGCGGAAGGGCCTCAGGCTGGCGGTGGACGGGACGGACCCGCAACTGCTCGAGAAGATCCTGGAGACCGACATCGGCCAGATCGAAGCCCGCCACAAGGACGGCAAGAGCATCCTGGAGGCCGGCGGCACCTTCGCGCCGGCCTTCGGCATGGCGGGCACGCTCATCGGTCTGATCAACATGCTGGCCTCCCTGGAGGATCCGACCACCATCGGCGCCGGCATGGCCACCGCGCTGATCACCACCTTCTACGGCGCCCTGCTCGCCAACGCCTTCTTCCTGCCCCTGGCCAGCAAGCTCGAGTCCCGTTCGTCCGAGGAGATCCTGGTCAAGGAGATGATCATCGACGGGATCATGGCCATCCAGAGCGGGGACTCGCCACGCATCGTGGAGGAGAAGCTCAAGAGCTTCCTCTCGCCGGTGCAGCGCGCCCAGGTGGACGACGCCAAGCAGAAGGCCGCCTAGGCCGGTCCCGCCGGCCACCAGCGTCCGGGAGCAGCGATGAGCAAGAAGAAGCGCCCGGTCATCATCAAGCAGGGCCTCGACGGCTGGGTCATGACTTACGGCGACATGATGTCCCTGCTGCTGACCTTCTTCGTGCTCATCGTCAGCTTCTCCTCCATGCAGGATACCAAGTTCAAGGACGCCGCCATGTCCCTGCGCCGCGCCTTCGGGGTCATGGTCCAGCCCGAGTCCGTGATCGAATTCAACGACCCCCTGGTACCCAGGCACGAGACCAGCGAGCAGGCAGATCTGCTGCTGGAGGTCCGCGAACTGGAGAAGGCGCTGCTCGATCGCGGCCTGCAGAACGAGGTCGAGATGCAGGTCCAGGCCGATGGCGTCCGCTTCCGCATCGACGCGCCGGTGCTCTTCGAGCCCGCCAGCGTGGAGCTGCAGCCGGCCAGTTGCGAGGTCCTCGACACCCTGGGCACGTTCCTCGGCAAGTTCCCGGGCGAGGTCCGCGTGGACGGCCATTCCGACGCGCTGCCCATCCGCAACCGCCGCTATCCCAGCAACTGGGAACTGTCCGCGGCCCGGGCCGGTGCGGTGGCACGATACTTTCAAGGAACCGGCATGGAACCCGCGCGGATCGCGGCCACCGGCTACGGGGAACACCGACCGCTGGCGAGCAACGACACCGCCGAGGGCCGTGCGAAGAATCGCCGGGTGGAGATCTTCCTGAAGGTGGCAGCTAATCAGCCGGCCACCGACAGGACACCGCTCAGCGGCACGCTGGACCGCACGCCGCGCACCGCGCCGCGGCCGACCCCGGTCACCGATCGTTTGCGGCGCGTGGGTCGTGAACACTGAGGAGCTGGCATGGCGGACGAGAAGAAGGCACCCGAGGAGAGCACGGAGGCGAAGAAGCACGGCCTGCTCGAGAACAAGGTGGTGATCCTCGGTGGCGTGGTGGGGCTGCAACTGGTCCTGGCCGTGGTGCTGACCATGGTCGTGATCGTTCCCCGTCTCGGGGGACCGGCCTCCGCGGCCGCCACCATGGAGACGCCCCGCGTCGAGGCCGAACCCATGGGACAGCTCCTGAGCCTGGGCGAGATCATCGTCACGCTGCAGAGCGACGGCAGCGGCAGCGCGCGTTACCTGCGCATCACCGTGGATCTCGAGCTGAGCGACCCGAAGGCCGTGGAGACGGCCACGGCCAGGCTGCCGGTGCTCCGCGACACGGTGATCATGACCCTGGCCAATCGCTCGGCGGCGGATCTGAACCGTCCCGAGGGCATGAAGGGCCTGCGCGACGAGCTCATGCGCCGCCTGGACGAGCGCCTGCCCGGGCAGATCCTCCGTCACCTGTACTTCTCCGACCTCGTGATCCAGTAGTCACCGGACGCCGCGCGACGGCGCCCCCGGCTGGTCGACCACCGAGCGCAAGGACAGCACACCCATGGCCGGCTCCGACATCCTCGACGACCTCGACCTCGACGCGGCCCTCGACGACGCGACGGACCTCGGTCTGGACCTCGATTCGGTGATGAACGCCGATCCCGAGGAAGAGGATCCCTCCGGCGTCCGCGCCTACGATTTCAATCGACCCCACAGCATCTCCAGGCGGTTCGGCCAGAACCTGCAGAACATCGCCGAGCAGTTCAGTCGTCATGCCACGGTGAACCTGACCAGCCTGCTGCGGTCCAACGTGGTGACGGAATTCCAGGACCTGCAGCTGCGATCCTACACCGAGTACCGGGACGCCCTGCCGCGCCCCACCTGCCTCGCCGCCATGACCCTGCGGCCGCTGGCGGGCACGACGCTGCTGCACATGGACCTGAGCCTGTGCTTCGTGATCCTCAAGAAGCTCATGGGCGGACGCCCGGACGGGGAGGAACGCCTGCGGCCGTTCACGGAGATCGAACGCGGCATCTTCGCGCATTTCTCCGGCCGCCTCGCCGATCTGCTCCGGACCGCCACGAGCAAGCTGGTGGAGCTGCAACCCGAGCCGGGGGCCCTGGAGAACAATCCCGACTACGTCAGCGGCGTGCCGGCCGGCGAGACCCTGATCTGCATGCGCTTCCGCGTCCGGCTCGAGGCGGTCGAGGGCACCCTGGAGTTCGCCTTTCCGCAGTCGGCCTTCTCGCCTGTCCGCGACGTCTTCGATCCCGAGGACAGCGTGGAACTGCGTTCGCACGACGAGATGTCCCGGGACCGTCACCAGATCCTCGACCTCATCCAGTCGACCACCAGCGAGCTGGTGGTGCGCCTCGGCGACCTGGAACTCCCGCTCGATCGCGTCCTGGCCCTGCAGGAGGGTGACCTGCTGCACCTGCCGCAAGCGGTGGATAGCCCACTGACGGTGTTGATCGAGGGCCGGGAGGTCTTCCTGGCCGAGGCCGGACGCGTCAACCAGAACCGCGCCGTCAAGTTGATCCAGAAACTCGAGAAGGAGTGAGCATGGCCGGCGAAGACCGCACCGATCAGACCCCGTCGTCTGGGCCGGAGACCGCCACCGGAACCGCCACCGCCGACCCCGTGCCGGGCGTCAGCGACGCCGCCGCCACGGGCAGCGAGGGACTGGAGAACGCCAATCTCGATCTGCTCATGGACGTGGATCTCAAGCTCACCGTGGAGCTCGGCCGGGCCCGCCTGAAGTTCCGGGACGTGCTCAACCTGACCACCGGCTCGGTGGTGGAGCTGGCCAAGCTGACCAGCGAGCCCGTGGACATCATGGTCAACGGATCGCTGCTGGCCACCGGCGAGGTGGTGGTGGCGGAGGACCACTTCGCGGTGCGCATCACCAAGCTGCTCAACCGCGTCGAACGCCTGAAGCGGGTCCTGTGATGGACCCCGCCGCCCTGGACGGGCCGAGCCTCTGGCAGGTGGGCGCCGCGCTGGCGGCCGTGCTCGGCCTGGTGGTGGTCGCCATGAAGGGCCTGCAGCGCCTGCAGGGCCTCTCCGGTGGCGAGGACGATGTCCGCCTGCTCTCGGTCCGTCGGCTGGGCCCGCGGCGCGAGGTCCAGCGCCTGCGGGTGGGCGAAGCCGTCCACACCATCTATCGCCATGATGGCGCCATGGTGGTGCTGGCCCAGGAGCCCTGGCGCGAGACCGTCGTTCCGGCGGCTCCCGTGGCCGGCGGGACCGGCTCGGCGGGGCAGCGCCTGCGTGCCCTGGCCGCCGCCGCGGGCGGCAGGGTGCGGGAGGCCTCCGGACGCTGATCCGAACCTGAGCATGGTTTGGTCGATTCCCGGCCGCCGGTCTCCCAGGAGCCCGGCGGCCGTCGCATCTGCCGTGGCGGCCGGCCGGGACCAGGGCCGTGCGGCCGCCGTTCCAGGCCCTCCGGCGCCCTTCTGCGCCTCGCTCTCCCGTGGCACGACCGTTGCGATGACGCCGCCGTCACCCCATCCGTGCGCCCGCCGCCGGGAGGACCGATGCCGCACCCTCAGCGACCCGCGACCCGCCGCCGTCCACGCCGGACGGCGCCCACCTGGGCGCTGCTGGCGGTGGCCCTGTTCCTGGTCGGCCTGCTGGCCGGTCCGGCGATGGCCCAGTCGCCCGCCTCGGGCGCAGGTGCGGCCACCAGCCCACCCGACACCTCGGCCATCGGCTCCGCGCTGACCCTGTCGGTGGCCGCGCCGGAGGGCAACGAGGGCGTGGACGCCGCGGTGCGGATCGTCCTGCTGCTGACCCTGATCTCCCTCGGGCCCGCCCTCCTGGTCACGCTGACCAGCTTCACCCGCATCACCATCGTGCTCGGCTTCCTGCGGCAGGCCCTGGGGACCACCCAGGCGCCGGCCAACCAGGTGATCCTGGGCCTCGCCCTCTTCCTGACCCTGGTGGTCATGGGGCCAGTGCTCCAGGAGATCAACGCCGACGCCCTGCAGCCCCTGCTGGCCGGCGAGATCGACGAGCAGACCGCACTGGCCGCTGCCGAGCGCCCGCTCAAGGAGTTCATGCTCGCCCAGACGCGCGAGAAGGACATCGCCCTGTTCCTCGAGCTCACCGAGCGGGAGGCCCCGGAACGCCCGGAGGATCTCGGCATGCTCGTGGTGGTGCCCAGCTTCGTGATCAGCGAGCTGAAGACCGCCTTCCAGATGGGTTTCGTGCTGTTCATCCCGTTCCTGATCATCGACATGGTGGTCGCGTCGGTACTCATGTCCATGGGCATGATGATGCTGCCGCCGGTGCTGATCAGCCTGCCGTTCAAGATCCTGCTCTTCGTCCTGGTCGACGGCTGGTGGCTGGTGGTCCGGTCGCTGGTCGCCGCCTACCAGTGACCTCCCCGGAGGAGGGGCCATGAGTCCGGAAGCCGTCATCGACATCGGTCAGTTCGCCCTGCGCACCACCCTGCTCGTGGCCGGCCCCATGCTCCTCGCCGGCATGGCGGTCGGTCTGGTGATCAGCATCTTCCAGGCCGCCACCCAGGTGAACGAGATGACCATGACCTTCGTGCCGAAGATCGTGATCGTGTTCGTGGTCATGGTCCTCAGCCTGCCCTGGGCCATCAGCCAGCTCACGGCCTTCACCGAGTCCATGTTCGCCCGCATCGCCGGGATGTAGGCATGACCCTGGGCGTGGACATGGGGCTGCTGCTGATCACCGCGGTGATCGCCCTGCGGCTGGCGGTGCTGCTGGCCCTGCTGCCCCTCATGGACAACCGCTCGGTCCCGCCGCTATGGCGGCTGGCCGTCGCCGTCCCCCTGGCCTGGGCGCTGGCCCCGGCCGCGCTGCCGCACCTGCAGGCGCTGCCGCAACCCCTGGGCTGGCAGTTGCTGGCCATGGAGGCCCTGAATTCTCTCGTCGTGGGGGCGCTGCTCACGTTCGCGGTGAACCTGGTGCTCACCGGCGTGCGGTTCGGCGGCAGCCTGGCCGGCATGCAGATCGGCTTCGCCATCGTCAATGCCTACGATCCGCAGACCGGCTCCCAGATCTCCATCATCGCCCAGCTCTACTATCTGCTGACGGTGCTGCTCTTCTTCGCACTGGACGTGCATCACCACCTCGTGGCCGCCATGGTGGCCTCGGTGCAGGTGATCCCCCCCTTCGCCCTGCCGGACTTCAGTCAGGCCGCCGGCGTCGTCCTGCGCAGTTACAGCGACGTCTTCATGCTCGGCCTGCGGGTGGCCGCACCGGTGGCGCTGGTCCTGCTGCTGGTGTCGGCGGCCATGGGCGTGATCGTCAAGACCGCCCCCCAGATCCATGTCCTGGTGGTCGGCTTCCCCGTGAAGATCGCCACGGGGATCTTCGTGCTCGGCGCCACGATGGTCTACTTCGGCGGCGTGGTCGAGCGGGCGTATGCCGGGAGCGAGGATCTGCTCGCTCGCCTCCTGGCGGCGTTCTGACCCCGGCTGCCCTGCAGCCCAGCCGGAAGGAGGTGAGACATGGCCGAGGAGACCGCGGGTGAGCGCACGGAGAAAGCGACACCCAGACGGCGCGAGAAAGCCCGCGAGAAGGGGCAGGTCGCCCGATCGCAGGAGGTCAACAGCTTCTTCGTCGTGCTGGCCGGGACCGCCGCGCTCGCGACCACCATGACCCACTTCCACGACGTGCTGGGGCGGAACACGGGTTACCTCCTGGGCCAGGCCCACTTCCTCGGACCGGAGAACCTCTTCGGCGTGCGGTACCTGCTGGCGGGCAACGTGGAGGCCATGCTGCTGGCGATGGCGCCGCTGGCCGGCCTAGTGCTCCTGGCCGGCCTCGGGGCCAGCCTCATGCAAGTGGGTCTGAGACTGACACCGTCGGCGATGGCCTTCCAGTGGAGCCGGCTGGACCCCATCAAGGGCAGCAAGCGGTTCGTCCAGAAGAAGACCTTCCTCGAGCTGCTCAAGAATCTGCTGAAGGTGGGGATGATCAGCCTGCTGGCCTGGCTGGTGATCCGCAGCCTGATGCCCAGCCTCTGCGGCACGGCTGCGCTGGAGCTGCCCGGGATCCTGGACGTGGCCCAGGAGGGATTCCTCAGGCTCATGCTGGTCCTGCTGGGGTTCCTGGCCATCCTGGCCATCCTCGACTGGGTGCTCCAGAAGCACCAGCACGAGGAGGAGCTGAAGATGTCGCTCCAGGAGGTGAAGCAGGAGCACAAGGAGTTCGAGGGCGACCCCCAGATCAAGGCCAGGATCCGCGGCCTGCAGATGGAGGCCGCGCGCCGGCGCATGCTGGCGGACGTGCCCCGCGCCGATGTGGTGATCACCAACCCGACCCACCTGGCGGTGGCCCTGAAGTACGAGGCCGGCAAGCCGGCGCCGGTGGTCCTGGCCAAGGGCGCCGACCATCTGGCCGGGAAGATCCGCGAGACCGCCCGCGCGGCCCGGGTGCCGGTGATCGAGAACAAGCCGGTGGCACGCCAATTGTATGCGGAGGTGGAGATCGGGTCGTCCATCCCCGAGTCCCTGTACCAGGCCGTGGCCGAGATCCTGGCCTACGTCTACCGGCTTCGCAAGTCTTAACCGACAGTAGGAGAACGACTTGGATCAGGACAGGGTCATCAGCAGAGACCTCGTGCTGGCCAACAGCAACATCATGAGCGCCGTGGCCGTGCTGGTCATTCTCGCGCTCATGGTGATCCCGGTCTCACCGGTCATGCTGGACGTCCTGATGACCTTCAGCATCGCCCTGGCCGTGGTCGTCATGCTGGTGTCGCTCTACCTGAAGGAACCGCTGCAGTTCAGCACCTTCCCCTCGCTGCTGCTGGTGATGACGCTGTTCCGGCTGGCGCTGAACGTGGCCAGCACGCGCCTGATCCTCAGCCGGGGCGAGGCGGGGCAGGTGGTGCAGAGCTTCGGCGACTTCGTCATCGGCGGGAACTACGTCATCGGGGTGATCGTGTTCGTGATCCTGGTGATCGTGAACTTCCTGGTGATCACCAAGGGCTCCACGCGCATCGCCGAGGTCTCCGCGCGGTTCACGCTGGACGCCATGCCCGGCAAGCAGATGGCCATCGATGCGGATCTCAATGCCGGGATGATCACCGAGATCCAGGCCCGGCAGCGTCGCGAGAAGATCTCCAACGAGGCCGAGTTCTTCGGCGCCATGGACGGCGCCAGCAAGTTCGTGCGCGGCGACGCCATCGCCGGCATCATCATCACCCTGATCAACATCATCGGCGGCTTCATCATCGGCATGGCCCAGCTGGGCATGACCGGCACCGAGGCCCTGGGCCGCTTCACGCTGCTGACCGTGGGCGACGGCCTGGTCAGTCAGGTGCCGGCCCTGCTGGTCTCCACCGCCGCCGGCCTCGTGGTCACCCGTTCGAGCAGCGACCTCAACTTCGGCGAGGCCCTCACCCTGCAGATCTTCCGGCAGGGCAAGGCGCTGGACATCGCCGCCGTGGCGCTGGTGGTCCTGGGGCTGGTCCCGGGCATGCCCACGTTCCCGTTCGTCATCCTGGGCGGCGGCACCTTCGCCGCCGGCCGCATTCTCGGCAAGCGCGTGGCCAACGCCGAGCGCCAGGACGCCGAGGCGGAGGCTGCGGCCACCGCCGAGGCCGACGCGCCACCGGCGGGCGATGGGCCGCGCGGGGAGGACCTCTTCGTGCTCGACCGCATGGAACTGGAGATCGGCTACGGACTGATCGGCCTGGTGGACGAGTCCCGCGGCGGCGATCTGCTGCAACGCATCGGCAACATCCGCCGCCAGATCTCCTCGGAACTGGGAATCTTCATCCACCCGATCCGCGTCCGCGACAACCTGCAGCTACCGGCTGGCGGGTACGTGATCAAGCTCAAGGGCGTGCCCATCGCCAGCGCCGAGCTGCGCGCCGGGCAGTTGCTGGCCATGAGCACGCAACCCGACTGCGGCGACCTCGCCGGCGTGCCCACCACCGAGCCGGCCTTCAACCTGCCGGCCGTGTGGATCGACGCCGACCGCCGCGCCGAGGCCGAGGCCGAGGGCTACACGGTGGTCGAGGCCCCGGCCGTCCTCGCCACCCACCTCTCGGAGCTGATCCGCGCCCATGCCGACGAGCTCCTCAGCCGCCAGGACATCCGCGACATGCTCGAGTCGGTCCGCGAGTTCGCTCCAGCGCTGATCGAGGAGCTGATCCCGGACAAGGTGCCGGTCAACACGCTCCACAACGTGCTACGCAACCTGCTGCACGAGCGGATCCCGGTCCGCGACATCGTCTCCATCCTCGAGACCATCGCCAACCACATGGGTCCCGGGGCCGGGAGCGACCTCTTGACCGGCAAGGTCCGCGAGGCCCTGCACCGCACCATCAGCCAGCTGTACGCCGATCCCGATGGTGCCCTGCACGTGGTGAGCCTGCATCCGGAGACGGAGCAGACCATCCTGGAGGCCTCGCGCCAGAGCGAGCAGTCCGGCCAGGTGGTGCTCTCGCCGCGCTTCACCCAGGAGTTCCTCGGGCGCCTGGACCAGGCCCTGCGCGGCGCCTATGGCGCCGGCGCACCCCCGGTGCTGCTGGTGCCCACGCCCGTCCGCTTCTTCGTCAAGCGACTCGTCGAAACCACGTATCCCAACCTGGCCGTGATGGGCTACACGGAGGTCGCCTCCTCCGTGCGAATCCAGTCGGCCGGAACGGTGGTCACCCATGGTCACAACCAGCACGAGCAACAGGCCGTCGGCTGAGTCCGCGGCGGTGGTGGAAGCGCCCACGCTGAAGGAGGCGCTCAAGCAGGTCCGGGCGCGGTACGGTGAGGACGCGCGCGTGATCCGCAGCCGCACCCTCACGCGTCGTCAGCCCGGCGGCCTCGGCCAGCAGAAGATGGTGGAGGTGCTGGTCGAGCCCAGCAGCGGTCGCGGGCGCGGATCGGGCGCGGCGGCCGGGTCGGGAAGCGGGGGCGCGCCCGCGGCCGGCTCGCGCCTGGCGCGGGAGATCGCCGCCGAGGTGCAGCGCATCGAGGACCTCGTCCGGCAGATCGCCGTGGGCGAGGCCGGGCAGGATCACCGGCGCCGGGCCGTGCAGGCCAATCCCGTCAGCGAGGCCCTGGTGGCCGCCGGAGCGGATCCCGGCGTGGTCGTCCGGCTGGGCGAGCGATGCCAGGCGGAGACGGGCGCCGCGCCCGGCGACCGGACCGCACTGCTGGAATACCTCGCCCGCAGCCTGCCCACCGGTCGCGGGACCTGGCAGGACCTGGGTGGAACCCACGTCTTCCTGGGCGGACCCGGCTGCGGGCGCACCGAGCTGCTGCTGCAATCGGCGGCACGCCTGGTCGCGGCCGGGCGGTCGGTGCTGGTGCTGTCGGTGCTGCCGCGGCATGCCGGGGAGATCCGCCGCCTGCAGGCCGAGGCTGCGCAGCAGGGCTACGACGCGGCGGTGATCCAGAAGCCGCGCCAGTTCGCGGCGGCCGCCGAGCACCTCGAGCGCTACGACGTGGTGCTCATCGACGCGCCAGCCTTCGGGCGTATCGGCGATGCCGGCGCCGAGGCCCTGCGGCGCGAGATGGTCCAGAACCCGGCCCTGCACCGGCATCTGGTCTTCCCGCTCGATCGCGACCTGCGCGACTGCCAGGAGCTGTTCGCCGCCGCGCGGGCCTGGAACTGCGACTGGGTGGCGCTCAGCCGGCTGGACCAGTGTGCCCGCCGCGGCAAGATCCTCGACCTGGTGGACCGCCTGCCGTTGCCCGTCTCCCTGACCGGCGACGCGAACTGGCCCGATGGCGAGCCGCGCATCGCCAGCCCGGGGCAGTTGACCGAGTTGATCCTCGGCGCCGCCGCCCAGCGCGACGCGGCCAACGCCTAGGCAGGAGGGAACCATGCGACGGCTCGTCCAGACCATCGCCCTGGGAGCGGCCCTGCTGGCCGTCGGCAGCGGCGTCTGGCGCGATTACGACACGTTGATGGTGCTGCGACGGGCGATCACGGCCTACCTCGCCGCCTACCTCGTCGGCGGGGTGCTGGTGCTGGTGGCCCGCGCGGCCCTCGGCGCCGTGGCCGATCCGCCGCCGCCGCCGCCGGAACCGGAGGCGGACCGGCGCAAGCGGCGCTCCAGGCGCCAGTCACGAGGACCGGCGAGGAACGCGCCGGATCCCGATCCCGCGGACGCCACCGGAGCCCCGGCGACCGCCACGGAGCCGCTGGCGTCGGCGCCGGAGACCGCGACCCCCGACGCGCCATCGCCGGAGCCTGCCCCGGCCCCGTCGCGGTGAACCGGGATGGCACGGAATCTGCAGTCAGCGGGTAGCACGATACCCGAAAGGCGGAGGCCATGAGCGACAAGCCCGTGATCGCCCATCAGGACATCTGGCAGCGTTACGACGCCGAGGGCTGCCAGCGAGCTCGCCAGGAACTGGTCGAGAAGTACGCGCGCATCGTCAAGTACGTGGCCGGCCGCATGGCCATCGGCTTGCCGCACTACGTGGAGTTCAACGACCTGGTCTCGGCCGGCCTGCTCGGCCTGATCCAGGCGATCGACAACTTCGACCACACGCGCGGCATCAAGTTCGAGACGTACGCCATCCCGCGCATCCGTGGCGCCATCCTCGATGAGCTCCGCAGTCAGGACTGGTTCCCGCGCAGCTTGCGGCGCAAGGCCAAGCAGCTCGAGGAGGCCTACGCCACCCTCGAGGCCCGCCTCGGCCGGCCGGCCACCGACAAGGAGGTGGCCGCCGAGCTCCAGGTGGAGGTCTCCGAGCTCGACGGCATCGTGGGCGAGGTGGCCGTGGCCACGATCATGTCCCTGGATGCCGATGCCTCGAGCGACGAGAGCGAGCAGTCCACCAGTCTGGGCGATTACATCGCCGACCCCAAGGCCGAGGATCTGGAGAAGGTGATCGCCGCCCAGGAGATGCGGCAGATCATCGCCCAGCGCATGGCCGAGCTGCCAGAGAAGGAGCAGCTGGTCCTGGTGCTCTACTACTACGAGGAGCTGACGCTCAAGGAGATCGGCGAGATCCTCGACGTCACCGAGAGCCGCGTCTGCCAGATCCACACCAAGGCCATCATGCGCCTCAAGGGGAAGATCCAGCGGCACGAGGGACGGCAGTCCATCGGCCGGCTCACCGAGCAGATCCGCCGCCAGCAGCCTCCGGCCGCCGCGGCGGACCCGGCGGCCGAGCCGGTGGCCAGCCCCGCAGCCCTGGAATCGGTGAACGTGACCGCCTGTCTGCCACTGGCGCCCCTGGCGACGGCCCTGCTGGCAGCGACCCTCGGCTTGCCGGGGGCCTAGCGATCGGAGCGCGCCGTGGCCGGCGACGGGGTGTCCCTGCAGACCAACATCGCCCAGCTCGGCACCGTGGCCAAGACCCAGGCCCGAGGTCAGCAGGGTCACGCCGTGGCGCCAGGGCAGAAGCCCGGCCAGGCCGACGACGTCCAGCCGCTCCAGAAGGTGAAGGAAGGCGAGAAGGCGGACCCCGAGGGCCTCGAGCCGGAGCAGCGGCGCGAACGTGATCGCCGGCGGGGTGATCGGGATCCCCAGGAAGCCGCCGCCGACACCGGGACGGACGGCGAGGACGCCGAGGACGAGGACGACGACGAGGCGCCGTGGCTCGGCGGACACATCGACATCAAGGCCTGACCGACCAGGAGGATCTGCCCGTGGAACTGACCAGCCTGCTCGCCGCCGCCCGCGCCCAGGGCCCCGTCTTCTGGGCCGCGACCGGCGCCATCGCTCTCGGCCTGACGCTCCTGCTGGTGGCCGTCCTGCACCGCTTGCCCCGGCCCCGGCGCCGTCGGCGGACCAGGACGGAGACCGGGCCGCCGGCTTCGAGCCCGGCGGCGAGCGCCCCCGAAGTCGCGGCCGCGGCGCAGGCCCGCACGGCCTATCAGGACGCTCCGGCCGCGCCCCGGGGCGTCCTCGCCAGCCCGGGACTGGATCACGACCCGGCCGAGCGCTCCCTGGCCCTGCTCCTGCGCCGTCTGCAGAGCGCCGGCGACCGCCTGGAGGAACTGGCCGGCAGCGTTCCGGCCGCGGATCTCGCCGCCCCGCAATCGGGACTCAAGGACGCTGCCCCGGACGTCGAATATGTCTTCAGGGCGTGCGGTCCGTAAGGGACCGCTCGTCACGGACCCCATCGCGGTGGAGCGGGAATGCTGGACACCGAGGCCACGTCGCGGCCCGAGACCGACGACCCTCAGCTCAAGCAGCTCATCATGGCCATCCGGGACCTGCCGGCGATGCCTCACGTCGCCAGCAAGGTCCTCGAGCTGTCGTCCGATCCGGACACCTCCGCCGCGCTCCTGCAGCAGGTCATCGCCGACGACCAGGCCATGACCGCCCGCATCCTGAAGATCGCCAACTCCGCCATGTACGCCTGCAGCCGGCGCATCAAGACGCTCTCCGAGGCCATCGTGATGCTCGGCTTCAACAGCATCCGCTCGCTGGTGGTCACGAGCGCCGCCCGCAACCTCTATGGCGGGAACAACGCGCGCATGGGACTCAAGGAGCGGCTGCTCTGGGAGCACAGCATCGGCTGCGCCTTCGCCTGCCGCGTGCTGGCCACCGGACGCCATCCCGCCCTGGCGGAGGAAGCCTTCCTGGCCGGCCTGATGCACGACATCGGCAAGCTGGTGCTCAACCTCCAGCTACCGGACCAGTTCGAGGAGATCGTCCAGATCGTCTACAACGAGAACCGGGAGTTCCATCACACCGAACAGGAGCTCCTGGGCTTCGACCATGCCCGGGTGGGCGCCCTCCTGGTGAGCAAGTGGAAGCTCTCGCCGCTGCTCGAGGAGGTCATCGGCCTGCACCACGACGAGGACAGCCTCGCACCCGACCGGCCGCTGCTCCTGTACCTCGACCTGGCCAACCGCCTCTGTCAGAAGTACGGCATCGGCTTCCAGGAGTTGCCGGACCTGGACCTCGCGAACTGCCGGAGCGCCCGCATCCTCGGACTCGACGCCGCCGCCATCGACGACGCGGCGCAACGCCTGCAACAGACCCTGGAGACCGAGATGGAGGTCTTCGTCTAGGAGGACCGCGATGAGCACCCAGGATCGCCACCCATCGCTCGCGGAGCTGCGCGATTCGATCCAGGAATTGCCCACCATCCCGGAGACGCTCAGCCGGATCCTCAGCCTGCTCGAGGACCCCAACAGCGGCGCGCGCGATCTGGCCGAGGTGATCCGCGGCGACGCGCCCCTGGCGGCCAAGATCCTCCGGCTCGCCAACTCGCCGCTGTATCGCAAGCAGCGGGCCATCGGTACGATCCAGGAGTGCGTGTCCGTGCTCGGCTACCGCACCGTCCGGCAGGTGGCCCTCTGCGTCTCGGTCATCTCCACCCTCGGCCAGGAGTGCGAGGCCCGCGGCGCCCGCATCGACTATCGCGATCTCTGGCGCCACGGCGTGGCCGTCGGCGCGGTGGCGCAGGCGCTCGCCCGGCAGGCCGGCACCTGCGACGCGGAGCTGGCCTTCACCTCCGGCCTGCTGCACGACCTCGGCAAGCTCGTCCTCGGCCTCGAGTTCCCCACCACCTATGGCGAGCTGGTCGCCCAGCGCTGCCGCGAGGGCCGGCATCTGGTGGAGGTGGAGCGACGGGAACTGGGCTTCGATCACGCCCGGGCCGGCGAGGAACTGGCCTCGGCCTGGAGCTTCCCCGTGGAGCTGGTCGAGCCCATCGGCGCTCACCACGAGGCCGAGCCGCCCAGCACCCTGGTCGCGGTGGTGGCCCTGGCCGACTACCTGGGCAACCTGCTGGACCCCTCGCAGGGCGACCTGGGCTTCGACGCGATGCTCGTGGACACGGCTCCGCTCTACCGGGCGGCCGGCCTGCAGCGCGAGGACGTGGAGGCCCGGCTCGATCAGCTGCGGGAGGCCATCCGCGAGGCGAGCCCGCTGCGGAATCTCGACTGAATGACCGCAGAAAACCCCTGGCCCCGTCCAGCAACCTTGCTATGATCCCCTGCGGGCGGCCCGTCGGAACGCCCGATCGAGGAGATCCATGCCTGCACGCGACCTGATCCTGCTCAGCCGCCAGGCGTCGCTCTACGCGGCGGTGGCGGCCTGGAAGCTCGCCGACACCGAGATCTACGCCTTCGAGGACGCCGCAGCCGCGGTCTCCCGCGCCGCCACGGGTGCGGCGGCGGTGGTGGTCTTCGACACGCGCGGATTCCCCGCCGTGCGCGCCACCCTCAATCGCCTGCTGGCCGTGGGCGGCGACACGGACGTGGTGGTGCTCGGCCCCGGCGAGGAGCTGGGCGGCGACGCCCTGCATCCCGAGAGCGGCACCCTCCGTTTCCTGCCGCCGGACACGCCGACCGCCGAGTTGCAGTCGGTGGTGGAGCTCCTGCTGCGGATGCGCCGGGTCCGCCGCGAGGGCGGCATCGTGGGCCGGTCGCGGGCCGTGGGGCAGATGATCGCCCTGATCGCCCAGGCCGCGCCCATCGACGTCAACGTCCTGATCACCGGCGAGAGCGGCACGGGCAAGGAGCTGGTGGCCCGGGGCATCCATCGCATCTCCCGGCGACGGGACGGTCCATTCCTGGGCCTCAACTGCGGCGCCCTCAGCGAGGGGGTGCTCGAGAGCGAGCTCTTCGGCCATGTCCGCGGCGCCTTCACCGGCGCGGTCGCGGCCCATGACGGGGTCTTCAAGCGCGCCGACGGTGGCACCCTCTTCCTCGACGAGGTGGGCGAGATGCCGCTGGGCATGCAGACCCGCTTCTTGCGCGCCCTGGAGACCGGCGAGTTCACGCCCGTCGGCGGCAAGGGGATCCTCCGCAGCGACACCCGGCTGGTGGCCGCCACCAACCGCGACCTCGTCCGGGAGGTGGAGGCGGGCCGCTTCCGCCAGGATCTCTACTACCGCCTGCGGGTGATCGTCATCGAGACGCCGCCGCTGCGCGAGCGCCAGGAGGACATCCCCATCCTGGCCGATCACTTCCTGGAGCAGGAGAACCGTGAACACGGGCTGGCGGTCCGTGGTTTCAGCCGCCACGCCAAGCAGCAGCTGCGCGCCTATGCGTGGCCCGGCAACATCCGGGAGCTGCGCAACGTGATCCGCGCGGCGGTGGTCATGAAGCAACGCGGCCTGATCGAGGTGGACGATCTCCAGCTCGACCGCGGCGGTCGCGGCGAGGCGAGCTCGGCGTTCCTGCCCATGATCGTCGACCAGGGAGCGGCCCACGAGCGGCTGGACCCCGGCGTGCTGGCGTCCACGCTGCTGGAGCTGCGTCAGGACATCAAGGAGATCAAGGCTCGCCTGGAGGCCCTCACCGGCGCGCCCGGGGCCGGCGGCGGGCTGGGGGGGGCGATCCCGGCCGAGGGGCGGGTGGTGGAGACCCTCCTGCACGAGCAGGGCCTGGAGCCTCCCGAGGGCGGCGGCGACCTGCAGAGCGCCGAGAAGGCCCTCATCGCCGCGGCGCTGGAGGCCACCGGCGGCAACCGCCGCCGGGCGGCCCAGCGGCTGGGCATCAGCGAGCGGACCCTGTACCGCAAGCTCAAGCATTACGAACTCGGATGAGGGCCGCCGGCGAGTGGCAGGACTTGGCGCGGGCGCGGCCGTGGTGTATACTCAGGAAGCAGAACTGGCTTGTCACACGACACCTTACCCCTGGTTAGCGAGGCAGACATGCAGGAGAACCGGTTCTGGCGGGTTCGCCGGGGCGCGAGTCTGTGCGCCCTGGTGTTGCTGTGCATGGGCGCGGACACCGCCCCGGCGGCCAAGTTCGCCGGCGCCTTCATGGAGAACGGCGGTGGCGCGCGGGCCCTGGGCATGGGCGGAGCGTTCACCGCCGTGGCCGATGACCCGTCCGCCACGTTCTGGAATCCGGCCGGCCTGGCCCGGACGCGCTCCCGGGAGCTGCTGGTCATGCACTCCGAGCGCTTCGGCGACCTGGTCGATCGCGACTTCGCCTCCTTCGTCACGCCCACGGACTGGTCGCTGCTCGGCGGCGAGGGTGGTGGTTTCGGCATCTCGCTGATCCGCCTGGGCGTCGACGACATCCCGTTCACCGAACACCTGGTGGACCAGCTCGACATCGACGGCGACGGCCAGGTCGACGACGACGAGGTGGTCGGCATCCTCGAACCCGAGTTCCAGGACCAGATCCGCTTCAAGAGCGATCAGGAGTTCGCGCTCATGTTCTCTTACGGGGAGCGGCGGGGCCGCTGGCTGCTGGGCGGAAACCTGAAATTCATCCGGCAGAGCGTGGGCGACTACTCCAGCCTCGGCATCGGGGCCGATATCGGCGCCATCCGCCCGGCGATCTGGCGCAACCTGGACTTCGGGCTCAAGCTCCAGGACGTCACCACGACCTACCTCAGCTGGAGCACCGGCCACAACGAGGTGGTCTATCCGGCGGTGGTCCCGGGGTTCGCCTATCGCTGGCACCTGCCGGCCGCCCGCATGCAGCTCCTTCTGGCCTCGAGCTTCGAGACCCGTTTCGAGAATCGCGGCGAGGCCGATCAGTGGTCCACCGGCGCCATCTCGGTCAACAGCCACTGGGGCCTGGAGGTGGGCTTCAGCCAGAAGGTCTTCGTCCGCGCGGGCCTCGACAGCGGCTTCGATACCGAGGACATCACCGCCGGCGCCGGTTTGTACCTCCACCCCCTGACCGTCGACTACGCCTATGCCGGCGACACCCTCGACATCGACGAGGTGACCCACCGCATCTCCCTCTCCGTGAGGTTCTAGCCGGCGATCCGGGGGGCTGGCGGCGGCCACCACCCTCTCATCCCGCATGTCCTCGCGAACGGGGAGCCTGGACGGCTCCCCGTTCTGCTGTGGAGTTGCGGGATGAGAGGGTGGTGGCCGCCGCGGTCGCCGCGGTCTCCGGGCTAGGAGTTGGTGGGGGGCCGGTAGGCGGCGAGGCGCTGGCCGACCTGGAGGCGGCGCGGGTTGGTGATGCTGTTGACGCGCTCGAGGTGGGTGACGGAGACGCCGAGGCGGCGGGCGATGGCGCCGAGGGTGTCGCCCGGGCGCACGCGGTAGGTGATGCGCTCGTAGCCCTGGGGGGGGACGTAGCGTCCGGCGCGTTCGGCGCGGGCGCGGGCCTGCTCGGAGAGTTCCCGGGGCATGGGGACCAGGAGCTGGTCACCGGGATGGATGAGGCTGGAGCGGCCCAGGTTGTTGGCCTCCTGGATGGCGTGCACCGAGGTTCCCCAGGCCGTCGCGATGTGGCTGAGGGTCTCGCCCCGCTGCACCTGGTGCTTGCGCCAGGTCAACCGCCGGTCCGCCGGCACCTTGCGCAGCGCCACCTCGGCGGTCCCGGCCGTGCCGGCCGGCACGCGGACCGCGAAGTCGCGGGCGCCCGGCGGGGTGGCGCGGCGGAGCAGCGCGGGGTTCAGGTCGATGACGGTGGCGGGATCCACGCCGGCGCACGCGGCCACCAGGGAGAGGTCGGTGGCCTCGGCCACGGTGATCACGTCCCAGCCCACGGGGGCCGGATCCGGCGTGGTGAAGCCATGGGCCTCCGGGTCGGCGCCGATCCGTGCGGCGGCGATGAACTTGGGGACGTACTCGACGGTCTGCCGGGGCAGTCGGTAGTCCCAGTAGTTGTCGTGCCCGTTGGCGCGCAGCTGCCGCCGGACGCGCCCCTCGCCGGCATTGTAGGCGGCGAGGACCAGCGCCCAGTCGCCGAACTCCGCGTACAGGTCGCCGAGATAGCCGGCGGCCGCGTCGGTGGCCTTCTCGAGGTCGCGCCGGTCGTCCCGCCACCAGTCGATGGTCAGGCCGTAGGCCCGTCCCGTCGCGGGCATGAACTGCCAGGGTCCCACCGCCCCGGCGCTCGAGCGCGCGCGCGTGCTCAGCCCGCTCTCGATCATGGCCAGGTAGACCAGATCCGCTGGCAGGCCGTGCGCCGCCAGGCGCGTGGTGATCAGGGAATCGAGCTGTGCCTTGCGGTCCAGCCAGATCTGGAAGTAGCGGCGCCCGCGCCCGGTGAAGTAGTCCACCCACCGATCAACCTTGCCGTGCTGCACCTTGAGCAGATCCGCCTGCAGCGTGGGCAGGTGGGTCCCCGTGGCCGGGACCAGGGAGTCCGGGAAGCCCACCCCCTGCAGGCCGAGATACTCCGCTGTCAGGAGCGAGTCGGCCCGCGCGGGCGCGGCCGCGTAGGCGGATTGCTCGGCCAGCAGACCCCCCAGGAGGGTGGTGCGGCGCAACAGGCTGCGACGATGCTGGAGGTAGAGGGTGTCGGCGTCGGCCGGCGCGGGTGCGCCGGCCCATTCCTGCATCACGAACAGCCGGTCACGCGCATGGTCGAGCCGCCCCTCGGCCGCGGCGGCGAGCGCTTCGCGGTAGAGGATCTCCCACTGGTCGGGCGCCACGTCGCCAGCCGGGGGCTCCGGCCAGCGGGGCCCGAGATCGGGAACGGTGTCGGTGACCGCAAGGTCCAGCAACGTGACCGTGTCCGCGGGAGCGATGGCGGCGGGGTCGTCCTCGGGTGCAGGAACCCCACTGCAAGCAATGAGTTGAAGGATCAGGGCCAGCAGGGCGGCCAGGCCCGCCATGGCCGGCAGGCGGCGGGGATCGCAGCGGAGGGGCGTGAGCAAGGTGAGTCCTCCTTGACAGTCGAGCGCACGGTGGGAGAGTGTTCCCCTCCCGGCATCGTAGCAAGCACAGGGCCAGGATCGCAACGCATCGCTCGGTCGGCCGCGGTGGTCGCGACGGTGGTCACGAAGATCGCGGATCGGCGTGCCCATGGCCGCGAATGGCTTCGGACGGCCGTCATCCGGCGATCTGTTCCGCGTCGGCCCCCCGCGGAGGCGGGACTGGCGAACGCGAGATGGAAAAGTCTGGTTGGCTTCGGCCTGATGATATGTGATAATTGGTCAGATTCCTTCAACTAGAGGCGGGCCGACAGAGCGTGTTCATGAACGACGAGGGCAGGATCCGGGAGCTGCTGGCACGGCTCCCGCGCGAACGGTTGTCCCCCGAGGCGCGGGCTCTGGTCGAGAGCGCCGCTCCGGGGCGGCCGGCGGCCCAGCGCATGGCCCTGAGGGCGGCGGTGGGCGATCTGCTGCGTGGGGGGCACCTGGTGCGCCTGGCCGCCGATGGCGCCTCCGGCGTCCGGGGGCCGCTGTTCCTGCTCCGTGGGTCCAGCCAGGTGCTCGACCTCTCCGCCCTCGGTGGCGAGGATGTCGACCTCGGCGGCAATGGGAAGGGCGAGGGAGCCCGGGATGATGGCCCGCGGGCGGCGGAGGCCCCCGACGACGCGGATGGCCGGCACCGGACGGGGGCTCCGGATCCGCCGACGGCGCGCGATGCCCGCGGCGGCGACCTGGATGCGGCCGTCCGCTGCGAGGCGGCCGACGGCGGCGGAACGGTGGCGGCGCCACCGTCGACGGACGGGGTCGGCGGCGTGCTCGAGGCCATGGAGCGGGCGCAGGACCTCGCGGTGGGCGACCCCCGGACCGAGGAACCGGGCGTGATGGTCAGCCGCATCCTCGCGCTGCTGGGCGGCTACGTGCCGTCCGTCCATCTCCGTGCCCAGTTGCTCGGCGACCCGCAGGACATGGCTGCCGACGCCGAATCCGACGTGCTGCCCGCCATCCCGCCGGACCAGGCGCCGTTCTGGTTGCGGTGCCGCGCCCCGGGGCAGGCCGTCTGGATTCCCGACCCGGCGGAGCTGCCGGTCCCCTTGCAGCGGCAACTCGGGGGCCTGCCGGCCCCCGTCACGGCGGTGGTCCCGCTCTGGTCGCCTGCCGGGGACGGTGGCGAGCTGGGGCTGCTCTACGTCTCGGCGACGCATGAGGAACGGGACGGGCTGATGCGGCTGGCGCAGCGGCTATCGGCCTTCGTCACCCGGCGCTGGCGCTGCCAGCACGATGTCAACCGGCGGGTCCTCACCGACAGCCTCACCGGGATCCGTAACCGGGCGTTCTTCGACACGCAGTTCCCGCTCGAACTGGAGCGGGCCCGGCGCGGAGATTTCCCGCTGACGCTGGTGATCGGCGATCTCGACCACTTCAAGGCCATCAACGACACCTACCACCACCAGTGCGGCGACCGGGTGCTCCAGGGCGTGGCGCGCCTGTTGCAGGAAGCGTTGCGCCGCATCGACTACGTCTGCCGCATCGGCGGCGAGGAATTCGCGCTCATCCTGCCCTACACCTCGCAGGAGGAGGCCGCGGAGGTCCTCGGACGCCTCGTGGGCCAACCCATGCGCGTCCCGCTCGCCGCCGAGTGGGGCACGGGCGCCGTCTCGGTGACCATGTCCTACGGCGCGGTCACCTTCCCCGATGCCGGCAGCAGTGCGGGGGAACTCCACCGCAAGGCCGATAGCATGCTTTACCGGGCGAAGGAACTGGGACGGAACCGATGCTGCATCTGGGTGGGGCCCGGCCGTCACCAGGAACTGCTGCCCTCGCGGTCGCGCGCAGCCGATCACTGATCGTCGCGGGCGCGGACCACTGGCCAGTGGTCTGGGCCGCCATCGCCCTCCTGCTCCCCGCCCATCCGCCGTCGTGGCTGTTCCCGCTGGCCGGTGACGCGCCCTCGCCATCCGCCCTGGCCGTCGCTGGCAGGATCCTGGCGCTGACGCCGCTGGTGCTCGGTCTGCGACGGCCCGACGCCGCGGCCGGGGAAGCGAACGCCCGCGCGCCCGCGGCGGCGCTGTCGGCGGTGGTCGCGCTGGGCGCCGCCGTGGGGGCGGCGTGCTGGCTGGGGACGGTCGCGGCGACCGTGGCGGCGGCCCGGCCGGCGGCCATCGCGCCCACGGGACTGGCGCCGAGCGTCCGGATCGGCCACGCCGGCGAGGTCGTCCTGCGGCCGACGGCCAGGGCCCGTCCCGACGGCCGGGGACGCTGGTCGGCGCCCGCCCGGATCCTGGCCTGGAACCCGGCGGCCGGAGGCCCGGCGCCCGCCGGCTGGCCGGCGCCACCGCGTCCCGGCGATGGCGTGCTGCTGCGCGGTCCTGGCTCGCCACCGGTGGCAGGTGGCCTGGTCGCGGCGCGGCTGACCCTCCAGGCGCCACGCCCGGCCGCGGTCCCCGGGGGCTTCGACCAGCGCCGCTGGCTGCTCGGGCGTCGGTTGCACTGGGTCGCACGCATCGGGCGGACCGATGGCCTGGCGATCCCGGCCGGGCCGGGCCTGGCGGGCGTCGTCGGCGCCCGGCTCGCGCGCGTCCAGACCGCGCTGCGCGTCCGGCTGTCCGCGTCGCTGCCGCCTCGCGAGGCGGCCCTGCTCGCCTCGGTGCTGCTCGGCGGCGGCAGCGACCGGGCCCAGCGCGAACCGTTCGCCCGCCTGGGACTCGCGCATCTCTTCGCGCTCAGCGGCCTGCACGTGGGCATCGTGGCGGGACTGCTCCTGGTCCTGATCCGGCCCTGGCTACCGGGGCCAGGGGTCCAGGCGGCCGTGATCGCCGGCGCGCTGGCGGGCTACGCGCTGCTGGTGGACCTGCCGGGTTCGGTGGTCCGAGCCGCGGGCCTGCTGACCCTGGTGGCGGCCATCCGGGCGCTCGGCCGGCCGGTGGACGGTCTCCGCCTGCTCGGCCTCCTGCTGTGGATCAACACGCTCTGGCAGCCCGAGGCCCTGCTGGACGTGGGCGTGCGCCTGTCGTACCTCGCGGCGGGGGGGATCGTGGCCGGTCAGCGTCTCCTGAGGCCCTGGCTGTCGCGCGCCCCGCATCCCTGGCGATGGCTCGGGCAGGCCGCGGCGGTCTCCGGGTCGGCCCAGATCGCCACGCTGCCGGTGGTCGCGTCGAGCTTCGGCTACCTGCCGCTGCTGGGCCTGCCGGCCAACCTCCTGGCGGTGCCCGTGTTCGGGGCCATGGTCAGCGTGGCGGCCGGTGGACTGGGGCTCGCCACGATCTGGCCCTGGGCGGGCGAGGGGCTGCTCGCCGTCTCCTGGTCCGGGCTGCGGGCCCTGGCCGCGGGAGCGGCCATGCTGGGCCCGACGGCCGCCACGGCCACCCTGGGCCTGCCGGTCTGGGGGGCCGGGCGCCTGCTGGCTCACCTGGTGCTCATGGCGGTCCTCGTGCTCGCCCTCCGCCGGGGACCGGGCCGGCGGGCGGCGATGGCGGCGGTCGCCGTGCTGGTCCTCGTGCTCGCCCAGGGCGGCGGACGGCCGCCCGCCGCGGGCGAGGGGCCCCGGGCCTGGTTCTTCGCCGTGGGGCAGGGCGACTGCACGCTGCTCCGCCTCGCCGATGGCTGGACCGTGCTCATCGACGCCGGCCCCGCTTGGTACGGCGGCGGCAGTCCCCTCGGCCGAGACATCGCGGGCTGGCTGCGCCGACAGCGGTTCGACCATCTCGACGCGGTGGTCCTCACGCACGGGCATGCCGACCACACGGGCGGCGTCCGCGACCTGCTCGACGCCGCCGTGACCGTGGACCGCTGGTGGGCTGGCGGCATCGCGGCCGCGGCCACGCCGGTCGCCGCCGCCACGCCCCTCGCGCCGCTGATCCTGCATCGCCACGGCCCATGGAGCGTGTGGCTGCTCCCGGGGCGGCGGGCCGCGGCGGCCCGCGAGAACGACCGCTCCCTCTCGCTCGCCCTCTGCCATGACGATTCCCTGCGGGCCCTGTGGACCGGCGACCTCGAGATCCGCGGCGAGGCCGAGCTGCTCGGCGTCCTGCCCCCGGTGCCGGCCGCGGGGTGCGACCTCTGGCAGGCCGGCCATCACGGCAGCAGCACCTCGGGATCGCATGCGTTGCTGAGGACGGTGCGGCCACGGCGGGTGGTGATCAGCTGTGGGACGGCGAGCCGCCACGGCCACCCCAGCCATGCGGGTTACGGGTCCGCGGAGATCCGCCGCACCGACACCCAGGGTACGGTCGTCGTCCACTGGCGGGGTGACGGCGCGGTGGACTGGCGGCCCACCGTCGCCGGGGCCCCCTCGCCGCCTTGACACCCCCCGGGGGCGCGCCTAACATCCGGCCCTCGATCCAGCCTCCCACCCGCCAGCCCGCGAGGATCCGCCATGCCCGCCCTGCGCAGTACCGTGGATCTCGGACTGCAGCCGGACTACACCGGCAAGGTCCGAGACGTCTTCGATCTCGGCGACCAGCTCTTCATCGTGGCCACCGACCGGATCAGTGCCTTCGACGTGGTCATGAACGACGTGGTGCCCGGCCGGGGTACCGTGCTGAACGTCATGACCCTGGCCTGGCTGCGGTACTTCGCCGACGTGCCCAACCACGTGATCACGGCAGCTCCGGAGGAGTTCCCCGCCCCGTTCCGGGATCACGCCGCGCACCTGGGCGGCCGCAGCGTGCTGGTCCACAAGGCGGACCGCTTCGACGCCGAGTGCGTGGTGCGCGGCTACATCGCCGGCAGCGGCTGGAAGAGCTACCAGCGCGACGGGACGGTCTGCGGCCACACCTTGCCCGGAGGCCTGCGCCTGGCCGACCGCCTGCCCGAGCCGCTGTTCACCCCGTCCACCAAGGCGGAGCAGGGGCACGACGAGAACATCGACTTCGCCACCATGGCCGGCATCGTGGGCGAGGAACCGGCGGCGAAGCTCCGGGATCTCTCGCTACGGCTCTATGGCGAGGGCGCGGCCTACGCCGAGCCGCGCGGCGTGATCCTCGCGGACACGAAGTTCGAATTCGGGCTCATCGACGGCAGGATCGCGCTCATCGACGAGGTCCTGACCCCGGACAGCAGCCGCTTCTGGCCCGCCGACCAGCACCGCCCCGGCGCGGATCCGCCCAGCTTCGACAAGCAGATCCTCCGCAGCTGGCTGGAGACCCAGGACTGGAACCGCGAGCCGCCGCCGCCGCCGGTGCCCGACGCGGTGCTCGAGCGCGCCAGCGCCCGCTATCGCGAGGTGCTGGAGATCCTGTTCCCCGAGGAGGCGGCCCGTTGGTCCAGGTACCTGTGAAGCGCCGGGCGCTGCTGAGCGTCACGGACAAGTCGCACCTCGACCACGTGGCGTCCCTGCTGGCGAGTTACGACTACGAACTGCTCGCCTCCGGCGGCACCGCGGCCTGGCTCCGGGATCACGGCTTCGCCGTCACGGACGTCGAGACGGTCACCGGCTTCCCCGAGGTGTTCGGCGGGAGGGTCAAGACCCTGCACCCGCTCATCCATGGCGGGATCCTCGGTCCGACCCACGAGGAGTTCGCCGATCCGGGCCTGGCCCCGCTGGGCCTGGCCCCCATCGACGTGGTGGTGGTGAACCTCTACCGCTTCGAGGACGCCCTGGCCAGCGGCGCGTCCCCTGCCGAGCTCGTCGAGCAGATCGACATCGGCGGGCCGGCCATGCTGCGCGCGGCCGCCAAGAACCATCAGCGCGTCACGCTGCTCACCTCGCCGGAACAGTATGACGAGTTCCTGCACGAGTGCCGCGGCGGCGACGGGGTGCCGTCGGCCGCCTTCCGGCGCCGCTGCGCGCTGGCCGGTCTGCGGCTCACCGCCGCCTACGACGCCGCCATCGCCGCCTGGCTGGCCACGCAGGTCTCCGGCCATGCCGCCGAGGCCGCCGGGGCCGCGGACGTCGCCGAGGCGCCCACGCGGAGGGTCGTCCTGCGCTACGGGGAGAATCCCCATCAGGAGGCCGCCCTCGTGGTCCCCGAGCATCCGGACGGCGCCCTGGCCGGCGTCGGCCTGCAGCAGCACGGCGGCAAGGCCCTCAGCTACAACAACCTGGTGGACCTGGTGGCCGCCGTGAAGCTGGTCCTGGACACCGACGCGAGCTGCTGCGGCGTGATCAAGCACACCAACCCCTGCGGCTTCGGGCTGGGGGAGCCGGCCGCGGCGCTGGCGAAGGCCCTGATCTGCGACCCCGTCTCGGCCTTCGGCGGCATCGTCGCCTTCAACCGGGAGGTCGACCGGACCTGCGCCGAGGCGCTGGCCGGACGATTCCTGGAAGTGGTGGTGGCGCCTGGCTATTCCGACGACGCCCTCACGCGACTTCTCGAGCGTCGGAACCTCCGCGTCATGACCTGGGACCCGGCCGTGTTCCCGCCCGCCACCGCCGGCCGCTCCCGCCGGTGGGGTCGTCTGGTGCTGGAGCAGGAGGAGGATCGCGGGTTCCCCGAGCTGGCGGACTGGCGCGTGGTCGCCGGCGAGGAGCCCGGGCCGGCCACGCGGGACGACCTCGCCCTGGCCTGGACCGCCTGCAAGCATGGCAAGAGCAATGCCATCGTCCTTGCCCGCGACGGCGCCACCCTCGGCTGCGGATTCGGCCAGATGAGCCGCGTGGACTCGGTGAAGCTGGCCGTGCGCAAGGCGAACGACCAGGGCCTGGACCTCGAGGGCTGCGTGGCGGCGAGCGACGGCTTCTTCCCGTTCCCCGACGGCGTGCAGGAGCTGGCCCGCGCCGGCGCCCGCTGGGTGATCGCTCCCGGCGGCTCCATCCGCGACGAGGAGGTGGCCGCCGCGGCCCGCGAGCTCGGCATCACCCTGATCCTCGCCTCGCGGCGGCACTTCAACCACTGACCAGGAGGCGGGCATGAGCGCCCCCGGCCACGACCACCCCAAGATCGTCGTCCTGGACTTCGGCTCGCAGGTCAGCCAGCTCATCGCCCGGCGGTTGCGCGAGGTGGAGGTGTTCAGCGAGTTGCGGCCGTTCACCGCCTGGCGCGAGGTCCTGGACGACCCGCTCTGCGCCGGGATCGTGCTCTCCGGCGGGCCGGCCAGCGTCAAGGACCCCGGGGCGCCCCACGTGGGCGAGGAGCTGTGGACCGCGGGCAAGCCCCTGCTGGGCATCTGCTATGGCATGCAGCTGATGTGCGAGGCCCTGGGCGGCGCGCTGGCCCCGGCCGCGAACCGGGAATACGGCCATGCCGAGCTCACGGTGGTGGACCCGGGCGTGTTCTTCGCCGGTCAGCCCGCCACCCAGCCGGTCTGGATGAGCCATGGCGACCGCGTGGACGCCCTGCCGGCGGGCTTCCGCCCCCTGGCGCGGACCGAGCACATCCCCTTCGCCGCGGCCGCCGATCCGGGGCGCCGGATGTACGCGGTGCAGTTCCACCCCGAGGTGGCCCACACCGCCAATGGCGTGGCCATGATCGAGAACTTCGCCCGGCGGGTCTGCGGCATCGAGGATCGCTGGACGGCCGCGGCCTTCGTGGAGGAGGCCGTCGCCGAGATCCGCGCGCAGGTGGGCGACCAGCGCGTCCTCTGCGCCGTCTCCGGCGGGGTCGACAGCACGGTGATGGCCACCCTGGTGGACCGGGCCATCGGCGACCGGCTGCACGCCGTCTACGTGGACAACGGCGTGATGCGCCTGGACGAGAGCGACCAGGTGCAGCGCGACCTCGACGCCTTCCTGCACCAGCCGATCCAGCGGGTCGACGCCGGCGACGTCTTCCTCGAGCGCCTCGCCGGGGTCGCCGATCCCGAGCAGAAGCGCCGCATCATCGGCGGCACCTTCATCGAGGTCTTCACCGGCGCCACCCGCGACCGGGGTCCGTTCGGTTTCCTGGCCCAGGGCACGCTCTATCCCGATCGCATCGAGAGCGTCTCGGTCCACGGCCCGAGCAGCGTCATCAAGACCCACCACAACGTGGGGGGCCTGCCCGCCGAGCTGGGCTTCGATCTGGTGGAGCCGCTGCGCGACCTCTTCAAGGACGAGGTCCGTCGCGTGGGCCGCGAGCTGGGGATTCCCGGAACCCTGCTCGGTCGTCATCCGTTCCCCGGTCCGGGCCTGGCGGTGCGCATCCTCGGCGAGGTGACCCGCGATCGGGTTGCGCTGCTGCAGCGGGCGGACCATATCTTCATCGAGGAGCTGCGCCACACCGGCCAGTACGACGCCATCTGGCAGGCCGGGGCCATCCTGCTGCCGGTGCAGTCGGTGGGCGTCATGGGCGACCAGCGCACCTACGAGAACGCCGTGGCGCTGCGCGCGGTCACCAGCCTGGACGGCATGACGGCGGACTGGGCGCGGATCCCCACCGAGATCCTCGGCCGGATCTCCAACCGCATCATCAACGAGGTGCCCGGGGTCAACCGTGTGGTCTACGATATCAGCAGCAAGCCGCCGAGCACCATCGAGTGGGAGTGATCCCCGGCGTGGCGGGGCGCCCGCTCGCCCCGCCGCCGTCGCCCTGCTGCTGGCCGCCCTGCTCGTCTGCCTGGCGGCGCCGGCCCCCGCGAGCCCGCTCGCCGCACCCCGTCCCACCGTCACCGATGCCGCCGCCCTCGCCGACCTGCGGGCCGCCCGCCGCGCCGCCGTGCGCGCCGGCGCCCTGGCCAAGCGCCAGGGCGGCGCGCCCTTCGGCCTGCTCGTGATCTGCGTGGACTTCGCCGACCGCCGCTTCCCTCCGGGCTTCGATCCGGCCGCGGACCTGCGCCTGACCGGCGGCGCGGACGGCACCGGCTCGCTCGCCCACTACGTGAGCGCCGCCGCCCAGGGCCGCACCGCCCTGGCCATCACCGTGGCGCCGGTGGTCTCGCTCCCGGGCACCCGCCAGGACTACTCCGATCTGGGCTGGCAGGGCTTCTCGCGCAGCCGCGCCATGGTACGCCTGGCGCTCGAGGGCGCCGCCGCGGCGGGCGCGGGCTTCGCCGCCGCCGACCGCGATGGCGACGGCGAGGTGGACGGTGTCCTGCTCCTGCACGCCGGCGCGGGCCTGGAGAACGACCCCGCCGGGCTGATCGTCCCCATGCAGTACTTCCTCGACGAGCCGGTGGTCCACCGGGGGACGCTGGCGCGCAGCTACGCCATCGCCGCGGCGACCAGCACCCTGGGGATCTGGGCCCACGAGACCGGCCACCTGCTCGGCCTGGAGGACCGTTACGATCTCGAGCTGCCGGGCAGCGCGGAGACCGGGCCCCGCGGCGGCCTCGGCCGCTTCAGCCTCATGGCTGCCGGCTGGCAGGGCACGGGCGAGGGCCGCGATCCCGCGCTCCCGGACGCCTGGTCGCGCCTGCAACTCGGCTGGGCCGACCTCGACACGGTCCCGCGCCCGGGCGCCGTGGTCCGCCTGCGGGCGGCCGGGCCGCCCGCAGGCGAGTTCTTCCTGGCCGAACGCCGCGATCCCGTCGCTGCCGCTCCCTATGACGCCGGCCTGCCCGCCGACCGCCTGCTCATCTACCACGTGGATCCGTCCCTGGCGGCCGGGGAGGCCTCCTCCAGCGGTGGACCCGACCGCCACCTGCAGGTGGAACTGGTGGAGGCCGATGGCGGCCGCGAGATCGCCCGGGGCGAGAGCCAGGGGGAGCTCGCCGACCTGTTCCCCTCCTTCGGCGCCAGCCAGGGCCTCGACGACCAGACCGTTCCCGACAGCCGCACCTGGACGGGCGAGCCCACCGGGGTGGACGTGCTGGTGTCCGTCCACGGGGGCGAGGTGACCCTCGACGACCGCGGCCCGCTGCCCTGGGCCGACGTCCGGCTGATGGTCGAGGCGGACGCCGGCGGGTTCCGCGTCCGGCCCATCGCGCGCCTGCTGCAGGAATCCCCGCGGCCCGATACGCTCACGGTGACCGTCGGCGTGCTGGACGCGCGCTGGGGCCGGTTCGAGGGGGGCGACACGCTGTCGGGCCCGCTCCTGCGAGAGGACGACCCCGCCACCTGGGAACACTACCGGGGACCGGCCTGGCGCTGGCAGCCGGCGGCCGACGTGCCGCCGGACGCGGTCACGCCGTTCGTCACCGGAATCGGCGGCGGCGGCGCCGGGCCGGCGCCGGGCGCCGGACACGCCGAGGTCGTCTGGGATCCCGACCATGCCGACCTCTCCCTGGCCGGCGAGTGGACCGCGCGCTGGACCGTCACCCGGCCGGGCGGCGCCACCGGGGCCACCTGGCACCGCTGGCGCGGCGACCACCACGCCGGCCTGCCGGACGCGGACCTCCTCGCGGCCACGGGAGAGTCCCATGTCGAGGCCACCGCCTGGCCGGCGGTGCGCTATGGCAATGGCGCCCACGCGCGGCTGGAGTCGGGCCCGCTGGGGACGGCGAACCGCTGGGTCGAGGTGGTGCACGCGGTGGATCTCGAGCTGCTCTTCCCCGGCTCGGCGGCCGATGGCGTCGCGTTCACCTGGGTGCACGCCAGCGGCACCACCGTCGGCGCCGAACCGGTCGATGGCTGGGCCGGCGTCGTGGACCCGCGCGCCCGGCACCCGCTCGCCGGCCGGCCCACGTTCGCCTGGGCCGATCCCCTGGGTGCCGACGACCGGCCCCTCTGGCACCGCGAGGCGCTGCCGCTGCCCGACGTGTCGGCGCATGGCCCCGGCCCGTGGCGCCTGCGCGCCGAGCTGGCCGCCAATCCGGTATTCGGAGCGCGAGGCTGGCTGCTCCTGGCCCCCGCGGCGTACCGTTCGCCGCCGCCGGACAGCGGGTTCTCCGTGACGCTCCACGCGGATCGGCTGACCTGGAGCGCCCCTGGCGTCGCGGGGCTCACCGGGATCCGGATCGAGCGGAGCGTGGACGGCGGACAGACGTGGCGGACGGCGGCCACGGCCAGCCCCCTCGCCGGAAGCGTGGCCCGCGACTTGCTCGACCTGCCGGCGGGCCGGCGCGCGCGCCTGCGCGTGGTCGCCGAGGGGCCGGTGACGCTGGTCTCCCGGGTGCTGGTGGTCGCGGCAAGCCCCGAGGTGGTCCTGGGACCGCCGCGGCCCAACCCGGCCCACGACCAGGTCGGGCTCGCCCTCGACGGTGGCGGGGATCCCGACGCCGAGCTGGCGGTCTTCGATCTCCGCGGCCGCCGCATCGCGCACTGGACGCCCGGCGGTGGACCGGCCACCATCCTCTGGGACGGAACCGATCACGGGGGCCGCCGCGTGGCGGCCGGGGTCTACGTCTTCCGCCTCGCCGCGGCCGGCGCGGTCGTCACGCGGAAGGTGACCTGGCTCCCCTGACGGATCGCATGACGGATCGCGAGACGAACACCGAGGACGGAGCGACGACGTGTTCACGGAGAACCCGACCCCTCATCCCGCCGCGCTGGTCGCGGCCGCATCGCTGACCTTGCTGCTGCTGAGCGGCGGCGTCGGCGCGCAGGCCGCGGTGCTGCACGACCCCTGGCTGGCCCGCTTCCAGGTGGGCGAGCTGCGCGACCCCGGTGACGTCGCCCTGGACGACGGCGCGCCCGCCGGGCTGCTGGCGCCGCTCACCGTGGATCCTGGCTGGCGTCGCGGCGCCGACACCTTCTTCGCCGACGGGCAGCTGCCCCGTCACCCCGGGCTGACGGCCTGGCGCCTGGCCGTGCCCGCGCTCGGCAGCGCCATGGCCGCCGAGCAGGTCCACGCCACCGCGCGAGCCCAGTGGCACGAGCTGAGCGTCCCGGCCGGGGCCGGCGTGGGGGTGAACACCCCGGTCCGGGAGGGCCCCTGGACCACGGAGATCCACCTGCTGCGCGCCAGCCGGCTCTGGGAGGCGGGCCGCTGGGCCGACGCGGCCCGGGCCGCCCACGCCATCGTGCAGGCGCGGCGGTCGCTGGACCTGGGATCCGACGCCGCCTTCGTCTGGGCGCTGCGCGCCTGGCACCTCGATCGCCTGGCCGGCCAGCAGCCGGACGACCGCGCGGTCTGGGCGCGCCTGCTCGACCTGGGCCTCTACGACACCCGCAGCGGCTGGGCCGTGTGGCGGGCCCTGCGCGCGGCCGCCGAGCGCCCGCCACTGCCCGCGGGCGCCGCCGACCGCGCGACCGCCCGCATGCTCGCCACCAGCGGGGACCTGGGACTGGACGCCGCCCGGTTCCGGGCCGCCGGCTTCCCCGATCAGGTGGCCGCCGGCCTCGGCGGCCTGCTGCTGCCGCGCGACCAGCTCGCCGCGCATTTCGGGCGCTTTCCCGCGCCGCCGGACGATCCGCTCTTCCAGGGCCACTGGCTGCGTGGCCAGCGGCGGCTGGACTCCTCCACCGCGCACCTGGAGCGGCTGGCCGCCCGCGAGGACCTGATCGCCGGCCATCGCCTCGATCTGTGGCGCCGCGCCAGCGAGCGCCACCTCATCGCCGATCGCTGGGCGCCGGGTCTGCAGGCCCTCGAGCGGGCCCTCGCCCTGCTCGCGGGGGACATTCCCCGCGGCACCGCCTCCCGGCTGCAGGAGTGGCACGTCCAGGCCCTCGCGCTGGCGGTGCACCGTGGCCGGACCGGCGACGCGGCCCGGATCGTGGACCTGGCGCTCGCCCACGGCGGGCCGGACGCCCGGATCCGCCTCGAGCGCGAGGCCGACGTCCTGCTCGCCCGGCTGGGCCGGGGTTCCGGGTCGGCGGCCGCCAGGGATTTCCGGGGGGCCCACGAGGCGCATGTCCGCACGGGCGCGGCGCAGGAACTGGCCTCGCCGCCGCCCCTGGTCCTGCCGCCGCCGGAGGTCTGGCGCCACCGGCTGTGGGCGCTCTGGGCCGAGTGGGGCCTGGCCCTGCTCGCCGGGGAGGGTCCCGCGGCCGACGCCGACGCTCGCCGGGCCGGGCTGGAGGCCGTGCGCGGCACGGACGATCCCGCCCAGCGGCACGCCACCGCCTGCGCCCTGGTGGGCCGCGCGCTGCGCGGCGAGGCGGCCGCGGCGCCGCTGGTGCTCCACGCCATCGAGCGCGACATCGAGCACCTCGCCGGCGGCCTCGCCCTGCCGGCGCCGTCGCCCTTGCCGGATCTCCGCGACCCCCACCCCTGGGACACGCCCGGCGAGCAGCGCCGTGGCCACGCCCTGCTGGGCGCCGCCCTCGCCCTCGGGGACGACACCGGCCTCATCCACGCCGCCGTCCGCCTGCCCCAGGCCGGTGTGGACGACCTCACCCGCTGGAGCTTCTGGTACCCCGTGCCCGCGGATCCCGCGCTACGCCGCGCCCTGGCCGAGGCCGACGCCCCGGCCGACGTGCTGCTGGCCATCGCCCGCAACGAGTCGCTCTTCGAGCCGGCGGTCCGCTCGCGGGCCGGAGCCCTGGGCTACATGCAGATCATGCCCTTCCACTACCAGGATCCCGCCGGTCCGCCCGGCCCCGGACACTGGAGCCATCCGGCCACCAGCATCCGCGCCGGCGGGCGCATCCTCGCCGGGGAGATCCGCCGCTTCGGCGGCGACCCCTACCGGGCCGTGGCGGCCTACAACGCCGGCAGTGGCGCGGTGCAGCGGTGGGACCGCCAGCTCGGCGGCTCGCCGGACCGCGCCGTCTTCTGGGCCTGGATCGGCTATCCCGAGACTCGCGGCTACACCCTGCGGGTCCTGCGCGACCGTCGCATCTACCGCGAGCTGCTGGGCGCCACGCCATGATCGGGGGGGCGCAGGACGGGCCCGCGGCCCAGCAACCCCTGCGCAACGCCATCCACGTGGCCACGGCCCTGGCCGCCGGCTGGGTGCTCCTGGTGCCGCGGCCCTGGGACCTGGCCGGCATCGCGGCCGTGCTGGTGGTCGTGGCCGCTGGCGACATCGGGCGCCTCCACGGCGGATTCCGATGCTGGCTGGAGGGCGTGCTGCCCGGTGTCTTCCGCTCCACCGAACTGCCCGGCGTCTCGGGAGGGACGCTGCTGCTGGTGGGGGACCTGCTCGCCGCCGTCCTCTTCTCGCCGGTCGCGGCGGCCGGCGGCATCGTCGCCCTGGCGGTGGGCGATCCGGCTGCCGCCGTGGCGGGCCGCTGGTACGGGGCCCGGCGCGGCCTCGCCGGGCAGAAGACCTGGTTCGGCTCGGTGGCCTGCTTCCTGGCCGCCCTGCCGTTCATCTGGCTGATCCCCGGCCTCGGCCTGCCCGCGGCGACCGCGGGGGCGGCCATGGCCGCCCTGGTGGAGCGCCGGGCCGGTCGCCTGGACAACCTGTTGCTGCCGGTGGCGGTGGCCATGCTCCTGGGCCTCTGGGCGCCGCGCGGCTGACCGCTGGCCGGGAACCTGGCCCCGGGCGTCCGGTTGACACCCCAGCAGCCCCCCTGTAGTTTCCCCGGCGGCCGCCGTCCGGCGGTGTTTCCGCTTGACCTCAAAGGAGTCACGTCCATGGCCAACGGCCTGCTCGGTTTCTTCGAACGACTGTTCAGCAAGCGTCAGCGCGACTACGCGCGCCTGCGCCCCATCCTCGAGCAGGTCAAGGCCGTGCGGGACCAGTACGCGTCCCTCACCGACGACGAGCTTCGCGCCAAGCGCGACGAGTTCAAGCAGCGCCACCGAGACGGCGAGAGCCTGGACCAGCTCCTGCCCGAGGCCTATGGCGTGGTCTGGGAGGCCTGCCGGCGCCTCACCGAGCGCAAGGCGTCGTGGCCGGTCTGGGGGCAGGAGCAGATCTGGGCCATGGTCCCGTACGACGTGCAGATCATCGGGGCCATCGTCCTGCACCAGGGCAAGATCGCCGAGATGGCCACCGGCGAGGGCAAGACCCTGGTGGCCATCATGCCGCTCTATCTCAACAGCATCCCCGGGCAGGGCGCCCACCTGGTCACGGTCAACGACTACCTCGCTCGCCGTGACGCCGAGTGGATGGGCGGCGTGCTCGCCTTCCTCGGCTGCGACGTCGAGTTCATCCTCAACGACATGACTCCCGACCAGCGGCGCGAGGCCTACGGCGCGGAGATCACCTACGGCACCAACAACGAGTTCGGGTTCGACTACCTGCGCGACAACATGGCCATCTCGCCCGAGCACCTGGTCCAGCGCGGGTTCCACTACGCCATCGTGGACGAGGTCGACTCCGTCCTCATCGACGAGGCCCGCACGCCGCTGATCATCTCCGGTGCGGTGGCCAAGTCGACCCACCGGTTCCCCGAGCTCAAGCCACGCGTGGAGCGGCTCGTGCGGCAGCAGTCGAAGATCGTCAACCAGTGGGTGGCGGACTGCGAGCGGGCCCTGAAGGGCGCCGAGGAGGGCGATGTCGTCCTCGACGACGAGACCAAGCTCAAGCTCCTGCGCATCAGCCGCGGCGCGCCCAAGAACCGGCGCTACCAGCGACTGAAGCTGATCCCGGGCGTGGCCGAGGCCGTCCAGCGCACCGAGGAGGCCTTCATCCGCGACAAGGCCATGTGGGAGGCCGACGAGGACCTGCTCTACGTGGTGGAGGAGAAGCACAACTCGGTGGACCTCACCGAGAAGGGCCGCGAGTACCTGGCCCAGGAAGAGGCCGACTTCTTCGTCCTGCCGGACCTCGCCGCCGCCGGCTCGGAGCTCGAGGGCGACGAGAGCCTCACGCCCGAGGAACGCGCGAAGCGCATCGCGGCCATGGAGCAGGAGTACGCGGTGAAGAACGAGCAGATCTCCAACGTGGATCAGCTCCTGCGCGCCTACTCGCTCTACCAGAAGGACGACGAGTACGTGGTCCAGGACGGCAAGATCGTCATCGTGGACACCTTCACCGGCCGCCTCATGCCCGGACGCCGCTTCTCCGAGGGCCTGCACCAGGCCCTGGAGGCCAAGGAGGGCGTCACGGTGGAGAAGGAGACCCAGACCCTCGCCACCGTCACCATCCAGAACTTCTTCCGCATGTACGACAAGCTGGCCGGCATGACGGGCACCGCGGAGACCGAGGAGGCGGAGTTCGACTCCATCTACAAGCTCGACGTGGTGGTGATCCCCACCAACCAGCCCATCGCGCGGGTGGAGTACGACGACGTCATCTACATGACCAAGAAGGAGAAGTACCGGGCCATCGTGGAGGAGGTGAAGCGGGTCCATCGCCTGGGCCTGCCGGTGCTGGTGGGCACCACCACGGTGGAGGTCTCCGAGCTGCTCAGCCGGCTGCTGCGGCGCGAGGGCATCAACCACAACGTCCTGAACGCCAAGCACCACAAGCGCGAGGCCGAGATCGTGGCCGGCGCCGGCCGGCTCGGCGCGGTGACCATCGCCACGAACATGGCCGGCCGCGGCACCGACATCAAGCTGGACCCCGAGCTCGACGACCTGCGCGAGCGCTGGGCCGAGGACCCGGACCTGGACCCCGAGGACGTCGAGGACGAGCCCCTCGGCCTGCACATCATCGGCACCGAGCGCCACGAGTCGCGGCGCATCGACCGTCAGCTCCGCGGCCGCGCCGGCCGCCAGGGCGACGAGGGCGCGGCCGTGTTCTTCCTGTCCCTCGAGGACGACCTCATGCGCCTGTTCAGCGGCGACCGCATGAACAAGGTCATGGGCACCCTGGGCGTGCAGGAGGGCGAGGCCATCACCCACAAGATGGTCACCCGCGCCATCGAGAAGGCCCAGGTGCGGGTCGAGACGCACAACTTCGACATCCGCAAGAACGTCCTCGAGTACGACGACGTGGTGAACAAGCAGCGCGAGGTGATCTACGCCCAGCGTCGCGAGATCCTCCTGGAGGAGGATGTCCAGAGCGTCATGCTCGACTTCCTCGGCGGTGCCGTCGACACCCTGGTGGACGAGCACTGCCGCGAGGAGGAGGCCGCCGACTTCTGGCGCATGGAGGATCTCGCCCGCGACTACCAGGGCATGGTCCTCGCCCCGTTGCCCCTGGAGGAGGAGGAGCACTTCGAGCTGGGGGTCGACGCCCTGCGCGAGCGCCTCCAGGAGACCGCCGAGGAAGCCTACCGACGCAAGGAGGCCCGCCTGGGCGAGGAGGTCTGCCGTCAGCTCGAGCGTTACGTCCTGCTCAACGTCATCGACGAGCGCTGGCGCGATCATCTCAACGAGCTGCTCATGCTCCGCAGCGGCATCGGCCTGCGGTCGTTCGGCCAGCGCAACCCGCTCATCGAGTACAAGCGGGAGAGCTTCGAGCTCTTCGAGACGCTCATGGAGGGGATCCGCCGCGACTCGGTGCAGCTCTTCTTCCGGGCCGAGCTGGTCCAGCGGCCGCAGCTGCAGCAGCCGGACCCGGCCGAGATGCAGGAGCAGCACCGCGAGGTGAACGTCTACGAGCGGGCCGCCCAGCCCGCGGCCGCTGGCGGCGGAGCGGCCCCGGCGGAGCCCCGGCCGGAGCCGGACGCGGCGCCGCGGCCGGTCCGGCGCGAGTTCCCCAAGGTGGGCCGGAACGACCCCTGCCCCTGCGGCAGCGGCAAGAAGTACAAGCAGTGCCACGGGCGTTGATCGCGACCCCGGCTTGCCAGCCCCCGGCGCCCATGATAGGTTGGCGCCGCCGTCGGAACCCGCTGCGAAGGGCGACATGGAGCACCTGCGACACCGACTCCGCGACCTGCTGCTGCTGCTGATCGAGTCCCTGGTCGATGAAGAGGACCAGGCCGGGACCGGTGGTCTGGAGCTGCGCGCCCTGCTCTCGGCGGCCGGTCTGGCGGACGAGGATCTCCACGATCTGCTGGCCTGGGTGGAGGATCCGGCCGGCGGCGACGGCCTGCCCGACGACGCCTGGCTCACCGCCCGGCGCTATGGGCGGGCGAGCGGCGGGGCCCTGCGCCTGATGGGCCAGCGCGAGGACGAGCTGCTGACCGTGGGCGCGTTCGACTACCTGTTGCGGCTCGTGCGGACCGGCCAGATCACCGCCGAGCAGATGGAGTCGCTGATCCAGTTCGCGCAGCTCGTCCCCGACGGTCCGCTGACCGAGGGGGAGCTGACCCCGTTGCTCGACCGCGTGGTCTTCGCCGATCGCCCGGGCGAGGCGGCCGTCGGCCCCGAGCGCACCCACTGATCCGGAATCCCGGCCCCGCGTGGGCTCATGGTCGCTGCGAAAGGCGAGGTCGTTGAAGCTGATCGTCGTCGAGTCCCCCGCCAAGGCGCGCACCATCGAGAAGTTCCTCGGCTCCGAATACCGGGTCGCGGCCAGCTACGGCCACATCCGCGACCTGCCGGAGAAGGCGAGCCAGATCCCCGCGCGCTATCGCGACAAGCCCTGGAAGCGGCTCGCGGTGGACGTGGAGGGCGAGTTCACGCCCATCTACGTGGTCTCCGCCGACAGCCAGCAGCGGGTCAAGGAACTCAAGCAGCTGATGAAGAACGCCGACGAGCTGCTGCTCGCCACCGATGAGGATCGCGAGGGCGAGGCGATCAGCTGGCACCTGCTCGAGGTGCTCCAGCCCCGGATCCCCGTGCGGCGCATCACGTTCCACGAGATCACCCGCGGCGCCATCACCCACGCGCTGGAGAACCCGCGCGCCATCGACGAGAAGCTGGTCCAGGCCCAGGAGAGCCGGCGGATCCTCGACCGGCTGTACGGCTACGAGCTCTCGCCCGTGCTCTGGAAGAAGGTGCGCTCGGGACTGAGCGCCGGCCGGGTGCAGAGCGTGGCGGTGCGGCTGATCGTCGAGCGCGAGGAGGAGCGGCAGCGGTTCCAGGTGGCGGTCTACTACGACGTCGAGGCGCTGCTGTACGGCCCCGGCGGCGAGAACTTCACCGCGCGGCTCCACGCCATCGACGACCAGCGCCTGGCGGGCGGTGCCGACTTCGACCCCGATACCGGCCAGCTCAAGAAGCCTGGCGAGCGGATCCAGCTCGACGCCGCCCTGGCCGAGGAGATCCAGGAGTGCGCGCGGTCGGCCGAATCCCTGCCCTGGCGCGTGCTCGCCGTCGAGCGCAAGGAGACCCGGCAGCGGCCCGCGCCACCGTTCATCACCTCGACGCTCCAGCAGGCCGCGGCCAACCGCCTCGGCCTCTCGCCCCAGCGCACCATGCAGATCGCCCAGCGACTCTACGAGGGCATCGACCTGGGCGGTGGCGAGCGCGTGGGTCTGATCACCTACATGCGGACCGACTCGGTGGCCATGGCCAGCCAGGCCCTGCAGGAGGCCGCCGGCTACATCCACGAGCACTTCGGCGCCGAGTACACCGACGGCCCGCGCCACTATCGCACCAGGAGCAAGGGCGCGCAGGAGGCCCACGAGGCCATCAGGCCCACTGGCATCGGGCGGTCGCCCGAGAGCCTCGCGCCGTACCTCGACGCGCAGCAGCTCAGGCTCTATCGCCTGATCTGGAACCGCGCGGTGGCCAGCCAGATGACCGATGCCCGGCTGGACAAGACCTCGGTGGAGCTGGGCTGCCGCTGCCACGGGCGGGATCTGCGCTGGAAGGCCAACGGCTCCATCGTCACCTTCCCGGGCTTCCTCAAGGTCTACGGCGACCGCGAGCGCGATTCGCTGCTGCCCGAGCTGCACGAGGGGCAGCTCATCCCCGATCCGCAGATCGCCGACGAGGATCCCGACACCGACGGCGCCCAGCAGGGCGTGGCCGAGGTGCGGGCGCTGCGGCACGAGACCCAGCCACCCTCCCGCTACACGGAGGCCTCGCTGGTCAAGAAGCTGGAGGACGAGGGCATCGGTCGTCCCTCCACCTATGCGTCCATCATCTCCACCATCCAGCAACGGAATTACGTGGAGAAGAAGGGCAGCGCCCTGCTGCCCACCTACGTGGGCATGGCGGTGGTGCGGCTGCTGCGCGACCACTTCCCCCGCTACGTGGATCTGAAGTTCACCGCGGCGATGGAGGAGGACCTCGACGCCATCGCCCGCGGCGAGGTGGATCCGCGGGACTTCCTGCGGCGTTTCTACCGCGGAGACGGCGACCGGGACGGCCTGGTGGACCGGATCCGCGACGAGATGGAGCGCATCGACTTCCCGCGCATCCCCGTGGGCACCGACCCGCGAACCGGCGAACCGCTGCTGGTGAAGATCGGCAAGAAGTCGGTGTACGTGCAGAGGGGCGAACAGGGCGGCGAGAGCGTCACCCTGCCGGTGGACCTGCTCATCGACGAGCTCACGCCCGACGTGGCGGCCGAGCTGCTGGAGGAGAAGCGCAAGAGCCTCGAGCCCATCGGCCAGGATCCGGAGACGGGCAAGAACATCTACGCGCTCATCGGCCCCTACGGGCCCTACCTGCAGCTGGGCGAGCACGACGAGGAGCCCAAGCCCAAGCGCGTGAGCCTGGGCCGCGGCACCGACGTGCGCGCGGTGGATCTGGATCTGGCGCTGCGTCTGCTCTCGCTGCCGCGGGAACTGGGCACCGATCCGGCCACCGGCAAGGTGGTCAAGGCGGGCCTCGGGCGCTTCGGCCCCTACGTGGTGCGCGATCGGACCTTCGCCAGCGTCGAGTCCGCGGACCAGCTCTTCTCCATCACCCTGGAGGAGGCGCTGAAGCGGATCGCGGACAAGGAGTCGGGCAAGCGGCCGGTGCTCGCCGAGGTGGGTACGCATCCCGACAGCGGCGCCACGCTCGAGGTCTGCAAGGGGCGCTACGGGCCCTACGTCACCGATGGCGAGGTGAACGCCACCCTGCCCAGGGGGCGGGAGCCGGAATCGGTGACGGTGGAGGAGGCCGTCGAGTGGCTGGCCGCGGCGGCCGAGCGCAAGGGCGCCCGGAAGGCGACGAAGAAGACGGCGAAGAAGAAGACCACCAAGAAGGCCGCCAGGAAGACGACCAGGAAGGCGACGAAGAAGACCACCAAGAAGACGGCGAAGAAGACGGCGAAGAAGAAGACTGACAAGAAGACCGCCAAGAAGACGACGAAGAAGGCCAGCGGTCGCTCGAGCGACGGCCGGTCCGCGAGCTAGCCGCAGGGAGGACGCCATGGCTCACGCCGACATCCACGTGGTGGGCGGCGGCCTCGCCGGCTGCGAGGCCGCGTTGCAGCTGGCCCATCGGGGTCGTCCCGTCACCCTGCACGAGATGCGCCCCACCGTCTCCACGCCCGCCCACACCGGTGGACAGCTGGCGGAGATCGTCTGCTCCAACAGCTTCAAGAGCACCGACCCGGGCACCGCCAGCGGGCTGCTGAAGGAGGAGCTGGACCGGCTCGGCTGCCGCCTGCTGCCCATCGCTCGCAAGGTGTCCGTGCCCGCCGGCGCCGCCCTGGCCATCGACCGCGAGCAGTTCGCCGCGGCGGTACAGGCCGCGGTGGAGGCCGAGGACCTGATCACCGTGCAGCGCGGCGAGGTTTCGCGTCTGGAGACGGCGCCGGACCGCCACTGGATCGTCGCCACCGGCCCGTTGACCAGTCCTGCGCTCCAGGAGCAGCTGGCCGAACTGACCGGGCGCGACGGGTTGCACTTCTTCGACGCCATCGCGCCCACGGTGACCCGCGAGTCGCTGGATCTCGACGTCCTCTACCGGGCCAGCCGCTACGACAAGGGCGAGGCCGACTACCTCAACGCCGCCATGGACCAGGCCCGGTACGAGGCCTTCTACGAGGCGCTCCTCGCCGCCGAGCGCCTGGCGGTCAAGGACTTCGACCGGGCCGACCTCTTCGACGGCTGCCAGCCCGTGGAGGAGATCGCCGCCGGCGGCCCGCAGTCCCTCTGCTTCGGGCCGCTCCGTCCGGTGGGCCTGCACGATCCGCGGACCGGCCAGCGGCCGCACGCCGTGGTCCAGCTCCGCCAGGAGAACGCCGCCGCCACGCTCTACGGCCTGGTCGGCTTCCAGACCCGCCTGAAGTGGGGCGAGCAGAAGCGGGTCTTCCGCATGATCCCGGGCCTGGAGCAGGCGGAGTTCGTCCGCCTCGGCCAGATGCACCGCAACTTCTACGTGGACACGCCGCGGGTGCTGCGGCCCGACTTCGCGCTGCGGGCCGAGCCATCCATCCGACTCGCGGGACAGATCACCGGCGTCGAGGGTTATGTCGAGAGCATCGCCGGCGGCCTGGTCGCCGCCCTGCACCTGGACGCCGCGCTGTCCGGGCGCCGCCTGCCGCCCTGGCCCTACAGCACCGTCCTGGGCGCCCTGCACCACGGTTTCCTCTTCGACGACACCAGCGAGCGGCTGACGCCCATGAACGCCAACTTCGGCATCCTGCCCGACCTCGACCGGCCGGTGAAGGGCAAGCGCGAGCGCAAGCTGGCCAAGCGCGAGGTGGCCCTGCAGGATCTGGATCTCTGGCTGCGCATGGTGACGGACGAGGCCGCCGACGCCCGGGCGGATGACGATCCGGACGCGCAGACGGAGCTTGCCGCCGACCCGGCCCGCGGCGATGCTGACCCCGACGGCGAGGCCGGCGCCTGACCGGCGGCCGGGGCGCCGCGCATGATCATGAGCCTGCAACCCTTCCTCGATCACCTCGCCGTCGAGCGCGGCCTGAGCGTCCGCACGCGCGAGCACTACGCGCGCGACCTGACCGCGTTCCTCGCCACCGCGACCGAGCTGGGCGCCGTCCCCGTCGACTGCGGCCCCGCGGACTGGCCGGACCTCGCCAGGCGTGGACTGGTCCGTGCCCACCTCGCGCGGCTGCGTCGTCTGGACCGCAGCCGCGCCACCGTCGACCGCCACCTCGCCAGCATCCGGGCGTTCTTCCGCTGGCTGCAGCTCACCGGTCGCATCGCCACCCTGCCGGACGACCTCACGGCCGGCCGTGGCGGCCGCGAACGCAGGTTGCCGGTGATGCTGGGGGAGCAGCTGGTGGAACGGCTCCTCGCCGCACCCGATCCGGCCACGGCCCGCGGCCGCCGCGACCGGGCCCTGCTCGAGATGATCTACGGCCTGGGCCTGCGCCTGAGCGAGGTCGTCGGCCTGGACCTCGGGGATCTGGACCTGATCGACGGTCGGGTCGAGGTCGAGGGCAAGGGCGGCAAGGAGCGTCTGCTGCCACTCTGCGGGGCGGCGGCCGACGCGCTCGACGATCACCTCGCGGGACGGCTGGACCCGGCCGACCTGCTCGCCCTGCGGGACGGCCGCCCCGGCCGGGAGCTGGCGCGGCGGCCGGTGTTCGAGGGACGGCCTGGCCGGCGCATCGCCCCGCGCACGGTGCAGCAGCGCGTGGCGCACCACGCCACGGAACTCGCCGGAATCGCCGGGGTATCGCCCCACACGCTACGTCACAGCTTCGCCACCCACCTGCTGGACGGCGGAGCGGGGATCCGCATCGTCCAGGAGCTGCTCGGCCACGGCCATCTGGCCACCACGCAGATCTACACCCACCTCAGCCGCAGCGCGGTGCGCGAGGCCTTCCTGCGCGCGCACCCGCGGGCTCGTCATCAGGACGGAGACTCATGAACGACCATCGCGAACGCGACCACGCCACCGGCGCCGCCGGCCTGCCCACCATCCGCTCGACCACCGTGGTGGCCGTCCTGCGCGACGGCCGCGCGGCCATGGGCAGCGACGGCCAGGTGACCCTGGGCCAGACCGTGGCCAAGCACGGCGCGGTGAAGGTGCGCCGCCTCTTCGATGGCAAGGTGCTGGTGGGCTTCGCCGGCGGCGCCGCCGACGCGTTCACCCTCTGGGAGAAGTTCGAGGGCCACCTCGAGCGCTACAACGGCCACCTGCGCCGGGCCACCGTGGAGCTGGCCCGCGAGTGGCGGAGCGACCGCATCCTGCGCCGCCTGGAGGCCATGATGATCGTCATGGACACCAGCGACGCGTTCATCGTCTCGGGCAATGGCGACATCATCGAGAGCGACGACGACGTGGCGGCCATCGGCTCGGGCTCGGGCTACGCCCTGGCCGCCGCCCGGGCCCTGCTGCGCAACACCCCGCTGGATGCGACGGAGGTCGTCCGTCAGAGCCTGGCCATCGCCGGCGAGATCTGCATCTACACCAACACCCACGCCACGGTGCTGGAGATTCCCGAGACCCCGGCCGGAAAGGACGCCTAGATGGAGATCCGTGAGATCCGCCACCTCGACGGCGGCACCCAGCTGACCTGCCGCGAGGTCGTCGAGACCCTCGACCGCCACATCATCGGCCAGTACGAGGCCAAGCGCGCCGTGGCCATCGCCCTGCGCAACCGCTGGCGCCGCATGCGGTTGCCCGAGGCCGTGCGCAACGAGGTGGTGCCCAACAACATCATCCTCATCGGCCCCACCGGCGTGGGCAAGACCGAGATCGCCCGCCGCCTGGCGCAGATCGGCGGCCTGCCCTTCCTCAAGGTGGAGGCCACCAAGTTCACCGAGAAGGGCTACGTGGGCCGCGACGTGGACTCCATGGTGCGCGACCTGGTCGAGAACGCGGTGAACCTGGTGCGCTCGCGCAAGGAGGCCGCCGTCCGCGAGGAGATCGACCAGGCCGTGGAGGATCGCCTCACCGACCTGCTGTTCCCGCCCCTGCGCACCGACGCCGAGGATCCCGAGCGCCGCCAGCGCTGGGAGCGCAGCCGCGAGAAGGTGCGCGATCAGCTGCGGCAGGGCGTCCTGGAGGACCGCCGGGTCACCATCCGCAGCCAGCAGAGCAAGGTGCCGGTGGCCAACATCTTCACCTCGGCGGGCATGGACGTCGACCCGGGCTTCGAGGAGTCGCTCAAGAGCATGTTCCCCAAGCAGACGGTGGAGAAGGACCTCACCGTCGTCCAGGCCCGCAAGCAGCTCCACGAGGAGGAGGTCAGCCGGCGCCTCGACGACGACCAGCTGGCCCAGGAGGCCCTCGAGCTCACCGAGCAGGGCGGCATCATCTTCGTCGACGAGATCGACAAGATCGCCGGCAAGGGCGGCGGCGGCGGCAGCGGCCCGGACATCAGCCGCGAGGGCGTCCAGCGCGACCTGCTGCCCATCGTCGAGGGCACCACCGTCTCGACCAAGTACGGGACGGTGCGCACCGACCACGTGCTCTTCGTGGCCGCGGGCGCCTTCCACATGAGCAAGCCCAGCGACATGATCCCCGAGCTGCAGGGCCGCTTCCCGGTGCGCGTGGAGCTGCGCAGCCTCACGGAGGAGGACTTCGTCCGCATCCTCCGCGACACCGACAGCTCCCTGCTCAAGCAGTACCAGGCCATCCTGGACGTGGATCAGTGCCAGCTGAAGTTCACCGAGGACAGCATCCTCGAGCTCGCGCGCATCGCCGCCGAGCTCAACAAGCGCCTCGAGAACATCGGCGCGCGCCGCCTGCAGACCATCCTCGCCCAGCTCCTGGACGACCTCCTGTTCGAGGTGCCGCACGCCATGACGGGGCCGTTCGAGGTCACGGCGGAGTTCGTGCGGGAGCGGCTGGCGCCCATCATCACCGACGAGGATCTCACTCGGTACATCCTCTAGGGTGGGCGGTGGGGCGGGGGGTGTTCCCCCTCGTCCGGGCTGGGTCCTCGCGTTGCGGCCCCTGGACGGGGCCGCTCGCTGCGGAGGCGCCCGGACGAGGGGGAACACCCCCCGCCCCACCTCGGCACCAGAGGGTACCGGGTGAGGGGAGTGGGGGGAGGGGGGGAGCGCGGCGGCGGGGTGGCGATCCGGACGAGGATGGGAACGGAGCCTCGGCTCCTGGGTTCCTTCCACGGACCATCATCTCTCGGGCGTTCCCCTGCGGGTGAGGCGTGCGGCGGGGAGGTGGCGCCTCTCTGCGGGCGCCTCCGCAGCGAGCGGTCCCGTCCAGGGGCCGCGAAGCGAGGACCCAGCCCGCGGAGAGGCGCCACCTCCCCGCCGCCCCCGCCCGGAGTGGAATTCCCGCTCCCGGCGATTATCTTGGTCGAGCGAATCCCGCGGCCACCAGAGAGGCGCCGCGCCGATCCGAGTCACCCCGGAGGGCTGCCTGGGCCACGCCGGTCCCGCGACGGCCAGGAGGACGGAATGACGCCGAGCAAGAAGGATTTCCTGCGGATCAACGATTTCTCGCTCGAGGAGTTGCGAGCGATTCTCGACCTCGCCCGCGAGCAGAAGCCGCTGGCGCGCAAGCACGAGCTGCCGCCATCGCATCCGGGCCGGCAGCTGGCCTGCGTGTTCGCCAAGCCGAGCCTGCGGACTCGCGTGAGCTTCGAGATCGCCATCCGGCAGCTGGGCGGCAACTCGCTCTTCATCACCGACAAGGAGATCGGGATGGGCACGCGGGAGTCGGTGAAGGACGTGGCGAAGGTCCTCAGCCGTTTCGTCGACGGCATCATGATCCGCTGGTTCGACCAGGGCGAGGTGGACGAACTGGCCGAGCACGCCACCGTCCCGGTGATCAACGGCCTGACCGACCTGCTGCATCCCTGCCAGGTGATGGCCGACATCATGACCGTCGAGGAGCACCTCGGCACCATCGACGACCGCAACGTGGTCATGGTCGGCGACGGCAACAACCTGGCCAACAGCTGGCTCAACGCCGCCTGCGTGTTCCCGTTCAACTTCACCCTGGCCTGCCCCGAGGGCTACGCGCCGGACGAGAGCATCCTGGCCGCGGCCGACCGCGCCGGCGCCAGCTTCCAGATCCTGCACGACCCCCTGGCCGCCGTGGAGGGCGCCCACGTCATCTACAGCGACGCCTTCTACAGCATGGGCCAGGAGGAGGAGGCCGCGAAGCGGCGGCGCGACTTCGCGCCCTTCCGCCTGACCACCGAGCTGCTGGCCATGGCGGACAAGGAGCACATCGTCCTGCACTGCCTGCCTGCACACCGCGGCGAGGAGATCACCGACGAGGTGATGGACGGTCCGCATAGCGTGGTCTACGATGAGGCCGAGAATCGGATGCACGCCCAGCGCGCCATCCTGGCCCACTTCATGAAGTAGGAGACGCCCTGCGCCCGACGGCACGGCAGCACCGGCGGCACCTGGCGAGCGGGGCCTGGCTCATGAGCCTGGCCCTGCTCGCCGCTTGCGCCCAGCCCCTGCCGCCCCCGGGCGGCCCGGTGGACGAGACGCCGCCACACCTGGTGGCCGTCACCCCGGACAGCGGCAGCACGGGCCACGGCGCCCTCGATCGCGTCCGCATCGCCTTCAGCGAGAAGATGGAACGGACGGATGCCTACCGCTGGCTCGCCGTCTTTCCCGACCGCAAGATCCGCGACACGGACTGGAGCGGCGCCCGGGTGGCGACCGTGGAGTTCGAGGAGCCGCTGCCGGCCGACACGGTGGTGGTCCTGGAGGTCAAGCCGGGGATGAAGGACTCTCACGGCGTTCCCCAGCCACGGGGGCGCATCCTGGTCTTCGCCACCGGCGACACCATCGCCGACGGATCCATCGGCGGCGGGGTGATCCTCGACGAGCAGCCCCTGGCCGGCGCGGTCGTCGAGCTGTTGCCCGCCGGCCCCGACTCCGTCCGGCTGGTGCAGCGCCCGGTCCTGCGCCGCGCCGTGGCCGACAGCGCCGGCATCTGGAAGCTGAGCTGGCTGCCCGCCGGGGGAGAGGCCTGGCTGCTGCGTGCCTATGACGACCGCAACGCGGATCGCCGCCCCGCCGAGAGCGAGGCCCAGCGGGTGTTCCCCGACACCTTCCGCCTGCGTCCGGACCGGCGCACGCTCGACGTGGGGCTGCTGACGCTGTACCGACCGGACACGCCCGGCACCCTGGAGGGCGAACTGGACCAGCGCCCGCCGGTCGACGCGCCCGTGTTCGCCTTCACCCTGGCCATCGCCGAGGAGGACACCGGGTACGTTCCGGAGCCCGACGCGGCCAACGCGCCACCGGCGCAAGCGGTGCCCGATACCGGCCGCTTCACCCTGACCGGGGTCGGCCCGGGCCTGGTCCGCGCGGTGTTCTTCGCGGACCTCGATGGCGACAGCCTCTTCAGCGCCGTGGGCGACACCGCCGACACCGTCTGGACCCTCGAGCCCTGGGCGCTGGTGGACAGCCTCACCGTCGAGCCCGGCCTGCCCACCCCGAGCCCGTCGCCGGTCTGGCCCGACACGCTCACGCCGTGGCCGGCCCCCGCGCGGCCCGACACCGTCGCCGCGCCCGACACCGCCGCCGTCGCCGGACCAGACAGCGGGACCGTCGCCGCGCCCGACACCGCCGCCGTCGCCCCCGCCGACACCCTCGAGGCCGGCACGCCGCTCCCCGATGCCAGGCCCGAAAGGGAGGAGCCATGAGCCTGCCCTTCGTCAAGATGCACGGCGCCGGCAACGACTTCGTCATGGTCGACGGCCGCGACCTGGCCGACGGACCGCCCCTGGACCGCGCCCGCATCGCCGCGCTCTGCGATCGTCGCACCGGCATCGGTGGCGACGGCCTGATCATCGTGGGCCGCGATCCCGACGGCGCGGTCCGTATGACCTACTACAATGCCGACGGCGGCGAGGCCGAGATGTGCGGCAACGGCGCCCGCTGCACGGTGGCCTTCGCCCACGCCCGCGGCCTGCTCGGCGCCACCGGCGTGCTCGCGACGGCGGCCGGCCCCCTGGAGGCCCGCGTCCACGGTCCCGGGGACATCGAGGTCTCCCTGCCGCCGTTCCGCGACCTCGCCACCGATCTGTCCCTCGACGGCGTCCCCGCCGGGACGGCCTGCCACCACTGCGACACCGGCGTGCCCCACCTGGTGATCCCCGTGGACGACATCGACGCCGTGGACCCGGCCGCCGCCGGCCCGCCGCTGCGTCACCATGGGCGCTTCGTCCCCGCCGGCGTCAACGTCAACTGGGTGGCGCCTGGCGCCGGAGGCGCGGCCTGGCAGCTGCGGACCTACGAGCGTGGGGTGGAGGCGGAGACCCTGGCCTGCGGCACGGGCGCCTCCGCCGCGGCCGCCGTCCTGGTGCGCCTCGGGCGCGCGACCTCGCCGGTGGCCATCCGCACGCGGGGCGGCGATCTTCTGCGCATCGATGTGGATCTGGACTGCCACCGGCTGCGCCTGCGCGGTCCGGCCCGGGTGGCCTTCGAGGGAGAGGTGAGACGCCATGACTGAGCGCGATCGCATGCGCGAGGGGATCTACACGGCCCTGGTGACGCCCTTCGCCGCGGACGGCACGCTGGACCGTCCGGCCTGGGAGAAGCTGGTCCGGCGGCAGGTGGAGGCCGGCGTGGCGGGCGTGGTGCCCGCCGGCTGCACCGGCGAGGCCGCCGTGCTCGACCGCAAGGAACGCGAGTACCTGGTCCGCAGCGCCGTGGAGATCTGTGGCGGCCAGTGCCTGGTGGTGGCCGGCAGCGGCAGCAACAGCACCGAGATCAGCGTGCAGCTGACCCGCGAGGTGGCTGGCTGGGGCGCCGACGTGGCCATGCTCATCACGCCCTACTACAACAAGCCGCAGCAGCACGGCCTGGTGGCCCACTACCGGCGGGTGGCACGGGCCGTGGACATCCCCATCATGCTCTACAACGTTCCCGGTCGCACCGCCTGCAACCTGCTCCCCGACACCGCCACCGAACTGGCCGGCGAGGCCAATATCGTGGCGTTGAAGGAGGCGAGCGGCGACCTCGACCAGATCGAACGCGCCATCGCCGTGACCGGCCTGCAGGTCTACTCCGGCGATGACGGCCTCAACTTCTCCATCTTCGGCCTGGGCGCCAGCGGCGCGGTGAGCGTGGTGAGCAACCTGGTGCCCGGCACCATGGTCCGCCTCTGGGAGGCCTGGCGGGCTGGCGACGTGGCCACCGCCTGGAAGCTCGGCCGCCTGCTCGATCCCACGTGCCGCGCCTGCTTCGTGGAGACCAGCCCGGCGCCGGTCAAGGAGCTGCTCAGCCTGGCCGGCCTCTGCCGGCGCGAGCCGCGGCTGCCCCTGGCGCCGGTCACCGAGGACAGCGTGAAGTACCTGGTGCAGTTCTACGAGTCCACCCTGGCCGACCTCATGGCCCGCGACCGCGAGGTGCGGGGATGATCGCGGTCACCGTCCACGGCGCCGCCGGGCGCATGGGGCGGCTGGTCACCGAGCTGGTGGATGCCGCGGAGGACTGCCGCCTGGCCGCCCTGGTGGATCTGGCCGACCGGGCCGCGCCTGCCGGCGAGCTCCACCCCGAATTGCCGGTGGTCGGTCAGAATCGCCTGGCGGAGGTCCATCCCGAGGGCGGGGTCATCGTGGATTTCAGCCTCGCGCCCGCCTTGCCGCAACTGCTGGCCCAGGCGGCCCGCCGGGGCGCGCCCCTGGTCACCGGCACCACGGGCTTCGATGCCGACCAGCAGGATGCCCTGCGGGCCCACGCCGCCGGGTGGTGCGTGGTCCACGCGCCCAACTTCTCGGTGGGCATCCCTGCCCTGCAGATGGCGCTCCGGCTGCTGGCGCGCACGCTGCCGGCGGGCTTCGACGCCGAGCAGATGGAGACCCATCACCGGGCCAAGGTCGACCGGCCCAGCGGCACCGCCCGCTGGCTGGCCGCCGGCTGGGAGCGCGAGCGTGGCGGCGACCCCGTCCCCACGCACGCCCAGCGCCTCGGCGGGGTGATCGGGGAGCATCGCTGGACCCTGGCGGATGCGGAGGAGACGCTGGAGTTGACCCACCGGGCGCACTCGCGGCGAGCGTTCCTGCGGGGCGTCCTGCCCGCCGTGCGCTTCGCCCACCGGGCACCGCCGGGACTGCACGGCCTGCAGGACGTGCTGCAGGATCTGGCCGCCGGACGGTGAACCGGCGGCGTGGGCGGGCAGCGCGGGCGCGGGCAGCAAAAAGGGGGCGCGTCCACTGGGACGCACCCCGTGAGGCTGGAACCGCCCGGGGGCGGCGTCGTCGGCCGCCTACTCGGAGGTGGCGCCGACGCGAGCCGCGAGCCGGCTCTTCAGGCGGCTGGCCCGCTTGCGCGGGATGATGCCCTTGCGCGCGAGGACATCCATCTCGCTGTACATGGCCGTCAGGCCCGCACGCTGCTCCTCGCTGCCGTCCGGCAGGGAGCGGAAGTTCTTGAGTGCGGTGCGCATGGCCGCCTTGTTGATGCGGTTGCGCTCGCGCCGCTTGGCGTTGGTGATCAGCCGCTTCTTGCAACTCTTGTGATGGGGCAAGACCTTGACCTCCAGGAATTTGCTCAGGACCGCAGAAGCTAAACCGCCGGGGGATTGATGTCAAGGCGATCGGACGACTCCCGCGACCGGGGGCCCGCGGAGACACCCGCCGGGCGGCCCCCCGCCACGCCGGGAACCGACGGCCCGGAGGCCCGGGCCGAGAAGCTGCAGCTGCTGCCGGCCGCACCCGGCGTGTACCTGCACAAGGATCGCCACGGCCGGGTCATCTACGTGGGCAAGGCGCGTCGCCTGGCCTCCCGCGTGCGCTCGTACTTCCAGGAGCCTCACGACCGCGATCCCAAGACCCGCGCCCTGGTCCGCAACATCGCCGACTTCGACTACATCGTCACCGACAGCGAGACCGACGCCCTGGTCCTCGAGAGCCAGCTCATCAAGGAGTACCGGCCTCGCTACAACGTCCGCCTCAAGGACGACAAGGCCTATCCCTACCTGCGGATCAGCCTGGAAGAGCCCTATCCCCGCATCACGGTGGTCAGGCGCATCGGCCGTGACGGCGCCCGCTACTTCGGGCCCTACACCGAGGTCCGGGCCATGCGCGAGACGCTGAAGTTCGCGGCCGGCTTCTTCCAGGTGCGCACCTGCAGCCTCGACCTGCCCGAGCAGAACCTGGATCGCCCCTGCCTGGACCACCAGATCGGCCGCTGCACCGCGCCCTGCGTGAACCTGGTCTCCCGCGCGGCCTACCGCGACCAGGTCCGGCAGCTGGTGGCCTTCCTCGAGGGCCGTGATCGCACCGTGATCGCCGAGCTGGAGGCGCGGATGCAGCAGCTGGCGACGGACCTGCAGTTCGAGGAGGCCGCCCGGCTGCGCGACCGCATCGCGAAGCTGGAGACCACCACGGCAGGCGGTCGCAGCCTCTCGGGCCTGGACAGCGAGGTGGACGTCTGCGGCCTGGTCCGCGACGGCGCCGAGGCCTGCGGCGTGGTCCTGCGCGTCCGCGGCGGCCGCATCCTGACCACCCACCATTTCCTGCTCAAGGACCGCTGGGAACTGCCCGCCGAGGCGTTCTTCGCCCAGCTGCTGCGGGAGTACTTCCCCCGCGCCGGCGACATCGCCCCGCAGATCCTGCTGAGCCACGACCTCGACGACCTCGACACCTGGCGCGACTGGTTCGCCCGGCTGCGCGGCGGGGCGGTGAAGATCCACGTCCCGCAGCGGGGCCGCAAGCGGGAGGCCGTGGAACTGGCGCAGAAGAACGCGGCCTTCAAGCTGGGCGAGCGGGCCCTGGACCAGGTCCGCGAGGGCACCAGCCGCGCTGCAGGCGGCGCCGGCCGCACCGCCGACCGCCGGCGCATCGATCCTGGCGATGTCCAGCTCCAGGAGGCCCTCGGCCTGCACAAGGTCCCCGAGAGCATCGAGTGCTTCGACATCTCCAACTTCCAGGGGAAGGAGACCGTGGCCTCGCTGGTGTTCTTCAGGGGGGGCGAGCCGCTCAAGTCGCGCTACCGCCGCTTCCGGATCCGCACCGTGGCGGGCGTGGACGATTTCGCCAGCATGGAGGAGGTCCTCGACCGCTACTACGGCAAGCTCGCGCAGGAGGACCTGCGTCCGGCGGACCTGGTGGTGGTGGACGGCGGCGTCGGCCAGCTCGGCCGCGCCCGGGCCGTGCTCGCGCGCCACGGCTTCGCCGACACCGACCTCATCGGGCTGGCCAAGCGGGAGGAGACCATCGTCCGGGAGGACGGCGAGCTCCGGCTCTCCCGTCGCAGCGAGGCCCTGAAGCTGCTGCAGCGCGTCCGCGACGAGGCGCACCGCTTCGCCATCACCTATCACCGCCTGCTGCGCGACCAGCGCACCACCGCCAGCGAGCTGGACCTGATCCCGGGCATCGGCCGGGTCAAGAAGCTCTCCCTGCTGCATCACTTCGGCTCGGCGAAGGCCGTGGCCGCCGCCAGCGCCGCGGAGCTGGCCGAGGTGCGTGGCCTGCACCGCCACGACGTGGCCACCATCCTCAGCTTCTTCGAGGAGCGGAAGGCGCGGGGCCGTCATGCCTGACCGCGCCGGCCCCTGGGACCTGGCCTGCGACGGCTTCCTGGGCCACCTGGCGGCCGAGCGGGGCCTGGCCGCGGCCACGCTGGAGGCCTATCAGCGCGACCTGGCCCGCCTGCGGCGCTGGGCCGAGGCCGCCGGCCACGCCGATCCCGGCCAGCTGAGCGCCGAGCACTTGCGCGCCTTCCTGGTGGAGGACGCGGCCGGCCTCGCGCCCCGCTCGCGGGCGCGCCTGACCAGCACCCTGCGGTCCTTCGGCCGCTTCCTGGCCGCCGAGGGCCTGGCCACCGGCGATCCGGCCGCCACCCTGCGCGGCCCCCGGGCCGGTCGTCCCCTGCCCGATACCCTCACCGGCCGCCAGGTCCAGCGCCTGCTCGCCGCGGTGGTCGGTGGCGAGCCCCGCGAGCTGCGCGACCGTGCCATCCTCGAGGTGCTCTACGGGTGCGGGCTGCGGGTGAGCGAGCTCTGCGGCCTCGATCTCGTGGATCTCGACCCCCGCGAGGCCACCGTGCGCGTCCGCGGCAAGGGCCGGAAGGTGCGGGTGGTGCCCATCGGGGCGCCGGCGCTGCGGGCGGTGCAGGCGTGGCTGGAGCGGGGTCGTCCCCGGCTGCAGGGCGAGCGGCCGGTGGCGGCGGTGTTCCTCAACGCGCGGGGCGGACGGTTGAGCCGGGTCTCGGTGTGGTCGCTGCTCCGGCGCGCGGCCACGGCGGCCGGCCTGGCCGGACGCGTCTCCCCCCACACGCTGCGCCACAGCTATGCGACGCACCTGCTGGAGGGCGGCTGCGACCTGCGCATCGTCCAGGAACTGCTCGGGCACGCCGACCTGGCCACCACCGAGATCTACACCCACGTGGACCGCCGCTTCGTCTGGGAGGCCTACCGCAGCGCCCATCCGCGCGCCCGCGGGCGCCGCGGGGCGGATTGACCCGGCTTTGACAGACCCCCGCGCCGGTGGTAATTTCGGCGCCTGTGAGCGGCGGGCCTCGCCGCTCGCGACGACTCCGCACCTGGCGAGGAAACCCTTTGGCTGGCAAGAAGATCATCCTCAGCGGCATGCGCCCCACCGGCCGCCTCCACTGGGGCAATTACACCGGCGCCCTGGAGAACTGGTTCCGCCTGCAGGAGGAGTACCGGTGCTTCTTCATGGTGGCCGACTGGCACGTCCTGACCACCGCCCTGGACCGGGCCGATCAGGTCGCCGAGCACTCTCGCGAGATGCTGCTGGACTGGCTGGGCGCCGGTCTGGATCCGGAACGCTCGGTGCTCTTCGTCCAGTCGCAGATCAAGGAGCACGCGGAGCTCTTCCTGATCCTCTCGATGTGCGTGAGCATGGGGCGTCTGGAGCGCAACCCCACCTTCAAGGAACAGGTCAAGGACCTGGACCTCAAGGGGGAGATCAGCTTCGGCCATCTCGGCTACCCGGTCCTGCAGGCCGCCGACATCGTGGTCTACCGCGCCCACGCCGTGCCCGTGGGCGAGGACCAGCTGCCGCACATCGAGCTGACCCGCGAGATGGTGCGCCGCTTCAACCACCACTTCGGCGAGGTCTTCCCCGAGCCCGAGCCGCTGGTCACCGAGTTCGCCCGCTTCCCCGGCACCGACGGCAAGCGCATGAGCAAGTCCCTGGGCAACACCATCGAGGTGTCGGCCTCGCCCGAGGAGATCAAGCAGAAGCTCATGCCGGCGTTCACCGATCCGGCCCGCCAGCGCCGCAGCGATCCCGGCAACCCCGAGGTCTGTGCCGTCTACACCTGGTACCAGAAGTTCATGCCCGAGGAGGCGGAGCTGACGGCCAGCGAGTGCCGCGGCGCCCAGCGCGGCTGCGTGGACTGCAAGAAGCGGCTGCTGGCCGGGGTGGTGGAGCACTTCGCCCCGCTGCGGGAGCGGCGCGCCACCTACGAGAACGACCCCGCCCTGCTCGAGGACATCGTCCAGGATGGCTGCGCCCGTGCCCGGGCCGCCGCGCAGGAGACCATGGGCCGCGTCCGCGACGCCATGGGGATCGGGTGAGCGGCGCATGACCGCTCCGCCGCCCGGCCCGGAGACCCCAGACGAAGGACCCGGCGTGATCCGACCCCACCAGGACGCTGCCCCGGACCCGGCGGAGGCCCCCGCCGCCGCCGATCAGGCCCCCGCCGCCGTGCCCGGCGGGGGCGATGCCGAGCCGCCCTCGGCCTGGGACGTGGAGAGCCTGCCGCCCGAGCTGGATTACTTCCGCCGCAGCGAGGCCTACCAGGTGGAGCTCACCGGCTTCCAGGGGCCCATGGACCTGCTGCTGTATCTCATCCAGAAGGATGAGATCGACATCTACGACATCCCCATCAGCCACATCACCGATCAGTTCATCAAGCACATCGAGATCATGCAGATGATCTCCCTCGACCAGGCCGGCGAGTTCATGGCCATGGCCGCCACCCTCATGGTCATCAAGATGAAGATGCTCATGCCGCGCCACGCCGACCCGGACGACGACGAGGCCGAGGAGGACCCCCGCGCGGAGCTGGTGCGGCGCCTGCTGGAGTACAAGCGCTTCAAGGAGGCGGCCCGCAAGCTCCAGCAGCACGAGAGCGAACGCGCCCGGTACCACGTGCGCCAGGCCCGGTTCCCCTTCACCGACCAGCTCGATCTCGAGCCCCAGCTGCGCATCGAGCTGTACGACCTCCTCTCCGCCCTGGCGGGGGTGCTCGACCGGGTCCAGGCCTCGCCGGTGCACCGCGTGGTCCGCGAGCCGTACACGGTGCAGGAGAAGATCGAGCTGATCCTCGTCGCGGTCGGCGAGCGCGAGACGGTGCGCTTCGAGGACTGCTTCCGCGACGACGCCATCCGCATGGAGGTGATCGTCACCTTCATCGCCATCCTCGAGCTGGTGAAGCGGGGCCGGCTGGCCGTCTTCCAGACCGAGGCCCTGGGCCCGCTCTGGCTCCAGGCCCGCGACGAGGAACCCGCCGTCCCGGAACCGGAGGACCCCGCGTGAAGCGTGAACTCGAGGCCCTGCTCTTCGCCACCGACAGCCCGCTGACCGCCGGCCGCCTCAAGAGCATCTTTCCGGAGGCCAGCACGGCGGATCTGAAGGCCGCCATGGGCGAGCTGGAGGCGGAGTACGACGCCGCCGGCCACGCCTTCACCGTGGTGGAATTCGGCGGCGGCTGGCAGATGGCCACCCGGCCGGACTACGCGCCGCTGGTGGAGAAGCTGCTCAGGACCCGCAAGTACGCGCGACTCTCCCGGGCGGGCCTGGAGGTGCTCGCGATCATCGCCTACCGCCAGCCCATCACGCGGCTGGAGATCGACGAGATCCGCGGCGTGCAGTCCAGCGGCGCCCTGGCCACGCTGCAGGAGCGAAACCTGATCACCGTGGTGGGCCGCAGCGAGGCCGTGGGCCACCCGTTGCTCTATGGCACCACCCGCGAGTTCCTGGGCCACCTGGGCCTGAAGGGGCTCTCGCAGCTGCCGGATCTGCCCACCCTCGAGGAGATGGTGGAGAACCGGGATGATCTGCGCGCTTTCGCCAGCCAGTTCGGCGAGGAGCTGAGCGACGAGGACCTCGCCCGGCTACGCGACGCCGACCCGGACCGCGAGCCGGGTCCCGACGCCGAGGTGGCCGACGCCGACCCGGACGACGATGACGGACCCCGGCCATGACCGCT
>CAZWYF010000007.1:78718-111638 GCA_964637835.1 uncultured Fibrobacteraceae bacterium
CCGAGGTGGCCGACGCCGACCCGGACGACGATGACGGACCCCGGCCATGACCGCTTCCCGATCCGATGCCGACCCTTCGCTCCGCCTGAACCGGTACCTGGCCCGTGCCGGCCACGGCTCGCGACGGGGCGTCGAGGCGCTGGTCCGCGACGGCCGGGTGGCCATCGACGGCGAGATCTGCATCGATCTCTCCCGCCGCGTGGGACCCGACCAGCAGGTGACGGTGGACGGATTGCCGGCGGTGCTGCCCAGCGGCCACCGCGTCTACGCATTCCACAAGCCGCTGGACGTGGTCTCCACGCTGCGGGCTCAGGGCGACCAGGTGGGCCTGGTGTCGTTCCGCCGCCGCGGAGATCTCCCGGATCGCTTCCAGCCCGTGGGGCGGCTCGACCGCGACAGCAGCGGGCTCTTGCTCTGGACCGATGACGGCGCCCTGGCGGAGGCGCTGCTGCGCCCGCGCCAGGGGGTGTGGAAGACCTACGAGGTGCGCCTGGCCAGGCCGCTGGCGCGGGGCGCGGAACGGACCCTGGCCGGGGGCAGCATCGAGCTGGACGGCCGGCCGGTACGCCGTTGCCGGGTCGCCGGCGACCGCTCCGGCGACCGCCGCATCTGGCACCTCGAGCTGCACGAGGGCCGCAAGCGCCAGGTGCGGCGGATGTTCGCGGCAGTGGGAGCGCGGGTGACCGGGCTCGTGCGCACGGCCGTGGGCCCGGTGCAGCTCGGCCGGCTCCAGCCGGGAGACTTCCGGCGCCTGAATCCCGAGGAGGAGCGCGCCCTGCGCGAGGCGGCCGGCCAGGAGCGGCCGCAGGATCCGCCGGACGCCAGGCCGGCGGATCAGGAGCGTCACGATCAGGACCAGTGAGCGGGCCGCGGCCCGAGGTCGTCCCGCTGACGACCGGAAAGGTGGAGGACATGGATCACAAGCAGCTGTTCCGTCCCGGGATCCTCGAGGTGCGGCCCTACGCGCCGGGCAAGCCGGTCAAGGAGGTGCAGCGCGAGCTGGGCCTCGCCGACGTGGTCAAGCTGGCGAGCAACGAGAACCCGGAGGGCCCGCTGCCCGAGGTCCTGGAGGCCATCGTTGCGGTGCTGCCGGAGATCAACCGCTACCCCGACGGCGCGGCCTGGGAGCTCACTGGCGCGCTGGCGGAGTTCCACGGTGTCGACCGCGGCGCCATCCTCCTGGGCAACGGTTCCAACGAGGTCCTCGACATGCTGGTGCGGGGCCTACTGTCGCCGGGGGAGAACTTCGTCTACTCCGAGCACAGCTTCATCGTCTACGGACTGGCCGGGAAGGTGCACTTCGAGACGGGCCGCGCGGTGCCCATGCGGCCGGGCTGGGTCCACGACCTCGACGCCATGGCCGCCGCCGTCGACGGGCGGACCAAGCTGGTGATCGTCTGCAATCCCAACAATCCCACCGGCACGTACGTCGACGCGGCCGGGTTCGCGGCCTTCCTCGACCGGATCCCCGCGCACGTCATCGTCGCGGTGGACGAGGCCTACTACGAGTACGTGGTGGCGGACGACTACCCGCGCACCGAGCCCATGCTCGCCGACCGCGAGAACCTGGTGATCCTGCGCACCTTCAGCAAGATCCACAGCCTGGCCGGCCTGCGCATCGGCTATGGCCTGGGGCACCCCGCGCTCATGGGCGAGTTGCAGAAGACCCGCGAGCCCTTCAACGTCAACATGGTGAGCCAGGCCGCCGCCATCGCCTGCCTGCGGCACTGGGACGCCGTGGAGGGCCGCGTGCGCCGCAACCGCGAGCAGCTGGAATGGATGGCCGCGGAACTGGCGCAGCTGGGCCTGAACGTGATCCCCAGCCAGACCAACTTCCTGTTCTGCACGCTGACCGGCGGCAGCGGCACCGAGCTGTCGCGCCGCCTGCTGGAGCAGGGCGTGATCGTCCGCCCCATGGACGCCTTCGGCCTTTCCGACGGCGAGGGCGCGGTCCGCATCTCGGTCGGCCTGCCGGCGGAGAACCAGCGCTGCATCGGCGCGCTGCAGCAGATCCTGGGGTGATCGGCGTGCTGCCCGGGCCCACGCACGAGGACCTGCGGGCGGTCGGGAACATCGTTCCCGCCGACGCGGTGGTGGCCATCGACGGGCCGGCCGGCTCGGGCAAGTCCACCACCGCCCGGGCGGTGGCCCGGCGCCTGGGCCTGCTGTACGTGGATACCGGCGCGATGTACCGCGCCCTGACCCGTGCGGCCCTGGACGCGGGAGTGGACCCGGGCGACGGCGCCGCCCTCGCCCGTCTGCTCGACGGCGCCGAGCTGCGCCTGCGGCCGGGGGAGAAGGAGACCCAGGTGGTGTGGAACGGCCGCGACGTCTCGCAGGCCATCCGGAGCGCCGCGGTGGATGCGCAGGTCTCGGCGGTCTCCGCCCACGCGGCGGTTCGCACGCGCATGGTGGAGCGGCAACGCGAGCTCGGCCGCCGCGGCGGCGTGGTCATGGAGGGCCGGGACATCGGGAGCGTGGTCTTCCCCCTGGCCACCTGCAAGATCTACCTGGACGCCAGCGTGGAGGCGCGGGCGGACCGGCGCTGGCGACAGTTCCGCGAGCGGGGCCAGGAGGCCGACCGGGCCGCCGTCCTGGCCGATCTCGCGGCCCGTGATCGCCTGGATAGCGAGCGCCAGGAGAGCCCCCTGGTGATCGGTCCGGACGCCGTGGTCCTGGATACGAGCCGCTGGAGCCTGGAGCGGCAGCTCGAGGAGGCCGTCCTCGCCTGCCGGATCAACCCCTGGCTGGCGCGACGGATCGACTGGGACGCCGACCGGGCCTGGCGCGAGCTGCCCCGCAAGTACCGCCTGGTCTACCACCTGCTGGCGCCCATCGCCCGGTCGCTGGGCCAGCGGGTGGTGGGCCGGCCCCGGGCCACGGTGCCGCCCGGCGTCATCCTGGCCAGCAACCACGTCTCGTGGTTCGACCCCCCGCTGGTGGGCTGCACCTTCCGGCGCGGGCCGGTGCGGACCCTCGCCAAGCGGGAACTCTTCGCCAGCCCGGCGGCCGCGGCGTTCTTCCGCTGGATGGACTCCATCCCCATCAACCGGCGCGGGTTCGACCTGGAGGCGTTCACCGCCGCCCGCGAGGCCCTGGACCGGGGCGAGAACCTGTTCGTGTTCCCGGAGGGCACGCGCCGCCTGGTGGGCGAGCCCGGACCGGTCAAGGGGGGGCTGGGCATCCTGGCCCAGGAGACGGGCGCTCCCATCCTGCCCATCTTCGTGCGGGGCACCTGCGCGCTACGCTTCGGCGGCAATCCGGAATCTCCCCTGGAGGTCCGTTACGGCCCGCTGGTCCACCTGCACGGCCTCGCCCGCCTGAAGGAGCTGTACGATCGCAAGGACGTCACCCAGCGGGTGGGGGCCATGTACCTGGCCATGATCGAGGAGCTGCAGGCGCGATCCCTCGCCGAGACGCCCGAGAGCGACCTCGAACGCGCCCTGCGGCTGCGTCAGCGTCGCAAGCTGCGTCGCAAGAACCCCTTCGGCTAGATCTCGACCCCGCACGCCCCCCGCGAGCGACCCCGCCGCGCCGTGCACGACCCGCGGCCCTGGACGGCTGGAAACTGGCCGTTTCCCGTCTTGCACGCTCCGGGGGGGGCGTGTATATTTGCCGACCTGCCAGTCCCCGAACGGACTGGTAAATTCGCATGCCAGAGGAGGCTGATAACCCATGTCCATGAACCCCAACCCCGGGTCCGACGAGGTGCGCGAGGACGCTGCTCAGACCCCGGCCCAGCCGGAGCAGACCCCGCCCCCCGCGGACACGACCACCACCCCCCAGACCGCGGACGGCGCGCGCGCCGCCGCACGTGTCGACGAAGAGGTCTCGCCCCGGTTGACCACGGACCTCGACGAGGTCGTGATCATCAACGACGACTTCCGCGACGAGGACGAGGAGCAAGACGACCTCTCCGCCCAGGAGATGCTCGCCCTGGTCAATACCTACGAGGAGACGCTGACCGACGTCGCCGAGGGCAAGATCCTGCGTGGCACCGTGGTGGAGGTGCGCGAGAACGAGGTCCTGCTGAACATCGGCTTCAAGAGCGAGGGCGTGATCTCGCTGGAGGAGTTCGCCGGCGAAGAGATCAACCCTGGTGACGAGTTCGACGTCTTCCTCGAGAAGCTCGAGAACCAGGACGGTCTGGTGGCCCTGTCCAAGGAGAGGGCCGACTTCCTCAAGGTCTGGGACAAGATCAAGACCGCCCACGAGAACAACGAGATCGTCCACGGCATCGTGGACCGGCGGATCAAGGGCGGCCTGGTGGTCAAGCTCTGGGGCGTGGACACGTTCCTGCCCGGCTCGCAGGTGGCGCTGCGTCAGGTTCCGAACCTCGAGGACTTCATCGGCGAAGAGATCGAGTGCCGGATCATCAAGAAGAACAAGCGCCGCCGCAACGTGGTGGTCAGCCGCCGCATCGTCCTCGAGCAGGAGCGCGAGGAGAAGAAGAAGAAGCTCATCGCCGAGCTCGAGAAGGGCCAGATCCGCCGCGGCGTGGTCAAGAACATCACCGACTTCGGTGCGTTCGTGGACCTCGGCGGCATCGACGGCCTGCTCCACATCACCGACCTGAGCTGGGGCCGCGTCCAGCACCCGAGCGAGGTCGTGCAGATCGGCGACGAGATCGACGTCAAGGTGCTCGACTTCGAGCAGGAGCGGGAGCGCATCAGCCTCGGCCTCAAGCAGCTGCAGTCCTACCCGTGGGAGGACGTCGAGAAGAAGTACCCCGAGGGCAGCATCGTGCGCGGCCGTGTGGTCTCGATCACCAACTATGGCGCCTTCGTGGAGCTGGAGAAGGGTGTCGAGGGGCTCATCCACATCAGCGAGATGAGCTGGACCCGCCACATCAAGCACCCCTCGAAGGTGGTCAGCATCGGTGACGAGGTGAACGTCATGGTGCTGAAGATCGACAAGGAGAACGAGAAGATCAGCCTGGGTCTGAAGCAGACCGAGGAGGATCCGTGGGACTCCCTGGCCACCAAGTACCCCGTGGGCACCATCATCGAGGGCAAGGTGCGCAACCTCACCGACTTCGGCGCGTTCGTCGAGGTGGAGGAGGGCATCGACGGACTGGTCCACATCAGCGACATGAGCTGGACCAAGCGCGTGCGCCATCCCAAGGAGATGCTCCGCAAGGGCGACAGCGTCAACGTCCAGATCCTGGACATCGACACCCAGAAGCGCCGCATCAGCCTGGGCATCAAGCAGCTGCACGAGAACCCGTGGCCCAACCTGGCCGACGAGTATCCCAGTGGCCGCGACGTCGAGGGCACGGTCAGCCGCATGCTGGATCACGGTCTGATCGTGGACCTGCCCGAGGATCTGGAGGGCTTCGTGCCCACCGGCCACCTGGGCCTGGACATGCCCAAGCAGGACAAGCCGCAGTACTACTTCAAGGAGGGCGAGAAGCTCGACCTGAAGGTGATCAAGATGGACACGGAGAACCGCCGCATCGTCCTGTCGATCACCGAGCGGCTGGAGGAACTGGGCGACGAGGCCAGGGCCGAGTTCGTCGCGGCGCACCCGCGTCTGGACGACGTGGCCGCGGCCGACGCCGCCGGCGAGGGTTCGGCCGAGATGCTCCCGGGCGACGAGGATCTCGCCCGCGAGGCGGCGGACTACGCCCGCCACGATGACGAGGACACGGAATCCTGATCCGCGCCCGTCGCCGTCTGGTCAAGGGGTGGAGGTTCGCCTCCACCCCTTTCCATTCGGGAGACCGAAGATGAACCATCAGCATCGCCCCACCCCTCTGCGCGTGGCGTTCCACACCCTGGGGTGCCGGCTGAACCAGTACGACACCGAGGGCGTCAAGGCGGCGCTGCTCCGGGTCCGCCCCATCGAGGTGGTCGCCTGGGATCAGGCGGCCGACCTCTATTTCCTCAACAGCTGCACCGTGACCGGCAAGGCGGACCAGGAATGCCGCCGCCTGGCGCGTCAGGTGAAGCGGCGCCGGCCCGAGGCCTGCGTGGTGGTGGCCGGCTGCTACGCCCAGACCCAGCCGCAGGAGCTCGCGGCCGTGCCGGAGATCGACGGCGTCCTGGGCAACACCACCAAGGAGCAGGTCGCGCGGTGGCTGCCCCAGGTGCTGCGCCAACTCGATCACGAGCCCGCCAGCGATCGCGGATCGCTGGCGGCGGCTGCGGGGGCGCCCCTGGTGCTGGTGGAGGAATTCGACCGCCGGCCCGCGTTCGACGCACCGGAGATCGCCGAGTTCGCCGGCCGCAGCCGCGCCTTCGTCAAGATCCAGGATGGCTGCGACCTGCGCTGCACCTACTGCCTGATCTGGCGGGCGCGCGGCCCGGGCCGCTCCCGGCATCCGGAGGCCGTGCTCAGCCAGCTCGCCCGACTGCACGAGGAGGCGGGCTACAATGAACTGGTGCTCACCGGCGTGCACATGGGCAGCTGGGGACGCGACCTCGATGGTCGTCCCGGACTGGCCGGGCTTCTGGACGCCGTCTGCGAGCGTTTCCCCGGGCTCCGGCTGCGCCTGTCGAGCATCCACCCGGACGAGTTGACGCCGGCGCTGGTGGCGGTGCTGCGTGCGCGGCCCCAGCTGCGGCCGCACCTGCACGTCTCGCTGCAGAGCGGCAGCGATGCCGTCCTGAAGCGCATGCGGCGCCCATACGATTCGCAACAGGCCCGCGACGCGGTGGCCGCGGCGGTGTCCATCGATCCGCACTGCGGCCTGGGCGCCGACGTGATCGTGGGCTTCCCCGGGGAGACCGACCAGGAGTTCGCAGCCACCCGGGACCTCGTGGCCGAGCTGCCGTTCAGCTACCTGCACGTGTTCCGCTACTCGCCGCGCCCGGGGACGCCCGCCGCCGCCATGCCGGGAGTGCATCCGGAGACCGTGAGCGAACGCGCGGCCGAGCTGAGGGCCGTGGCCCGCGGCCGGCGCGAGGCCTTCGCCGCCGCCCTGGTGGGCCAGGAACGCGAGGCGGTGCTCGAGGATGCGGAGCCCGGACGGCCCGGTGAGCGCCACGCCACCACCGACAACTACGCTTCCGTGACCGTGGCCAGCGACCGGCCCGCCGGCACCCTGGTCCGCCTGGCGCTGACCGCCTGCGAGGACGGCCGGCTGCGTGGCGAGGTCACGCGCATCCTGAGGGAGGCCCGCCCATGAGCGACGCCCTGGTTCCCGACCTGGTCCCGCGCCCCTTGCCCGACCCCGCACCCGCTGCCGCCGGGCGCACGGTCTACCTCGAGACCTACGGCTGTCAGATGAACGTCTACGACAGCCAGGTGATCCTCGGCCTGCTCGCCGACGCCGGGCTCGTGCGCAGCGATGATCCCCTCGCCGCCGACGTGGTGCTCCTGAACACCTGCTCCGTTCGCGAGCATGCCGAGCACAAGGTGATCAGCCGCGTGGGCGAGCTGCGCCATGCTCGCGAGCAGGCCGGCCGCCCGGCGGCGGTGCTGGGCATCTGCGGCTGCATGGCCGAGCGCCTGCAGGCCGAGCTCACGCGACAGCGCCACCGCGTCGATCTGGTGGTGGGCGTGGATCGGTACGAGGACCTGCCCGCCCTGGTGAGCGCCCAGCTGTCCCGCCGTGGGGAAGCCCGGCAGCCGACCCCGCCGGGCGAGGTGGCGGTGGGCCACGACCCGGACGTCCACTACGTCGCGCCGCCGCTGCTGTACCCCACCCACGACTCCCACCTGGTGACCATCCACAAGGGGTGCGACTACCGCTGCACCTACTGCATCGTGCCCTCCACCCGTGGGCCCCAGAGCGAGAAGGACCCGCAGGCCATCCAGGCGGAGGTCGACCGGATCGTCGCCACCGGCGGGCGCGAGGTCACCCTGCTGGGCCAGAACGTCACCGCCTACCGCTGGCGAGACCAGCTGGACTTCGCGGGCCTCCTGCGGCAACTGGCCGCCACGCCGGGTCTGGAACGCATCCGTTTCCTCACCGGCCACCCTCGCGACATGCATCCGCACCTCATGGACACCATCGGCGCCGAGCCGAAGGTCTGCCCCTGGCTGCACGTGCCGGCGCAGAGCGGCAGCGACCGCGTCCTGCGGCGGATGAAGCGCCGCTACACCAGCGGCGAGTACCTGGAGATGGTCGCCCAGGCCCGCCGCGTCATCGCCGACGTCACGTTCAGTGGCGACTTCATCGTCGGCTTCCCCGGCGAGACCGAGGCGGACTTCCAGGCCACCCTGGACCTGCTGCGCGCCGTCCGCTTCGACACCATCTTCGCCTTCAAGTACAGCGAACGCCCCGGCGTGCCGGCCGCGCGCCTGGAGGACGACGTCCCGGTGGACGAGAAGAAGCGGCGCCTGGCCGAACTGCTCGCCGCCCAGGACGGGGTCTGGAACCACCTCGCCGCCGCCCAGGTGGGTGCGGAGTGGGATGCGGTGGTGGAGGAACCCGCTCGCCGGCCGGTAGGCCACTGGCGGCTGCGCACCGCCAACAATCGCAAGGTGGTCGCGCGGCTCGCCGCGGCCGTGCCGGGGCAGGTCCGCCGGGTGCGGATCACCGGTCATCGGAACACCGCGTTCCTGGGCGAGGCGGTCTGATCCCGGCCTGCCAACCCGGACTTGGAGGCGCGCGGGACCTGCGCTACATTGGCCACAGGTCCCGCCGCGAACGGACTCGAGCGAGGTGGTGCACGCCGTGTGGGTGATCAAGCTGATCCTGTTCCTGGTCCTGTTGCTGGGGCTGGTCTACGTCTTCGCCACCAATGCTGATCAGACCGTGGACCTGACCCTGTTCACCCGCGAGTTCCTGGACCTGGAACTGTTCTGGGTGGTGTCCGCCAGCTTCGTCCTGGGCTTCCTGGCCGCGCTGGCGGGCATGGGCCTGCGCGAGTGGCGCCTGCGGCGCGAACTCGCCCGGCTGCGCAAGCAGCAGGTCGCCCGCGACCGTGAACTGGAGGACCTCCGCGCCCTGCCCCTGCAGGAACTGAGCGGACAGTCCGCCGGGAAGGACCACTGAGGTGTGGCAGGATCTCTGGCCCTGGCTCCTGGGCATCGCGGTGCTGCTCCTTGGCGGGGTGGCGGCCTGGCTCGCCCTGCGTCGTCCCCGCGCCGGGGCTCCCGAGGATCTCTACGCCCACGCGCTCGAGCAGTGGCTGGCCGGCGACCTGCCGGCGGCACGGGATCTCATGCGCGAGGTCGTCGCCCGCGAGCCCGGTCGTGCCGAGCCCTACCTGCACCTCGGCGTGCTGCTGCGCCTGACCGGCGATCCGGGCCGGGCCGCCGCCCTGCACCGCAGCCTGGCCGTCCGGCCGGACCTGCCGGCCGCCCGACGGGTCACCGTGGGGCTGGAACTGGCCTCCGACCTCGTGGAGCTCGGACGCCTGGAGGAGGCCGACACGGTCCTCGACCAGCTCGCCGGCAAGGTGGACCGCCAGCCGCGCTGGCACCGTCTGCGGTTCGCCGTGGCCGCCCGCCGGGGCGACATCCCCGCCGCCGCCGACGCCTTGCGCGCCGGCGAGAAGGCCTGCGAGCCGGAGGCTGCCCGCGAGCTGGCCGCCCTGCGTGCGGCCTGGCTGGTGGACGGAGCGCTCGACGCCGTCCGCGCCGGCGAGCATGACCGCGCCCGCGACCTCCTCGGCCGCACCCGTGACCTGCCGGCGGCGGCCGGCCGGGCGCAGCTGGTGCGCGCGCTCCTCGCCGCTCACGATCGCGATCCCGACCAGGCGGTCAAGGCCGTGGCGGCCGGACTGGCGGAGCATCCGGCGGAGATGGCGCCGGCCCTGCCACTGCTGGAGGGCGCCCTGCTGGAGACCGGGCGTTTCACCCGGGTGATCCCCATCCTCGAGACCGCCTGCGCCGAGGCGGCGGCGCCGCCCGGGCTCTGGATGGCGCTGGCCCGCCTGTACGAGAAGCTCGATCGCCGGGAGGACGCCATCCGGCTGCTGGCCGGCAAGCGGGGCGACCCGCGGTTGACGCCGGATGCCGCGGCGCCGTACCTGCGCCTGCTCACCGCGGAGGCGCCCGGCGCGGCGTTCACGCGCGTCTGGAACCTGCTCAGCGGTCCTGACGCCCACGACGGCCATGTCTGCGCCGCCTGCGGCCGCCATGAGCCCGAGCTGCGCTGGTTCTGTCCCGACTGCCTGAGCGCCGACAGCTTCGTGCCCCATGGGAGCGCTCGCGAGGACGGGGCCCACGGCGGGCACGGCCCATCACGCGTCTCGGCCGCCGATGCGCGTGCCGCGGCCACCCCCACGGGGCCGCCGCGGTACTAGGGACACCAGATCCACCGACCGGGAGAGAGACCCGCCGTGCTTCGCCATCTGCCCCGACCGCGCCCGCTGCGGACCGTCATGGTCGTCCTGATCGTGGCCGGTCTGGCCGCGCTCGCGCCGGCGGCCCTGGAGCAGGTCCGCACGCTCTTCGCCGCCGGGCGCTACGAGGAGGCGCGGGAGGCCCTGGCGCAGGTATCGGAGGATGGCGCCCAGCGCCGGCAATGGGGGCGGCTGCTGACCTCCGACCCGGAGCGTGCCTACGAGCTGGCGCTGGCCACCGTCCGTGACCGCGAGGCGCCACGCGAGCTGCGGATCCGGGCCAGCCTGGATGCCGCCGCGCTGTCGCTGGCGCGGCCCGCGCCCGAGGCCGCCTGGCAGGCGCTGCAGCCGCTGATGGCCCTGCCGGACCAGGACCTTCCCGGCGAGTTCTTCCTGCTCGCCGGCCGGACCCAGCATCTGGTCGACAATGCCCAGCGGGCGCGCGAGATGCTCGCCTCGGTCCGCCCCGACGACCCCGCCTTCGCCGCCGCCCGTGAACTCCTCGGCCGCATCGGCCTGCAGCAGGGCGATCGCGAGCTGGCCCTGCGGTACTTCGAGTCCGCGGGCCGGCACGTGGCCGACGGCGCCCGACCCGACCTGCTCGCCGGGCAGTGGCAGGCCCTGCGCCTGATGGGCCGCGACGTGGAGGCGCGGGAGGTGGCCGCCGCCCTCGCGCGCGAGCATCCGGCGAGCCTGGCCAACCTGGAGATCCGTGAGCACCTGCGTCGGGAACAGGAGGAGTTCACCGTCCTCGCCGACACCCTCGACACCCGCGCCCCCGAGACCCTGGACCAGCCGGGTGGCACGCGCTACACCATCCAGCTCGCCGCCTTCCGCGATCGCACCCTCGCCCTGCAGTTCGTGGCCCGCTGGCAGCCGGAGATCCCCGATCTGCGGGTGGTCCAGGGCGCCGACGACCTCGGTCAGCTCATCTACCGCGTGCAGACGGGGGACTTCGTCTCGCCCGCCCAGGCCCGCAGCGAACTCAACCGGCTCGCCGGCCGCCATGGCCTGGAGGGGTTCGTCGCCGGCAGCGTCGACTGATGGCCCGCCCCGAGCAGCCGCGGGAGCCCACTGCCGGCGCCGCCACCGGGCCCGGCGGCGTGCGCCTGACACCCATGCTGGCCCAGTACCTGGAGATCAAGGCCGCGCACCCGGGCGCCCTGCTCCTCTACCGCATGGGCGACTTCTACGAGACCTTCTTCGAGGACGCCGAGGTGCTCGCCCGGGTGGCCGGGGTCACCCTCACCAGCCGCGACAAGGACAGCGACCACCCCGTGCCGCTGGCCGGGGTGCCCCACCATGCCCTGGATTCCTACCTGGCCAGGCTCATCGACGCTGGCCTGACGGTGGCCATCTGCGAGCAGACCGAGGATCCCGCCGCGGCGAAGGGCCTGGTCAGGCGCGAGGTGGTGGAGATCGTCAGTCCCGGCACCGCGACGGCGCCCGAACTGGTCCGCGGCGACAGCGGGCACTACTGCCTGGCCTACCTGCCCGCGCCGGCGGACGACGCCGCCAGCGCGGCGGGCTGGGCGCTCCTGGACGCCACCACTGGCGAGTTCCGCTGCGGCCAGGAGAGCGCGCGCCTGGCCGCCCTCTGCGAGCGCCACGCGGTGCGTGAGGTGATCGTCCGCGAGGACACCGCCGAGCGCGAGATGCGCGCCTGGCGGGCCGCGCTGCCGCAGGTGGTGATCAATCCGGTCACCGCCACCTGGTTCCACCCCTCCTTCGCCGAGCGCACCCTCTGCGACCACTTCGCCGTGGCCGGCCTGGGGGTCTTCGGCCTGGCCCAGGCCGACCGCCAGCGCGCCCTCGCCGCGGCGGGCGCGGTGCTCCGCTACCTGACCAGCCTGACGCTCCGCAAGCCCGCCCAGGTGACCAGCCTGCGCTTCGCCGCCCGCGGCGACCGGCTGGTCCTGGACGAGGAGACCCTGCGCAACCTGGAGGTCTTCCGCACCTTCCGCGGCGAGCGCGGGGAGGGCACCCTGGTCCATCACGTCGATCGCACCGTCACGGCCGCCGGCCGCCGCTTGCTGGAGCAGCGCCTGGCCGAGCCCCTCACCGCCGTCGACGAGGTCGCCCGCTGGCACGACGGCATCTCCAGCCTGCGGACCGCCGACGGCTGGGGTGATCAGCTGCGCGCGGTCCTGCGCGAGGTGGGCGACCTCGAGCGGCTCGCCGCCCGCGCCGCCGCCGGCCGCCTCGGACCGCGGCAGCTCCGTCAGCTGGGCGCGGGCCTGGATGCCACCGAGCGCCTGCGTGCGGTGGCCAGCGCCGAGGGCCGCCGCGACCACCCCGTCTGCGACTGGGCGAACGCGCTGCCCGCCCTCGCACCGCTGGCCGCGCGCCTGCTGTCCGCCCTGCCCGACGAGCCGCCGGCCACCACCCGCCAGGGCGCCTATCTGCGGGAGGGCCTGGACCCGGAACTGGACCGGCTGCACGCCATCGCCAGCGACACCAGGGGCTTCCTGGCCGGATTGCAGCAACGCGAGCGGGAGGCCACCGGCATCGGCTCGCTCAAGGTGGGCTTCAACAAGGTCTTCGGGTACTACTTCGACGTCACGAAGAAGCACCTGGACAAGGTGCCCGACCATTACGAGCAGAAGCAGACCCTGGTGGGCAGCGCCCGCTTCGTGACCGCGGAGCTGAAGGAGGCCGAGCGCACCATCCTCGACGCCGAGGACCGCGCCGAGCGCCTGGCCGCGGAACTGTACGCCGGCCTGCTCGCCGCCGTCGGCGACCAGCTGGGCGACATCGCCCGCGCCGCCGCGCTGCTCGCGCGCATCGACCTGCTCTGCGCCTGGGCCCGGCTGGCCGCCGAGCGCGGCTACTGTCGTCCGGAGTGCGACACCAGCTGCGAGCTGGAGATCCGCGGCGGCCGCCATCCGGTGATCGAGCAGCTGCTGCCCGATCAGGAGTTCATCCCCAACGACACCGTCGTCGGGGCCGAGGATCGCCGCCTGCTGCTGCTCACCGGCCCGAACATGGGCGGCAAGAGCACCTATCTGCGGCAGACGGCGCTCATCGTGCTGCTGGCCCAGGCCGGCAGCCACGTGCCGGCGCAGAGCGCGCGCCTCGGCCTGGCCGACCGCGTCTTCACCCGTGTGGGCGCCAGCGACAACCTCGCCCGCGGCGAGTCCACCTTCTACGTGGAGATGAGCGAGGCCGCGCACATCCTGCACCAGATGAGCCGCCGCAGCCTGGTGATCCTCGACGAGATCGGCCGCGGCACCAGCACCTATGACGGCCTGTCGCTGGCCTGGGCCATCACCGAGTATCTGCTCGACCGCTCCGGCCCGCGGCCCCGGGCCATCTTCGCCACCCACTACCATGAACTCACCGAACTGGCGGACTCCTTGCCTGGTCTGGTCAACCTCCAGTTGCAGGTGCGGGAGTGGGAGGGCAGGATCGTCTTCCTGCACCAGGTGGCCGCCGGTCGCTCGGACAAGAGTTACGGCATCCACGTCGCCCGTCTGGCCGGGGTGCCCGAGCCGGTGCTGCGGCGGGCGGAGGGCATCCTGGAGTTCCTCAGCCGCAGCGACGCCCGCAGCGCCGCCGGCGCCGTGGCCGCCGCGGCGGGCGGCGCGGGCCTGGCCGCCGACGGCGACCCCGGTCCACCCTCGGCCGCGGCCGCCCAGCTGAGCCTCTTCCAGGACCAGGAGCGTGACGCGCTCGATGCCCTGCGCGGCCTGGACCTGGAGACCCTCTCGCCGGTGGACGCGTTCATGTGGCTGGTCCGCATCAAGCGTCAGCTCGACGGCCACCGGGAGGACTGAGTCCGCGGCCCGGCGTCCATCCCGGTGGCCATCCCGGCGTCCGGGCGACGCTCTGGCGCTCAAGCCGGTCGGGGAGCGGCCGAACCTGAGGTCAGTATTTCTCGTCGTCTGGCAGGGCGGAGAGCATGAACGAGCCCATCACCATCGTCCTGGGCGCCCCCGGCGAGGCGGAACTGCCGCTCCTCGCCGACCTCGGCGCGCGCCAGGACGTGGCGATCCTCGGCGTGGTGGATCCCACCGGCATGGCCCTCGGCAGTTCCATCGCCGAGATCATGGGTCTGCCCGTGGTGCGCGAGCTCACCGATCTGCCCGGCCTGAACGCATCCCTGCAACGCGACGACGCCCCGCGCCCCCTGCTGGTGCTGCCCGGCTCCGGTGGCGGGATGGCTGCCTCCCTCGCCGACGCCGGCCGCCGCCTCGGCCTGCTCCCCGTCCACGCCGACGACCTTCGCGCCCGCCTCTTCGGCCGCACGCCGCGCCCCCCGGCGCCGCCGCCAGCCCCCGCCCGCCCCGGCCTCGAGGAGATCGAGCGCGAGAGCGCCGCCCTGCAGGCGGCCATCGACGATCTCGAGGACGCCCTGGCCGGCGACACCATCCTGCGCCGCCTGCTCGATCTCTGCACCGGCGCCGTGGCGGCCAGCGGCGGCTCGATCATGCTCTTCGACGAGGCCAGTCGCGAGCTCTACATCGCCTACGCCGTGGGCCTCAGCGAGGGGACCCTGCACAGCACCCGCGTGGCCCTCGGCGAGGGGATCGCCGGACGCGTGGCGCGCACCCGCGAGGCGCAGCTCGTCACCGGGCAGCAGTCGTCGGCCAGCCGCCGCCGCGATCGGCCCGACATCGCCACGGCCGTGTGCACGCCGCTGGTGGCTGGCGACCGTCTGCTCGGCGTCCTGAACGTGTCCACCCGCGCCGGCCAGACCGCCTTGACCGCCGCGGATCGCGACCTCCTCGGTGGCCTCGCCCTGCGACTCGGCCGCATCCTCGACGGGGTGCAGCAGCTGCAGCGCCAGCGGACCAGCCGGATGTTCGACCTCACCGAGCAGCAGCTCCGCCGCCTCGCCGGTGCGCATCACGAGCTGCCCGGGATGCTGGCCGCCTGGGCCGAGACCCTGGCGGTGACCGCCGAGTCCGCCCGCGTCACCCTGGCCGTGCCCTGCGAGGATGGCAGCCTGCTGGTGTGCGAGGGAGCGCCGGGGGAGACCGCGCGCCACTGGTACGAACCTTTGCACGATCCCGCGTGGGTCGAGGTGCTGAGCACCGCCACGCCTTTGGTCATGCGCGAGGATCCGGCGGATCCTGCCGGGACCGTCGACCGGCCGCCTCGCGAGTCCACCACCGCTCCGTCGCCCAGCGATCCGGCCGACCACGCGCCCGCGCCCACCGCCGACGACGGCGGCCCACTGACCGTGTTCTATCTCCCGGTGGGTCGTGACCCCGTCCGTGCGGGCCTGGCCGTCCAGTTCGCCGCCGCTGGCAACGCCCATGCCTTCCATGCCCTGGCCGGGGAGGCCGTGTTCCTGCTCGAGCGATTGCTCACCGACCAGCTCGACCATCATCGCCGGGCCGATCGCACGGCGCGCCTGGAGGCCCTCTCGCAGACCACCACCGCGCTCGCGGCCCACGAGGGGACGCCCGGCCAGTTCGCCGAGCAGCTCTGCGCCGCCGCCGTGGAGCTCACCGGCGCGCGATACTGCGTGGCCCTCGCCGACCTCGGCGACGACCAGCGCCCCCTCCGCCTCGCCGGCGGCAACGCCCCCGAGGACGCGCCCTGGCTCGGTGAACTGCCGCGGCTCGTCGATGCCGCGGGCGCCGACCGCTGGCGCATCACCACCCTGGAGACCGGGGGCGGTCCGCTGAGCGTGCTGGTGGCGGTGGCCACCGCCGGCGCGCCCGTGCCCGCCCTGGTCCTGGTGGGCAAGCAGCGCATCCATCATCTCGACGGTCGCGTCTTCACGTCCCTGGACGCGGAACTGGTGGAACCGCTGGCCGGCCTGCTGCCCCGTGCGGTGACGCCCGTTGCGACGGAGGAGCCGGGGATGGCCAGCTTCTCCATGCTGCCCATCGCCGCGGACATCGACACCGCTCGCCGCGGCGGTCTGCGGGATCGCGACCAGGACGGCGAGGAGCGTCTCCTGGACGACCTCACCCGGGAGCTCGACCGCTGCGACCGCTACCACAACGTCTGCGGGCTGGTGCTCCTGCGCCTGGACCTGCCGCCGGAGCAGGCGAGCGCGGTCCTGCTCCCGGCCGCCCGGGTCCTGGCCCGCGAGCTGCGCACCAGCGACCGGCTCTACTGCCTGCCCACCGCGGAGCTGGCCGTGGTGGTCCCGGAGGACGTCCGGCAGCTCGACCGCCTGCAGGAGCGGCTGGTGGCCGGCTTGCAAGACCAGTGCGAGGAGCCCGTCCCCTCGATCACCGCCGCCCGCGTGGCCTACCCCGCGGCCAAGGGACCGGCCGAGGCGCTCCTGCAGCGCGTCCGCGACCGCCTGGCACCCGCCGATCCGGGGTCCGCCGCGGCCCGTTGACGCACCGCGGGGCGCGCCCTATCCTACAGGGCCGACCATCACCGCGGAGCGGCCGCGACGCCCCAGCCCCGAGCGTGTCCATGCACGAACTGCCCGCCCCCATCCGGGTCCTCGACGACGCCACCATCGACCGCATCGCCGCCGGCGAGGTGGTCGAGCGCCCCGCGTCGGTGGTCAAGGAGCTGTGCGAGAACGCGCTGGACGCGGGCGCCACCAGCATCAGCATCGGCCTGCTCGAGGGCGGCCTCGCCCGGCTGAGCATCGAGGACGACGGCCATGGCATCCCGTTCCGCGAGCTGCCCCTGGCCATCGAGCGCCACGCCACCAGCAAGATCACCTCGGCGGCGGACATCCTGCGGGTGGGGTCGTTCGGATTCCGGGGGGAGGCCCTGGCCTCCATCGCCTCGGTCAGCCGCCTGCGCCTGGTCAGCCGCTGCGAGGGCGAGCCGGTGGGTGGACTCATCGAGCTGGACGGCGGCGCCATCCAGCGCCGCGAACCCGCCCCGCGCAACCGCGGCACCACCGTCACCGTGGAGGATCTCTTCTACAACGTGCCGGCGCGGCGCAAGTTCATGAAGACCGCCCAGGCGGAGAAGCGGGCCATCGTCCGCGCGGTCACCGTCCTGGCCCTGGCGCACTGGGAGGTCCGCTGGCGCCTGCGCGAGGGCGAGAAGGCGCTGCTGGACCTGGCGCCGGTGGGGTCGTTGCCGCAGCGGGTCCGCGACCTGCTGGGCGGCTCGGTGAGCGATCACCTGTCGCGCTTCGAGAAGGAGTCCGGCGGCTTCAGCGTGGGGGGGCTGGCGTCACGGCCCACCTGGACCCGCGGCAACCGCGAGCAGCAGTTCGTCTACGTCAACCGGCGGCCCATCGAGAGCGCCACCCTGTCGCATGCCATCGCCCAGGCCTATCGGGAGGCGGTGCCGCCGGGCAAGCACCCGGTGGTGATCGCCTTCCTGCAGCTGCCGCCCGGCGAGGTGGACGTCAACGTCCACCCCGCCAAGACCGAGGTGCGCCTGCTGCTCGAGCGGCAGGTGTTCGGCCTGCTCAAGAACGCGCTGGAGGAGGGGCTGGACCTGCGCGACGCCGCCCACCTGCGCCCCACCGTGGTGGCCGACGTACCCGGCAGCAGCGACGTGCCGGTCCCCGGCTTCGGCGGCCAGGGCGCCGAGGCGGACTTCCTGCGGCAGCATTTCCAGCGGGGCGGCTCCGCCGGCCACGAGCACCGGGGCGTCCCCGCTGGCCAGGGCGAGCTCTTCGGCTCGGCGGCCCTGCGCGGTGGTCCCGCTGCCGACGTGGCCGCCGAGACCGAGCCAGCGGCCGCGGCCGGCGGCGGCCGCGAGGCCAGCCTCCATCCCGCGCCCTTCTGGCAGCTGCACCGGACGTACATCGTCACCCAGATCCGCGGCGGCCTGGTGCTCATCGACCAGCACAACAGCCACGAGCGCATCCTCTACAACCAGGCCCGCCGCGCACTCACCGGCCAGGATCGGACCCTGCCCACGCAGCAGCTCCTGTTCCCCGCGCACCTCGATCTGTCGCCCGACCAGCTGCAGGCCTACCAGCAGAACCAGGAGGAGCTGGCCACCCTGGGCTTCCTGCTGCAGCCCTTCGGGGGCCAGTCCATCCTGGTCCAGGGCATCCCCGCCGGCCTGAAGAACTGGAACGAGGGCCGCCTGCTGCTGGACATGCTGGACGACCTCGGCCGCGAGGACGCTCCCACCAACGAGCAGCTCGACCACCTGCTGGCCACGTTCGCCTGCCACGGCGCCGTGCGGGCCGGCGAACCGCTCACCGTCCCGGAGATGCAGAACCTGGTGGACCAGCTCTTCGCCACGGATCAGCCGTTGAGCTGTCCCCACGGCCGGCCCACGCTCATCAACTTCACGCTGGAAGACCTGGAGAAGCGGTTTGGCCGCCGCAAGTGAGCGGCCACCCCTCTGTCCGGTCCTGGCCGGGCCCACCGCCGTCGGCAAGACCGGTCTGGTCATCGCCCTGGCCGCCCGCGCGCCCATCGAGGTGATCTCCCTGGATAGCCGGCAGGTCTACCGCGGCCTGCGCATCGGCACCGCCCAGCCCACCGCCGCCGAGCAGGCCGCCTGCCCGCACCATCTGGTGGACTTCCTGCCCCCGGAAAAGACCTACTCCGCCCAGCGGTTCCGCGAGGACTTCTCGCGGGTGTGGCCGGAGATCGTCGCGCGCGGCCGCGTCCCGGTGCTCGTCGGGGGCGCGGGCTTCTACCTGCGCGCGGTGACCGACGGCCTGTTGCCCCTGCCGGCGGACGCGGAGGCCCGGCTGCCGGCGGTGCGCGCGGAGATCGCCGCCCTGGCGCCCGCGGCGCTGGACGCCGAGCTCGCCCGGGTCGATCCCGCCAGCGCCGCGCGCCTGCATCCCAACGACCGCTACCGCCGCCAGCGCGCCCTGGAGATCTTCCGCCTCGCCGGCCGGGCCCTCCCTGCGATCACGGCCGAGCAGTCCCCGGACCCGGCCCGGGGCCTGGAGTTCGCGGTGGTGCGGCTCGAGCGGCCCACCGCGGAACTGGAGGCGCGGATCGTCGCGCGCACGGAGCAGATGCTGGCCACGGGCTGGCTGGAGGAGACCACCGCCCTCTGCCGCGAACACGACCCCGGCTGTCCGGGCCTGCGCAGCCTGGGTTACGCCGAGCTGGTCCAGCACCTCGCCGGTCGCCTGCCGGCATCGCAGCTGGCGCCCGCCATCGTCCGGGCCACGCGCCAGTACGCCAAGCGCCAGCGCACCTGGTTCCGCGGCCTGGAGGTCGCCGCCGCCGGCTCCCCGGACGACCCCGGCGTGCTGGCCACCACCGCCGCACTGGTCGCGGACGCGCGGCGTCGGCTGACCGGGTCCTGAGCGTCCGCCTAGAGCCACCGCTTGCGCCGGAACACGCCCACCATGATCCCCACCACCACCAGGCACGCGCCCCAGAAGGCGGGATAGCCGAAGCGCCACTGCAGCTCCGGCATGTTCCAGGGGCTGGCGGTGGGGTCGAAGTTCATCCCGAACACGCCGGCCAGGAAGGACAGCGGGATGAAGATGGTGGCGATCAGGGTGAGCATCTTCATCACCTGGTTCATGCGGTGCGAGGCGGCCGCGAGGTGCGCGTCCGCCACGCCGGCGAGCAGGTCGCGCTGGGTGTCCACCAGATCGAGCAGCACCGAGGCATGGTCCAGGCAGTCGCGCATGTGCTGCTCGGTGACCTCGCCGAGGCTCTCGGAATCGTCGCGCATGAGCGTGGTGGCCAGCTCGCGCAGCGGACCCACGCGCCGGCGCAGGATCAGCAGCTCGCGCCGCAGCCGGAAGATGTGGTCCTGCAGGGCGTCTTCGTAGCGCCCGGCGACCTCGGTGGAGAGCGCCTCGAGGCGGTCGCCGGTGTGTTCGAGCAGGGGGAAGTAGGTGTCGATGAGGGTGTCGAGCAAGGCGTACAGGAGGTAGTCGGCGCCCCGCCGGGTCAGGCTGCTGCGCGGGTGGCGCAGGCGATGGCGGACGGCGGCGAAGGTGTCGGGTGCGCCGTCATGGAGCGTGATCACCGTGTTCTGGCCCAGGAAGAAGCTCACCTGGCCGGTCTGCAGCTCGCCGTCCTCGTCCCGCCAGGACTGGTGCGCGATCACGAAGAGATGGTCGCGGAGGACCTCCACCTTGTCCCGCTGGGGCGTGTTGACCACGTCGGCGAGCGCCAGCGGCGGCAGCCGCCAGGTCTCCCGCAGCGCGTGGAGGAGATCCTCGTCGCCCAGGCCGTGCACGTCCAGCCAGAGCACCTCGTCCGGTCCGACCTGCAGCTGCCCGGGCGCGGGCAAGGCGTCCAGGCGTTCCTCGTCCAGGCGATCGGTCCCGTAGCGATGCAGACGGAGGTCCGGGGTGCGCGCGTCGGGGGGAACGTCGAAGGAGCCCGCGACGGCCCCCGGCGGCGTGAGCTTGCGGTACTTCAGCGCCATGAGCGCCTCCTCGGCTGGGGTCCCCACCCAGCCTACACGGCGGCCGGGCGCCTGCCCAGTCCCGACGCCCGGGCGGCGCGGCGAGCCGGGCCGTGGCCCGGCGGGACCCATGGCGGCTGCCACCGTCTTGACAGGGGGTTGCGGCCGATGTAGCTTTCGCCGTCACGGAGCGGGCATAGCTCAGTTGGTAGAGCATCAGCTTCCCAAGCTGAGGGTCGCGAGTTCGAGCCTCGTTGCCCGCTCCAGCTCACTTCATCAGGCCGATCTCCTCCCAGTCCAGGAACCCCTCCGGCACGTCGGTCATGGCGTTGACCACCAGCTCGACCAGCCCGCCGTAGTGCACGCCCGCCCGCTCCCAGGCGTCGTAGTACTCCAGCAGGTCGCGGATCTGCCCCTTGCAGTTGGAGCAGGGGGCGCAGACGTACCGTGGCGTGCCATCCGGCGCGCCGTCCGGGACCAGGGCGCCCAGGATCTGCGCGAACTTCTTGCGGCCGGCGATGCGCATCCGCCAGTCGCGGAAGTTCAGCGAGTCCATGATGGCGAACCCGCTGCCCCCGCCACAGCAGTGGTTGTCCACGCCATGGGGCGTCATCTCGCGGAAGTCCGGGCACACCGCCCGCAGGATCTGCCGCTGAGGCGCCACGATGCCCAGGTTGCGCACCACGTTGCAGGGGTCGTGCAGGGTGACCGGGAAGCGGTTGCGCCCGGGATCCACGGACAGACGCCCCTCGCGCAGCAGCCCGGCGATCAGGGTGAAGCAGCTCTCGCGCGGCAGGTTGAGCTCGCCGAGCCACAGCCGCTCGCCGATGGTCAGGGCCGCCTTGTGCGCGTGCCCGCACTCGCCCAGGACCACCTTGCGCACGCCCAGCGCACGCGCCGCCTCGGCGTGGGCCCGCGCCACCCGGGCGAGCTGCACGTCGTCGTAGAACAGGCCGTAGTTCACCGAGTCGTAGCCGGCGATGGCGCTGCTCAGCGTCCAGCTCAGGCCGGCCGCCTCGCAGATCACGGCGAAGGCCTGCAGGTTCTCCGGCCAGGTGAGGAACTCGCCGGCGTTGTGCAGGAAGAGGATGTCGGCGCCGGCGCGGTCGATGGGGATCTCCACGGTGACGCCCAGGCGATCGGCCAGGTCCTCGGCGGCGAACTCCACGACGTCCCGGAAGCCTGCCGGGTTCAGCCCGGTGGACGACCCCTCCGCCAGCTGCTTCACCGTCCCGTCGCCGTGCAGCTCGCCGGGCGCCCAGCCCAGCTCCTGGGAGAGCAGCTTGCGGAGCTCCCTGGTCAGCAGGCCGTTGTCCACGCCCATGGCGCAGGCCTGGGCGCAGCGGCGGCAGAGGGTGCAGCGATAGGAGAGGTCGGCCAGGCGGACCAGCGACTCCCAGGTCACCGGCAGATCCTGACCGGTGGCGCGGTCCAGCAGCCGCGAGAGCGGGCCGCGGCGGCCGCGCACCAGGCGGCGCAGGGCCTCCGAGCGGAAGAGGGGCCGATACAGCGCGTGACCGCCGCTGCTCTCGTGGACGGGGCAGGCGCTGGCGCAGGTATCGCAGCGGACGCAGTTCTCCAGGCTCAGCAGCAGCGGCTGCAGGAAGGTCCAGTTCGCCTCGCGGTCGAGCAAGCGATCGAGCCCCTGCAGGAAACGGGCGACGTGGGCCTCGCGGGCGGCGGGGTCGTCCTCGGTGGCGACCTTCAGGCCCACCACGCCGTCGAGGTCGGCGTGGTGGCGGGCGCGTTGCTCGGGGGTGAGCGCGCGCGGCGCGGGATCTTCCCAGTCGGCATAGGGGGCGGGGAGCGGTGGCAGGGCGAGGTCGGCAAGTTCCACCAGCGGGCCGGCCGGCCGGGCGAGGTCGCGGGGCGTCAGGTGGTCGGTCATCGTTCCTCCTCGGCGACCGGTCCCGTGGCGCCAGCACTGACCTCGGACCAGTCCCGCGCGTCGACGACGTGCGGCGCCTGCCAGCCCACGCCGAACTCCAGGGCCCGGGCCGCCCGGCGCTCCAGCGTGCCGCCAGGAGGGGTGGGGGCGTCGTCCCAGCGGACGTGGTGATAGAGGAAGTACTTGGCCACGGCGTGGAACTGCCGCGTCAGCGGGACCACCAGCAGCAGGGCGGCCCCGAGGAGCAGCTCGACGGCCACCGGCCACGTCACGGGCTCCGGATCGAGGGCCACCAGGCCGGCGGCCACGGCCAGCAGCGGGGCGAAGGTGCCATCGGGGGCGTGCACGGCCAGGCTCCAGCCGAAGGCGAGGATCCAGAGGCCCAGGCCGGCGGTCTCGGCCGGGCCGCTCAGGGCCCTCAGGGCCGGGTCCCGCCAGCGTCGCCAGAGCAGGCCCGCGGCGCCCCAGAGGCCGAGCCCCAGGGCGGCGAAGCCCACCAGGTCGGCCAGCCAGGCCAGCGGCACCGGCACCGCCCCGAGCGTCACGACCGTCACGCCGCCGATCAGCAGCAGCGACAGCCACGACAGCAGCAGGTAGACTCCCAGGTGGAACGGCCAGCTCCAGCGCCAGAGCCTGCGGTTGTGGCGCCGGACGCCCTCGAGCAGGAAGACCTCCGCCAGCATGGCGCGGACGGCCGCGGCGTGATCCGGGCGGTGCGGCTGCGACCAGTGCTCGGGCTCCTCGAGAACGGAACCGCCATGCGCGGCGCGATCGCGTTCGTGGGCCACGGGATACAGTTCCCAGCGCAGATGCAGCGGCTGGCGGGCGTAGCGCCATGCGCGGGCCGCCGCGGCGCCGAGGCAGAACAGGACGGCGGCGGCGAACAGGACCGGGGGCAGGGCCATGGGCGTTCTCCGGGGGGTCCGTGAGCAGCGGATCGATCGTACCGCGACCTTACCATCCCCTGCCATGGCGGGCAAAGGAATCCCACCGCCTCATGGGGATTTCCAGCCGTTTGCCGGCGGTCCCCTTGCGCGGCCGCCCCGACCCAGGCGATACTGTCGCCATGATCGCCATGACCAGCAGCCTGCCCGCGCCCTACCACCGCCAGTTCTCCTGGCAGGAGGGCGACCAGCTCACCCACCTCGACGGCCGCCCGGTGGAGGACGTCCTCGACCTCTATTACTACCAGCCGGAGGACCAGGACATGCACCTGGTGGTGCGGCGCCAGGATGGCGAGGACGTGGCCTTCACGCTGCCGGCCCACGCCCTGGACGCGCTCACCGGCACCTTCGCGCCCATGGAGTTCAAGCGCTGCGCCTGCGACTGCGTCTTCTGCTTCATCGACCAGAACCCGCCGGGCATGCGCGCGCCCATCTACGTCAAGGACGAGGACTACCGGTTCAGCTTCCTCTATGGCAACTACATCACCCTGACCAGCCTGGGGAAGAAGGGCCTGGCGCGGGTGATCGAGCAGAAGATGTCGCCGCTGTTCGTGAGCGTCCACTGCACGAACACCGGGGTCCGCACGCGCATGCTGGGCATCAAGCGCCAGTACGACGTCTGCGAGGTGCTGCGCGCCCTGGCCGAGAACGGTATCGAGCTGCACACCCAGATCGTGCTCTGCCCGGGCTGGAACGACGGCCCCTACCTCGAGCAGAGCTTCCGCGACCTCTTCGCGCTGCGGCGCCCCGGGGAGGGCGCTGGCGGTGTGGCCTCCCTGGCGGTGGTGCCGGTGGGCCTGACCGCGCACCGCGAAGGCCTCGCGCGGCTCGACCCGGTGACGCCGGAGATCGCGGCCGGCGTGATCGACCAGGTCGCGCCGCTGCAGGCCGAGGCCGCCGCGGCCTGGGAGGGCCCCTTCCTGCACCTGAGCGACGAGTTCTACCTGCTCGCCGGCCGGCCCTTCCCGCCCGCGGAGCATTACGTGGGCTTTCCCCAGGAGGACAACGGCGTGGGCCTGACCCGCCGCTTGCAGGAGGCCTGGCGCGCCGATCTGGCGGCCCTGCGCGAGGCGGGCCGCGCGCCGCGGCGGCCGCTGACCATCCTGACCGGCACCATCGCCGCGCGGGCCTTCGACCGCGTGCTCACGCCCGCCCTGCGCGAGGCGGGCGCGCCGCCGGTGGAGGTGATCGGGGTGCAGAACCGGTTCTACGGCCACACCGTGACCGTCGCCGGGCTGCTGTCGGGCGCCGACCTGCGCCGGGCCCTGCTCGCGCTGCCGGCGGGGCCGCCGCGCACGGTCTGCCTGTCGCCCCGCGTCTTCAACAGCGACGGCCTGACCCTCGACGACCTCACCCTCGACCAGATCGCCGCGGGCCAGCCCCATGCGGTCCTGGTGCCCGACGAGGAAGGCTTCGTTGACTTCTGGGCCGATCTGGAATAGTTTACCGTCCACGCAAGCCCACGTCGTTGCGTCATTTGCGCGCGTGAAGGTTCGCGTCTCGCGGCACCCGGGCCCTTCCGGCCCCAGGCGCCCACCCTCGACCCCGCGGCCTCGGCGCCGCCGGAGCCATGGCCCTGCGCACCGTCGCCATCGTCGGCCGCCCCAACGTGGGCAAGAGCACGCTGTTCAACCGCATCTGCGGCCGGCGCCGCGCCGTGGTCCACGAGCAGCCCGGGGTCACCCGCGACCGCCTCATCGAGACCACCGACTGGGCCGGCCACGGCTTCTACCTCGTCGACACCGGCGGGATCATCCCCTTCGGCGAGACCGTGTCGGACTTCGATGAGCCGGTCACCCAGATCGCCCGCGACGCCATCGCCGCCGCCGACGTGATCCTCTTCCTCGTCGATGGCCAGACCGGCCCCCTGGACTGGGACCACCACATCGCCCGCGAGCTGCGGCGCAGCGGCAAGCCGGTGGTCCTGGCGGTGAACAAGACCGAGAAGGAGGCCAGCCGCCTGGCCGCCGGGGAGTTCTACCGTCTGGGCCTGGGCGACCCCGCCATCATCAGCGCCCTGCACGGCCAGGGCGTGGGCGACCTGATGGACCGCGTGGTGGAGGGCTTTCCGCAGGTCGCGGCGGCCGAATCTCCCGCCGACTGCAACGTGGCCATCCTCGGTCGTCCCAACGTGGGCAAGAGCAGCCTCCTGAACGCGCTCACTGGCCGCGACGACGCCCTGGTCTCGGAGATCCCGGGCACCACGCGCGACTCCATCCACACCGACCTGCAATGGCACGGCCGCACCCTGCGCCTCATCGACACCGCTGGCCTGCGGCGCAAGGCGCGGGTGACCGCCGCGGTGGAGTACTTCAGCAACCTGCGCTCGCTGCGGGCGCTGGAGCTCTGCGACGTGGCCGTGCTGATGGTCGACGCGAGCGTGGGGGCGGTGACCCAGGACAGCAAGATCGCCGGCCTGATCCACGACAGCGGCAAGGGCGTGGTGGTGGCATTGAACAAGTGGGACCTGGTGCCCGACAAGGCCAACCGCACCCACCTGGACGCCTGGGAGGCGTTCTGTCGCGAGATCCCGTTCCTGACCTACGCGCCCTGGTTCACCTTCTCGGCGTTGACGCATCAGCGGCTGGGGCGGATCCTGGAGACGGTCTGGCAGGTCCACGAGGAGCGCCAGCAGCGCATCGGCACCAGCCAGCTCAACGACTTCCTGGCCCGCGTGGTGGCGCATCAGCCCCCGCGGCCGCACCAGAACGGCATCGGCAAGATCTACTACGGGGCCCAGGTGGACACCGCCCCGCCGGTGTTCCAGCTCTCGGTGAACGAGCCGCGCTTCTTCGCCCGCAACTACCTGCGGTACCTGAACAACCAGCTGCGCGAGGCCTATGGCTTCAAGGGCACGCGCATCTTCGTCAAGCTCAAGAAGCACTGAGCCGGACGCCGCGCCGCCCTCGCCGGCGGTCGGGCGGCGCCGGGAAAGGAGCCGGGCCATGACCGTGATCGCCTCCCTCGTCGCGGCCTACCTGCTCGGGGCCATCCCCTTCAGCCTGGTGATCGGGCTGCGGGTCAAGGGCATCGACCTGCGCCAGCACGGCAGCGGCAACCTGGGCGCCACCAACGTCTACCGCAACCTCGGCAAGGGCTGGGGCGGGCTGTGCCTGCTGCTGGACGTGGCCAAGGGCCTGGCCGCCGTGCTGCTGATGACCTGGGTGGTGGGCCTGGTGCCGCGGGGCGAGGCGCTGCCGCTGCACCTGACCGGCGACGTCTGGCGGATCATCGCCGGCGCGGCGGCCATCCTCGGCCACAGCTTCTCGCCCTTCGTGCGCTTCCGCGGCGGCAAGGGCATCGCCACCACCTTCGGCGTCTTCCTCATCCTCGAGCCGTTTCCGGTCCTGCTCGCCTTCGCGGTGTTCCTGGCGGTGTTCATCGCCACCCGCATCGTCTCGCTCGGATCGCTCTGCGCCGCGGCGGTGTTCCCCTGGGCCGTGCTCATCTTCGAGCTGCGTTCGCGGGACGCGAGCATCACGCTGATCATCTTCTCGGCGGTGGTGGCCGGTCTGGTGATCTGGCGACATCGCGCCAACATCCGCCGGCTCCGCGAAGGCACCGAGCAGCAGCTGAACGCGCCGGAGACGGACGGATCGTCGGGCGACGACCAGGCGGGCGCCGGTGCGGCTGGCGACGACCGTGAACCTCCGACCAAGGACCCGCGCTGATGAAGGCCTGCATCCTCGGAACCGGCAGCTGGGGCTGCGCCTTCGCGCGGCACCTGGCCCACAAGTGGGACGACGTGGCCATGTGGGGCGTGGACGAGACCCAGGTCGCCAGCATCAACGGCACCGCCACCAATCCCGAGTACTTCGGCGACCACCGCCTGCCGCCCAACGTCGGGGCCACCATGGACCTCAAGGTGGCGCTTTCGGGTGCCGAGGCCGTGTTCCTGGTGGTGCCCAGCCAGGCCGTGCGGGGAGTGATCGCCAAGGTGGCTGGCGTGCCGGAGCTGCCAGCCGGGGTGCCGGTGGTGAACCTGGCCAAGGGTCTGGAGGCCGGCACGCTCCACCGGCTCAGCGAGGTGATCGCCGAGGAGCTGACGCAGGCCGATCGCGACAACCCCGTGGCCGTGCTCCTGGGGCCCAGCCATGCCGAGGAGGTGGCCCTGGAGATGCCCACCGCCGTGGTGCTGGCCGGCGATCCCGGGTTCGACTGGGAGGAGTGGCAGCGCCTGATCTCCGGGCCCTACTTCCGCGTCTACACCAATCCCGACATGCTGGGCGTGGAGATCTCCTCGGGCTTCAAGAACGTCATCGCCGTGGCGGTGGGCCTCTGCGACGGACTGGGCATGGGGGACAACACGCGCGGCACGGTGCTCACCCGCGGCATGGCCGAGCTGGTGCGCATCACCGTGGCCATGGGCGGCAGCCAGGATTCCTGCTACGGCCTGGCCGGCATCGGCGACATGATCACCACCAGCATCAGCCGCCACAGCCGCAACCGGAACTTCGGCGAGGCCGTGGCCCTCGGCCGGGAGGATCCCGCGGCGATCCTGGCCCACAGCACCCAGGTGGTGGAGGGCTTCTACATGACGCCTGCGGCCTTGAAGCTGGGCGAGAAGTTTGGTATAGAACTTCCTATCGTCAAAGCGGTTCACGAGGTCTTGTTCAAGCAGCGTCCGCCGATCCGGGCCATCCGCGACCTCATGTCCCGCGTCCCGCGCTCGGAGGCCGACCCGGAGAGGTGACCGGGGCGCGGGCACCAGTTCACCGGGAGGCGTCTGCCATGAGCGAGCCGCTGGACCTGTCCCGCAAGCTCTACTACACCATCGGCGAGGTGGCCGAGCTGACGGGCATCAAGGCCCACGTGCTGCGGTACTGGGAGAGCGAGTTCCCCAGCCTGCGGCCGGGCAAGGACCGCGGTGGCGCCCGCCGCTATCGCCGGGGCGACATCGAGCAGGTCCTGGAGATCCGCGAGCTGCTGCACGAGCGGGGCTTCCGCATCGCCGGCGCCCGTCAGGAGCTCGCGGACCGGCGCCGGCGGGGGAGCGAATCCACGCTGGCGGCGAACCAGCTGGCGCTGTCGTTCGATCAGCTCGACCGGCCCGCCCAGCTGGCGGAGATCCGCCGTGAGCTGAACGAGGTCCGCGAGCTGGTCCGCGCGCTCGGACGCCACGGCGACCAGGCTCCGCAGCAGGCGGTGCGCGCCGACGCCGCCGAGGGCTAGCGCGCCCCGGACGGGGCGAATGGAGGCCGAGAATCCGCTTGTGCCGCGCGAGTTGTCTTGTTACATTGCCGATCCCCGCACGCGGGGACAACCCCCTGCCGGCGGGTCGCCGGCGAACGGTCGGGGCGTGGCGCAGTCCGGTAGCGCACTTGCATGGGGGGCAAGGGGTCGTGGGTTCAAATCCCGCCGCCCCGACCAGCCGATCCGACAGACGAGGCGGCCCTGCACGGGGTCGGCTCTTTTTTTGTCTTCCGGTTCTCCTCCTGCGGGCCCGCTGCGGGACCGGCGGACCAGCCGAAGGGACCCTCGGGTGAGCTCTCGCGATCTCCAGTGGCGCCCCGGCGACGTGTGCTGCTGCGGCTGCGGTCGTCCCCTGGCGGCCGACCGCTCCGGCGACGCGGTCACCGCCGGCGCCGGCTTCCTGCCCGCCGTGCCCGGGGCCGTCTGCCCCACCTGCGTGGACCTCGCCGAGGGTCCCGTCCTGGCCGACCTGCGCGCCCCCGCCGCGGCCCACATCCTCATGGCCCAGGAGTTCGAGCGCCCCACGGCCCAGGCCGTGCAGGCCGTCCTGGACCTCTATGCCTGGGATCCCGACGTGGTGGCCGCCGGCGCCCGCCGCCTGCATGCCGACGGCAAGGCCGGCCAGGCCCGGCGTCTGCTCGAGGACGCCGCCGCGGCGAGCGACGACCCCGGCTTCTACCTGGTGGAGCAGGCCTCCCTGCTGCTGCTGGACGGCCAGCTGGGCCAGGCCCACGACCTCCTGCTCGAGACGCTCCCCGAGGACCATCCGCGCTGGCATCTGCTGCGAGGCAACCTGGCCCACGCCGTGGGCCACGCCGATGCGGCCCGCGAGCACTGGCGCGAGCAGGTCCAGGCCAGCCCCGAGGAGCCCCTCGGCTGGCAGACCCTGGGCTTCCACCTGCTCCACGAGCGGGACGACCCTGCCGCCGCAGCCGCCTGCTTCCAGGGAGCCTGCGGCATGTTCCCCCGTCACCAGGAATTCCACACCTGGCTCGGGGAGGCGCTCTGGCGCCAGGGCAGGCCACAGGAGGCCCTCGCGGCCCTGGAGCAGGCCCGCGGCCTCGAACCCGTGGACGCGGAGTTCACCCGGGGCCTGGAGGCCCTGATCGCCGAGGTCCGCCGTGCCGCCGCGGCCGGACCCACCGCGCACTGAATCGGAGGGGGCGATGATGTCCGGCACCGGCGTGATCCTGCCCGGCTACAACGTGGGCCGACACCTCGCCGGCGTGATCGCCGCCATCGGCGACCACCAGCCCGAGGCGCGCATCCTGGTGGTGGATGACGGCAGCACCGACGGGACCGCGGCCGAGGCCCGCCGGGCGGGCGCCGAGGTGATCGTGCACCCGGAGAATCGCGGCAAGGGCGCCGCGCTGGCCACGGGCTTCGGCTGGGCCCTGGACAGCGGCCTCGAATGGGTCTACACCATGGATGCGGACGGTCAGCACCTGCCCGCCGAGATGGCCGACCTCATGGCCGCCGCCCGCGCGCAGGATCTGGACGTGGTCGTGGGCAATCGCATGGACCGCACCGGGGAGATGCCCTGGCTGCGCAAGCAGACCAACCGGTTCACCTCCTGGCTGGTCAGCCAGCTGGCAGGGGTGCCCATTCCGGACTCGCAGAACGGCTACCGCCTGCTGCGGGTGCGCTGCCTGGAGGGCCTGCGCCTGCGCACCGCCCGCTACGACACCGAGTCGGAGGTCCTCGTGCGCCTCGCCCGTCGCGGCTGCCGCCTCGGGTCGGCGCCGGTGAGCACCGTCTACGGCGACGAGAAGAGCTCCATCGACCCGCTGGTCGACACCGGCCGCTTCTTCCGCCTGGTGGCCGTCCTGCTGGCGAGCCGCCACGAGGAGAGTCCGCGCCCCAACCCGCGCCGCTGACGGCGCGTCCGCAGAGGAATGCCGACATGTCCGAGACCCATGTCCTGATCTCCAACGATGACGGCATCGAGGCCTTCGGCCTGCGCGCCCTGGAGGCCGCCCTGGCCGACCTGCCCGGCGTGCGCACCACCACCGTGGCCCCCGCCACCCAGCAGAGCGCCACCGGCCGCTGCATGACCCTCAGCCGACCGCTGCGCGTGAAGGCCCACGGCCCGGCCCGCTGGTCGGTGAGCGGGACACCCACCGACACGGTGATGGTGGCGCTGGCCAAGATCCTCCGGGACGACCCTCCCGACTTCGTCATCGCCGGCATCAACCACGGCCCGAACATGGGCGAGGACGTGCACTACTCCGGGACCGTGGCCGCCGCCATGGAGGGCTGCGTCCAGGGCCTGCCCGCCGCCGCGGTGAGCCTGGCGGACTGGCACCCCTGCGACTTCGGCGCCGCGGCGGCGTTCGTGCGCCGCATGCTGCCCGAGATGCTCGGCAGCCCCCTGCCGCGCGGGACCATGTGGAACATCAACGTCCCCGACGGGGACGAGGATTCACTCAAGGGTTACCGCGTAACCCGCCAGGGCTCGAGGATCTACCACGACGTGATCAACGATCTCGCCGACCCGCGGGGCCGTCCCCTGGTGTGGATCGCGGGCAAGGGCCCCACCTGGGCGGAGCACGACGAGACCGACTACCTGGCCGTGCGTGACGGATACGCCAGCATGACGCCCCTGCACATCGATCTCACCAACCACCAGGTCTGGCAGGACCACGCCCACCGCGGCGGCGAGGTGCCCGGCGTGCCCGCCTTCGCCGGCGACGGCGACCGCTTCGTGCTTCGCCGGGAGACCAGCCAGGGCCTGGTGTTCGAGGGCCCCACCCGGGGCGGCGACACGCCCATCGCCAAGGTCCAGGGCGACGTGGTTCCCGAGGGTGGGAAGGACCTCCCGTGAAGCACCGCGAGCTGGCCGTCGCCCGTCGCCGCATGGTGGACGAGCAGGTGCGGCGCGCCGGCATCACCGAGCGCCAGGTCCTGCGGGCCATGGAGACGGTGCCGCGCCACCTGTTCGTGCCCCGCATGCTGCGGCATCGCGCCTACGAGGGCTGCGCCCTGCCCATCGGCTTCGGCCAGACCATCAGCAATCCGTTCATCGTGGGCCTGATGACCGCCCTGCTGGAAATCCGGGGCCACGAGCGGGTCCTGGAGGTGGGCACCGGCAGCGGCTACCAGGCGGCCATCCTGGCCCACCTGTGCCGCGAGGTGGTCACCGTGGAGCGGGTCGCTCCCCTGGCCGCGCGCGCCGCGCAGCAGCTCCGGGAGCTGGAGCTGGACAACGTCACGGTGGTTCCCGGCGATGCCAGCTTCGGCCTGGCCGACCGCGGTCCCTGGGACGCCATCCTGGTCACCGCCTGCGCGCCGGGTCTGCCCGAGACCATGGCCGGCCAGCTGTGCGACGGCGGCCTGCTGCTGATCCCCATCGCCCACGGCGGCGAGCAGGTGCTCTATCGCTATCGCCGCACCGGGGGAGAGCTCGCCGTGGAACGTTCGGTGCCCTGCCAGTTCGTGCCCCTGCTGCCGGGCGTCTCCGGGCCTCTGCCGGAGGTGGGCGCGGAGGCCCGCCCGGCGGAGGATCCGCGAGGCGATGCCGAGGGCGGCGCGATATAACGCGGACTCCGGCATTGACGCCGGGGCATGCGCCCATTACTTTGGGCCGCCTGCATGGTCGGGGCGTAGCGCAGCCCGGTTAGCGCGCCTGCTTCGGGAGCAGGAGGTCGGGAGTTCAAATCTCCCCGCCCCGACCACCCATCTTTCCCGCGATCTCCTGCCCTCGCCGTCGCCCGCCGCGGCCCCGGCCGCCCACCGCGCGGCGCCGGCGGCGGCCGGCCCATGCGCGCCATCGCCCCGCGCCGCAGAAAGGCTTCCGGACATGGATCTCAAGCAGGTCATCCGCGACATCCCCGATTTCCCCCAGCCGGGCATCCTGTTCCGCGACATCACGCCGGTGCTGGAGGATCCCGCAGCCTTCGCCGTGGCTCTCGACGGCCTCGACGGCCTGCTCGCCGGGCTGGACTACCAGCGCCTGGCGGCCATCGAGAGCCGCGGCTTCCTGCTGGGCGCCCCCCTCGCCGATCGGCACGACAAGGCGCTGGCCCTGGTGCGCAAGGCCGGCAAGCTGCCCCGCGAGACGGTGACCGAGCGGTACGACCTCGAGTACGGCTCCGCCGAGGTGGAGGTCCACGCCGACGCCCTCGGGCCGGGCCAGCGCGTGGTCGTGATCGACGACCTCCTGGCCACCGGCGGCACCGCCGCGGCCACCGGCAACCTGGTGCGCCGCTGCGGCGCCGAGGTGGCGGCCTACGTCTTCCTGGTGGAACTGGAGTTCCTCGCCGGCCGCGAGCGCCTGACGGACGCGCCGGTGTTTTCCCTTGTGAAGTACGCCTGAGCGGCCTTACCGTAGGCGACCGCCTGGTGCTGGGTGCCCCCGTAGCTCAGCCGGATAGAGCACCAGATTCCTAATCTGGGGGTCGCGCGTTCGAGTCGCGCCGGGGGTACCA
>CAZWYF010000008.1:0-40582 GCA_964637835.1 uncultured Fibrobacteraceae bacterium
GAGCCGGACCGTTCCGGCTCCCAGGGGATGTCAACATTCTTCGGGGCACAACCTACTTGATGAGGGCCATTCGGGTGACGTGGGAGTCGTCCGGGGTGCGGGTCTCGGCGAAGTAGACGCCGGAGGCGCTCCGGGCGCCACCGCCGTCGCAGCCGTCCCACACCAGTTCATGCCGTCCGGCCACCAGGTGCCCATCCTGGAGGGTGCGGACCAGCTCGCCGCGCAGGTTGTAGATCTTCACGCTCACGTGGCCGGCCCGCGGCAGGCTCAGTGCCAGCGTGGTCTTCGGGTTGAAGGGGTTGGGGTAGGCGTTGACGGCCAGCACGCGGATGTCCGGCACCTGGTCCTCCACGCCGATGGGGCCCTCCAGCTGGTGACCGAAGAACTCCAGCACGTCGCGCAGCAGGATGGCGCGGGCGGGGACGCCCTCGAGGCCGGCGGGTGGGACGTAGTCCGGGGCGTTGTACAACCACTGGAAATCGAAGGGCATGGAGATCACCTCGGTGTCCGTGGTCGAGTTGTAGTTGTAGGTCGCCGCGGCGTAGGGGTAGGCGCCGCCATTGCCCATGGGATCGGTGAACTCCGCGAGGCGGACACCGGTGCCCGTGGCCTCGACGGCGTCGAACTCGTTGATGTCGGGGCAACCGCCGTACGCCACGAAGTGGCTCACGCTGGGGAAGACGACCGGGGAGAGCAGGGTCTCGACCCCGGGCGTGAACTGGTTGTCGATGCGCGGGCCGAGGTCCGAGTCCACGAATTGTACGCCGAAGTAGTTGTTGAGGAGGGCGGGACCGAGGCCGCCCGCGCTCCGGAGGTCGAAGATCAGGTTGTCGCCGGTGAAGAAGGCCTTCTTGCCGCCCCGCGCGAACCAGGCGTTGAGCAGCTGGATGTCCTGCGAGGGGTCGCCGTCGAAGTTTCCGTAGCCCAGCGAGTAGGCGGAGAGGTAACCGCAGGTGTAGAGGAGCGTGTCGTAGCCGTCGATCTGGGCGCTGGTGGCCCGGCCGCCCAGGCCGTTGCCCAGGCCGGAGCTCGGCGCCTGGGTGTAGTAGACGTCGTAGTCCACGCCCTCCACCATGCCGGCGCCCTTGAGGGCGCCCAGCCACTCGTCATAGCCGCCGCGGTGCCCCTCGTCTTCCCAGAACAGCACCGTGGGCTGGTCTCCGGGAGTGTCGGAGAACATGGTGGGCAGGCCCCGGCAGACGAAGAACGGGGAGAACTGCAGGTCGTGCTGGAAGCTGGCGAAGCCGGCGGTATCGGCGGGGAACGTGGTGTGCCCGATGTCGCCGCCCTGGTTGTCCCAGGCCTCGAAGATGTAGTGGATCACGTCGCCCGGGTAGAAGAAGCCGGTGTCCGGCAGATCGAAGTGGTAGCGGTTCTCCACCAGGTTGCCGGCGGCGTTGTAGGTGCTGTCGCCGAGCACGTGGCCGGTGATGATGTTCCCGTTCTGGGTGAAGCCGGACGGGAGGCTGCGGTAGGGGTCGAAGAGCGGGTTGGCCTTCATGCGGACCGTCATCCGCGGGAGTTCCTGGAGCGTCGAGCCGAGGCGGGCGGGGACCACGTCCACCCAGACCGAGTCGCCGGGGTCGTTGAAGTCGTCGTTGCTGATGTTGTTGCCCATGTCGAAGCGGATGGAGTTGCTCCCGAGGTCGCCGTAATCGATGTCGCCGAACTCGGGGAAGCTGCTCTGGGCGAGGAAGATCCGATCGCCGCTCATGGCGGGGCCCCCGTAGGGGTAGCTGTAGATGCGGAAGTTGTCGAAGTAGGGATGGGGCGTGCCGTCGGCGCCGTCGATCCCCCAGAGGTATCCGACCTCCCAGACCATCATGCGTACCTGGACCCACTTGCGGTCGGGCACCAGGTAGGTGGTCAGGTTGGCGCCGCCGTTCTGCGTGTAATAGGGACCACCGTAGTAGACCACCCAGTTGGTCTCCCAGGGGGCGGCCTCGAGCATGACGGGGTCCTCGCTGGCGGTGCTGCGGACCCACCACATGTAGCAGGTCCCGCCGGAGGAGGCGGTGAACGGCTCGTGGATGTAGAGGTCGTGGCGGCACACCAGGGCGTCGTGGCCGGGGATCCACGCCAGCGCGGGCGAGAGGACGCCGCACTGGATATGGAACTCGGGACCGAGCAGGCCGCCCGTGTTGTTGACGATGTAGCCGTCGGGGCCATAGCACCAGGTGATGCAGGGCGTGCCGCCGGTGCCGGGCACCACCTGGTTGTCATCGATGAAGGCCACCTGGACCGAGGAATTCTCGTAGCAGGGGTCCACGTCATGCAGGCCCTCGTAGAGCGCGCCGAAGTTGCCGCAGGCGGGGAGCACCTCGTTCTGCCAGACGCCCGAATCGCCGTCCTCGAAGTCCTCGAAGTCCGACACGCTGCCGTCGATGCGGACGGTGAGGTCGTCGAGCCGGCAAGCGCCATCGGTGTCGATGTCGCCGCCCTGGTCGGAGAAGGCGCCGTCGGACTCGAAATAGAAGCGTACGCGGATCTCGTCGCTGGCGGCGCCGGCGTACTCGCCGGGTAGCAGGGTGGTGGACAGGTCGATGGAGACCTCCTGGTAGTCGTCCCAGACGGCCTCCTCGGTCATGTTCTCCCAGATGCCGGCCCGGTTCACCTGCAGGTACACGAAGTCATAGGTGGCCTCGGTGTGGACGATCATCTCCCCGGTGATGCGCACGGTATGGCTGACCGCGGGGTCGATGGTGAACGACGCGTTGAGGGCCATGCGCCAGTTGTCGCCGTAGCCGAAGTCGTAGGTGCCGTCGGGTTGCAGGAACTCGGTGCCGCAGACCTCCGAGTAGCTGCCGTTGATGACGTAGGTGTCGGTGACCTGCCAGGCGTTGTCCACGCCCGAGGCAGTGACGTCCACTGGTGTCCAGTCGTACCACTCGGGGTTGCCGTCCAGGTCCTCGAAGGTGCCGTCCATGCGGTCGGGCCCGCCGAGCAGGTAGACGGTGTCCACCTCGGCCTTGCGCAGATCGGGCGTGGGCGGCCGGGACCGTTCGAGGTGGGAGACACGAAGCCGGGACAGATCGACAGGCGGGTCCGCCGGCCCAGGGTCCGCCAGGGCGACGCCGGTCAGCGTCACGGTCACCAGGGCCAGTGCGGTCAGGATATTGCGCGCCATGATACCCTCCTTGGGCGAAGAAGAGAGATCGCGGTCCACGCGGGGGCGATGAGGGAACCATACAAAATCGAAACAAGAAATTCAATAAGGGTTATGGAGTATATTCATCGATCTTGTCGGGTCGTATAAAGGCATGCGGAAGGGCGGCTTACAGAGCATCCGCGATTCTCGGAACGACTCTCGATGTGGGGGGCCGGGGAAGGATCAGGGCCAGTAGAGGATCCGGCCACAGCTCTCGCACTTCTGCAGCAGGTTCTCGTTGGTGGCCGACACGAAGCTGGCCGGGATGTTGGCGAAGCAACCGGTGCAGAGATTGTCCACCACCGGGACCACCGCGTGGCCGAAGCGGCGCGTCAGGCGGCGGTAGTAGTTCAGGTGCCGGACCTCGATCTCGGCGGCGAGGTGCTCGGCCCGCTCCTCGAGCTTGGCCAGGCCCTCGAGACTGAAGCCCAGGCCCTCGAGCTGGTCGCCCTGTTCCTTGGCCTCGGCGACCATCTGCTCGATGTCCTGCAGCGCGACGAGCTTCTGCAACTGGGGATGCATCTCAACCCTCCTGCAAGGCGGTGCAGAACGCGTCGTAGTCCTCGGCGGCCAGCAGCTTCTCGCGCAGGCCGGCGTCCTGCAGCCGGTCGGTGAGAGCGGCCAGGGACTTGATGTACTTGTGGCCGCTGTCCTGCGGCGGCGCGATGAGCACGAAGAAGAGGTGCGTGGGGTCGCCGTCCACCGGGTCGAAGTCCACGCCCTGCGGCGACCGGGCGATCAGGACGGTCAGCTTCTGCACGGCGAGGGTGCGGCCATGGGGGAAGGCCACGCCCGGGCCCACCGCGGTGCTGCCCAGGGCCTCGCGGCTCTCGAGCATCTGCAGGATGGCGTCCTGCCTGGTGATGTTGGGGGATCCGGCGACCAGCCCGGCCACGAGTTCCTGGAGGACTCCGGCCTTGTCGCGGGACTCGAGGGAGGGGAGGAAGAGTTCCGGCGACGTGTGCTTCAAGACCTCGGCAATGTCCATGGTCGTTGCACCACCTTGCGATCGCGTTGTATCTATTGAGCCGCTGACTAGCGGTAACCTAGACAAACGGCTAGCCGAGAGCAAGATCGGATAGTGGGCCGGGACCGCCGCGGGCCCGGCGCGCCGGCCGAAAGGCGATGCGACGTGACCGACGAGAACCATGGCGACGTCACCAACGGGAACCAGGGCGACGTCGCCCGCGAGGGCATCGTGATCCGCGCCGGCGCCGGCACCTGCCGCGTGGCCGTCGGCGAGGAGGTCTATCTCTGCCAGCTGCGCGGTCGGCTCAAGCAGGGGCGGCAGCGCACGCAGGCCGTGGTGGTGGCCGGCGACCGCGTCCGCGTGCGGCTCCTGCCCGAGGTGGCCGAGGGGGCCGATCCCACCGCGGTGGTGGAGGAGGTGCTGCCGCGGCGCAACCGCGTCTCCCGGCGCGCGGCCCGGCGGACCGGCGGCCAGCGCGAGCAGATCCTCATGGCCAACCTGGACCAGCTGGTGGCGGTGCAGTCGGTGGCGCAGCCGACGCCGCAGGGCGCCCTGGTCGACCGCCTGCTGGTGGCGGCCGAGCGCTACGAGGTGCGCTCCGTGCTCTGCCTGAACAAGGTGGACCTGGATCCCGGGCTGGCCGCGGATCCCCGCTGGGAGTACTACGCCGGCCTGGGCGTGGACGTGGTGCGCACCTCGGCCGCGACGGGCGCGGGCGTCGACGACCTGGCGGACCGGCTGGCCCATCGCGTCTCCCTGGTGCTGGGCGCCTCGGGGGTGGGCAAGAGCAGCCTGCTGAACGTCATCGCGCCGGATCTGCGGCTGCGGACCGGCGAGGTGACCGGCAAGACCGGCCTCGGTCGTCACACCACCACCCATACCGAGCTGTTCCCGTTGCCCCGGGGCGGGTTCCTGGCCGACTCGCCCGGCCTGCGCGGCTTCGATCCCTGGGATCTGCCGCCGGAGCAGCTGCGGGAATGCTTCCCGGACTTCGACGGTCCGGCGCAGGGTTGCCGCTTCCGCTCCTGCCTGCACCGCGACGAGCCCGGCTGCGGGGTCAAGGCGGCCGTGGCTCGCGGCGAGATCCCGACCTGGCGCCACGAGGCCTACCTGGACATCTTGCGTGACCTGGAGGATCGTCGGCGCGAGACGCAGGGGTACTGAGCGCGACGCCAGGGGGGCGCCAGGGGGGCGCCAGGGGGGCGCCAGGGGGGCGGCCGGGGGCGCCAGGGGAGCGGCCGGGAGCGGCCGGGAGCGGCCGGGGGCGCCAGGGGGGCGGCCGGGGGCGCCAGGGGAGCGGCCGGGAGCGGCCGGAGGGCGGCCGGAGGGCGGCCGGGGGGCGTGGCTAGCGGGTGCGACGATCGAGCCGGCGGACCCGCCCGGTGGCCAGCCCCTCGTAGTAGAGGCAGGCCTCGAGCGATTCGTGCAGGAGCTGGTCGAGGGGCATCACGCCGGTCAGCGCCCGGTAGCGGACCACCCGGTCGGCCTGGGCGGCGAGGTCGGAACCCGGGAGCGGTCCGAGGGCCGTCTCGGGGGCCTTCTGGACCACCTCGTATCCGGCCAGGGCGAGGACGGCGAGCCAGGCGACGATGATGCTGGCGGTGCGCAGGCGGCGCATGGTTCCTCCGTTCCTCCGGCGCGGCGGGCGCGCCCGAAACGACGGTCAGGCGAGAAGCACGGCGGCAGGGATCTGATCGGCCGCCACGGACCCTCACTTGAGGCGAAGGCATGGCGGCGTTCACCAGGCGGCTCAAGCGGCGACTCACCGGGCGGCTCGCCCGGCGCTGGGCGCGCCCGGCGCTGTCGGCCGACCACCTGCTCGCCCTGCGGCCCCGCCGGATCCTGGTGGTCCGCCAGCACAATCAGATGGGCGACATGGTCTGCGCCACGCCCTGCTTCCGGGCCCTGCACCAGGCCTGGCCGCAGGCCGAGATCGCCCTGGTCACCGCGCCGGTGAATCGCCAGGTGGTGGCGCACCATCCCCACCTGCACCGCGTGTTCCTCTTCGAGCAGCGGCTCTGGCGCCGGCCGCTCGCGCTGCGCGCCTTCCTCGACGGGATCCGTGCCTGGGACGCCGAGCTGGCCGTGGTGCTCAACAGCGTGTCCTTCTCCGCCACCAGCGCCTTCCTGGCCCTGTGGTCGCCGGCACGCTGGGTGATCGGGGGCGACAGCGCGCCCTTCGGCTCGGACGTGGCGCGGGCCTACAGCCTACGGCTGCCGGCGTCCCCGGAGCTGGACCGCCACTCGGTGGAGCACAGCCTGGCGCCCCTGCAGGCGGTGGGCATCACCACGGACGACCTCTCCACGGTGGTGGTCCCGTCGCCCGACCAGCAGGCCGCCGCCGCGGAGCTGGCGGCCCGTCTGCTGCCGCCCGGCCCGTTCTGGGCCCTGCATCCGGGCGCCGGCAAGCGCCAGAACGTCTGGCCGGGCGAGCGCTTCGCCGCGGTGGCCGCGCGCGCCGCCGCCGCTGGCCACCCGGTCCTGGTGCTCCATGGCCCGGCCGACGCCGCGGCGCTGGACGCCATGCGCGCGGCCCTGCCGCCGCGCACCGACGGTGCCGCGCCGGTGGTGGTGGCGCCGCCCCTGGACGTGGGCACGGCGGCCGCGCTGCTCGCGCGTGCGGAGCGCTTCCTCTGCAACGATACCGGGGTGATGCACGTGGCCGGAGCGCTGGAGGTGCCCACGGTGGCGCTCTTCGGCCCCACCGATCCGGGACTCTGGAAGCCGCCATCGCCTCGCGTGGTGGCCCTGCGGGCCCCCGGGCGCCGGGAGGATCCCCGCGGGCGGGAGTTCGGCTGGCTGGAGACCCTGACCGTCGAGGCGGTGTGGGAGGCCTGGGCCGGCCTGCCCGTCAGCGACGCACCAGGTCCGGGGTCCTGCTCTCGGGGTCGTGGATGATGGTGGCGGCCGGGCTCTCGTTGCCCGCGGCGTCCACGGCGGTGACCGCGTAGAGGGCCAGGCCGCCGAAGGGGTGGTCGTCCACGAAGTGCGTGATGTCCGCCGGCGCGTCCACCAGGACCACCGTCCGCTCGCGACCGGTGCGGGTCAGGCGATAGCCCACCACGTCGGGGTCGGTGACGTTGGCCTGCCAGGCCACCTTCACGCGCTGCAGCGCGAGGTTCCGGGTGACCAGGCCGACGGGAGAGGCCGGCGGGCTGGTGTCGGGCGCGAACTGCGGCTCGGTGGCGGGCGGGGCGGTGGGTGCGTCGTCGCTGCCGCAGGCGTTGAGCAGGGCGAGCAGCGGCAGGGTCAGGAGCAGCAGGGTGGCGGTGCGGCGCGGCATGATGTCTCTCCCGGATCCGGCAGGTTCTCGAGGTGCCGGGGACCTCCCGCCGGCTGGCGGCAGAAGGTCCCGTGGGCAACGAAGCGTCAGGGAACCATCCCCCTCGGCCTTGATCAGAAGCGGGTGCGGTCCTGGTCGGCCGACTCGGGATCCGGCTCGAACTCCAGGGCCACGGTGGCGGCGGCGCTCACGTTGCCGCTCTGGTCCACCGAGAAGATGTGGTAGGTCACCTGGCGGCCACAGCTGGCGACGTCGGCGTCCTCGAACCGGGTCTCGCTCTGCGGCGCGCTGACCAGCTCGACGGGATAGCGGTTGTAGCTCGCGCGGGAGACCAGGTAGCCGGCGAGGTCGGCGTCGGTGGTGTTGGGATCCCAGGAGATCACCGCGGCGGCCTGGGCCTCGTCGTAGACGGCCTGCAGGTTGCTCGGCAGGGCCGGGGGCGCGGTGTCCACGACGGGAGCGGTGGGGCTGCCGTCGTCGTCGCTGCCGCAGCCGACGGCCAGGAAGGCCACCGCGGCGATGCAGGTGAGGGTCAGGATGAGCTTCTTGCTGGCCATGGTCAGGTCCTCCTTGGTTCGCTTGTCGCCGTTGGCGAGAGGTTGAACAATCCGGGGAGCGGTCGGAGAAGCGACTCAGGGATGCAGTGGCACGGTTGCTTCGAGCTCTCGACTCCTCCGGCCCGCTCCGACCGCCCGGCTGCAAGGGGGGTGCCATGGGGTGCGACGGGGATCGACGTGGTCGTAAGTGTCTACTGGAAGGTCTCTTATCCGGATGATGGGACACCGTCGGGCGTCCTGGGGAACCATGCGGCCGCACGCGGCGCGTTGTGTCCTGCCATCCCCCGCGGCGCGCGGCGTGCAATGTGCCCGCCGTGGTCGAGCCGTGGTTCACGATGCGCGCCGCCGCCGCCCTGGGCGGCGGGTCCGTCGGCCGCGGCGTCTCGACAAAGCCCTTGACGCGTTTGGTCTTATGCACGACGATGAGGTTCTGGATCCTGCCCCCAGGATCCCACCGCTGCGCCGGAAGACCCCTGTCCAGCCCCCCGCCCCCGGCACCGGGGGGGCCAACCGCTCGCAAGGAGGGCGCCCGGAATGACCAAGGCCGATATCGTGGAGGACATCGCCCAGCGGACGGGCCTGACCAAGAAGGAAGTGGGCGAGACGGTCGACCTCTTCCTCAAGAAGATCGGCGACCTGCTGGTGGAGGGGCAGCACCTGGAGATCCGCGGCTTCGGGACGTTCAAGGTGAAGGAACGCAAGCAGCGCATGGCGCGGAACCCTCGCACCGGCGATGCGGTGCCGGTGCCCTCGCGCCGCGTCCCGGTGTTCAAGGTCTCCAAGATGCTGAAGGACCGGGTGGCCTCGGAGTAATCGCCGCTGCTGGACGGCGGCGGGCCGCGGCCGGCCTGGCCGCCACGAGGAAACCGGTGGGACGGTCCGCGGGGACGGTCACGCCGGCTTCTTCATGCCCCGCCGGCTCGCGGCCGGCTCCCTGCCGGTTCACCGCCGGCTCTTGCCGGCGCACCGGTCGGCGCCGGCCGGCGCGCCGGGGACCCCGCCGCCTCGAGAAAGGACTGCCGTCGTGATCGACCTCAGGAGCGATACCGTGACCCGGCCCACGGGCGCCATGTACGACGCCATGCGCGCCGCGACCCTGGGTGACGACGTCCTCGGGGACGACCCCACCGTCCTCGCCCTGCAGGAGCGCACCGCCGCGCTGCTGGGCAAGGAGGAGGCCCTCTACGTGCCCAGCGGCACCATGGCCAACCAGATCGCCGTGGCGGCCCAGACCCGCCCCGGCGACGAGGTGGTCCTCGAGGCCGATGCGCACATCTATCACTACGAGGGGGGCGGTCCGGCCGCGCTCAGCGGGGTCCAGCTGGCCCTGGTGCCCGGCGACGGCGGCGCGCTGCGCTGGGATCAGGTGGCGGCGGCGCTCAGCCCCGGCGACGTCCACCATCCCATCCCGGCCCTGGTCTGCCTGGAGAACACCCACAACCGGGCGGGCGGCCGCGTGGTGCCCCAGGCACTGATCGGCGAGGTGGCGGACGGCGCCCACGCCCGGGGTCTGCGCGTGCACCTGGACGGCGCGCGGCTGTGGAACGCCCATGTGGCCACCGGCCTGCCGCTGGCCGAGCTGTGCGCGCCGGTGGACACGGTGTCGGTCTGCTTCAGCAAGGGCCTGGGCGCGCCGGTGGGCTCCTGCCTCGCCGGCGACGCCGCGACCATCGCGCGGGGCCGCTGGCTGCGCAAGCGCTTCGGCGGCGGCATGCGCCAGTCGGGTCTGCTGGCGGCGGCCTGCCTGCACGCCCTGGACCACCACCTCGCGCGCCTGGCCGAGGATCACCAGCATGCCCGGCGCCTGGCCACCGAGCTGGACAATCCCCTGCTGGGCGTCAATCATCCCGTGGACACGAACATCGTGGTGATCGACGTGACCGCGCCTGGCACCGCCGCCGGTCTGGTGGACCATCTGGCCGCCCAGGAGATCCTCGCGCTGCCATTCGGACCGGGCCGGGTGCGCCTGATCCCCAACCTGGGCACTGGCGCGGCGGCCATCGACACCACCCTGGCCGCCCTGAACCAGTACCGCGGAGAGGATGGCGCGTGAAGATCGTGATCATCGGAGCCGGCGCGGTGGGGTACGACCTCGCCCGCAACCTCAGCAGCTCCGACCACGACGTGACCCTGGTCGAGCGCGACCTCGCCGTGCTCGCGCACGCCCAGGAGAGCCTGGATTGCGGGTTCGTGCAGGCCAACGGCGTCAGCCCCCGGGCCCTCGAGGGCCTCGGCATGGCCGACTGCGATCTCTTCGCGGCGGTCACCGAGAAGGACGAGACCAACATCATCGCCTGCCTGACCGCCGCCCAGCTGGGCGCCGACAAGACCGTGGCCCGCGTCCGCGACGAGGACTACTACCGCGGCCACTCCACGGTGTTCGAGGCCATCACCCTGGCCATCAACCCCGAGCACGAGGCCGCCCACGCCATCCGCGAGATCCTCTTCCGCGCGGGGGCCCGCGAGGCCTACCGTTTCGCCGAGGGCCGCGTGCGGGTGGTGGCGGCCACCGTCGAGCCGGACAGCTACGTGGCCGGCAAGAGCCTGCGCCAGCTCAACAAGGAGCTGGGCAGCGCCATCGCCCTGGTGGCCGCCGTGGTGCGCGATGGCGTCACCCACATCCCCAACGGCGACACCGTCCTCGAGCCCGACGACACCATCTACTTCACCGGTACCCGCCGCCTGGTGGACCGCTCGCTGTACTATCTGCACGCCCAGCAGGAACCCCTGCAGCGGGTGATGATCGTCGGCGCCAACGCCATGGGCATCGAGCTGGCTCGCGACCTCGCCGCCGCCAGGGTCAAGGTCAAGCTGGTGGACCCGGATCCCGAGCGGTGCCGCCAGGCCGCCGAGGCCCTGCACCACATCCTGGTCCTGAACATCGACCCGGTGGACACCGGTCCGCTGGTGGATGAGGGGATCGGCGAGATGGATGGCTTCGTGGCCGTGGGTCTCGATGAGGAGGTGAACGTCCTGAGCTGCCTGCTGGCGCGGCGCCAGGGCGCCCGCCGCACCGTCTGCCTGGTCAACCGCGCCGACTACGTGGAGCTGTTGCCGCGCCTGGGCATCGATTCGGCGGTCTCGCCGCGGCGATCGACCGCGGCCACCATCGCCCGGTTCGTCAAGCGTGGCGCCATCATCTCCGGTGAGCAGCTGGGCTTCACCGGCGCGGAGATCCTGCAGTACGAGATCACCCCCGACCACGCCGCCGCGGGCGTGCCCCTGCACCGGCTGGACTTCCCGCGGGACGCCGTGATCGGCGCGGTGATCCGCAAGGGGAAGGGCGTGGAGACGCCGGGCGGGCAGACCGTCCTGAAGCCCCACGACCAGGTCCTGGTGTTCGCCCTGCCGTCCGGGCTGGCGGCCGTGGAGCGGTTCTTCGCCACCGGGGACGCGAAGCCGTGAGCCTGATCTCCGTGGGTCGGGTCCTGGGGTTCCTGCTGGCGGTGACCGCCGCCGCCATGCTCCTGCCCGCGGGCGTCTCCGCCCTCCACGGCGACGCGGACTGGTGGTCCTTCCTGGGAGCGGGGGCCCTGGGCGGGATCCTGGGCGGCGCCCTGATGTGGCTCGGTCGCGGCGCCCGGGACGTGCGCGTGCGCGAGGGCTTCGCCGTGGTCACGCTGGGCTGGCTGGCCGTCGGCCTGCTGGGCGGCGTGCCGGCCTGGCTCTCCGGGGAGATTCCCGCCTACACCGACGCCGCCTTCGAGTCGATCAGCGGGTTCACCACCACCGGCGCCAGCATCCTCACCGACATCGAGGGCCGCAGCCACGGGGTGCTCTTCTGGCGCGCGCTCACCCACTGGCTCGGCGGCATGGGCATCGTGCTGCTGGCCCTGGCCATCCTGCCGCTGCTGGGCGTGGGAGGCATGCAGCTCTTCCGCGCGGAGGTCCCCGGCCCGGTGGCCGAGCGCCTGACCCCGCGCATCCGTCAGACGGCCAAGCTGCTCTGGGGCGTCTACGTGCTGCTGACGGGGATCGAGGCGGTGGCGCTGCACCTGGCCGGCCTGTCGGTCTTCGACGCCATCTGCCATGCCTTCGCCACCATGGCCACCGGCGGCTTCTCCACGCGCAACGCCTCCGTCGGGGCGTACCAGAACCCCGCCGTGGACTGGATCATCATCGTCTTCATGTTCCTCGCGGGGGTGAACTTCGCCCTCCACTACCAGGCGTTGCGGGGCAAGCTGACGGTCTACGGCCGGGACGAGGAGTTCCGCTTCTACGGCCTGGTGACCCTGGTGGCCGCCATCCTGATCATCGGCCCCCTGGTGGCCGGAGGCTTCTTCCCTTCCCTGCACGACACCATCCGCCACGGCGTCTTCCAGACCGTGGCGATCATGACCACCACCGGGTTCGGCACGTTCGACTATCTGCTCTGGCCCCCGGTGGCCCACGCCGTGCTGCTGGTGCTGATGGCGGTGGGCGGCTGCGCCGGTTCCACCGGCGGCGGCATCAAGGTGATGCGCCTGCTCCTGCTGCTGAAGGCCGGCAAGCAGGAGCTCAAGAAGCTGGTCCATCCGCGCGCGGTCACCACCCTCTGGCTGAACGACCGCACCGTCTCCTCGTCGCTGATCACCAACGTCCTGGGCTTCTTCCTGCTCTTCGTGGTGGTCTACGTGCTGGGCGTGGTGATCCTCACCCTCGGCGGCCGGGACCTGATCACGGCCGTGGGCGCGACCGCCGCCACCCTGGGCAACATCGGTCCGGGCCTGGGCTCGGTGGGGCCGGCGGAGAACTACGCCCATTTCCTGGCCTGGGAGAAATGGCTGCTGGTCTTCTTCATGCTGGCCGGCCGCCTGGAGATCTACACGGTGCTGGTGCTGCTGCTGCCGGAGACCTGGCGGCGGTCCTGAACCAGCCTCGCGGTGGCCGGTCCGCTGCTTTCGCGCGGTGCCGGGCGTCGGGGATTCGGCGCGGGACTTTTGCGCCGGTCCGCGGTATCTTGCCCACCAGAACCGGCCCACCCGAGGAGACGCCCCCATGACCCACCCTGCGGCACCCGAGCGCCCTGCCTGGGCCCTGGATCCGGCCGAGGCGGCCGATCGCGCCCAGACGTTCATCCGCCAGACCCTTGCCGCCAGCGGCCAGGACGGCCTGGTCGTCGGCCTGTCCGGCGGCATCGATTCGGCCGTCAGCGCCGCGCTGGCGGTGCGTGCGGTGGGCGCCGACCGCGTCCACGGCCTGTGCCTGCCCTACCGCACCAGCAATCCGGACAGCCTGGCCGACGCGCAGACCGTGGCGGCGGCCATCGGCATGCGGGCGGAGGTCTTCGAGATCACGCCGACGGTGGACGCCTTCCTCGCCGCGCGGCCGGACGCCGACGCCGACGCCGTGCGCCGGGGCAACGTCATGGCCCGCGTGCGCATGATCACCCTGTTCGACGCCTCGCAGGCCCGCCGCGCCCTGGTCCTGGGCACCGGCAACCGCACCGAGTGGCTGCTGGGCTACACCACCCTGCACGGGGACGAGGCCTGCGGCCTGAACCCCGTGGCGCAACTATACAAGACCGAGATCCGTCTCCTGGCCCGGTACCTGGAACTGCCTGGCGTGGTGCTCACCAAGGCGCCGAGTGCGGATCTATGGCAGGGACAGTCCGACGAGGAGGAACTCGGCTTCAGCTACGCCGACGCCGACCGCCTGCTGCACCACCTGGTGGACGAGCGCCTGGAGCCGCGGCAACTGGCGGCGCTGGGCTTCGCGCCCGCGCTCGTGGAGAAGGTGGCCGGCCGCATGCGCAGCCAGGCCTTCAAGCGCCGGCAGCCGCCGGGCTGCGACCTCGGTCGTCCCGCGCCGGAGCCGACGTGACGTCGGCGGATCAGCCGGCCGCCTCCGCGGCCCTGACGGTCCCGGCGGTGGATCTGGAGCCCGGGTCGTGCTGGCTGGTGGCCACGCCCATCGGCAACCTGGGCGACATCACCCTGCGGGCCCTGGCCGTGCTGGCCGCCTGCGACGTGGTCTACGCCGAGGACACGCGCCAGACGCGGCGGCTCCTGGCGCATTACCGGTTGCGGACGCCCCTGGCGGCGTACCACGACCACAACGAGGAACGCGCCGTGGCGCAGATCCTCGACCGGCTCGCGGCCGGCGAGCGGGTGGCGGTGGTCTCGGATGCGGGCACGCCCTGCGTCTCGGACCCGGGCTTCACCCTGGTGCGGGCCCTGCGGCAGGCCGGCCGCGCGTGGAGCGTGGTCCCGGGCCCCTCGAGCACCCTGGCCGGGCTGGTCCTGGCGGGGTTCGAGCCGGATCGTTTCGTCTACGCGGGCTATCCGCCGCGCAAGAGGGGCGCGCGGGCGCGATGGCTGCAGGAATTGCTGGATCTGGACTGCACGGTGATCGTCCTGGAGAGCGTGCACCGGATCCGCTCGACGCTGGAGATCCTGATGGAGGTGGCCCCGCGGCGGGAACTGGCGGTTTGCCGCGAGATCACCAAGCTTCACGAGGAGACGCTCCGCGGCACGGCCGCGGAGGTCCTCGAGCAGTTCACCGGCCCGCGATTGCGGGGGGAACTGGTGCTCCTGCTGCGGGGTTCCAGAGGGACCGAACCGGAGGATTGATCATGGATCTGGGCAACTGGAAAGACGCGGCGCGGGCCCGGCTGCGGCCACTGGTCCTCACCCTCGATCGCTGGGGGGTGAGCCCGCTGGTGGTGTCCATCGCCGGGACGGTCATCGCCCTGCTGGGCGCCTGGATGGTGGCCGAGGGGCTGCTCTTCCTGGGCACGCTGGTGTTCCTGATCGGCTCGGCCTGCGACATGCTCGACGGCGCGCTGGCCCGCCTGCAGGGAACCGTCTCGCGCCGCGGGGCGTTCCTCGACTCGGTGCTCGACCGCTTCGGCGAGGCGGGCTACCTGACCGGCGTGGCCATCTGGTACATGTCGAATACCGACCAGGTGCCGGAGAACTGGCTGCGGGCGGTGATCCTGGTCCTGGTGGTGATGTTCGGCTCGCTGGCCACCAGCTACGTGCGCGCGCGGGCCGAGGGCGTGGGCGAGACCTGCACCGTGGGCGTTTTGCAGCGCACCGAGCGCGTGGTGGCCCTGGGCGTGGGCGGATTGCTGGGGCACGTGGTGCTCTACGGCATCCTCTGGCTGCTGGCCATCCTCACGCTGCTGACCACCATCCAGCGGATCGTCCACGTGGCTGGCAAGTTGCCCGGTCCGCCGCCGCCCGGAGAACGGACGCGGGAGCCGCAGCCCGAGGGGCAGGCCGGAACGCCGGCCGGAACGCCGGCCGACAAGCCGGCCGCGGCGCCGGCCGCGCCCGGCGAGGACCCCGACGCCCCCACGCGCGTGGCGCCCGAGCCGGATGCCACGCCGCCGGTGACGCCCGGCGAGCCGGATCCGCAGCCCGGGCCCCGCACCGATCCCTATGCCAACGAGCCGTGGCCAGGGGACCAGGAGCGCGACGACGAGGGCGAGGCCCGTCCGTGACACCGCATCGCCGCCTCGAACCGGCCCATCGTGGCCTGTTCATCACCTTCGAGGGCCCGGAGGGCAGCGGCAAGACCACGCTCATCGCCGCCCTGGCCGCGCACCTCGGCGAGCGCGGCGGCGAGCCCCTGATCCTGCGCGAGCCCGGCGGCACGGCCATCGGCGAGCGCGTGCGCAGCGTGTTGCTGGACCTGTCGTCCCAGGACATGTGCGCGGAGACCGAGTTGCTGCTCATGGAGGCCAGCCGGGCCCAGCTGGTGCGGGAGAAGGTGCTGCCGGCGCTGGAGGCCGGCCTGATCATCCTCTGCGACCGCTTCGCCGACGCCTCGGTGGCCTACCAGGGCTTCGGCCGGGGCCTGGGCGACCGGCTGGTGGAGCGGCTGAACGAGTTCGCCACCGGCGGCCTGCAGCCGGACCTGACGTTCCTCTGCCTGTTGCCGCCGGCCGAGGGCCGGGCCCGGCTCGAGCAGCGCCGAACCGACCGCCTGGACCGCGAGGACCTCGCGTTCCACGAGCGCGTCTACGAGGGCTACCAGGCCCTCGCCGCATCGGGGCAGCCGCGCTTCGCGGTCCTCGACGCGAGCCGCCCGCCGGATGAGCTGCGCGACCAGGCGCTGGCGCATCTGACGCGGCTGGAACATGGCTTGCTGAGATTCCTCTGAGCCGGGATTCCCCGGAGCCCTGGCGGCGGCCCCCGGTGGTCGCGCCGCCGGGCGTTCTGCAACCGAAGGACGGGTTCCATGGACCGATTCCCACGACCGCTCATCTTCACCCTGGTGCTGGCGGTGGTCTTCGGCGCGGCGGGCGGCTGGGTCGCCGCCGGCGCGCTGGCCGAGGACCAGCCCGATCCCCGCACCCGGCGGGCCAAGCAGCTCGAGGCGGCCGAGATGATGATGGACGTCTTCGACCGCGTCATGCTCAACTACGTGGACGAGATGGACGCCCGGAAGATCGCCGAGGCCGCCGTCGACGGCATGCTCGAGACGCTCGACGAGCACTCGGTCTTCCTGCCGCCCATGAACTACGAGGACCTGGTCATGTCCACCGAGGGCGAGTTCGGCGGCCTGGGGATCACCATCCAGCCGCGCGACCACTACCCCACGGTGATGTCGCCCATCGAGGGCACGCCCGCCTACTACATGGGCATCCAGGGCGGCGACCAGATCATCGAGATCGAGGGCGAGTCCACCTACGACTTCTCCAGTCGCGACGCGGTCAAGAAGCTGCGCGGCCCCAAGGGCTCCAAGGTGAACATCACCATCAAGCGGCCCGGCCGCGAGGAGCCCATCCCGTTGACCATCACCCGCGACATCATCAAGGTGGAGAGCGTCCCCTACGCCTTCATGATGGACGACATCGGCTACATCCGGATCCAGAACTTCTCGCGCACCACGGTGGACGAGCTGCGCGAGGACCTGGACCAGCTCTACGCCCAGGATCCCGAGGGCCTGATCCTCGACCTGCGCTTCAACCCCGGCGGCCTGCTCGAGGCGGCCAAGCGCGTCAGCGAGCTGTTCCTCGAGCGCGGCACGCTGCTGGTCTACACCAAGGGCCGCCTGCCGGCCAACAGCATGAGCTTCTACGCCGAGCGTCGCGGCGAGACCTACCGCAAGGTGCCCATGGTGGTGCTGGTGAACGGGTCGTCCGCGTCGGCCAGCGAGATCCTCGCCGCCGCGCTGCAGGACCACGACGCGGGGCTGGTGGTGGGCAAGACCACCTTCGGCAAGGGCTCGGTGCAGACGGTCTTCCGCCTCAACGAGGAGGAGGCCCTCAAGCTCACCACCGCCCGCTACTACACCCCGTCGGGCCGCAGCATCCACAAGGATCGCGACACCGAGGGCCACCACCTCAATGCCGACAGCCCCGACAGCCCCGACGGGCCCATGGCCATGGAGCAGCCGCTGGAGGAGACGCCCGAGGAGCGCGAGATCCCGCGCTTCGAGAAGGAGGTCTATCACACCGACAGCGGGCGCGTGGTCTACGGCGGTGGCGGCATCACGCCGGACATCGAGATCGACCAGAGCTACCTGACCGACTTCGAGATGGCCGTCGAGCGCGACGGGGCGCTCTTCGCCTACGCGGTGGACTACGCCAACGTCCACCCGGAGATCGACAGCGACTGGCGCGCCGGCGACGACGTCCTGGCCGACTTCGGCGAGTACCTCGCCCAGCGCGAGAACATCGAGGAGTACCTGGGCGTCTTCGACCTCTCGCTCAGCGACTCCCTGCTGCAGGCCAACGAGGACTTCCTGCGCTGGGGTCTGCGCCGCGAGGTGGTGCGCCGCCTGCACGGAGCGGAGGCGGCCTACCGCGTGGCCATCGAGCGCGACACCCAGCTGGAGGAGGCCCTGGAGCTCTTCCGGCAGGCCGACACCCTGGCCGGCCTCTTCGATCTGGCCGTGGCCTGGAACGAGGAGCAGATGGCCAGGGCCAGGGCGGACTCCGCCGCGGCGGAAAGCGAGGAGACGGTGGGGGCGCAATGACGCTTCCATTCCTGACCGGGACCCCGCGCCCCGCACTGATCGGCATGCTCCACGTCCCGGCGCTGCCGGGGACGCCCGACCACGCCCTGCCGGTGAGCGGGATCGTCGCCCGGGTGGTCGCCGAGGCGGAGATCCTGGCCGAGGCGGGCGTGGACGCGGCCTTGCTCGAGAACATGCACGACGTGCCCTATCTCCGCGGCGGCGTGGGGCCGGAGGTGACCGCCGCGATGACGGCCGTGGCCGCCGCGGTCGCCGAGGCGTTCCCCGGCCCGGTGGGCGTGCAGGTGCTCGCCGGCGCCAACCGGGAGGCTCTGGCCGTGGCCCTGGCCGCGGGCCTGCAGTTCGTCCGCGTGGAGGGTTTCGTGTTCGGGCACGTGGCGGACGAGGGCTGGCTCGATGCCTGTGCGGGGCCGCTGCTGCGCTACCGGCGGCAGATCGGTGCGGCGCACGTGGCCGTGCTCGCCGACATCAAGAAGAAGCATGCGGCGCACGCGGCGACGGCGGACCTCTCGCTGGCCGAGACCGCCCGGGCCGCGGGGTTCGCCGGCGCCGACGCGGTGGTGATCTCCGGCGGCGCCACCGGCGAGCCGACCAGCCCGGCCGATCTCGCGGCCGCACGCGAGGCCGGCGACCTGCCGGTGGTGATCGGCTCGGGCATCACGCCGGACAGCGTGGCCGCGTACGCGGCGGCCGACGCCCTGGTGGTGGGCTCCGCCCTGAAGGACGGCGGCCACTGGCGGGGCGCCGTGGCGCCCGACCGCGTGGCGGCCATGGTGGCGGCGGTGGCCGCGCTCCGCGCGGGATGAGCGCCGGTATCCCGCGGGAGGCGTCCCGATCGACCAGGAGGCGATCGACCAGGAGGCGATCGGCGGAGGCGACGTGATCGGCGGAGGCGCCGGTCGCGCCCCCGCCGGTCGGGTCTCCGGGCCGGTCGAGCGTCAGCTCGCCGAGGCCAGGAGCTCCCGGTCTCGACCAGCCGCCGTGGCGGCGTAACGTTCCAGCAACCCGTCCAGGTTCGCTTCCCAGGTCTGGCTGCGCGCGAAGGCCAGCGCGTCGTGCGCCAGCTTCTGGCGGTAGTCCGCATCGGTCAGCAGCCAGCGCACCAGCGTGGCCAGCTGGGCGCTGTTGCCGGGCTCGAACTGGAAGCCATCGACGCCGTTGCGGACCCGGTCACGCAGCCCGCTGTGGGCGGCCACCAGGCAGGGCAGTCCCGAGGCCATGGCCTCCTGCACCACGTTGCCGAAGGTCTCGTTCTCGCCGGGGAAGGTGAAGATGTCGCCGGCGGCGTAGGCGCTGGCCAGGTCCTCGCCATCCAGCTTGCCCGTGAAGACCGTCCCGGTCCCGGCGAAGAGTCTCTCGAGGCTGGCGCGCTCGGGACCATCCCCGAGGATGGCCAGGCGCACGTCGGGCACGGCATCGAGCACCGGCCGCAGCACGTCCACGCGCTTCTCCAGCGCCAGGCGGCCGGCGTAGATCAGCAGCGGCGCGTCGGCATGACCGCCGGTCAGGCGTTCGCGCCAGGCCGCCGTGCGACGCGCCGGGTCGAAGAGGCGGTGGTCCACGCCGCGCCCCCAGATCTCCAGCCGCTCGAACCCCTGGGCGGTCAGCTGCTGCCGGATCCACTCGGTGGGGCAGAGGTTGAGGTCGGCCTGGTTGTGGATCCAGCGGAAGAGGCCCCACAGCATCTCGCGGAACAGGGTCAGGTTGTACTTGTCCAGGTAGCCGGGGATGTCGGTGTGGTAGCTGGCGACCACCGGCACGTCCAGCTCGCGCGCACGGCGCAGGCCGGCCGTGCCCATCAGGCAGGGATTGATCAGGTGCACCACGTCGGGCCGGAAGTCGGCCAGTTCCTCGCCCAGGCCGGCGCGCGGCTGGGCCAGCTTGAGCTCGGGATAGAACGGCAAGGGGAAGCACGGCTCGCCGATGATCTCGGTGGCCGCGTACCGCGCCGGCGCGCCCTCGGGCGCGAACATCAGCGACTGCACGCCCCGGCGCTCGAGGTGCTCGAGCAGCCGGCAGGTGGTATTGGCGATCCCGTCCCACTTCGGAAGGAACGTCTCGGCGAAGATGGCGACCCGCATCCGCAGACCTCCTGGATCCGGCCATGGCCCATCCCTGGCCCATCTCGGTGTCGGCGGGAAGGTAGCGGTATCGCGTCAGATCGCGGTGAAGAACATGTCAGTTCGTTGTCAAGTCGCCACGCGTAACCGGTTCGAATCAAGTTTTTTACGCGACATTCACGGATGGCGGTTAGCGTCCCGGTCGAGACGGAGCGGACGCCAGCCGTGAGCATCACGGACGCCCCGGGTCGTCGGGATCCGCTCGCCCTCCGCGAACCCCAGCGACCGGGGTCTGCATGAAGATCTGCGACATCGTCCAGTCCTTCACCGCCCGCAGCGGCGGCATCCGCACCTACATCCAGGCCAGGCAGGCCGATATCGCGCGCCAGGGCGTCGACGAGCACGTGCTGGTGATGCCGGGAGCGGAGGACCGCGTCCACCGCGAGGGTCTCTCCACCATCCACGAGGTGGCCGCGCCCTTTCTCCCCGGCTACCGGCCGTACCGCTTCAACGTGCGGGTGGGCCGCGTGGCCCGGATCCTGGCCGCCGAGCGACCGGACGTGATCGAGCTGGCCAACCCTTACGTCATGCCGTGGCCGGCGTTCCGGCATCGCCGCCGTCACCGATCCTGCATGGTGGTGGGTTTCTATCACGCGGATTTTCCCGAGGCGTACGTGGCCCAGTCGGTGGGCAGCGTCGCCGGGCAGCGTCTCGGCCGGCTGTCCGGTCGCCTGGCCGAGGCGTATGCCCGCGCCGTCTACAACCGCTGCGACGTGACGGTCACCGCGGCGCCCACCTATCGCCGCCGGCTCGACGCCATGGGCGTCCGCCGCGTGGTGGAGGTGCCGCTCGGCGTGGACCTGGACGTGTTCCATCCCGCGCGGCGCGATCCGGCGATCTGGCGCGAGATCTTCCCCTCCGCGCCTGCCGGGCCGGTTCTCGTCTACTGCGGGCGCCTCGACCGGGAGAAGCAGGTGGAGGTGCTCGTGGCGGCCTTCCGTCGCCTGCCGGCCGACCTGGGCGCGCGGCTGGTCATGGTGGGGGAGGGGCCGCTGCGGCCAAGGCTCGAGGTGCTCGCCGCCCGGCTTCCCGCCCTTGCCGTCCAGCCCTTCGTCGGCGACCGGGCCGAGCTGGCCCGCCTGCTGGCCTCGGCCGACCTCTACGTCACCGCCGGGCCCTACGAGACCTTCGGCCTCTCGGTGCTGGAGGCCCAGGCCAGCGGCCTGCCGGTGGTGGGCGTGGCGGCCGGGGCCCTGCCCGACCGCGTGCCGCCCGGCCTGGGCGCCCTGGCGCCGCCCGGCGACGCGGTGGGCCTGGCGGCCGCCATGGCGGACCAGCTGGCCTGCGATCCGCGAGGCCGCGGACGCCACGCCCGGGCGTGGGTGGAGGCGCGCTGCGGCTGGGACGCGGTCTTCGCCCGGCTCCGCCAGCTCTACGGCGACCGGCACGCCGCACCAGGGCCTGTGACGCCAGGATCCCTGCAGGGGGTGCAGGCCGCGGCGGCCCGCGCGGCGGAGTGGTGACCCGGACACCGGGGACGACCGCGGGCGGCGCACCGCCGCGCGCGTCGTCGCCTCCGTCGGCCGCGCTGGTCCCGCGCCGCCTGGTCGCGATCATCGTGCTCGGCCTGGCCGGCAACCTGGTCTACAGCCTGCTGGCCACCGACCGCGAGGCGCTCGCCGCTTCCCTGCGACTGCAGCCCCGGTGGCTGATCCTCGCCCTGGTGCTGGCCGTGGCGCCCCTGATGATCGGCGCCGTGCGCGTCTGGCGCTGGGGGCGGCTGCTGGCGCCGGGGTTCCGGCTCGGCGCCGCGTGGCAGGTGGTCCTGGCCGCGGAGCTGGGCGCCGCGGCGACGCCCTCGGCCATCGGCGGGGCGCCGCTGAAGGTGGCCGCCCTCGCGCGCCGTGGTCTGGGCGCCTCCGGCGGCACGGCGCTGGCCGCCCTCGGGTCGCTGGAGGACGCCGTGTTCATGTCCGTGGCCATCCCCACGGCCGCGGCGGCCACCGGCCTGCTGCCGCGGTTCGCGGCCGTGCTCCGCCAGACCTCCGACGCCGTCCTGCCAGGGCAAGGGTCCCTGGTCCTCCTGGCGACCGTCGCAGCGGGGGCGATCGCGACCTGGCTGGCGCTGCGAGGACGGCGCGGTGCCCGGCGGCGGGTCCGGCTGCGCCGCTGGTGGCGCGAGTTCGGCGGGCACGCTTCCCTGGCGCGTCGTCTGGGTCGTCGCGTGTTCCTGGGCAATTGCCTGCTGGCCGGCCTGCAGTGGTCCTGCCGGCTGAGCATCGTCGCCGCGTTGCTGGCGGGGCTCGGCGCGCCCATGGAGCCGGTCCGGGCGGCGGTGCTGCAATGGCTCTGCTTCACGGCGATGGCGCTGGTGCCCACCCCCGGCGCGGTGGGCGGGGCGGAGGCGGCCTTCGTGCTCGTGTTCGGCCGGGAACTCCCTGCGGGGCTGACGCCGCTGGCAGTGGGAGCCTGGCGACTGGTGACCTTCTACGGGCTGAACCTCGTCGCCTTGCTGCTGCTGGCCGGCAGCTCCGCGCGGCCGCCCGGCCGACCAGCGCCCGGCCGACCCGCGCTCAGCCGGCCAGCAGGGGCCAGAGCAGGATCAGGGAGCCGGCGCCGAGCGCGGCGCCGGCGAGACACTGCGCGGGCGAGTGCCGTCGCAGCGCCAGACGCGACCAGATCATGAGCCCGACCAGCACCAGACCGGGCTCCAGCCGCCCGGCGATCAGCCAGCAGAGCGCGCCCGCCGAGGCGGCGGCGCAGGCGTGGACGCTGATCTTCCAGGAACCGGTGACTGCCAGCAGGAGCAGGCTCTGCACGCCCAGGATGGCGCCGAGGCCGGCCACGCTCGGAGGGGCGCCGATCACCAGGAGCAGCACGGCGCCGCTCCCGACGCAGGTCGTGGTCAGCAGCAGCGGCCAGAGCCGCTCCTGACGCCGGGTGACCTCGAGGTCGCTGATGATGCCGGTGCGGAACTGTCGGACCAGCGTCGCCAGGGGCAGGACCACGGCCACGAGGATCAGCAGGCCGGCCGCGAGGAACGCCACCGGCCGCCCGTCCACGCCGGCGGCCGCGATGGCGCTGGCGGCCGCGAGGACGGGCGGGCTGGCCACGTGACTGACCACCTGGGCGACTCGCCGGGTCAGGCCACCGTCGCTTCCCGGCCAGACGGGCACGGCCAGTTCCCGGTGTCGCGGCGTGCTCTGCGTCGGGAAGGCGCTCTCGCTGGAATGCTGCAGGGCCATGGTTTCGCTCCCGCGTCGACGGATGACGGTTCACGGGGCGGGCCCCCCGGGCGCGGCCAGGCCAGACGCCCGACACGCCACCGAGGAACCCGGAACTGACCCTCAAGATCGGGGAGCGATGTTATGCAGATATGAGGGAACTGTATGATTTTCGAGGGTTTTCGTGATCAGGGAGCCCCACGGGGGTGGCGGCGAACCCCGCGCTCGCCGCCCATCGGTGCTTGGCTCCCGCCCGGGCCCCTGCCTATACTGGGTGTGCCCGGAAGGGTGAAAGGATTCCCATGCGCCTGAACCTCTCGACCATGATCACCGCCCGGGCCAGCGAGCTCGGCGAGCACCCGGCCCTGCGTTTCCGCGCCGGGGACCACTGGGCGGACATCTCCTACGCCCGCCTCGAGCAGTCGGTCCAGGCGGTGGCGCGGGGGCTGCTCGCGGCCGGCGTCGCGCCGGGCGACCGCGTGGGCATCATGTCGTGGAACCGTCCGGCGTGGACCATCTGCGACATCGGGATCCTCCGCGCCCAGGGCGTGGTGGTCCCGCTGTACCCCACGAGCACGCCGCCGCAGGTGGCGCACATCGTGCGCGACGCGGGGGTGGAGGTGCTCTTCGTGGGCGGACAGCAGGAGCTGGCGACGCTGCTCGCCATCCGCGACCAGCTCCCGGACCTGCGCCGGATCCTGGTCTTCGACGACGCCGCCGCCGACCCCGGGGCCGGGGTCGAGAGCTTCGCCGACTGGGCCGCCGCGGCCGAGGACCTCGCCGGCGACGCGGAGATCGCGTGCCGACAGGACGCCATCCGCCAGGACGACCTCGCCACCATCATCTACACCAGCGGCACCACGGGCGACCCCAAGGGCGTGATGCTCAGCCACGCCAACGTCTTCCACCAGATCGACGCGGTGAACGACCGCTTCACCCTCGGCCCGCAGGACCGCTCGCTCTGCTTCCTGCCCCTGAGCCACGCCTTCGAGCGCACCTGGACCTTCTACATCCTGCACCAGGGCGCCACCAACTGCTACCTGCAGGACCCGAAGCAGATCGTCCAGGCCATGGCCGAGGTCAAGCCCACCGCCATGACCGGCGTGCCGCGGCTCTACGAGAAGATCCACGCCACCATGTTCGAGAAGGTGGAGCGGGGACGACCCCTGCGCCGCAAGCTCTTCCACTGGGCCCTGGGCGTGGGCAAGGCGTACCACGGCCGGCGCTTCGCGGGCCGGCCGGCGGACCCCTGGCTCTGGTTCCGTGCGCAGGTGGCCGACCTGCTGGTGCTCCGGCGCATCCGGGCCGTGGTGGGCGGCAAGAAGAACTTCTTCGCCGCCGGCGGCGCGCCGCTGGCCCAGGAGATCGAGGAGACCTTCCTGGCCGCGGGCCTGCTCGTCTGCCAGGGCTACGGCCTGACCGAGACCGCGCCCATGATCAGCGCCAACTGCCCGGGCGGTCTGCGCCTCGGATCGGTGGGTCGTCCGGTGAAGGGCGTCGAGGTCCGGCTCGGGGACCAGGACGAGATCCAGGTCCGCGGGCCCAATGTCATGCTCGGCTACTGGAACCGCCCGGCCGACACGGCGGCCACGTTCACCGACGACGGCTGGCTCCGCACCGGCGACGTGGGCGTGCTCGATGCCGATGGCTTCCTGCGCGTCACCGATCGCATCAAGGACATCGTGGTCACCAGCGGCGGCAAGAACATCGCGCCGGCCAACATCGAGTCCCAGGTGGGCAAGGACCACTACATCGAGCAGATCGCCGTGGTGGGCGATGGGCGCAAGTACGTGGGCGCGCTGGTGGTGCCCGCCTTCGAGGCCCTGGAGGCCTGGGCCCGCGAGCAGCGGATCCGCTTCGCAGACCGCGCCGAGCTGCTGCGCGACCACGCCGTGGTGGAGTTCATCCGCGAGCGCATCCAGCGGCAGTCGCAGAACCTGGCCAGCTTCGAGCGCATCAAGCGCTTCCATCTGCTGGACCAGGGCTTCAGCCTCAAGCATGGCGAGATCACACCCACGCTGAAGCTCAAGCGCAAGGTGATCCAGGAGCGCCACCGGGAGATCATCGACCGCCTCTACCAGGGCGCAGAGCGCGAGGGCGAGCACTAGGCCCGCCCTCGGCTTCCTCCGCCCGTCTTCCCGTCGCCGCTCAGCGTCCGAACACGTGACGGTCCACCAGCTCGAGGAGCTCGTTGAACCGCGGCTTGCTGACGTAGGCGTCGGCCCCCACCGACTCGCACTTCATGGCGATCTGCTCGTTGATCAGCGAGGAGAACAGGACCACCGGCACGTCGGCCAGGCCGAGGTCCTGCTTGGTGCGCTTGCAGAGCGTCATGCCGTCCATGCGCGGCATCTCGATGTCCGAGACCAGCACACCCACCGCCGCGGCGGGATCCTTGCCCTCGGCCCGGGCCTGCTCCACGCGAGCCTGCAGGGCGTGGTAGCAGCTCTCGCCGTTGTCGAAGGCCTCCACCTGGACGTAGCCGCCCCGTTGCAGCTCGCGCGTCAGCACGGCGCGGATGGTGACCGAGTCCTCGGCCAGCACCACGGGCACCTGGGCGCGCTGCTCCTCGGTGGGCGCCGCGCGGTCGCCCTCGGCCTCGCGGATGATGTACGCCGCCCCGGTGCTGGGCAGGATGTCCGCCAGGATCCGCTCCATGTCCACCACCAGGACCTCGCGGCCGTCGATGTTCAGCGAGCCGGTGAACTTGCTCTCCACCTGGGCGAGGAACGGACTGAGGGGACTGATCGCATCCCAGCTGATGCGATGGATGCGGTTGACGCCGCTGACCAGGAAACCGGTGGTCAGCTCGTTGAACTCGAGCACCAGGACGATCCGGGTCTCCACGGTCTCGGCCGCCCGACCCGCCGCGTCGGCCAGCCGGTCCCCGGAATCGGGTCGCACGTCGTCGGGGACGGGACCCACGGCCGCCAGGGCCTCCTGGACCGCGGCGGCCTCGGCCGGCGCGAGGACGTCCTGGTCGGGATCGCCCACGGCGAGGGCCCGGCCCAGGTCCACCAGGGTGATCACGCCGTCGCGGTAGTGGTAGCCCCCGATCACCGCGTCGTGGGAGAGCTGGATCTCGGTGACGCGGGAGGTGTCGAACTGCTCGATCGCCTGCACCTTGAGCACGTTGACCCCGAAGCCCTGGCCGTCGAGCTCGAACTCGAGCACCTCGACCTCGTTGGTGCCGGACTCGAGCAGGATCTGGTCTTTCCTCGCCATGGCCATCCTTTCGCGATCCGGCGTTCAGCCGACCAGATGCAGTCGCTGGAGCACGGTCTCGATGATATAGGCTTCCTCGGCGCCGAGCTGGTCGAAGCGAAGCCCGACGCGATGGAAACGGGGGTTGTCGTCCTCGCGGGTCCAGATCACCGGTCCCTCGACCTCGATGGCCGTCTTGCCGTTGGCCATCCGCGGCAGCGGCAGCCGCAGCTGCAGCACCATGCCCTCGTCGTACTCGCGCTCGGTCAGGAACATCAGGCCGCCGGCGGTCACGTCCACGAGCCGGCCGAGGATCCGGTCGTCCGTGGCCGAGAGCACGTTGATGCGATGCGGGCTCTTGGGGCGCTGGTGGCGGCGCTTGTCACGCATGGTCGGCGATCCTCGCAGGGGTGAACCCATGGGTGTCGATACCTCCGGGATATCGGCGTCGCGGGAGGCGACTTGAACCCGAAACTGCAGGGGGCGCGGACGCGGCGCCGGGGCGAGATCAGGCGCCCGACCCGGGCACGGGCGCCGCGGTCGCCGGCGGCGAGGGCGCGGGGGCGGACACGGCGGGGTCGTCCCCGTGGCGACCGCCGGCCAGGGCGGACTGGCGCCGTCCCAGGTGGACGGCCACCAGGCCCCAGACCAGGCAGAGCGGCACCGCGGCGAAGGCGATCCCCGACAGGCCCAGGCCCAGGCCGGCGAGCAGGTCGAAGGCCCCGGCGCCCAGGGCGTCGCCGCCGCGGTAGACGAAGGTGTCGATGAAGCTCTTGGCGCGGTACTGCGCGGCGGGCGCCAGGGGGGTGTAGAGGCTCTCGCGCGCCGGCTTGACCAGCGCGTAGTTGAGCGTCCGGCGGAGCACCTGGAAGGCCACCAGCACCACCAGGGTGGGCCACAGGCCCAGGGCCACGAAGCCCAGGGCGGTGAGCAGCGGCAGCGCGGCCAGCACCGGTCCGGTGCCCAGGCGCCGCAGCGCCCGGCCGGTGAGCGTCAGCTGGGTCACGAGGGTGGCGGTCTGGACCCAGATCTCGATGCGCGCGAGGAGCTGGGCGCGCTCGGCGCGCACCTCGGTGGCGGCCGAGACGATGAACGCCTGGGCGAAGTAGAGGAACGTGGAGCCCAGGCTGTAGAGCACCAGGAAGGCGCAGATCGCCAGCAGGTAGGGCGAGCGGCTGACCAGCGTGATCCCCGAGAGGAGCGAACGCCGGTCCGGCAGGCCGGGCGCCACCGGGCGCGGCGGCTCGTCGCCCTCGCCACGCAGGCGGTCGCAGCGCCGCGACACCGGCCCCACCAGCCGCACGGCCGCCTCCAGGAAGGCCAGCGAGACCAGCAAGAGCGGCAACCGTCCCACCACGCCCACCAGCTGGTCGGTCAGTCCGGCGCCGAGCACGGCGCCGGCGGTGCCGCCCACGGCCACCACGCCGAAGACGCGCCGGCCGTGCCGGAAGCCCAGGCCGTCGGCCAGGAATCCCCAGAAGAGCGAGAGGCTGAACAAATTGAAGACGCTCACCCAGACGTAGAAGGCGCGGCCGATCCAGAGCTCGCGGCCGGGCAGGAGTTGCAGCGCGGCGAAGAAGAGCAGGAGGTTCAGGCCGAAGAACCGGTAGACCAGGGGCAGGAACACCTCCCGCCGCCGGCCGCGGGTGACCCAGCCGAACAGCGGGGCGGCCACCAGCATCGCCGCCAGGGTGATCAGGTAGAGGTTGGGCAGGTTGCGCACGCCGCCGGCGATCCCCATCTCGTCGCGCACGGGCTTGAGGATGAAGTAGGCCGTCATCAGGCAGAAGAACATCACGGCCGCCGCGAAGGCGGCGGCTCCTTCTCCCGGCCTCAGGCCGGCGATCTCGCGCAGGTGATTGCGGGACACGGGGCTCGCTTTCTCCGGGTTGCTGGACCTGTGGCGCATACGCGCCCGCGGCGGGCAGGTTGCAGCCGGTCCGGCGCGTTGACAATGCCGACAGGCGAGAGTAGTCGTATCCTTTCGGTCAGCAAACCAGCGCTGAGTCCTGGCGCGACCCCCTGTTTCTGGAGGTCCCTGTTCATGTCCGAGACCACCACCGCTCCCGCGCACGACGGCGCGCCCGCGCCCGCGGTCAAGCTCCAGCGGATCCATCATATCGAGCTGTGGGTGGGCAACGCCCGCCAGGCCGCGTACTTCTACCGCAAGTGCTTCGGCTTCGACCAGGTCGCCTACCTCGGTCCGGAGACCGGCGTCCACGACCGCGCCAGCTACGCGCTCAGGCAGGGCGACATCTTCATGGTGCTCAGCTCCCCCCTGACGCACCTCAACCCCATGAACGTCTGGCTCAGCATCCACGGCGACGGTGTCCGCGACATCGCCTTCGAGGTGCCCGATTGCCGGGAGGCCTACGCGGCCGCCCTCGCGCGCGGCGCCACCTCCGTGGTCGCGCCCCACGACGTGGAGGCCGCCGACGGCGCCGTGCGCCGCGCCTCGGTCCGCACCTACGGCGACACCGTCCACAGCTTCATCGAGCGCGGCGACTACGCCGGGTTCCTGCCGGGCTTCGGCGTGGACGTGGTCAAGGCCGACCACGTGGGCATCCACTGCATCGACCACGTGGTGGGCAACGTCGAGCACGAGCGCATGCAGCACTGGTGCGACTTCTACGAGCAGGTCTTCGACTTCTCCCAGTTCGTCAGCTACGACGACAAGGACATCTGCACCGACTACACCTCCCTGCGCAGCAAGGTGATGGCCGACCCGGACCGGAACATCAAGTTCCCCATCAACGAGCCGGCGCCGGGCAAGAAGAAGAGCCAGATCCAGGAATACATCGACTTCAACATGACCGCGGGCGTCCAGCACGTGGCCATGCGCACGGACAACATCCTCGACACCATCGGGATCCTGCGCGAGAACGGCGCCGAGTTCCTCGACGTGCCGGACAGCTACTACGAGACGGTCTGGGACCGTGTGGGGGAGATCGAGCAGGATCGCGACAAGGTCCGCGACCTGAAGATCCTCGTGGACCGGGACGAGGACGGGTACCTGCTGCAGCTGTTCACGCGGCCGCTGCAGGACCGGCCCACGCTGTTCCTCGAGGTCATCCAGCGCTGTGGCAGCGACAGCTTCGGGAAGGGCAACTTCCAGGCGCTGTTCGAGGCCATCGAGCGCGAGCAGACCAGGCGCGGCCACCTCTAGTCCGCAGCAGGGAGCGAAACCATGCCGTTCTATCACCGCCTGGGCGAGATCCCGCGCAAGCGCCACACGGTCTTCCGCAAGGAGGACGGCGGGATCCACTACGAGCACCTGATCGGGAACCTGGGATTCACCGGGCTGCAGTCGCTGGTCTACAACGTGCGCCGGCCCACCTCCATCCTGAGGACGGAGAAGGTCTGGGAGCGCCGCTGGGACGCCGATCCCGACACCACCCTGCGCATGCGGCACCTGCGCACCCACGAGCTGGAGATGACCAGTCCCAGCGCCGTGGCCGGCCGCGTGCCCCTGGTCTTCAACGGCGACATCGCGCTCAGCCTCGCGCGGCCGCGCGTCGAGGACCCCTTCTTCTTCCGTAACAGCCAGGGCGACGAGATCGTCTACCTCAGCCGCGGCCACGGTGTGCTGGAGTCGCAGTTCGGCGAGCTGGACGTCACCGCCGGCGACTACGTGGTGATCCCGCGCGGCATCATCCACCGCTGGCGCCTGGACTGGAGCAGCGAGCCCATCCTGCTGGTGATCGAGAGCCAGGGCCACGTGCGCACGCCGAAGCGGTACCGCAACGAGCATGGCCAGCTCCTGGAGCACAGCCCGTTCTGCGAGCGGGACATCCGGCCGCCGAGCCGGCTGGTGACCGTGGAGGAGCCCGGGGAGTTCTCGCTGGTGATCAAGAAGAACAACGAGCACCACATGCTCACGCTGGACCACCACCCATTCGATGCGGTGGGCTGGGACGGCTACTACTATCCCTGGGCGCTGTCGATCCACGACTTCGAGCCCATCACCGGCCGGCTGCATCAGCCGCCGCCGGTGCATCAGACCTTCGAGGGGGACGGCTGGGTGCTGTGCTCGTTCGTGCCGCGCCTGTACGACTACCACCCCGAGGCGGTGCCGGCCCCGTACAACCACAGCAACGTCATGTCCGACGAGCTGCTTTACTACTGCAACGACGAGTTCATGAGCCGCAAGGGCATCAGCTACGGCTCGCTGACGCTCCATCCGGACGGCCTGCCCCACGGCCCGCAGCCGGGCCGCACCGAGGCCAGCATCGGCCAGAAGGAGACCACCGAGCTGGCCGTCATGGTCGACACCTTCCGGCCGCTGCAGGTGTCGGCGGCCTCGCTGGCGTGCGAGGATCCGGACTACCAGCGGTCCTGGCTCGACGAGGAGGCCTGAGCGCGTGAACGCCACCATCTCGCTGCTGACCGGTCTGATCGACTACGCCGGGCTGTTCCCGCCCTCGGAGCTCGACCTGGCCACCGCCCTGCGGGATTACGACCGTCACCTGCGGAGCGCCGAGGCCGGCATGCTCGGCCGCTTCGTGCTGCCCGCCCGGCGCCTCGACGAGCTGGAGCCCTGGCTGGACGGTCCCTGGGGCCGGGACCGCCCGCTCCGTCTCTCGCTGCTGGTCACGCTCGACGACCTGGCACCGGTGGCGGCCCACGCATCGCGCACCCCGGCCGTGCGCGTCGAGGCGCTCGAGTTCCGGCCCGGGCCGCAGAGGCCGGCGGGCGCCTGGCTGGCCGAGCTGGTGGCCCGGCAGTGGGACGCGGAACTGACCGCCCTGGAGACCTACGTCGAGCTGCCGCCCGGGCGCGACGAGGAGCTGCTCCTCGCGCTCGGCCGTCGCCAGGCGCAGCATCCGCTGGCGCGGCTGGGCGGCAAGCTGCGCTGCGGCGGGGTGACCCCCGACCTGATCCCGCCCGTGGCGCGGGTGGCGTCCGTGATCGCCCGCGCGCGCGACCTGGAGGTCCCGCTGAAGTTCACCGCCGGCCTGCACCATCCGGTCCGCGGCATGGGCCAGGTGGCGGGCGAGCCCATGCACGGCTTTCTCAACGTCTATGGCGCGGCCCTGCTGGCCCACGCGCACGGCCTGAGCGCGGCCGAGCTCGAGCCGGTGATCGCCGACACGGATGCGCGGTCGTTCCGGCTGGATGCCTCCGGCTTCGCCTGGCGCGGCACGCTGGTGCCCGCCGCGCGCATCGCGACCCTTCGCGAGGGGATGCTCGGCGGCTACGGCAGCTGCTCCTTCGACGAGCCCGTCACCGACCTGCGCGCGCTGCACATGCTCGGCTGAAGGCCGGGCCTCACCCCGATCGAGACGGAGAACCTGCTGATGGATCCCACCTGCGACCCGGCCCTCGAGAGCTTCGTGACCGTTCCACAGGACTCCCACTTCCCCCTGCAGAACCTGCCCTGGGGAGTCTTCGCCCCGCCGGGCGAGGACGCCCGCTGCGGCGTGCGCCTGGGCGACACGGTGGTGGACCTCGCGCTGCTCCAGGACGCGGAACTGCTCTCGGCGCCGGGGCTGCCGTCGAGCGTGTTCGCCCGGGATGCGCTCAACCAGTTCATGGCCCTCGGCGCGCCGGTGCGCCGGCAGGTGCGCGCGCGCGTGAGCGAGCTGCTGCGGGCGGACAACCCCGAGCTGCGGGACGACGCCGCCCTGCGCCGCCGCGTCCTGCTGCCCATCGAGACGGTCCAGGTCCGCCTGCCGGTGCGCATCGGCGATTACACCGACTTCTACTCCAGCCGCGAGCACGCCACCAACGTGGGCACCATGTTCCGCGGCGAGGAGAACGCGCTGATGCCCAACTGGCTGCACCTGCCAGTGGCCTACCACGGCCGCGCCAGCAGCGTGGTGGCCAGCGACACCGCCGTGCGCCGGCCGCGCGGCCAGATGCTGCCCCCGGATGCCGAGCAGCCCATCCACGGCCCCTGCAAGCTCCTGGACTTCGAGCTGGAGATGGGCTTCTTCACCGCCGGGCCGGCCACCGAGCTGGGCACGCCCCTGACGGTGGACCAGGCGGACGACCGCATCTTCGGCCTGGTGCTGGTCAACGACTGGTCCGCCCGCGACATCCAGAAGTGGGAGTACCAGCCCCTCGGTCCGTTCAACGCCAAGAACTTCGCCACCAGCATCTCGCCGTGGATCGTGCCCTGGGAGGCGCTGCAGCCCTTCCGGACGCCCGGGCCGGAACAGGATCCCCGGCCCCTGCCCTACCTGCGCGGCGAGCGCTCGACGTCGGTGGACATCGCCCTGGAGGTGGCCCTGACCACCGAGCAGCAGTCCGACCCGCACGTGATCTGCCGCAGCAACTTCAAGCACCTCTACTGGACCATGCACCAGCAGCTGGCGCACCACACCGTCACCGGTTGCAACGTCCGTCCCGGCGATCTGCTGGCGTCGGGCACCATCAGCGGTCCGGATCGCGGCAGCTACGGCAGCCTGCTCGAGCTCACCTGGCGGGGCACCGAGCCGCTGGAGCTGCCCTCGGGCGAGGAACGCAGGTTCCTGCAGGACGGCGACGCGGTGATCATGTCCGGCCACTGCCAGGGGGACGGCTACCGGGTGGGCTTCGGCGAGGTCCGTGGCGCGGTGCTGCCCGCGCACGAGGACTAGCGGCGCGACCGGAGGCGACCATGAATCCCATCCTCTGGCAGCCGGATCCCGAGCGTCGCGCGGCCGCGCAGGTGACCGCCTTCGCCGCCGCGGCGTCCCGTCGCTGGGGCCGGGATCTTTCCCGCTGGGACGCGCTCTTCGCGTGGTCGGTGGACCATCGCGAGGAGTTCTGGGCCACGCTGTGGGACTGGGCCGCGGTGCGGGCCAGCCGGCCGGCCGACCGCATCCTCGATCATCCGGACGCCATGCCCGGCAGCGCCTGGTTTCCGGGCGCGCGCCTGAACTTCGCCGAGAACCTCCTCGAGCGTGACGGCGAGGGCCCGGCCCTCATCGCCGGCCGCGAGGACGGGCCCCGCCGCGAGCTGAGCCGCGCGCAGCTGCGGGCGGAGGTCGCCCGTTGCGCCGCCGCCCTCGCGGCCGCCGGCGTCGCGCCTGGCGACCGCGTGGCCGGCCTGCTGCCCAACGTCCCCGAGGCGGTGATCGGCATGCTGGCCACCGCCAGCCTGGGGGCGGTCTGGTCCAGCTGCTCGCCCGACTTCGGCGCCCAGGGCGTGCTCGACCGCTTCGGCCAGATCACGCCCCGGGTGCTCCTCGCCTGCGACGGCTACGTCTACGCGGGCAAGCGGTGCGACACCACCGCGACGGTGGCGCGCCTGCAGCGCGAGCTCCCGGACCTGGCAGCCACCGTGGTGGTGCCCTTCCTCGATCCCCATCCCGCGTCCGATCTGGACGCCCCGGCCGGCGCCGTGACCTGGACCCGCTGGCTGGACGCCGCGCCGGCCCGCGCGCTGACCTACCACCAGGCCCCCTTCGATCACCCGCTCTACATCATGTACTCCTCCGGCACCACCGGCCTGCCCAAGTGCATGATCCACTCGGCCGGCGGCACGCTCCTGCAGCACCTCAAGGAGCATCGCCTGCATGGCGACCTCGGCCCCGGCGATCGCCTCCTCTACTTCACCACCTGCGGCTGGATGATGTGGAACTGGCTGGTCAGCGGCCTGGCCACCGGCGCCACCGTGGTCCTGTACGACGGCGCCCCCATGGCGCCGCAGACCGCCCTCTGGGATCTGGCCGCGGCCGAGGGCGTCACCGTTTTCGGCACCAGCGCCCGCTACCTGGCCGCCTGCGACAAGGCCGGCCTCGAGCCCGGTCGTTCCCACGACCTCGCCGCCCTGCGCGCCGTGCTCTCCACCGGTTCGCCCCTGGCGCCGGAGACCTTCGACTGGGTCTACCGGGCGGTGAAGGCCGACCTGCAGCTGAGCAGCATCTCCGGCGGGACGGACATCATCAGCTGCTTCGCCCTGGGCAGTCCCGTGCTGCCGGTGCGGCGCGGCGAACTGCAGTGCCGCGGCCTGGGCATGGCCGTGGAGGTCCGCGACGAGGCTGGCCGGCCCGTGGTCGGCGAGCCCGGCGAGCTGGTCTGCACGCGCAGCTTCCCGAGCATGCCCACCGGCTTCTGGAACGACCCCGGCGGACGCCGCTACCACGCCGCGTACTTCGACCGCTTCCCCGGCGTCTGGTGCCACGGCGACTGGGCGGAGCTGCGGCCCGACGGCGGCGTGATCATCCGCGGCCGCAGCGACGCCACCCTCAACCCGGGGGGCGTGCGCATCGGCACCGCGGAGATCTACCGCGTGGTGGAGCAGTTCGACGAGGTGCGCGAGTCCCTGGTCACGGCCCAGGACTGGCAGGACGATCAGCGGATCGTGCTCTTCGTGCACCTGCGCGAGGGCGTCGAGCTGACCGACGCGCTCCGCGAGCGCATCCGGGCGGCCATCCGCGAGGAGGAGACGCCGCGGCACGTGCCGGCGCGGGTGGTGGCGGTGCCGGCCATCCCGCGCACCATCTCCGGCAAGATCACCGAGCTGGCCGTCCGGCGCGTGATCCATGGCCAGGAGGTGCCCAACCGCGACGCCCTGGCCAATCCCGAGGCGCTGGGTTACTTCCGCGATCGCGAGGAACTGCGGTCCTGACGCGGCTGCCGGCCACTGGTGGCGAGGCCCGGCCGGCGGGATGCCGGCCGGGCGCCCGGACGTCGGGGCGGCCGCTCAGCCGTCCGTGGCCGCGCCCACCAGACCCCACTCGCGCAGCAGCTGCACGGTGCGCGACCGTGCCTTGGGACCCTCCTCCATGAGCCAGACCAGACGCAGGTCCTCGCGTTCCGGCGTCGATAGCGGCCAGTCCTGGCGCGTGGCCCGCAGGCGGCTGGTGAGCCGCTCGAGGCAGAGCGCGGCGGTGACCGAGACATTCAGGCTCTCGGTGAATCCCACCATCGCGACGTGGACGTGCAGATCCGCCGCCGCCAGGGCCGCCTCGCTCAGGCCCGTCTCCTCGGTGCCCAGCAACAGGGCCACCGGACGGTCCAGGGGGATGGTATCCAGATCGACGCTGCCGGTGTCGAGCGAGGTGGCGGCGAGCCGGTAGCCGCCGCGGTGGAGATGGTCGGTGGCCGCGGCCAGGTCGGGCCACCGGCGGAGGGTGAGCCAGCGGTCCGCGCCGGCGGCCGAGCGGGCGCCCGGACGGAAACGGTGGGCGTCTTCCACCACGTGCACGTCCTGCACGCCGAAGCACTCGGCGCTGCGCAGCACCGCCGCCGCGTTGTGGGGGTGGTAGAGGTCCTCGCAGAGAACGGCGAGGCGGCGGGTGCGCGCGGCGAGCACCGCGTCCATGCGCGCCAGCCGCCGCGGCTGGATCATGGCGGTCAGCTCGGCGGTCAGCTGCCGGCGGTGGTCGGGCCCCAGTCGGGCGAGGAAGTGCGAGAAGTCCATGGCGGCCTCAGAAGCGGTGCGCGGCCGAGAGCAGGAACGTCCGGCCCGCCATGATGACGCCCGGGATCTCGGCGTGACGACGGTCGCCGAGGTTCTGGCCGTCCAGCCGCAGCGTCCAGGGGCCGCGTTGCAGCGTCAGCCTGGCCGCCAGGACCACCGCCTCGGCGAAGGCCGCGTCGCCGCCGGTGCGCTCGAGCCAGCGCCCGGTGACCACCAGCTGCAGCTCCGGGCTCAGGATCACGGACGCCTGACCGGTCAGGTGGTGCCGGGGCACCACCAGGGCGTACTTCGCCTCCGCTCCGGCAGGCACGTTCAGCTCCTTGTGCAGGTACTGGTAGCCGAGCGTGACGGCGTGGCCGCGGCCGTGACGCCAGCCCGCGTCCAGCTGCACACCGCGTACCAGGCCCTCGGCGGCGTTGCGGACCACCCAGACCGTGTCGCCGGGTGCGCGGACCCAGTCGATCACCTGATCCTCGTGACGGGCGAAGGTGGTGGCCGACGCCAGCCAGGGGCCGCCGTCGTGGCGGATGCCGGCGTCCCAGGCCCAGGCCTCTTCCGGGGCCAGGGCCGGGTCGGCCCGGTTGTAGGGATCCTCGTGGTACCGTTCGGTGAACGTGGGGACGCGGTGGACCGAGCCCAGCGAGGCATGCACGGTCCATGCGGGCCGGGGCTGCCAGGCGGCCGCCGCGGCGAGCTGACCGCGGGGCGACCACCGGTCGCGCAGGTCCACGCGGCCACCCAGCTGCAGGCGCCACCGCTCGCCATGGCGCGCGAGTTGCAGCGCGCCGCCCGCCTGGCGCCGGACGCGGTCGCCCAGGGCGGGGGCGGGGGCGCCGTCGCGGATGCCGTCGGAGTCGAGGTCCTCGTAGGCGCCCTCGAGATCGCCGGCCAGGGTCCAGTGCCGGTCCAGGGGCCAGGCGGCGCGCACGCCCGTGAGCAGACGGCGAGAGACATGGCGGTTCCGGTACCGGTCCGGGGCATCGCGCCAGAGGGTGAAGGCGTCACGGTGGCGGCGGCCGGCCACGCGCGGCTCGATCACCAGGTCGCCCAGCTGCCGGCGATGGCGCGCGGTGACCACCAGCGTGGCGGTCTCCTCGTACCCGGCGGTGGGCGCGTAGAAGTCGCGGGCGCCGAAGCGGCGATCGGCCCAGCCGACGAGGACGTCGCTGCGGCGTCCCGGCGCCGCGTCGAGGTAGCGCAGGGTGGCGGTGGCCAGGTCGGCGTCGCGGCCGCTCCAGGCCCCGTCCACCGTGTGGCCGTCGGTGCGGAAACGCCCGGCGGAGGCGCGCAGGCCCCGTCCCTGGTCGGCGATGGGGGCCCGCGGGTCGCGGCCCGGGGCCGCGGGGCCGTCGAGGGAGAGGTCCAGGTCGCCATGGACCGACCAGGTCCCGTCCGGCCCGCCCATGGCGCCCACCTCGCCGCCGGTGCCGCGGGCCGGCGCCACGGGGATCACGTTCACCGTGCCGCCGAGCGCGCCGCCGCCGAAGAGCAGCGAGCCATGGCCGGGCAGGATCTCCAGGCGGGCGATGTCCCGCAGGGCCAGGGGGAGGTTCAGGCTGTGGTGGCCGGTCTGGGGGTCGGAGACGTCGATCCCGTCCAGCAGCACGCGCACCTGCTCGAAGGTGGAGCCCCGGATGGAGAGGTCGGACTGCACGCCCCACGCCTGGCGCTGGCCCGTGACCACCGACGGCTCGGTGGCCAGGGCGTCGGGGATCGCACGCAGGGGAGCGGACGCCAGATCCCCGGCGTCCTGGACCGCCACCGGGCGGATCGCGCCGGGCAGGGCGGCGGCGACCCGGCCGCCAGGGACGTCCACCGGCGCGACCACGAAGAGCGTGTCGCCGCCCACCACGATGATGGAATCGGTGACGGCGGGGAGGCCCGCGGGGCGCTCCTCGCCGGGGGGAGCGGGCTGGCCCGCGGCGAGGCTCGCGGTCAGGCTCGCGGTCAGGCCGGCGGTCAGGCTGACCGCCAGCGGCACCATCGCGGCGAGCCGGCGGCCAGCGCGGGCGGCGGGGTGGTGGCGGGGGGCACGGGACATGGCGCGGACTCCGGTCAGCGGTGATGGTGTCTCGCGCACAAGATCGCCACCGCAGCCCGGCAGGCAAGACCGCAGGTCGCCGGGATCATTCCTCGCTGAGCTCGCGCACGGCCGCGAGGATCTCCTCGTTCTTGAAGGGCTTGCGGATGGCCCGGTCGGCCCCGAGGAGCCGGGCGGAGTGGAGGTAGTTCTCCGGCGTGGACCGGCCGCCGCCGCTGATGGCGATCACCTTCAGCTGGGGGTGTTCGCGTCGCAGATCGAGGATGGTCTCGATCCCGTCCTTCTCGGGCATGATGATGTCCGTGATCACCACCTGGGTGGGGTGGTCGTGGAACGCGGCCACGCCGTCGCGGCCGTTGGCGGCGGCCGACACCTCGTGACCGGCCCGGCCGAGCACCGCCACCAGGTAGTCGCGCACCTCTTGATCGTCTTCGATAACCAGGACGGTGGCCATACGATTGCCTCCGCGGATTCAGTTACGATCGGGTCGGCTCTCCTCCGCCCCCGACGGCGGCCCGACGATGTCCTGCACCGCGGCCACCAGCGTGCTCGGGGCGATGGGCTTGCCGAAGACCCGGTCGGCGCCGCATAGCTCGGCGGCATTCAGATAGGTACGGTTGCTGCCGCGCGCCCCGCCGCTGATGGCGATGACCGCGACGCCCGGATACTCGCGTCTCAGCTCGATGATGGTCTCGAGCCCCTCCTTCTCGGGCATCACCAGGTCGGTGATCACCAGATCGACCGCGTTGCGGCGGCACGCGTGGATCCCCTCCCGTCCATTGGCCGCGGCCATCACCTCGTAGCCGGCGCGCCGCAGGGCGGTGACCAGGAAATCGCGCACGTCCGGCTCGTCGTCGATCACCAGGATCCTCTGCATGACGCTCCCAGCGCCGGACATCCGGCTCTTCCGGTACGCCGCGACACGGGCGGTCCGGCCGGCTCCCCGGCGGGTCGAGCGAGCCGGCGAGCGTTACCGGTCCGATCCTAGCCGCCGGGGCGGAGCTTGCCAACTCGAAATCCTGCCCGGGGCCAGCCGATCCTTGCCACGCTCGCTGCACCGGGTATGCTACGGGGCCGCGACGGACCAGCGAAGCGAGATGGCATTGTCGACGTTCCTCGGCCACGAACTGGTGATCCTGGCGCTGCTGACCCTCGCCGGCCTGCTCGGCGGGGAGGGCGCCAGGCGCCTGCATCTGCCCGCGGTCACGGGCCAGATCCTGGCCGGCGTGATGCTCGGGCCCTCGATCCTCGGCGTGTTCTCCCACGAGACCACCGTCGCCCTGGCGCCGGTGATCGACTTCGCGCTCGGCCTGATCGCCATGGCGGTGGGCAGCCACCTGTACCTGCATCGCCTGAAGACGGCGGCGCCCCGCCTGGGCCGGCTGGTGCTCGCCGAGGCGCTGCTGCCGCCGGCGCTGGTCGCATCCGCCGTGCTGCTGCTGGGACTGGGCAACTGGCAGTTCGCCCTGCTGCTGGGCACCCTGGCGGTCTCCACCGCCCCGGCGACCATCGTCGCCGTGGTCAAGGAGACCCGCTCGCGGGGGCTGTTCGTCTCCACGCTCATGGCGGCGGTGGCGCTGAACAACATCGCCTGCATCACGCTGTTCGAGATGGCCTTCACCGCGGTCCAGGTCACCTCCGAGGCGACCGGCCGTGGGCTGGGGCCGATCCTGCTGGCGCCGCTGCAGCAGCTGGCCGGCGCGGTGCTGATCGGTGGCGGGGTCGGGGCCATCACCGCGGCGCTGAGCCGGCACGTCTACGCTCCCGACAAGCTGGCCACCGTCTCGCTCGTCTCGCTGCTGGTGGCGGTGGGCGTGGCCGACGCCATGGGCGTCTCCTCGCTGCTGACCTGCCTGTTCCTGGGGGCCGCCCTGGCCAACCTGGCCCACGAGAAGGAGGAGGTGGGCCACCGCGCGTTCGCCGCCTTCGAGCCGGCCATCCTGGCGGTGTTCTTCACCGTCGCCGGCCTGGAGTTCGACCTGACGTACCTGGCGCCGGCGGGGCTGGTCTCGCTGGTGGTGATCCTGGCGCGCGGGGTGGGCAAGGTGGGCGGCGCCTGGCTGGCCATGGCCATGTCCACGGCCCCGCGGTCCCTGCGCGAGAACCTGGGGCTGGCGCTCATCCCGCAGGCCGGCGTGGCCGTGGCGCTGCTGCTGAAGGTCCGCGAGAGCCCGCTCTACGACACCGTCGGCGAGCTCTTCCTCGCCGTGGGCGTGACCACCGTGGCGCTCAACGAGATCCTGGGCCCCTTCACGGCCCGCTGGGCCCTGCGGCGCTCCGGCGACCTGGGCAAGGACCGCCCGCGCCTCATCGACTTCCTGCACGAGTACAACATCGTCACCGACTTCCGGGCGGGGTCCAAGCAGGAGGCCATCGCCGCCCTGGTGGACCTGCTGGTCCGCAGCAACCGCCTGACCGCCGTGGACCGCGAGGCGCTCACCGCCGAGGTGGTCCGCCGCGAGCAGGCCATGTCCACGTGCATCGGCCGCGGGCTCTTCGTGCCGCATGCCGAGTTCGAGGACGTGCCGCAGGTGATGGGCGTGATGGCCATCAGCAGCGAGGGCCTGGATCTCGAGACACCCGACGGCCTGCCCGTCCACTGCATCGCCCTGCTGGTGGTGCCGCCGCACGAGCGCAAGCGGCACCTGGAGGTCCTGGCGGCGCTGGCCCGCTCGGTGGGGTCGGACCCGGACATCCAGACCCAGCTCTATCACGCGCACAGCCCGGCCCACGTCTGCGAGATCCTCCATGCCGAGGAATTCGAGGACTTCAACTACTTCCTGGAGGAGGAGCCGGCCTGAACGCCGACCGCCCGGCAGGACGCCCGACCGGCC
>CAZWYF010000008.1:40682-49598 GCA_964637835.1 uncultured Fibrobacteraceae bacterium
CGCCCGACCGGCCACCGCGGCGGGATCGCGGTCCCCGGACTGCAACCCCGGCCGACGCCGCACGTAGTCTGGTTCCGGTGCCCTGGCAACCTCCTCGATCGGAGCCGCGCCCGATGAGCGAACAGCCTCCCGTGACCATCCGGGTGAAGGACCTCACCTTCGCCTACCGCCGCGACCCCGCCCTGCAGGACGTGAGCTTCGAGCTGACGCCCGGCGCCGTGGGACTGCTGGGCCCCAATGGCTCGGGCAAGACCACGCTCCTGCGGGCGCTCATGGGCCAGATCGGCGTCTCGCCAGGCCAGGTGGAGGTGGGCGGTCTGGACATGGCCCGCCGCGCCCGCCGTGGTCGGGCCCTGCTGGGCTGGATGCCCGAGCGCGGGGGCATCATCCCCGGCTTCAGCGGCGTGGCCCTGGTGGCCTACCTGGGCGAGCTGGCCGGCATGCCCCGCCAGGACGCCATGCAGCGCGCCCACGAGGTGCTGCACTTCGTGGGCCTGGGCGACGAGCGCTACCGCCCGTGCGAGACCTACAGCCAGGGCATGCGCCAGCGCCTGAAGCTGGCCAGCGCCCTCGTGCACGACCCCCGCTGGCTGCTCCTGGACGAGCCCACCAGCGGGCTGGACCCGGGCGGTCGCGCCGACATGCTCGACCTGGTGGCCGACCTCGCCGGGCGCAAGGGCATGGGCGTGATCCTCTCGACCCACCTGCTGGCGGACGTGGAGGCGGTCTGCCACGAGATCCTCGTGCTGCGGCGCGGGCGGCTCCTGGACCGCAAGACCGTCTCCGGCCGCGACGCCACCGGCACCCACGCCTTCGAGATCACCGGCTTCGGCGACGAGGAGGCGTTCGTCGCCGGCCTGCGGCGGCTGGCCAGGACCGTGGAGCAGGACGGCCGCCACCTCACCGCGCTCATCGATCTGGACGCGCTGCCCGCGGGCGACGGCCCGCCCACCGCCCGCGCGGTGCGCCAGCTGCTGGAGCTGGCGGCGGCCTGCGACTACGCGCCGCGCCGTCTGCGCCGCCGCCCGGTCACCTTCGCCGACCAGTTCCACGACCTCATCCGGCAGGAGGAGAGCTGATGCCGGTCCACGAGCGAGGCTACACCCACTGGCAACCCTCGGGCCTGCGCGCGGCGCCGCCGTGGTGGGTGATCGCGCGCCGCGGGCTGGCCGCGCCGCTGCGCAAGCGCGCCAACCTGGCCGTCCTGGTGGTGGCGTGGGTCCCGGCGCTGGTGATGGGCGTGCAGGTCTACACCAAGGCCAAGGCCGGCCAGCTGGCCGAGCTGGCCGCCGGCGTGGGCTGGGGCGACATCAGCCCGGCGGGGTTCCTGACCTTCGTCGAGCGCCAGGATTTCTTCGTCTTCCTGGTGGTCGCCATGCTCGGCGCGGGCCTCATCGCCCGCGACCGCGAGGAGAACGGCCTGTCGCTCTACTTCTCCCGGCCGCTGAGCCTGGCCGACTACCTGGCCGGCAAGGCGCTGGTGATCCTGGGCGGGTACCTGGCGATCACGCTGGTGCCGGCGCTGCTGCTCTGTCTCTTCGCGTACCTGATCGAGCCGACGGCCGCGGGACTGGACCTGCTGCTGCTGACTCCCCTGCGGCTGACGCTCCTGACGCTCCTGACGGGGACGGCGCTCTCGCTGATCATGCTGGCCTTCAGCAGCCTGGGGACGCGCACGGTCCTGGTGATCGTCTGGTGGGCGGTGCTCTGCCTGGGCGGCGATGCCGTGGCCGGCATGGGCGGCGGCCTGAACGTGGATCTGCTGCAGTACGCGGACTTCCTGGGCCACTGGGCCAACGCCGGCGTCCTGGCGCTCGGCGGCGAGCCCCGCCTGCCCTTCTCGCCCTGGATCAGCCTGGTGCTCTGCCTCATGATGACCGCCGGCGCCGCGGCCGTCCTGCGCGCCCGGGTCCGGCCCGTGGAGGTGGTCGCATGAGCGATCGCGACACCATCCGGCTGGAGGCCCGCGAGGTGGGCAAGTGGTTCGGCGAGGTGGTGGCCGTGGGGCGCTGCTCGCTGGAGGTGGGCGGCGGCGTGGTGGGCCTGCTCGGTCAGAACGGCGCCGGCAAGACCACCCTCTTCAAGCTGCTGGCGGGGCTGATCACGCCCAGCCGGGGCGAGGTGCTGCTCGACGGCCTGCCGCTGCGCGAGCACGTGGGCCTCTATCGCCGCGTGGGCTTCTGCCCCGAGAGCGACGCCCTGCCCGGCTGGCTCACCGGCCGGGAATTCCTCACCATGCTGGTGCGGCTGGCGGGCGTGCCCGGCCCGCGGGTGCGCGCCCGCGTGGACGAGCTGCTCGGCCGCTTCGAGCTCACCGCGGCCGCCGGCCGCCGTCTGGGCGGCTACTCCAAGGGCATGCGCCAGAAGCTCAAGCTGGCCCAGGCCCTGGCCCATGATCCGGACATCCTCTTCATGGACGAGCCGCTCAACGGCATGGATCCCGAGAGCCGCCACGACGCCGTGCTCGCCATCCGCCACCTGGGGGAGGAGGGCCGCACCGTGCTGGTCTCCAGCCACATCCTGCCCGAGGTGGAGGAGATGACCCGGCGCATCATCCTCATCCACCGCGGCAAGGTGCTGGCCGAGGGCGACGTCACCGAGATCCGCGACCTGATCCCCGAGCATCCCACGGTGGTGGCCCTGCGCAGCGACCAGCCCCGGGCCCTGGCGGCCGACCTGGTCCGTCGCCCGCACGTGGTGGGCGTGGAGTACGAGGGCGACGACCGCGTCATCGTCCGCACCGACCACGCCATGGCGTTCTATCGCGCGCTGCCGCAGATGCTCCTCGAGTCCGGCCTGGCCATCGAGGAGATCCACACCCTGGACGACAACCTCGAGTCGGTCTTCAGCTACCTGACCGGAGACTGAGGGAGAGCCCATGAACCCGACCCCCGGCACCACGTCCCCAGGCCCCGCCGTCGGCGGCGCGCCGCCGCCCCTGGCCGACGCCGTCGCCATCCTCGCCGTGGCCGCCGCCACCTGGCGCGAGCTGGCCCGGCGCAAGCGGCTGCTGAGCCTGGCGCTGCTGCTCATGCTGCCGGTGCTCCTGCTCATCGCCGTGAAGTTCTGGTACCCGGGCGAACTCGACCCGGAGCTGCTCATGGCCCTGCTCTCCAGCGAGGTCTACGTGGTGTTCCTGCTGCCGGTCACCGCCATGGCCGTGGGCGCCCCGGCCATCAGCGAACCCATCGCCGAGGGGACCCTGGTCTACTTCTGGACCCGCCCGCTCCGGCGCCACGCCCTCTACCTCGGACGCATCCTGGCCGCCGCCGTGGTGGCCTGCGTCATGGTGCTGCTCTCCCAGACGGCGGTATTCACCACCCTGCTGGTGGGCGGCTTCGGTTCCTTCTCCCTGGACATGGTGCGCCTGCACGCGGAGATGACCGTGGTCACGCTGCTGGGCGCCCTGGCCTACACGGCGCTGTTCGGCATGTTCGGCGCCGCGGTGAAGAAGCCCCTGATCCCGGCCCTGATCTTCGCCTTCGGCTGGGAGGTGATGGTCTCGGGCATCCCCCAGCGGATCCAGGAGTGGACCCTGCGGTTCCACCTGCGCAACCTGGTGGAATGGCCCGACACCGAGCCGACCGACCTGCGTGGCGTGCTGGAGTACCTGCTCGACAACGCCGTGCAGCGCGAGCCCGTACCGGAGTGGCGCTCGGCGGCGGTCCTGCTGCTGGTGGTGGCGGCGACCACCGCCCTGGGCGTGCTGGCCCTGCGCCGCCGTCAGCTCGATCGCCAGGGATGAGCCCGCGTCCCGCCCGCCGTCCCCTGCCGCGCCGCTTCTTCGCCCGCGACACGCTCACCGTGGCGCGGGAACTGCTCGGCTGCCTGCTCTGGGCCCGGCCGGCCGGAGGCGAGCCCTGCGCCGGCCGCATCGTGGAGGTGGAGGCCTACCTCGGCGAGGACGACCCCGCCAGCCACGCCGCCGGCGGCCCCACGCCGCGCAGCGCCATCATGTTCGGCCCGCCGGGGCACGCCTACGTCTATCTCAGCTACGGCATGCACCACTGCCTCAACGCGGTCACCGGGCCCCGGGGCCGCGCCGGCGCGGTGCTGCTGCGCGCCATCGAACCGGTGGTGGGCGAGGCGATCATGGCCGCGCGGCGGGGTCGTCCCGACCCGCGCGAGCTGGGCGCGGGGCCCGGGCGCCTCTGCCAGGCCCTCGGTATCGACCGCGCCTGGAACGGGTTGCCGCTGGCCGGCCGACCAGCCAGCGGCCCGGAACTTCCCGCCCCGGGACGCGTATGGATCGCGACGGGGCCACCACCGGCGGCCATCGCCGTGGGCCCGCGCATCGGCATCCGCCGGGCCGCGGCCAGCCCGTTCCGCTTCTGCGACCGGGACAGCCGCTGCCTCAGCCGTCCTCCCGGTTCCGGGAGCTTTTGACACCGCTGTTCAGCTTGCGTAGCGTTGGGGCGTCATCCGATCGCCACCGCCCACGTCTTCGCAGGTTCCGGCCGGCCCCGCGCCCGCCGTTTCACCGGATCGGTCGTCCCCTGGCCGGTCCAACCCCTGGAGGCTCCACGCCCATGTCGATCCATCCCCGACGCGCCGTCCTGCTCGTGGCGGCCCTGTCGCTCGTGGCCCTGGCGGCCGCGGCGCAGACCTATCAGGACCTGGAGGGCCAGGTCCAGGAGTTCACCCTCGACAACGGCATCACCTTCCTGGTCCTCGAGGACCACTCGGTGCCGGTATTCTCCTTCCGCACCGTGGTCAAGGTGGGCAGCGCCCACGAGGTCCGGGGCATCACCGGCATCTCCCACCTGCTCGAGCACATGGCCTTCAAGGGTACCAGCGAGATCGGCACCACCGACATCGATGACGAGCTGGAGGCCATGCAGGCCGAGTGCGACGCCTTCGCCGCCCTGAAGGCCGAGCGCAACAAGGGCGTCCACGCCGACCCGGAGAAGCTGGCCGAGCTGGAGGCCGCGTTCGACGCCGCCAAGGAGAAGGCGCGCGAGTTCGTGGTGAGCAACCAGTACGGCGAGATCGTCGAGAAGAACGGGGGCGTGGGCATGAACGCCTCCACCTGGGTGGACTTCACCCAGTACTTCTACAGCTTCCCCAGCAACCGCCTCGAGCTGTGGGCCTACCTCGAGGGGTCGCGTATGTCGGACATCGTCCTGCGCGAGTTCTACACCGAGAAGGACGGCCCGGTCACCGAGGAACGCCGCATGCGGGTGGACAACAGCCCCATGGGCAAGCTCTTCATGGAGCAGTTCCAGAACCTGGCCTTCGACGCCAACGGCTACCACCACTCCACCATCGGCTACATGGCGGACCTCGAGAGCATGGACCGCACCGATGCCCAGGAGTTCTGGGACACGCATTACATCGGCCCCAACATCACCGTGGCGGTGGTGGGCGACGTCAAGACGAAGGACGTGAAGAAGTACGCCAGGAAGTACTTCTCCGACGTGCCGGGCGGCACCCCCGTGGAGATGGAGACCTTCGAGCCCGACCAGCTCGGCGAGAAGCGCCTGGTCATCGAGCAGGACGCCCAGCCCCTGCTGCTGGTGGGCTACAAGATCGAGGGCGTCAACCATCCCGACTGGCCGGTCTACAACGCCATCGCCGACATCCTGGGCCAGGGCCGCACCAGCCGCCTCCACACCGCGGCGGTCAAGGAGCAGCAGAAGGCCGTCCAGGTGATGAGCTTCGCCGGCTATCCCGGGATCCGCTACCGGACGCTGCTGGCCATCATGGGCATCCCCGCCAAGGACGTCTCCGCCGCCGAGCTGGAGGACCTGGTCCTCGCCGAGATCCAGCGCCTGGTGGACGAGGGCGTCACCGAGGAGGAGCTGGCCGGCGTCAAGCGCCGCGCCCGCGCCGACTTCCTGCGCGGCGTGCAGGGCAACGACGGCCTGGCCAGCCAGCTGGCCATGACCAACGCCATGACCGGAGACTGGCGCGACCTCTTCACCGAGATCGAGCGCATGGAGGCCGTCACCGTGGCGGACATCCAGCGCGTGGCCACGGAGATCTTCAAGCGCACCAACCGCTCGGTCGCCATGAGCGAGAACGTGGAATCGTAGCCGCCTGTGGCTGGCTGAGAAAGGACGTGTGATGACGACGACGCGCAAGACCCTGGCCCTGCTGGCAGTGCTGATCACCGTCGCGGTGACGACCTCGCCCGCCGTGGCCGAGGAACCCTGGGAGAAGATCAGGATCCCGGAGCTGAACGAGTTCGCGATGCCGGAGTTCGAGCGGGTGGAGCTGCCCAGCGGCATGGTGCTCTACCTGGCCGAGGACCGCTTCGTGCCCATGATCCAGCTGTCGGCCACCATCCGCGTGGGCTCCATCTACGAGCCCGCCGACAAGCTGGGACTGGCCAGCATGACCGGCACCGTCCTGCGCACCGGCGGCGCCGGCGAGCGCACCGGTGACGACATCGACGCCCTGGTCGAGGCCCGCGGCATGAGCGTGGAGACCTGGGTGGGCCAGTCCACCGGCGGCGCCTATCTCAGCTGCCTGACCGAGGACGTGGATCTGGGCCTCGAACTGCTGGCGGACATCCTCATGCGGCCCCGGTTCGCCGAGGACAAGATCGACCTCGCCAGGCAGGAGCAGAAGAGCGCCATCTCCCGCCGCAACGACGAGCCCATGCAGATCGCCATGCGCGAGGCGCCCAAGGTGATCTACGGCGCGGACCACCCGCTGGCCCGCCATCCCGAGTACGACACCATCGAGGCGGTCGCCCGCGAGGACATGCAGGCCTTCCACGCGGCCTACTTCCATCCCGAGCACGTCTACCTGGTGGTGATCGGCGACTTCGACGCCCCGGAGATGGCCCGGCGCATCGAGGCCGCCTTCGCCGACTGGGAGTCCGCCCCGGCGCCGCTGCCGGCCGATCCGCAGGTCCCGGACCTGCCGCGCACGGTGAACGTGGCGGCCAAGGACGGCCTGACCCAGGCCACCGTGCTGCTCGGCCACAAGGGCGTGCGCAACGACCACCCCGACTACGCCGCCATCCGCGTGGGCGCCGAGATCCTCGGCGGCGGCTTCAACAGCCGCCTGTTCAAGGAGATCCGTTCCAACCGCGGCCTCGCCTATGCGGTGGGCGCGTCCTCGGGCACCGGCTGGCGCTTCCCCGGCACGTTCATGGCCTACACCATGACCAAGAACGAGTCGGTCCAGGAGGCCGCCCAGGCCATCCTGGCGGAGATCGAGCGCATGCTCGCCGAGCCGGTGAGCGAGCAGGAGCTGCAGTTCGCCAAGGACATGATCCTCAACAGCGAGGTGTTCAGCTACGACACCAAGCGCGAGGTGCTCGACCGGCTGGTCCTCTTCGAGATGTACGGCTACCAGCCGGACTTCCTGCAGCGGTACCAGGAGGCGGTGAAGACCCTGACCCCCGCGGACGTCCACGCGGCCGTGCAGAAGGTCTGGCACCCGGAGCGCCTGAGCATCCTGGCGGTGGGGTCGCCCGAGGAGTTCGACGGCGACCTGTCCGTCTTCGGCGCCGTCAACGAGGTGGACATCACCATCCCCGCGCCCACGCCGAAGCTCGAGATCCCCGCCCCGACGCCGGCCAGCCTGGCGGCGGGCAAGGAACTCATGCGGCAACTGCGGGCCAGGACCGGCGGCGAGGCCTTCGATGAGCTGAAGGCCTACCACCAGGCCACCGAGATGACCATCCAGAGTCCCATGGGCGAGCTGGACATCACCCTCGACCAGACCGTCCAGCTGCCCGACCACATGCACATGGTCACCAAGCTGCCCTTCGGCGAGCAGGTGCAGGTGCTGGCCGGCGACGAGGGCTGGGCGAAGGGCATGTCCGGCGAGCAGGACATGACGCCCGACCAGGTGGCCGCCACCAGGGACCAGATCGAGCAGGACACCCTGGTCATCCTGCGCCGGGTGGACGAGCTGGAGTTCCAGGCCCTCGATCCCATGGTGGTCGACGGCAAGTCCTGCGTGCCGGTGGTGGTGCGGTTCGACGACGAGCCCACCGTCATGTTCCTGGACCAGGAGACCGGCATGCTGGTGATGGTCCAGAGCCAGGCCCAGAACCCCATGACCGGCGGCCCGGTGACCCAGAAGGTCTACGTGCAGGAGTACCAGGAGATGGACGGCTTCAAGCTCCCCGGGAGCCTGACCATCGAGCACGACGACGAGGAATTCGGCCAGGTCACCGTGACGGCCTTCGAGGCCAACCCCACGGTGGACCCGGCGCTGTTCCGGCGGTAGAGTCCGCGGGACCACCGCGGACGGCCCCGGGACCCGGCAGAGATGGACGGGCGGCGCCAGGTGCGCCGCCCGTCCTGCATCCATGCCTGATGGAGGTGGGAGCTGCTTCCAAGGTCCGCCCGGACCAGAGAAGGAATAGCGCGCGTTCCACGGCCCGAGATGTCTCCAGGGAAGCAGCCGTTGTGATTATAGCACAAAAAACAAACTGAAATGAAGTCCAAATCGTCACGGAATTCCCGGCCGAATACCGGGCCGGCCGATGGGGTAGAGACCATGATCGCCGGAGCGGTCGCCGGGATGCAACCCGTGATGGCGATCTGCGTAGATGATCCCGCGGCCCCGGCCGGGCCGTTCCGTTCGACCTGGAGGATGTGCCATGTTCCTGGAAACCATCGTGGTGCTGCTGGTGCTCATCTTCGCCGGTTCGCTGGTGCTGGGTCTGCTGAAGCTGGCCTTCGGCCTGATCCTGCTGCCCATCAAGCTGGCGCTGCTGCTGACCAAGGGCCTGCTGGCCCTGGTGCTCGGCCTGCCGCTACTGCTGCTCGGCGGCCTGATCCTGGGCGCCGCGCTGCCGGCGGCGCTGCTCTTCGTGATCGCGCCCATCTGGCTGGTGGGCGGGCTGGTCTGCGCGCTGGCGCTCTGAGCGTCCTGCTCGTCCCCGCGCTGGTCCTCGCCGGCGCGGTCGTCCCCGCGATCGCCGCCGATCCGCCCGCCGCCGATCCGCCC
>CAZWYF010000008.1:49698-69666 GCA_964637835.1 uncultured Fibrobacteraceae bacterium
CGCCGGCGCGGTCGTCCCCGCGATCGCCGCCGATCCGCCCGCCGCCGATCCGCCCACCGCCGACCTGCCCACCGCCGACCTGCCCACCGCCGACCTGCCCGCGCCCGAAGACTTCCACCGCGTGTGGGACCGCCTGCAGGCGGCCGGGGTCGCGGGCGGCCATCGCGAGCCGGACGCGCGGGCCGTTCCCTGGCACACCATCGGCCGCCTGGCGCTGCTCGGTGGCGAGTTCCCGCCCCCGTACCGGCCCGTGTCCGCCGGCGAGATCACCGACCTGCTGGTGCGCGTGCGCGAGCGCGGCGGTCCCGGCCTGATCCAGCCCGCGCAGCGTCGGCAGCTGGCCTGGCTGCTCTGGCGCCACGGCCTGGCCGGCGGCCTCTGGCGGGACGACTCCTGCCCCTGCCGCCCACCGCAGTTCCACCTGCTGGGCACCGGTCGCGTGGGGCTCTTCGAGCTGGGGCCCGGCGATCTGGCCGGCAACGAGGCCGACCTCTCCGGCCGCGGCCTGCGCCTGCGTCTGGAGCCTGGCGTGGATGGCTGGAGCGGACGCTTCTGGCTCGGGCTGGCCCCCCGCCTGCAGGGGCCGCTGAGCACCACCGGTCGTCCCACGGACGCCTTCCTGGGCTACCCCGGCTGGCCGCGGCCCACCGGCCGGCCGGCACTCGCGGACGCCCGGGTGGACCAGGCGTGGCACGTGACCGTTCCCCGCGCCGCTCTCGGGGCGCGGCTGGGTCGGTGGGCCCTCACCGCCGGCCTGTTTCCGGCCAGCGTGGGTCCGGGTCTCGACGGCGGGGGCCTGACGCTGACCGCCACCGGCGCCAGCGTTCCCCAGGTGGTCCTGCGCCGGACCGCGCCCCTGCGGTGGTCCGGCTTCCTGCGGCCGCTGGCCCCGGCGCACCTGCTGCTGCGCGCGGGGGTGACCAGCGAGCAGACCGTCTCCTCCGACACGCCTGGCGGCCGCCAGTCGCACCGCGCCCATCCGCTGCTGATGCAGTGGCTGGCGACCTGGAACCACACGTCCTGGTGGCGGACCACGCTCACCCACGCCGTCATGGCCGCCTCCCGGGAAGGCCGCGCGCTCTGGCCGGACCTGCTGCAGGCGAACTTCCCGCTGCTGGACGCCACCTGGAACGAGGTGGACTACGGGCCGGTCACCGACCGCATCATGTCGCTGGCCATGGAGGTGCGCTTCCGCGAGGCGCCCTGGCCGCTGCTGCCGTCGGCGGCGGGCCGGCTGTACTGGGAGTATGGCGGCGAGGACTTCCTGCCGCACCGCGCACTGCCGATGATCCCCCAGATCAGCGCGCCCGCGTCGCTGGCGGGCGTGGAACTGGTGGGCCATCGCTGGGATCTGGCCGCCGAGTACCTCGAGACGCGACATCCCCGGGTCCTGTGGTACAGTAACGGCGGTTATGATCAGGGCTTCACCCACCGCGGCACGGTGCTCGGCCATCCGCTGGGCGGGGCGGTCGAGGCCTGGACCGTCCTGCTGCGCTGGCGCCCGGCGTCCGGCGCCGAGGAGTGGGAAGTCCGCGGCCGGACTGCCGCCTGGGCCATGCCCGGCCGCCTGCCGCAGGAGGCGCGGCGCCAGGAGATCACGCTGACCTGGCGGCGGCTGGCCGGCGGGGGCGCCTGGAGCCTGGGCGCCGGCTGGGTCCGCGAGGAACTGGGCGAGCGGTCCGCCGGCTGGCTGCAGGCCCATCTCGACCGTCGCTTCTGAGATCCGAGGAGAAGATCATGCGCCCCTGCCCATCCGGACCCTCCCGTGTCCTCCTGCTCTTGCTCGCCGGCCTCGTGGCCGCCATCCCGGGAGTCGCCATGGACCGCATCACCGGCAAGGCCTTCGCCACCCGCTCCGAGGTGCTCGCGCGCCACGGCATGGTGGCCACCAGCCAGCCCCTGGCCACCCAGGCGGGGCTGGAGATCCTGCGGCAGGGCGGCAACGCCGTGGACGCCGCCATCGCTGCCAACGCGGTCCTCGCGCTGACCGAGCCCACCGGCTGCGGCCTGGGGGGCGACCTCTACGCCATCGTCTGGGACCCCGACGCGCAGCGCCTGCGTGGGCTCAACGGCAGCGGGCGCTCGCCGCGATCGCTCACCCTCGCGGAGCTGCGCGCCCGGGGCCTGGAGCGCATGCCGGCCTACGGACCGCTGCCGGTGACGGTGCCCGGCTGCGTGGACGGCTGGACCACCCTGCACGCCGAGTTCGGGGCGTTGCCCCTGGCCGACGTCCTGGCGCCGGCCATCGGTCACGCCCGCGAGGGCTTCCCGGTGACCGAGGTCATCGCCCACTACTGGCAGCTCAACGTCCCTGGCCGCATCGACCAGCCGGGCTTCGCGGAGACCTTCCTGCCCGGCGGCGAGGCCCCCGGCAAGGGCGACGTCTTCCGCAATCCCGACCTCGCGCGGACCCTGGAGGCCATCGCCGCGGGCGGCCGCGACGCCTTCTACGAGGGCGAGATCGCCGGCGTGATCGCCGACTTCATGGCCGACATCGGCGGCCACCTCACCCGCGAGGACCTCGCCGCCCACCGCAGCGAGTGGGTGGACCCGGTCAGCAGCAGCTACCGCGGCGTGGATGTCTGGGAGCTGCCGCCCAACGGCCAGGGCATCGCCGCCTTGCAGATGCTCAACGTCCTGGAGGGCTACGACATCGCCGGCGCCGGCTTCGGCTCCGCCGACCACCTGCACTGGTTCGTGGAGGCCAAGAAGCTGGCCTTCGCCGACCGCGCGCGCTACTACGCCGACCTGGATTTCGCCGACGTGCCGGTGCAGGGGCTGATCAGCAAGGAGTACGCCGCCCGCCAGCGCGCCCGCATCCGGGACGACCGCGCCCTGCGCAGCGTGGACCCCGGCAACCCGGCCCTGCAGGAGGGCGACACGGTCTACCTCGCCGCCGCCGACCGGTCCGGCCTGATGATCAGCCTGATCCAGAGCAACTACCGGGGCATGGGCAGCGGCGTCTGCCCGCCGGGCCTGGGCTTCGGCCTGCAGGATCGCGGCGAGCTGTTCGACCTCGAGTCCGGTCGTCCCAACTCCTATGCCCCGGGCAAGCGGCCCTTCCACACCATCATCCCCGCCTTCCTCACCCGCGACGGGGAGCCGCTCTGCGCCTTCGGCGTCATGGGCGGCGCCACCCAGCCCCAGGCCCACGCCTGGGTGGTGATGAACCTGGTGGACTTCGGCATGAACCTGCAGGAGGCCGGCGACGCGCCGCGGGTGGTGCATCGCGGCAGCAGCCAGCCCACCGGCGAGGTGATGACCGACGGCGGCACCGTCTACCTGGAGACCGGCTTCGGCTGGGAACAGCGGCGCGACCTGGAGAACCGTGGCCACCGGCTGGGCACCACCGTGGGCGGATTCGGCGGCTACCAGGCGGTGATGATCGATCGCGAGCGCGGGATCCTCATCGGGGCCAGCGAGTCGCGCAAGGACGGGCAGGCGGCGGGGTTCTAGCGGCGGGCGAGCGTCAGCGCGGGGTCCCGGGCGGGGTCCCGGGCGGCGCGTCGGGCGGGGTGCCGGGAGCCGGCGCGCCGGGAGCGTCGGCCGGCGCCGGCAACGGGCCCAGGCCCGGCGGCACGAGCAGCTCGCCGGCCGCGCCCAGGCGCAGGCGCACCCACGGCGCGTCCGCCATGCCGGCGACCTCGCGGCGGATCGCCGCCTCCACGGCCTCGTCGTAGGGGCTCCAGACGCCGGGGCGGTCCAGGCGCCAGGGCACCGCGGCGGTGTCGGTGAACACCGGACCGGGTGGCAGGTCGGCGTGATGCGCCACGGTCTCGGCCACGGGGCCGGCCAGGGCGCGGGCGGTGGTCATGTTGCCGGCCTCGCCGCCCAGACCCGGCGGCGACAGCAGCAGCGCCACGCCGGCCATGGCCGCCAGTGCCGCCGTGCGGGCCAGGGGCGCCCGGGGATGCCGGAGCCAGCGGTCGGCCAGCAGCACGCCCTCCCAGGCCACCACCGGCAGCACCGGCAGCAGGTGGCGGGTCTCCGGACTGAAGAGCGCGTACTTCACCACCATGAGCGCCACCGTCAGCCAGAGCAGCCCCGGGGGTCCCAGGGCGCGCAGGCCGGCGTGGCCACGCTCGTGGCGCCGGTAGGCGACCACCGCCCAGAGCGGCAGCACCGTCAGCCAGAAGTACCAGGGCAGCCAGAGGCCCAGGGTGCGCACGTAGCTGCGGACGCCCATGACCACCTTGTGCAGGGCGGGCGCGAGGTTGGCCTGGAGGTTCTCGGTCAGGGGGACGGGGTCGCGGCCGCGCAGGCGGGGGTAGTCGTACCACTGCTCGCTCATGTCCAGCTGTACCGCGTCGGCGAGCGGGTTGCTCAGCGGGTCGCCGGCGTGATGGGCGACGTGCAGCCACCATGGCGCCAGGAGCGCCACGCCCACCACCGCGGCCACGGCCGTGCGCCCGACCAGCGCGCCGGGGCGGCGCCGGCGCGCCGCCAGGCCGCCGATCAGCCACCAGAGGACCGGGACCCAGAGCAGGTCGGTGCGGACGAGGGCCATGGCGGCGCAGAGGGCCGCGAAGAGCACCGTGCGCGGCAGCGAGAAGTCCGCGGGCGGCCGCTCGCGCAGCTGGAGCCAGAGCACCAGCAGCAGCAGGGCCACCGGGATCTCGCCCCAGCCCCACTGCACCCCCAGGGCGAGCAGCGGGTTGATCAGCAGCAGCAGCAACCAGGCCGGGGCGGCGGGCAGGTGGCCGCGGCGCCAGAAAGCCAGGCAGCCCACCAGGGCGAGCGCCGTCAGCAGCAGCGCGAAGAGCGGCCGGATCAGCGCCTCGGCCGCGGCGGCGTCACCCCCGGCGAGCACGTAGGCGGGGACCAGGAGCACGGCCAGGCCGGGGGGGCGGTGGATCAGCGGCTGGGGCAGGGCCTGTCCCCACTCGTAGGCGGTGAACAGGGGATAGACGGTGTCGTTCAGCAGGCCGTCGCCACGGGCCAGATGCCGGGCGACGCCCAGGCTGGTGTAGACATCGCCGTTGGGCAGCTGCGGCAGCGGCGGATGCATCGCCAGCCAGACGGCGCCGAAGACCAGCGCGGCGAGCACGGGCAGCAGGCCGCGGCGCATCTAGTTGCCCCGGCTGCCCGGCTTGACCAGCGGGACGCCGTCCTGGCAGAGGGGGCAGGTGGCGGCCGGGTCCCAGGTCTGGACCTCGACGCGCGCCAGCGCCTGCAGGGGCAGGGGCAGCGCCGCGTCGGCGCCGGTGCGGTCGATGATGGCGCCCAGGCCGGCCACCACGCCGCCCTCGGCCTCGACCACCGCGCAGACCTCCCGCACCGAGGTGCCGCGGGTGACCACGTCCTCGATCACCAGGGCCTTCTCCCCCTGCTCCAGGAAGAAGCCGCGGCGCAGGCTCATGGCGCCGTCCTTGCGCTCGGTGAACACGAAGCGGCGGCCCACCGCGCGGGCCACCTCGTGGCCGATGATCACCCCGCCGAGGGCGGGGCTGACCACCACGTCCCAGGTCTCGCCCGTGAAGCCGGCGGCGATGGCCGCGCCCAGCTCGCGGGCGAGCTCGGGGAACTGCAGGATGCGCGCGCACTGGAAGTAGGTGTCGCTGTGCAGCCCGCTGCTCAGCAGGAAGTGGCCCTGCTGCAGCGCGCCCAGCTCGGTCATCAGCTCCAGGACCTGGTCGTGGTTCAAGGACGGACCTCCAGTTCGGCCGCGATGGCGGCATGGGCACGGGCGGGGTCTTGGGCGCGAGTGATGGGACGACCCACCACCAGGAAGTCGGCGCCGGCGGCCATGGCCCCGGCGGGGGTGGCCACGCGCTTCTGGTCCTGGACGTCGCCGCCGGCGGGGCGGATGCCCGGCGTGACGGTCAGCGGCGCCGGCCCCAGCGCGTCGCGGAGCGCGGGCAGGTCCGCCGCGGAACACACCAGGCCGTCGCAGCCGGCGTCCCACGCGAGGCGGGCGAGGCGGGCCACGCGGCCGGCCACCGTGTCGTCGCCGGGGGCGGTCTCGGCCAGATCCTCCGGGCCCAGGCTGGTCAGCACGGTCACCGCCAGCAGGGCCGGCCGCAGGCCGGTGGCGCCCACGGGCGCGGCGGCCAGCGCCTCGGCGGCGGCCGCGATGGCCGCGCGGCCGGCGCCGGCGTGCATGGTCACCAGGGAGACGCCCAGGCCGGCGGCCACGCGGGCGGCGCCGGCCACGGTGCTGGGGATGTCGTGGTACTTGAGGTCCAGGAAGATCCGCTTGCGTCGCGCCTGGAGCTGCCCGATCACCGCGGGGCCCGACGCGCTGAAGAGCTCCAGGCCCACCTTCACGAAGCGGGCGGGCTCGCCCAGGCGGTCGGCCAGGGCCACGGCCTCGTCGGCCGAGGGCACGTCCAGGGCGGTGATCACGCGGTCGGCCGCGGGCAGCTCCCGCAGCGCCGCGAGCAGGTCGTCGCGTCGCATCTCGGTCCTCTCGGGAAGGGGCGATTTGCCTTGCCGCCCCCGGGGGCGTTGGTTATACCGTTCTAGCAGCCTGGACGGGGGTTGGCAAGCGCCCGCGCCGCCGGAAGAGCGCCAAAGGAAGGACGTCTCCGTGCTCGATCGCAAGTTCCTGCGCGAGAATCGCGAGCTGGTGGAGCAGGCCGTGGCCGCCAAGCGCGAGGCCGTGGACATCGCCGCCTACTACGAACGCGACGCCGAGCGCCGGGCGGCCCTGCAGCAGGCCGAGGAACTCCAGGCGGAGGTCAATCGCGCCAACAAGGCGATCAGCGCCGCCAAGGCCGCCGGCGAGGAGACCGCCGGCGCCATCGCCGAGATGCGCGAGGTCGCCGGCCGGCTCAAGGCCCTGCGGGCGCGCGCCGCCGAGCTGGACGACCTGGTGGACGACCTCTACATCCGCATCCCCAACCTGCCCGATCCCGACGTGCCGGTGGGCACCGAGGCGGACAACCAGGTGGTCCGCACCTGGGGCGAGCCCCGCGAGATCCCCGGCGCCCAGGCGCACTGGGACCTGGGCGCGGCCCTCGGCCTGCTGGATCCCGAGGCGCCCGCCCGCATGTCGGGCTCCGGCTTCTCGCTCCTGCAGGGCGACCTCGCCCGGCTCGAGCGCGCCCTCGTCAACTGGTTCCTCGACACCCACCGCACCGCCGGCTACACCGAGGTGGCCGTGCCCTACCTGGTGGGGCCCGACGCCATGCGCGGCACCGGGCAGCTGCCCAAGCTGGCCGACGACATGTACCGCTGCCGCGACGACGACCTCTACCTCATCCCCACCGCCGAGGTGTCGGTGACCAACATCCACCGCGAGAGCACCCTGGCCGAGGAGCAGCTGCCGCTGCGCTACTGCGCCTTCTCGCCCTGCTTCCGCCGCGAGGCCGGCGCCGCGGGCAAGGACACGCGCGGGCTGCTGCGCATGCACCAGTTCCACAAGGTGGAGCTGGTCCACTTCGAGCGGCCCGACCGCTCGCGCGAGGCCCACGAGGAACTCACCGCCCAGGCCGAGGCGCTGCTCCAGGCCCTGGAACTGCCCTACCGCACGGTCCTGCTGGCCACCGGCGATCTGAGCTTCGCCGCGCGGCGCTGCCACGATCTGGAGGTCTGGTCGCCCGGGGTGGGGCAGTGGCTGGAGGTCTCCAGCTGCAGCGATTTCGGCGACTTCCAGGCCCGGCGCGCGGGGATCCGCTGGAAGGGGTCGTCGGGCAAGGGCTACGTGCACACGCTCAACGGCTCCGGTCTGGCCCTGCCGCGCGTCCTGGTGGCGATCATGGAGAACTACCAGCAGCAGGACGGGACGGTGACCGTGCCGGCGGTGCTGCGGCCCTACCTCGGCGGCCAGGACCGGATCGGCTGACCGGCACGGCCGGCGGCCCGGGAGCACGCATGGACCCCTTACCCCGCGGATTGTTCGGCCTGAAGCGGCGCCAGCTCTTCGCGCTGTACCTGCTGGTGGGCAGCGTGCTCATCGTGGTGGGCATCACCAGCTACACGCTGCGCATCACCCGCGACATGGAGAAGCAGACGCGGCTGATCACCGAGCTGGTCAGCGGCATGGCCAGCCGCACCCTCTTCTCGGGCAACCTGGGCGAGTTCGCCCCCGTGATCCGGCTGCTCAACGACGCGGAGATCCCCCTGATCGTCACCGATCCCGCCGGCCGGCCCATCTTCTGGAACAGCGAGATCACCGGCATCGCGGGCGTGGACGATTACGACCTGCTCATGGCCCAGGATCCGGCCGCACCCACCGATCCGCGGGTGGCCGCGGCGGTGGCCATGGCCGCCGAGCTGGATCGCCAGGCAGAGCCCTTCGCCATCTACGACCCCCAGGGGCGCCGGCGGGGCACGCTGCACTACGGACAGAGCGCCCTGACCGATCAGGTGCGCATCCTGCCGTTCCTCGAGCTGGGCATCATGGTCCTCTTCTTCCTGGCCATCCTCTGGGGCCTGCAGGTCAAGAAGCAGAACGACCAGAACCTGCTCTTCGCCGGCATGGCCAAGGAGACCGCCCACCAGCTGGGCACGCCGCTGACCTCGATCATGGGCTGGCTGGCGCTGCTGGAGGACCGCCTGCCGGCGGGCGACGAGACTCTCCTGGAACTCGAACGGGACGTGGGGCGTCTCAGCAAGGTCTCCACCCGCTTCGGGCAGATCGGTTCGCAGCCGAAGCTGGCGGATCATGACCTGATGGCGGTGGTGGAGGAGACCATCACGTATTTCCGCAGGCGCTTGCCGCATCTCGGCGGCCGCGTCGAGTTGCGCAGCGAGGGGGCGGCCGGCAACCCGGTGGCGTTCAACCGGGACCTCATGGAGTGGGTCCTGGAGAACCTGATCAAGAACGCCATCGACGCGCTGGAGCAGGGCAAGGGCACGGTCACCGTGCGGCTGAACGACCTGCCCGAGGGCGGGATCGCCCTGCGGGTCCGGGACACCGGCCGCGGCATCAAGCCCTCCTACCGGACCAAGCTCTTCGAGCCGGGCGTCAGTTCCAAGGCGCGCGGGTGGGGCATGGGTCTGGCGCTGGTCAAGCGCATCGTCACGCAGTACCACGGTGGACGGATCCGGGTGGAGAGCACCGGCTCGCAGGGCACGGTCTTCCTGGTCACGCTGCCGGGGAAGGATGGCTGACGTGGGTTACCGCGTTCTCTGGATCGACGACCACATCGACGAGCTCCGCTCGCACATGGTGTTCCTGGGCCAGAAGGGCTACGAGGTCACCGGGGCCACCAACGGCCGCGACGGGATGGCCCTGCTCGCGGAGGAGAAGTTCGACGCCGTCCTGCTGGACGAGATGATGCCCGGGATGGGGGGTCTGGAGACCCTCGAGGAGATCCGCAAGACCCACGAGCACATCCCGGTGATCATGATCACCAAGAGCGAGGCCGAGGACCTGATGACCAAGGCCATCGGCCGGCGCATCGATGATTACCTGGTCAAGCCCGTCTCGCCCCTGCAGATCCAGGCGGCGCTCAAGAAGCACGTCGAGGCGCGCAAGATCACCGAGCAGCAGGTCACCCGCGACTACCTCCAGCACTTCAACGCCGTGGGCGACCGCATCGCCACGGCCGCCACGCCCCGGGACTGGGAGGGCATCTACAACGATCTGGTGACCTGGGGCCTGGACCTCTACCGCTACAGCGACCATGGCCTGCTCGCCACGCAGGCCGAGCAGATGGCCGCCGCCAACCTGGCGCTGGGCAAGTACGTGCGGGACCGCTATCGCGACTGGGTCCAGGGCGCCGAGGACGCGCCGCTGCTCAGTCCCGGCGTCTACGAGCACCTCGTGGAGCCGGAGGTGCAGGCGAACCGGCAGGTGCTGTGGGTGGTGATCGACTGCATGCGCCTGGACCAGTGGCGCATGGTCGAGCCGCTGCTCGAGCCGTACTTCCGCCTCGAGCGCCGGGCCTACTGGTCCATCCTGCCCACCGCCACGCCCTACTCGCGCAACGCCCTGTTCGCCGGCCTCTACCCGCTGCAGATCGCCAGGGGCTATCCCAGGTTCTGGCACGACGGCCTGCGGGACGACACCAGCCGCAACGCCCACGAGGACAAGCTGCTGGCCGCCCAGCTCGAGCGGCTGAAGAGCCCGGCCGTCGGCAGCATGCGCTACTACAAGATCTCCGACCAGCGCGACACCGACAACCTGCGCCGCGACTTCACCTCCCTGGACGACACCCGCCTGGTGGCCGGCGTCTACAACTTCCTGGACATCATGTCTCACGGCCGCAGCCAGAGCATGATCCTCAAGGAGCTGGCTCCGGACGAGGCCGCCTTCCGCACCCTCATGCGCACCTGGTTCGAGCACAGCACCCTGTTCGAGCTGCTGCGCGAGGCGGCCCGCCGCGGCACCACCGTGGTGGTGACCACGGACCACGGCTCGCACTTCTGCAAGCGCGCCACCAAGATCCGCGGCAACCGCGACACCTCGAGCAACGTGCGCTACAAGTTCGGCGACAACCTCACCGTGGACGACAAGCGCGTGATGCTCATGAAGGACCCCACGGACTACAAGCTGCCCGCCAACAGCCCCATCGAGACCTACGCCGTCACCACGGAGAACTACTACCTGGTCTATCCGACCAACTTCCACGAGTACGAGCGCCTCTACCGCGACAGCTTCCAGCATGGCGGCATCAGCCTCGAGGAGCTGGTCTGCCCCTTCGCCGTGCTGCGTCCCCGCTGATCGCGTCGCTGATCGCGTCGCCGATCGCACCGGCCGCCCGAGGAGCCCGATGGACCCGCTGCAGCTGCCCGACCCCGCGGGCTTCGCCCGCCGCACCCGCACCCATGGACCCGGTCAGACCCGGGATCTGGGCGCGGCACTGGCCGCCGTGGTGGGCCCGGGGCAGGCCCTGCTCCTGCACGGTCCGCTGGGTGCGGGCAAGACCTGCCTGGTCCAGGGCCTCTGCGCGGGCCTGGGCCTGGACGGGGAGGTGGTCAGCCCCACCTTCTCCCTGATCCACCGCCACGTCGGGCCGGTGACCGTCGATCACCTGGACTTCTACCGCATCGAGCCCGCTGACGACCTCGACGACATCGGTGTCCTGGAGATCCTGGACGAGCTGGCCGACGGGCGCACCATCCTGGTGGCCGAATGGCCCGCGCTGCTGGCGCCGTTGCTGCCACGGCGACTGGAGCTGCTGGCGCTGCCCGCGGACGGGCCGGACGAGCGCCTCTGGTACGTGCGCGGCGTCCCGGCGCTGCCCGCCGCGGTGGCCGCGCTCTTTCCCGAGGCGGTGGCGTCGTGCTGATCCTGGCCCTGGACACCGCCACGCCCCATGGCCGCTTCGCGCTGGCCGCGGACGCCCGGCTGCTGGCCGATCGACCCCACAACGTGCAGGGCAGCTACGCCGACGCGCTGCTGCCGGTGATCGACCAGGTGCTCGCGCAGGCCGGACGCCGGCTGGCGGACGTGGATCTGGTGGCCGTCACCGACGGCCCGGGGAGCTTCACCGGCGTGCGCATCGGCGTGGCCACGGCCAAGACGCTGGCCTGGGCCCTGGAGGCGCAGCTGGCCGCGGTCTCCACCCTGGCCGCCATGGCCGCGGCGCTGCTGGCCGCCCATCCCGCGCGCGAGCTGGCCGTCCCGGTGCTGGACGCGCGCCGCGGCGAGGTCTTCGCCGGGCTCTACCGGCGCGAGGGGGCCTGGGTCCGCGAGCTGGACGCGCCGGCCTGCCGGACGCCCGATCGCTGGTGGGAGCGCCTGGTCGACCGCGTGCCGGACCTCGAGGCCCCCGCCTGGGGCGGCGACGGCGTGGGCCTGCTGGTGGGGCAGGGCGCCGGGTTGCGGCCCGAGCTGGCCGCGCGCGGCGAGCCGGCGGCCCGGGCCTGGGAGGCCGCCCACCCCGCCACCGCGCGGGCGCTGGCGCTGGCCCTGGCCGATCCGGCGGTGCGGCGCGAGGCGGTGGTCTCGCCCTTCGCGCTGGTGCCCCGGTACCTGCGGGGCAGCGACGCCGAGGTCAAGCGGCGCGTGGACGCCACGCCCTCGGCGCCGGGTGCGGCGGTGACCGCTCACGTGGGCCGGCCCCGGGAGCCGGGCCGGTGACCGCGGCGCCGGTGACCATCCGGCCCGGCGATCCGGGCGACTTGCCCGCCGTCCTGCGCATCGAACGCGCCAGCTTCGCCGACCCCTGGCCCACCTCGGCGCTGCTGCAGGAGCTGGTGCCGTCGTCGCTGCGGCTGCCGCTGATCCTGCAGTGCGGCGAGTCGGTGATCGGCTACCTCATGGCCTGGCGTACCCCCGACCAGCTGCACATCCTCAACCTGGCCGTCGATCCCGCGTACCGGCGCCAGGGGCATGGCCGCCGCCTGCTGGAGGTGGCCCTGGACGCGGCGCAGCGCGGCGGGGCCGACCAGGTGACCCTCGAGGTGCGCCCGGGCAACCAGGCGGCGCTCGCGCTCTACGCCGCGCTGGGCTTCGCCCAGACCGGACGCCGTCCACACTACTACGTCGACACCGGGGAGGACGCCCTGGTGCTCACCCGCGACCTCGCGGGCGCCTCGCGGCCGGCGCCCGACCGGCCGGGCCCTTGTCAGTCTTGAACTCTGTCCCGAGATTGGGTGGTCGGCGCGCGCGAACCGGTTCCGCGCGCCCCAACCAGGAGCCGACGCCATGTCGTGGTTGAACCGCGCCGCCCGGGGCATCCGGGCCCTCGCCAAGCAGAAGGAAGTCCCGGACAACCTGTGGCAGAAGTGCCCGGGTTGCGCGGAGATCCTCTACCGTCGCGAGCTGGACCGCAGCTGGAACGTGTGCGGGACCTGCGGTCATCACCTGCCGCTCGAGGCGCCGCAGTACCTCGACCTGCTCCTGGACGCGGACTCCTGGGAGGAGCTCTTCGCCGGGGTGACCAGCACCGATCCGCTGGGCTTCAAGGACAGCAAGCGCTACGCGGACCGGCTCAAGAGCGCCCGCCGGGCCACCGGCCGCAAGGAGGCCGTGATCACCGGCCGCGGGCGCATCGAGGGCTTGCCGGTGAACCTGGCCATCCTGGACTTCGCCTTCATGGGCGGCAGCCTGGGCTCGGCCATGGGCGAGAAGCTGGCGCGGCTGCTGCTCGACGCGCTGCACGAGCGGCGGTCCGCCCTGGTGATCTCCCGCTCCGGGGGCGCCCGGATGCAGGAGTCGCTCCTGTCGCTCATGCAGATGGCCAAGACCAGCGCGGTGCTCTCCCGCCTGCAGCAGGACGCGATCCCCTACCTCAGCCTCTGCGTGCATCCCACCTACGGGGGCGTGACCGCCAGCTTCGCCATGCTCGGCGACCTGAATCTGGCCGAGCCCGGCGCCATGATCGGCTTCGCCGGTCCCCGGGTGATCAAGCAGACCATCGGCGGCGACCTGCCCGAGGGTTTCCAGTCGGCGGAGTTCCTGCTCGAGCACGGCCAGCTCGATCAGGTGGTGGAGCGGCGGCAGCTGCGCCAGACCATCGCCTCGGCGCTGCGCTGGTTCTGCGAGGGGCGCGACATCTCGGTGCCGGGGCCGGTGCGCGGCTGAGCGCTGAGCTTGTCAGCGCGCCGCCGGCAGACGACATTGGCCACGCCACGGGCCGTCCCGGTCCTGGCCGCCGACCGACCCCCGCAGGAGCATCATGACCAGCCAGGACCCGCGCTACGCCGGCGAACCGGGCATCGGCCCCGATCTCGCGCCCCCCTTCACCGCCGAGGATGAGGCCACCAGCTGGCTCTTCGCCCTCAATCGCCAGGGGATCCGTCCGGGCCTGCGACGGATCCAGGGGCTGCTCGCCGAGCTGGGGCATCCGGAGCGCGAGCTGACCACCATCGTGACCGCCGGCACCAACGGCAAGGGCAGCACCACCCGCATCCTGGCCCAGCTGCTGCGCGCGGCGGGCCTGAAGGTGGCCTGCTACACCAGCCCGCACCTGCTGCGCGTCTACGAGCGCCTGACCATCGACGACGTCCCCGTCGAGCCCGCCCGCTTCGCCGCCACGGTGGACGCGCTCCGCCCGGCCATCGTGCGCCACGAGGCCAGCTGGTTCGAGTCGCTCACCGCCATGGCGGTGACGATCGCTCACGAGGAGCAGGTGGACGTGCTCTGCGCGGAGGTGGGCCTGGGCGGCCGCCTGGACGCCACCAACGCCCTGCCGGCGGTGGCCACCCTGCTGACCACCGTGGCCCTCGACCACCAGCACATCCTGGGGGAGACGCGACCGGAGATCCTGCGCGAGAAGCTGGGCCTGCTCAAGCCCGGCGTGCCGTTCTTCTGCGCCGTGGACGCCGACCTCGCGCCCGAGGCCTTCATGACGGCCGTCCAGGCGGGCAGCCCCGCCCACTTCCTCGACGAGCTCACCCGCCGGGAGCCCGGCGCGGACGGCCGCTGGCGCCTGGTCCTGCGGGAACGGGCGATCGACGGCCTGCCCCACCTGGGCAGCCCGGGACTCGACCGCAATCTCGCCCTCTCCCTGCTCTGCCTCGACGAGCTCGGCAAGGCCGGCGTCCTGCCTGGCCCGGCCGATCCCGCCGCCGCCCTGGCGGACCTGTTCCTGCCCGGCCGCTGGCAGCAGGTGTTCACCGCTCCGGACGTGATCGTCGATACCGCCCACAATCCCCAGGCGCTCGCCGGCGCGCTCACCGCGTTCCTGGAGCGGCCGGTGCGCGGGCGGCGCGTGGTCCTCTTCGGGGGGATGCGCGACAAGCCGGTGGACCCGGCGCTCGGCCCCCTCCTGCGTCGCTGCGATGCGGTCACGCTGGTCCCGGTGAGCCTGCCGCGGACCCGGACGGCGGACGATCTCCGCGATCTGGCCACCCGGCTGGAACTGCCGCTGGATTCCGGGCATTCCATCATGGACAGCGTCGCGGCCGGCTTGGCATATTGGGGGCCCCGCCTCGAACCCGACGACGCGGTCCTGGTCACCGGCTCCTGCTTCCTGGTGGCGGAGGCGCTGCACCGTCTCGGAGTGCGGGATCTGGAAGAGACCCGGCAGCTGCGGCCGGCCCGTGCGGTCCTGCCGCGCTGAACCGCCCCACCGAGGAGACCGATCCGTGCCCGCGAGCCTGGTGGTGGGAGCCGACGTCGGCGGCACCAGCGTCAAGTACCTGGTGATCGACGCCGCCGGTCGTTCCCTCCTGCAAGACCATATCCCCACCGATCCGGCCGACCCGGCCGGCACCATCGAACGCCTCGCCGCGGCCGTGACCGGACACCTGCCCGAGGGCGGCCGGCTGGCCGGCGTGGGACTGGCCTGTGCGGGCATCGTCTCGCCCGGCAGCGGCATGCTCGGGCGCTCGCCCAACCTGCCGGGCTGGCAGGGGAGCGATCTGAGGGGCGCCCTCGAGGCGGCCTTCGGCGCCGTCCCCTGCGCCGTGGTCAACGACGCCAACGCCGCCCTCTACGGCGAATTCCGCCACGGCGCCGGCCGCGGCTGCCGGCACCTGGTGATGATGGCCCTGGGCACCGGCGTGGGCGGCGGCGTCCTGGTGGACGGCCGGCTGGTCACCGGCTTCGCCGATGGCGCCGGCGAGGTCGGTCACGTGACCCTCGATCTGGATGGCCCGCCCTGTCCCTGCGGCAACCACGGCTGCCTGGAGGCCTACTGCGGCAGCGTGGGCCTGATGCGCCGCGCCCGCGAGCTCGGCGACCATCCCGACAGCAGCGAGGCCTGGCGCGCCATGGTCGCCGGGCGCGGAGACCGCCTCTCCCCCCTTGATGCCCATGACCTCGCCGAGCAGGGCGACCCCACCGCCCGCGAGTTCTTCGCCGCCGCCGGCCGCCGTCTCGGCCAGGCCGCCGCCGGTCTGGTCAACGTGCTGGCGCCCGACCGCGTGATCATCGGCGGGGGCGTGGCGCAGGCGGGCGACTGGCTGCTGCGGCCGTGCCGCGAGATGGTCGCCCGGCACGTCATGAGCGAGGCGGGCCGGGCGACGCCCGTGGTCCTGGCCGAGCTCGGACCCCATGCCGCGGCCATGGGGGCGGCCGCCCTGGTCTCCGCCACCGGGACCGCCCCGTGAGTCGTGCGGCGCGCCGCCTGCGCGGTCGTCGGACCACGCCACTGGCGTGGCTGGCCGCCCTGCTCCTGCTCGTGCTGGCGAGCGGGTGGCCGCTGGCGTCGCCGCTGCAGGATCCGGGGCGCGCCGACCCCGGCGCCCGGCGAGCCGGCCGCGACACCGCCCTCGCCGACCCGCGGACCGGCCCCGATCCGTCCACCCGCCCGGTCCCCCGCGACACCACCGGCCAGGCCCGCCTCGAGTGGCAGGTGGAACGACCCCGGCGGGCCGCGTCGCTGCTGCAGGCGGACCGCTCGGTCTACCGGGTGATCGACGGCGAGGCCATCTCCTACTACTACGGCAACGTCTACCTCGACCGCGACACGGTGGTGGTCCGCGCCGACTCCGCCCACGTCTTCCGTGACCGCGACGTGGTGCGGCTGTTCGACAGCGTGCGCCTGCGCCACCTCGAGACGCGCATCGCCAGCGACTGGGCGGAGTACCGGCGTGATCTCGGCGAGGCCGATCTGCGCGGCCGCGTGCGGGTGGTGGAGGGCGTGGCCCTGGCCACCGCCCGGCGCGGCGAGCTCCGCGAGGACCTGCAGCTGATGCGCCTGTTCGAGGACGCCATCCTGGTCACGCCGGACTACAACGTGCGCGCCGACACCCTGCTGCGTGACCGCCGGCTGGAGTACGGCGAGGCCTTCGGCGACGTGCGCATCATGGACCCCGACGGGGGCAGCCTGGTCACCGGCCGGCACGCGTTCTTCGCCTCCGATGGCGCCTGGGCGGAGGTGGACCGCGATCCCGCCCTGGTCACCTCCGACGGCGAGGGCGGCGCGCCGGTGCAGAGCGTGGCCGAGCGCATGCGCTTCTTCCGCCGCGAGGAGCGGGCGGTGATGACCGACTCGGTGGTGATCGCCCAGGGCCGCCTGCGCGCGTATGCCGACACCGCCATCAGCTTCGGCCAGGAGCGCATGCTCCTGCGCGGAGAACCGCGCCTCGAGCAGGGCCAGCGCAGCCGCATGTACGGCGAACAGATCGAGTTCTTCTACCGCGAGGGGCAGCTGCGTCGCGTGATCCTGCTCGGCGAGGCGCGCATGGAAGATACCGAGCCCGAGAGCCTGGCCGCCCTCTATCGCGGCCTGCCCCGGCTCGACGTGATCGAGGGCGACAGCATCACCGTCCACCTGCGCGGCGGCCGCATCGAACGCACCGACGTGGTGGGCAACGCCAGCAGCATCTACGTGCCCCTGGAGACCGGCGACGAGATCGCCTACAACGAGGTGGCGGGCGACACCCTGGTCCTGCGCTTCGAGCGGCAACGGGTGCGCGAGGTGGAGGTGCGCGGCAACATGTCCGGCATCTATCGCTTCGCCCGCGTGTCGGCCATGCGCGGCGAGGTGGCGCCGCTGCCGGATGCGGCGGCGCTGGACAGTCTGCGGGCGGTGTCGGACAGCCTCTTCGCCGCCGGCGACACCACCGCCGCCTCGACCCTGCGGCGCCGCGTGGCGGAGGGCGCGGTCCGCCTGGCGGCCGCCGCCGTGCGCGACACCAGCGTGGCCGTCAGCGATACCCTGCTCGCTGGCCTCGTCGCCCCGGAAGACACCCTGGACGCCCTCGCCGTCGGCGACACCCTCGATTTCGGCGCCCATGCCGAGGAGGTGGTCTACTCCGGCCACCGCGTGCTCTTCGACCTGCCCGAGCGCTCCATCGCCATCAGCGACGAGGCCAGCCTCACCTACGGCAGCATGACGCTCACCGCCCGCGACGTGGTCCTGGACACCGAATCCCGCGAGCTCTACGCCGACGGCGACCCGGTGATCGAGGACGCCCAGACCATCGTGGGCGACCAGATGGGCTACGACTTCGGCAACAAGACCGGCGCCGTCCGCCGCGGCGTGACCACCTTCGACGGCTACTACTACACCGGCCAGCAGATCAATCGCTACCCCGACAGCAGCCTGAAGATCTGTTCGGGCCGCATGACCTCCTGCGACCTGGCCGAGCCCCACTACCACTTCTGGGCCGACAAGATGAAGATGCGCATGGACGACCGCGTCGTGGCCGCGCCCATCGTCCTGAAGGTGGGCCACGTGCCGCTGTTCGCGCTGCCGTTCTACTTCAAGTCCCTGCAGGACGGTCGTCGCTCGGGCATCCTGTTTCCGAACTTCAACTTCGGCTGGTCCGAGCGCGACGGCCGCTACATCCGCGACTTCGGCTACTACTGGGCCACCAACGACTACACCGACTTCACCTTCGAGGTGGACTACAACGAGCGCCGCGAGCTGGCCTGGCGCGTCCGCAACCGCTACGTCAAGCGCTACAGCTTCAACGGCGGCTTCGAGTACAATCGCCTGGTCCAGCTGGACGAGGACGCCCGGCGCGGCGACGAGTGGCAGTTCCGCTGGAACCACAGCCAGCCCAAGCTCCTGGACGACTACTCCTTCCGCGGCAGCATCGAGGCCACCAGCCAGGAGCTCTCCCGCAACGATCTGGGCAGCGACACCGGCCGCGACGTGATCAACACCTACCAGAAGTCCACGCTCTACCTCAGCCGCAGCAACTTCGCCTGGGGCGCGGCCACCCTCAGCGCCGACCGCATCCAGTACGTCAACGCCGAGGACGACGACCCCACCACCGACAACCAGCTCTACGACATGACGCTGCCGTCGCTGAGCATCAGCCCGCGCCGCTTCAGCCTGGCGCCCGAGCTGCGACCCGGCCAGGACGGCAGCTTCCTGGGCGACCTCGCCCGCAACACCGACGTCTCCCATGGCTACCGCTTCAACCATGGCCAGAGCGCCACCGAGGAGATCGACCGCCGCAACTACCAGGCCGCGGGCAACTGGTCGCTCACCCTGCGGCCGCCGCGCCTGGGCATCTTCAACTGGAACCTGGGCGCCAGCTCCAGCTACACCTGGCAGCGCAACGTGGTCGATGGCTTCCGCTACCAGGACAGCGGGGTGGATACCATTCCCGGGACCTGGGAGAACGTCTCCAGCGAGACGGAGGAGACCCGGCCGGCGCTGTCGTTCAACACCGGGCTGTCCACCACGCTCTATGGCGTGTTCCCGGTGCGCATCGGCGCCCTGGAGGCCCTGCGCCACACGCTCAGCCTCTCGGCCAGCGCCTCCTACCGGCCGCAGATCGGTGACGACCAGCGCCGCTCCAACAGCTACAGCTTCGGCATCGGCAACCGCTTCGACGTCAAGTACCTCGCCCGCGGCGAGCGCGACACCGCCGCCACGGTGAAGAAGCTGGACGGCCTGGTGAACTGGGACCTGCGCTCCAGCTACAATCCGGACGCCGCGCAGCAGTGGAGCGAGATCAGCAGCAGCCTGACCATCAAGGCCGGCCGCAGCCGCAACCTGAACTTCAAGCTCAGCAACACCATCGATCCCTACGCCCTGGCGCTCACCAGCACCCGCTTCACCTACGGCTTCGGCCTGGACGGTCGCCTCGATACCGGGTTCGTCGGCGAGGAACGCGTGGACCGCCGCAGCGACGCTGCCGCGCTCCTGGGCCCCGCCGGCGCCGACACCCTCGCGAGCGCCGACCAGGACACGGCCTGGGGCGAGGAGGATTGGGAGGACTGGGAGCAGGGCGAGGATTTCGATGACGACATCTACGGCGGCAATTTCGACACCCTCGCCGGTGGCGAGGAGGATCGCCGCGATCCCACCGAGGGCGGCCGCTTCATTCCCTGGGACCTGGGCGGCAACCTCTCCCTGAACCGCACCGCCCGCTCCGACGACATCACTGCCCGCGCCAACCTCAGCGTCAACACGCAGTTCACCCGGGACTGGTCGCTCCGCTACACGGCCAGCTTCGACCTCGCCGAGGGCACCACCACGCGCCAGGAGTACCGCCTGACGCGCGACCTGCACTGCTGGCGCCTGGAGTTCACGCGCACGGTGTCGACGGTCAACTCGGAGTTCGGGTTCCGGTTCTACCTCAAGGCGATCCCCGAGCTCAAGCTCACCCGCGGCCGCGAGGGACTGCTCGGCGGCGCCGGCGGCATGGGCGGCTTCATGCCCTGACGGGTGACCGCCGATGACCCGCGACCGCCGATTTCCCGCGGCCAGATTGACGATCGCG
>CAZWYF010000008.1:69766-86023 GCA_964637835.1 uncultured Fibrobacteraceae bacterium
GTGACCGCCGATGACCCGCGACCGCCGATTTCCCGCGGCCAGATTGACGATCGCGCGCATTTGTCGTTGACAGCACGTTGACGTTGCGGCCCAATGGCAGCAGGAAAGGAGGTGATTGCATGAACAAGAGCGAACTCATCGAGGCCCTGATCAAGCGCACCGACCTGACCAAGCGTCAGGCCACCGACGCCGTCAACGCCCTGTTCTCCACCAGTGACGACAAGAAGAAGACGGGGATCATCCCCGCCGAGGTGGCGAAGGGGAAGAAGATCAGCCTGACCGGCTTCGGGACCTTCGAGCGGCGCGCGCGCAAGGCGCGTCAGGGTCGCAACCCGCAGACGGGCGAGACCATCAAGATCGCCGCGGCGAAGTACCCGGCGTTCGTCGCCGGCAAGGCGTTCAAGGACCGCGTCCACACCAGGAAGAAGTAGTGGCCCCGCACGACGAGGTCCGGTGAGGGCGGCTGCGAGGCCGCCCTCGCCCGTTCCTGGCCACGGGGCCGGCCCGAGGACCGTGGCGGGGCCGTGGCGGGGCCGTGGCCCGGGCCGTGGCGGGGCCGTGACCCGAGCAGTGGCGCGGGGCAGTGGCGGGGCCGTGGCGGGGCAGTGGCGGCTTGCCCGGGGGAAATCGGTGGGATATAATTCCCCCGGGGGTTGTTCCACTCCCCGACAGCGATCTCTTCACCGCGGCGGCCGGCCGCCGTGTGGTGTTTTCCCGGAAAGGCGAGCTACATGCAGCGGATGCTTCGCAACGCGCCCGGGCGCGCGCTCTTCCCGTTGGTCGCCCTCGGCGTGCTCGGCATGGTCGTCGCCGCGCGGCCGAGCCTGGCGCAGGGCAGCGACGAGGCCTGGTCGCCCGTGACGGTGGTCTACACCAGCGACATCAAGGGGCACATCGAGCCCTGTGGCTGAAAGACCAAGGTGCGTGGCGGGTTGGCCCGGAGGGCCACCTTCTTCAACGAGATCTGGGACGAGGGGACCGTGCCGCTGGTGCTGGACGCCGGCGACCTGTTCGGTTCGCGCACCAGGAACGAGATGCTGCAGACGGAGTTCCTCTGCCAGCAGACGGCCACCTTCGGCTATGACGCCATCGGCCTGGGCGAGCGCGAACTGAACTACGGTTTCGAGTTCCTCCAGCGGATGATGGACGAGCACGGCCTGCCGTTCACCAGCGCCAACGTGCGCAACGCGGCCACCGGCGAGCTGTTGCTGCCGGAGTGGCGCGTGGTGGAGCGAGGCGGCATCCGCTTCGGCATCGTCAGCGTCATGGATCCCAGCCAGCGGATCATCAGCATGGCGGCCCGGGACATCGAGTACGACGTGGCCGATCCCGTCGCCACGCTCCGCGAGGTGCTGCCGCGCCTGCGCCAGCGATGCGATACCGTGGTCCTGCTCAGCCACCTGAGCGACCGGCCCACCGAGGCGCTGCTGCGCGAGGTGCCGGGCATCGATCTGGTGGTGGTCGGTCACACGTTCCGGTCGTTCAACCGCGAGCGCATCGTGGCCGACGCGGTGATGCTCGCGGCGGTGCACGAGGGCCGCGTGATCGGCCGGGCCGACCTCTACGTTGACCAGGACACGGGCCAGATCATGAGCGTGCAGGTGGGCATCACCTCCCTGGACGATGCCGTGGCCGACGATCCCACCATGCTGCAGGCCGTGTCCGATTTCCTGCAGCGGCAGGAGGATGAGCGCCAGGCCCAGCGGGCGGCCTACCCGCGGGACCGCGGCTCCACGGAGGAGATGTTCCTGGGGGCCAACAACTGCAAGTCCTGCCACACGGAGATCTACCAGCAGTGGCGGCAGGATCAGCACTCGCGGGCCTACACCACGCTACGGGCGAAGAGCATGCAGTTCGAGCCCGAGTGCCTGGCCTGCCACACCACGGGCTACCAGCATCACAACGGTTTCGACGAGCAGACCAACACCAGCCTCGGCGGCGTGCAGTGCGAGGCCTGCCATGGTTACGGCACGCGGCACGTGCGCGACGGGTCCATGAACGAGATGGCCCGGAATTCCTGCACCGGCTGCCACGACAACGCCCGGCGCCCATGCTACGACGAGGCCAGCGACACGGATTTCGACTATGACACGTACTGGGAGAAGATCGCCCACTGATCCCCGCGCGGGACGGGCACGGACCAGCCGGCGGCCTCGGTCGCCGGCTGGTCGTCTGCTGAGCGCCACCTCGCCGCGGTCGGCCCGGCCGGTTCGCCGCCTGCCGGCGATCCGGGTGGCCCTGGTCCTCCTGGCGGCGCTGGCCCTGGCGCCGCCGGCCTCCGCGCTGGACTTCTTCACCCTCTGGCAGCGCCCCGAACTGCCTCTGGACCTGAGCGCGGGCCGCTGGGCGGACTACCGCCGGCAGGCCCTCAGCGAGGGTCGCCGCCGGGACGACCTGATCCGCATCCAGTGCCTCGGTCGCGACCAGGCCGGTCGTCACGTGCTGGAGGTGCTCCCGCTGGCCGAGCCGGAGCCCGGCGTGTTCGTTGTGGCTCCGGGCGAGGGCCTGCGCCTGGTGCTGGATCCGTCGGTGACCGGGCGGCGAGGCGACATCACCGAGGCGGTGGCCGAGGTGCGCCTGTGGCGCGGGGGCGAGGAGCGGGTCCTGGACCGGCGCGAGTGGCGCCGCGACCCGCTGGTCACCGCGTCGTTCAGCGGCGAGTTCCAGCCCGACGTGGTCGAGGAACGCGGGACCACGGTGCGCGTGATCGAGGGGCGCGAGCTGCGATGTCGTCAGCTCACCTTCGCGGCCGCCGACTCCCAGGTGGCGGTGCTGCCCCAGGGGCGCATGATCCAGGTGGCGAGCCAGGAGGTGTCCGCCGCGGTGCACCCGGACATCCCGCTGCTGGGGCTGGCCTACGCCACGGAGCGGATCCGGGCCGAATCGCGGCTCGATCCCCCCAGCGACCGTCTGCGTCCGCCGCCGCCGCAGGTGCGCATCGAGATCCTGGAATGCCTGGGCTTCGGCGACCAGGCCGAGGCGGTGCTGTCGCCGCTGTCGCGAACCGATTGAAGCAGGATCCCGTCCATGGTATAATGAGCCCATGCCGCACAACGAGTTGAACGAGCTCCGCGACCGGGCCCACCGGTTCCTCCTGGAAGCCGACCGCCCCGTCGAGACGCCACACATCGCCCGCCAGCTGTTCGGCCCCCAGCGTCACGAGATGCCGGAGGCCCAGGTGGTGGTGCGCTCGCTTCTCGATCCGGATCCGCGGTTCCTGCGCACCCATTGCCGCCGCTGGTCGGCCCGCTGGGCGCCGCACCTGCAGCAGACGGCCATGGGCGCGGACTACGTCGCGGTGGACCTCGAGACCACCGGCAGCGTCATCGGCGTGGATGAGATCATGGAGGTGGGGGTGGTGCGGCTGGCGGGCGATCGCGAGGTCGATCGCTTCACCACCCGCGTCAGCACCGACCGCGGCATCCCGCCCTGGGTGAGCCGCCTGACGGGCATCAGGGAGGCCGACCTCACCAGCGCGCCCGGCTTCGCCGAGGTGGCCCCGCGGCTGGTCGAGCTGCTGGACGGCGCGGTGTTCGTGGCCCACGACATCCGCTTCGATCTGCCCTTCCTGCGCTGGGCCCTGCTGGAGCATGACCTGCCCTTCCCCTGCGTCACCGGCCTGTGCACCCTGCAGCTCTCCCGCGCCCTCTGGCCCGATCTGCCCAGCCACAGTCTGGGCGAACTGGCGGTCAGCCTCGACCTCTGCCACGACCAGCCCCACCGCGCGGGCGACGACGCCCTGGCCGCCGCCGGCATCCTGCAGCGGTCGTTGCGCCTGGCGGCGGGCATGGGCCTGAGCACCCTGGGCGACCTCATGGCGCTCGAACCCGGCGCCGTGCCCACGGCGCGCCGCACCGCCGAGTCCTGAATCCGGGCGGGGGCGCCGCGCTGGCGAGCGGGGGCGCCGCGCTAGCGAAAAGCGTGCCGAACCTCTTGACTCGCGGTTTCTCATGACGTAACATCCCGCCCAAGTGGAAGTTGCGCCCCTGGCGACGTGGCGCGCGTCCAACCCCGCGCTCAAGGAGGAGTGCCGTGAAGGTCAAGGACGACGATATCCTGGTTCGCGATGCCAACTACGTGAAGTACGAGCGCCTGCTCGTGGAGGCCGAGGCCGAGGGTCGGCTCGACGGCCGTTTCCGTTGCCTGGTCTGCGGGATGCGCTACCGGGAGAAGGGTGACGCCGAGGCCTGCTGCCGGGCGGCGAACTGACCCAGACGCCCCCAACTGATCCGGATGACCGACCGGGATCGGCGCGGCCCCGCCGCTGACGCCGCCGATCGGACGCCGCGCCCCGGGTGGCCCGTGAAGATCAACCAGTACTGCTCCGTCTGCAAGAAGTACCTCGACATGGAGGTCATCCCCACCGACGACGGCGGGGATGACGGCGTGATCTGGCTGCGCTGTCCGGAGTGCCAGGGCTTCCTACCCAAGTTCACCGGGGACGGCGGCGCCGGACCCGCGCCACGGGAGCGGTCGGCGAAGGACCGCGCGCACGCGCGCGCGGCCGACAGCGGACCCGCGCGCTCGCCGGACGCGGGGCACGAGGCGGCCGGGACCACCTCGCCCCCTGGATCCGACCCCTCTGATCCCTCCGACCCCTCCGCCCCCTCCGCCCCGTCCGACCCGGCCGCCGACCCGGCCGCCGAACCGGTGCCCGACGGCGGCGTGCTGGCGGATCTGGGCCTGCCTCCCACCGAGCCGGACAGCCTGGCCGACGGCGCCGAGAGCGCCGCGGCCGCGCCGCCGCCGGGAACGCCCGCTGCTCCCGGAACCCCGGAGGCCAGGGCCGCGGCCGGATCCGAGGCCGGGTCCGGAGCGGAGGCCGAGTCCGGGGCGCAGGCCGAGCCGGTGGCCGAGTATGCCGCCCGCCTCGCGGAGGCCGACCCCGCCGCCGCGCGGCCCTATCGCCCCACCGACACCTATGCCGAGGGCGACCTCCTGCATCACCTGGCCTACGACGACCTCGGCATCGTGGTCGCCAAGGAGACCCTGCCCGGGGGACGCCCGGCGGTGAAGGTCTTCTTCGAGGAGGCCGGCGTGGTGCGGTTGATCGAGCAGGCCGGCGGTCGCTGACGTGACAGCCTCCCCCGACGCCACGGCCCATCCCCGTGCCGTCGCGCGGCCCGCCGCGTGGTCGCGGCGGTGGCGGCTGTCGCTCCTGACCTGCCTGTTGCTGGCCCTGGCGCCGGCGGGCCCGCGCGCCCAGGTCCATCACCTCGAGCCACTGCCCTGGGCAGCCATGACGGACACCAGCGGCCGTCGCGGCGCGGACATCTCCTGGCAGCACCATCTCGATCCGGCCACCGACTGGCGGGCCGACCGCCTGGGGCTGACGCTCACCTATTCGGTGGGTGCGCGCAGCGTCGTCCTCGTGCGCGGAGGCTTCTGGCGGCTGGACACTGCCGATCGCCGCGCCCTGGCGCGCTGGCCGCACCTGCTGCAGACGGGCGAGGATGCCGAGGGCGAGCCGGGATGGCCGGGCGAGACCACCGTCACCGGATTCGACCGTCCGGAGGTGGGCGTGCTGACGCCCCTGCACCTGCCGCTGCTGGGCGAGGGCGGTCTGGGACTGCTGGCGGGCCTGCCCGTGGGACGCGACCAGCTCTACCCCGTGTCCGCCCCCTGCCTGCCCCTGTTGATCGAGTGGCGCCGGACGTGGCGCCTGCTGCCCGCCGTCCGGCTCGGCCTGCGCGCCGGTCGTGAGCAGACCGTCGCCTCGAGCCGCGACGTCCTGGTGGAGGAGGCCTTCCCCTCCGGCTGGCGGTACGCCGTGGGCGTGGGGACGGACCCGTCGGCGGCGCGCGGCGCGCGGCTGGCGTGGTCGGCCCGCGAACTGACCGGCGGTCTGCACGCCCGGCGCCTGGAGCTGACGGCCTGGGCGCCGCTGGGCGGGGGCCACGGCCTGCAGCTGGATCTGGCCCGGGAGCTGGGCGGTCGCGCCGTGCGCCACGCGGCGTGGATCGTGGGCCTGAGCTGGCGCCTGGGGAGCCTGCCCGGTGAAGATCCGGCCGCCGCCCCGGACGACGGGCAAATTGCCACGCCCCCCGCGGCCGACCCCGCCCCCTGACGGTCTGCCCCGCGTTCCCCAGGATTCCTCGCCGCACCGCACCGCCCTGCGTCCCTCCGCGAAGGATCCGGAGCGATCTCCGCTGGTATAGCGCTTGAAGGAACGGCCTCGTGAGCGCCCATGACGACAGCGATTGGCAACGCGACCCGAGGAACGGCGACGATGACCAGGCTCTGGCGAGACGACCGATCCGCACGCACCGAGGACCTGCGCGACTGGCCCGGCGATCCGTCCTTCCGGCTCGCCCGCAGCGGCGATTTCCAGGACTTCGTCAACCATGAGCTGCGCACACCCCTGACGGCCGCCGGGACCGCTCTGCAGACGCTGGCCCTGCAACTGGAGCGGACCGGCGGCCGTTCACGCGAACTGGTGGACCTCGCCCTGCGGAACGTCCGGCGCCTCGAGCGCACCGTGGAATGGGCCGCGGACTACCTGCAGGACGACCTCGACACCGGCCGCGTGGCCGTGCCGGTCACCCTGGCGGTGGCCGACCTCGTGGCCGACCTCGACGACCTCGCCACCGATGTCTCCTGGGCCACCGACGCGGCGGACTGGGAGATCCCCGTGACGGTGGACCGCGGGGCCTGGCGGCGCCTGCTCCGCCAGCTGGTCCAGGCGCTGCGGGGCTTCGGCGGCGATCGCACGCTGCACCTGGACCTGAGCCTGGTGTCGGAACTGGACCGGCCCGACACCTGCGGCCTGCTCCTGGTCGGCCGCTTGCCGGCCGGCGCGAGCGCCACCGCCCCGGAGGGCGCCACGGGCGTCGAGGGCGCCACGGGCGTCGAGGGCGTCGAGGGCGTGGCGGGCGCCATGGGCGCCGCGGTCGCCGCGGTCGCTGCGGGCGCCGAGGAGGACGCGGGCGAGGAAGCGGCGCACCTGCAGCGGCTGCTGGCCCTCGCGGTCAACCCCGACCTGGCCGCACGGCTGGGCCTGCGCCTGGACGTGGTCTGCCTCAGCGATCACCTGCGCCTGCGCCTGCTGCTGCCCCTGCCCCTGGCCGAGAGCGCCCTCCAGACCGTCTGATCGGCGGCCGCCCGGCGGCCGCCCGGCGGTTGCCCGGCGGCCGCCCGGTGGACGCCCGGTGGACGCCCGGTGGACGTCCCGCATGGCCGATGCTAGGCTGCGCCGGGGGTCGGCCTGTCGCCGGCCCGCGCTCCGGAGGAGCCGCTGGTGACCGGCCGCGATCCCGATCCCGAACTCGCCTTCCTGACCCACGATCTGAACCAGCTGCTGTGGGCCATCCAGGGCCGTGCCGAGGCCCTGGCGTCCGCCTGCCCCGAGGCGGCGGCGAGCGCCCGGGCCATGGCCGAGGACGCGGCGGCCGCGGCGGCCATGCTGCGGCAGCAGGCCACGCTCCGGTGCGATCCCGCGCCGGTGGTCGCCGCCGCCTGGCGCCAGGCCACCGACCACGCGGCGGCCACGGCTGCGGCGGCGGGCGCCCGCGTTCCCGAGGTCCGCCTCGAGGGGCCGGACCCGGCGGCGCCGGCGACGCTGGCGGTGGCCCTGCCGCCGGCGGCGCTGCGCCGGATCCTGGCCAACGTCCTGGTCAACGCACGCCAGGCCCTCGGCGCCGGCGGCGGCGTGGTGCGCTGGTCGTTGACCGGCGACGGGGATCGCGTCCGTCTGCGGGTCCACGACAGCGGGCCGGGGGTGCCGCCGGAACTGCAAGCGCGCCTGTTCGAGCCCGGCGTCACCGCCAGCAAGGCGGGCGGTCACGGGCTGGGCCTGGCCGGCGCCCGCGCCCTCGCCCGCCGTCATGGCGGCGAGCTGCGTCTCGCGGACACCGACGCGCCGGGGGCCTGCTTCGAGCTGGAGGCGCCGCGCGCCGCCGCCGCGCCGGGCGCCGCAGCGGCCGCGCCGGGCCCCGGCCCCGCCGCGCCGGGCGCCGTCGGCGACGTGCCCCCGGATCCCCTGCGGATCCTGGTGGTGGACGACGAGGCGGCGGTGCGCGAGATGCTCGCCGAGGTGCTGGCCGCCGCGGGACACCAGACCACCGTGGTGGCCGGCGCGGAGGCCGCACTGGCGTCGACGCCGGCCGGGCGTTACGATGCGGCGCTGATCGACCTGGGCCTGCCCGGTCCCGGGGGGGCGGCGCTGGCCGCGCGGCTCCGGGCCGCGGATGCGGCGCTGGGCACGGTCGTCATCACGGGATGGGGCCGCGAGCGCGAGCTGGCGGATCTCGATCCCGCGCACGTGGATCTCACCGCCACCAAGCCGCTCGACCTGGTGCGGCTGCAGCAACTCCTGGCCGAGGCGGCCCGGCTGACGTCCGGGCGCCGCGGCGGGACCTTGCCGGAGGGCTGATGTTGCGCACGTTCCTGCTCCTGGTCCCCTCGCCCGGCGGGCTGCTCCGCGGCGGCCTCGTCGTCGCCAGCCTCCTGATCGGCGGCCTGCTGCCTGCCGACGCGTCCGGTGCCGACCTCCAGATCGCGGTCACCGACAGCCTCGCCCCTCCCGTGGTTCCCGAACCGGGGCGCACCCGCATCACCGGCCTGTGCTGGGCAGGCGCCGACACCCTGGCCCTGCTCGTGGCCCAGCGCGACAGCCTGGACCTCGAGCGTGGCGAGCAGGTCTTCCTGGTGGTGGGCGACACCACCGGCGCCATCTACTGGCAGGAGGATTTCACCGACGTCCTGCACCGCGGCCTGGCCTGGGACGGCGAGTTCTTCTGGAGCACCGGCGACGACACCGAGGGCGGGTCCCTCCTCTACAAGATCAAGGCCGACACCGTGCGCGTGGAGGAGGTCCATCCGGCCCCGGGACACCGGCCCATGAGCCTGGCCTTCGACGGCCGCTGGCTGTGGGTGAGCGATCGCGACAGCGGCCGGCTCGACCGCGTCGATCCGGAGACCGGTCAGCTGACGCGGACGGCCTCGCCGCCGGGCTTCTCGCCGGTGGGCCTGGCCTGGGACGGCCGGGCCATGTGGCTGACCGACGCGGGCACCGGCCGCCTCGCGCGCCTGCGCGGGGGACGGCTCGATCGACAGGATCTGGTGGCGGCGGAGGACTGGTTCCTGCGGGGCATGGACGTGCTGCTCGCCCATGACGGCCGCAGCCTCTGGCTGCTCCGCCCGGACGAGCGCGTCTTCCGGCGACTGGAGCGCCAGTAGCCACGACCCGCGACCCGGCGCGCCCGCGACCCGCGACCGCGCCCCGCGGCCATGCCGGCGCCCCGCGACCGCGCCGGCGTTCCATGCCCCGGATCCCGGATCCCGGTGAAATTGCCAGTCGTTTTCTCGGAACTTGCGCCGCAGGGGTCGTCTTGATACTATGGTGCTATCCGATTCTGGTTATCATGAATCAACCCGGTGCCGGCGCCACGGAAGATCCGCGCCGGCCCGTCGCCAAGAGAGGTCGTCATGGCCGTCGTCGAGAACAAGACCCAGCAAGTGGATGAGCAGTTCGTCAAGGAGAAGGAGGCCGCGTTCCTGGAGTTCATCCAGAGCAAGGGCCTGAAGACCACGCGTCAGCGGAGCACCATCGTCCAGGTGTTCTTCCGCATGCACGGCCACATCTCGGTGGAGGAACTCCTGCGCCAGGTCAAGGCCGTCAATCCCCGTATCGGCTACGCCACCGTCTACCGCACCCTGCACCTGCTGGTGGAGAGCGGTCTGGTGGAGGAGCGCCGCTTCGGCGACGGCCTCGCCCGATACGAGGGCCGCAACGAGGTGGAGCACCACGACCACATGATCTGTCTGGACTGCGGCAAGATCCGCGAGTTCTCCAATCCCCGGCTCCTCGAGCTGCAGAAGCAGCTGGCCGAGGAGAACGGGTTCAAGATCTTCCGGCATCGCCTGGAGCTCTACGGCACCTGCGAGGATCCCTCCGATTGCGGCTGTCACGACGCCCGGGGCGAGGCCTGATCAGCCGCTCGCCAGGACCAGCGGACCGGACGGGGTCGGCCACCAGTGGTCGACCCCGTCGCTTGACACCCGAGAGCCCGCCGCCGAGGATGCGCCCATGGCTTCTCTCGATCCCGACGACCGCGAGCCCTGGCTCCGCATCGCCGTGGACACCGCCGCGCTGACCCACAACGCGGCGGTGTTCCGCGCGCTGGTGCGCCCGCCAGCGCGGCTGATGGCCGTGGTCAAGGCCAATGGCTACGGCCACGGACTGGACCTGGCGGCCCGCGCCTTCCAGCGCGGCGGCGTCGACTGGCTGGGCGTGCACTCGCTGAGCGAGGCGGAGTGCCTGCGCGGCGCGGGCATCGGCGGGCCCATCCTGGTCCTGGGACCGGCCACCGCCGCGGAGGCGGCCCGTGCGGCCGACCTGGAGGTCGACCTCACCGTCGGCTCGCTGGCCGGTCTGGAGGCGGTGTGCGCCGCGGGCCGCGGCCGCGTGCACCTGAAGGTGGAGACGGGCGTCAACCGCCAGGGGCTGGTGGAGGAGGAGCTGGATCCGGCGCTGGACCGGCTCGCCGCGGCGCCGGGCGTGGACCTGGTGGGGCTGAGCAGCCACTTCGCCGACATCGAGGACACCACCGACCACACCTTCGCCCGCCGTCAGCACGAGCGCTTCGACGCCTGGCTCGCCCGCCTGGCCGATCGTGGCCATGGCACGCTCATGCGCCACATGACCTGCAGCGCCGCCACCCTGCTGTGGCCCGACTCGCACCGCGACATCGCGCGCGTGGGCATCTCGGCCTACGGCGTCTGGCCCAGCCCGCAGGCGCGGGTGGCCCTGCGCCAGGCGGGCAAGGCCGAGCCCGCGCTGCGGCCGGCCATGACCTGGCAGACACGCATCGCCCAGGTGCGCCCCGTGCCCGCCGGGCAGACGGTGGGCTACGGCCGCACCTGGCTCGCCCCGGCGGACAGCCGCATCGCCGTGCTGCCGGTGGGCTACTCGGATGGCTACCTGCGCGGGCTCTCCGGCCGGGCCCACGTGCTGATCCGCGGCCGACGCGCCCCGCTGGCCGGACGCATCTGCATGAACCTCTGCATGGTGGACGTCTCCCGCATCGCGGGCGCCCGGGCCGGCGACCAGGTGGTGATGCTCGGCCGTCAGGGCGATGATGTGATCACCCCCGAGCAGATGGCCGACTGGCTCGGCACCATCAACTACGAGATCCTCACCCTGCCGGGGGTCACCTGGCAACGCGTGGAGGCAAGCGATGCTCGACCGAATCCGTAGCTGGCTCGACACCCCGGCCGCCGCCGACCGCGACGACCCCCTGGGCACCGCCCGCGCCGTGTCCGTGCTCCTGGTGGCGGCCGCCCGCGCCGACGGCGCCTTCACCGCCGACGAGGCCCGCGAGATCGCCGTCCTGGTCAGCCGCCACTACGCCCTGCCGCCGGAGGAGACGGCGGAACTGGTGCACGCCGCGGCGAGCGAGACCGTGGACGACCTCTTCCCCACCGCGCGCCTGCTGGTCGAACGTCTGGACAACCAGGCGCGGCGGCGCGTGCTGGGCCTGATGTGGCGCGTGGTCTTCAGCGACGGCACCCTCGAGCAGCGCGAGGACATCCTCATGCGCAAGGCCGCGCGGCTGCTCGACCTGCCGCACCAGGATCTGATCGCCTCCAAGCTCGCGACCCAGCGGGCGCAGGATCCCCAGGAGCCGCCGGCGGACTGAGCGGTGGTGGGGAGCTGGCCCGCGGGATCTGGCCATCGAATCGCCAGTCCCGAAACCGTGAGCTTTCCCGGCGCGGCCGGGCGCCTTCCCGGCCCCGTCGCCGCGATCGCGCCCGGCGGGCGGCCACCGGGCGAGATTCGCCCGTCACCTGGCGTTAACCTCTTGAATCCCCGCAGCTTGGGTGGGACAACGCGGGCGCGGGCCCCGGGGACGGCCCGGCGTCGGCTGGTGCGGGACCTCGCGGGCCGATTGAGCCGTGCGCGCGCGCCGTGATAGACTCCGGGGGTTGTGCCCCCTTGTGGATGTTCCGGTGGTCCGCGTGCCCGGCGCGCGTCGTCGTGGTGGTGGACCGCCCTGGACCTGGAGGATGCGATGGACACGAGGTTCCTGCGGACCACCCTGACCCTGCTCGCGGTCCTGACGCTGGCCGCCCCCGCGGCCGCCGCCTGGAACGCCTTCGATGGTGGCGCGGCGGCCGCCCCGCGCATCGACGCGCGGGAAGCCGGCGCCGGCCGGACCGTGGTGGAGATCACGCTGCCCGGCATCGAGACCGAGACGATGCTCATCGACGGGCAGCCTCACACCAAGGTGGTCCTGCCCGGCCACGTGCAGCTGCTCGATCGTGGGGCGCCGCAGCTGCCCTACATCACCACCAGCCTCGTGATCCCCGACCAGGGCACCCCCGAGCTGCGCCTCGTGAAGACCCGCTATCGCGAGCTGCCGGTCGAGCGCATCGTGCCGGGTCGCGGCGCCATCCTGCGTACCGTCGATCCGGCCACCGTGCCGTACACCTACGGCCCGGCCTACCAGGGCGGGGTCTTCCCCGCCGAGCCCGCCAGCGTGGGCGAGCCCTACATCGTGCGCGACGTGCGCGGCGTGAACGTGCGCCTGTTCCCCGCCCAGTGGGATGCCGACCGCGGCGTGCTGCGCGTGCTCGAGAGCGTCACCTACGAGGTGGTCACCGCCGGCTCGGGCGGCGTGAACATCAAGACCCGGCAGGGCACCGGCATCGCGCCCGTCTTCGACGCGCTCTACGCCCAGAAGTTCGCCAACTACCAGGCCGGCCTGAAGTACGAGATGAACGCCGGCGACGGCCCCATGCTCATCGTGGCCTACGACGCCTTCGCCGCGTCCATGCAGCCGTTCGTCGACTGGAAGCGCCAGCGCGGCATCCCCGTGGAGCTGATCACCACCAGCAGCGTGGGCGGCACCACCAGCGGCATCCAGGCCGCCATCCAGGAGCGGTACGACAGCGCCGCCGGCCTGGCCTTCGTGATCCTCGTGGGCGATGGCCAGCAGGTGCCTCATTACAGCGGCGCCTACGAGGGCGCCAACGACGATACCCGCTACATGCGCCTCGATGGCAGCGACGTCTACCCCGACGCGCTGATCAGCCGCATCTCCGCCCAGAACGCCACCGAGGTGAGCACGCAGGTGACCAAGTTCGTCACCTACGAGCGCGACGTCATGGGCGCCGCCGACTGGACCCACCAGGGCACCGGCATCGCCAGCAACGAGGGCTCGCCCTCCGACATCACCCGCATGGACTGGCTGCGGGACGACCTGCTGGCCTACAACTACACCGACGTCGACCGCATCTACCAGGGCCAGGGCGGCAGCACCGGCGCCATCGCCGCCGCGGTGAACGAGGGTCGTTCCCTGATCAACTACATGGGGCACGGCTCGGGCACCAGCTGGTCCAGCGTCTACTTCAACAACAGCGACGTGGGCGCCCTGACCAACACGGACTGGCCGTGGATCATCGACGTGGCCTGCCTCAACGGCGGCATCTCGGCCATCGGCACCAGCTTCGCCGAGGCCTGGATGCGGGCCGGCAACCCCGAGCAGCCCCACGGGGCGGTGGGCATGTACGCCTCCTCCACCAGCTGCCCCTGGGTGCCGCCCACGTTGATGCAGGCGGAGGCCGTGGATCTGCTGTGCGCCGAGACCAGCAACGTCATGGGCGTGCTCGTGCAGGCGGGCATCATGGCCGTGCTGGACGAGTACGGCACCAGCGGCACCGGCCTGCAGCTGATCGAGCAGTACAACCTCTTCGGCGACTGCTCCCTGGTGGTCCGCAGCGACAGCCCGCAGACGCTGGCCATGGACCACCTGCCGGTGGTGCCTTTGCAGACGCCCACCTTCCCCGTGGAGACCGGGTTGCCCGGCGTGCGCGTGGCCCTCACCGCCGCCGACGGCACCATCCACGGCGTCGGCCAGACCGACGCCACGGGCTTCGTGGACCTGCAGATCACCGAGCCGGTGGCCGAGCCCGGCACGGTCGTCCTGACCGCCTCCGGCTACAACGTGGAGACCTACCAGGCGGAGCTGCAGGCCGTGGTGCCGGCGGACATCGCCATCTCCCCGGCGACCGTGCCGGTGGGCGAGACCACCGCGGTCACCGTGACGGTCACCGACCCCGACACCGGCGACGGCATGGCCGACGTCACGGTCGAGATCGCCGGCTTCGGGGTGGAGACCACGGGCGTCGGCACCGATGCCGCCGGCCAGGCGACCCTGGAGATCACGCCGCAGTTCGGCGAGAACCTCACGGTGCGCGGCCGCGAGCTGGGTGCCGGCTACGACCTGTTCACCGAACCGCTGCCGGTCACCGGCGCGATGGCCTTCGGCGGTGCCACCATCACCGCGGCGGTGCCGGCCATCGGCCTGGACGGCTCGTTGACGCCGTACCTGGAGGGCGAGATCACCGTCGCCACCCGCCAGTCGGGCTACACCCTCGAGGTGCATGGCGCGGGCATCGAGATGGTGCAGGCCGACAACAGCGGCGACACCACCGTGCTGGTCACGCCGCAGGCGCTGGCCCCGGTGATGGCCACCCTGACCGTCCCGGGCCTGGAGATCGTGCAGCAGGAGCTGGCCGTGGTGGAGGCCTTCGGCACCCTGGCCGGCACCGTGCTCGACGGCGATGACGACGGCGCCGCGGTGGCGGGCGCCCGCGTCCTGGGCTTCGCCGCGGACGCCGGCCCCGATGATCCGCCGCTGTTCGATCTGACCACCGACGCCAGCGGGGCCTGGGCGGCGCCCGAGGAGCTGGCCGTGGGCTACTACGACCTCGTGGTCCAGAAGTTCGGCTACGAGCCCTACACCGAGACCTACTTCCTGCTCTTCGGCGCCAACGATCACCCCATCACCGTCAACCAGGCCCCCAGCGGCGTCCTGACCGGCGTGATCACCGGCGCCGATGATGGCGCGCCCCTGGACGCCACCGTGCGCGTCTACCGCACCGACAACGACGAGCTGTACGACGAGGTGGTCACCGACCCGGCCACCGGCGAGTACGTCACCGGCGGCCTGCCGTTCTTCGATTACCGCGTGGTGGTCCGTGCGTACCGCCGCATCCCGGTGACCGAGACGGTGAGCGTGACCGAGGCCACGGTCACCCGGGACTACGCCCTGGAGGCCACCGAGGGCGACATCCTGGTCCTGGACGACAACAGCTCCCAGGCCCGCCAGATCCCGGCCAAGTTCGCCGATGACGGCCGCCTGCTGGCGCCGGCGTACACGGCGCCCGCCGACCGCGCCGCCAGCGACCTGGTGGCCGCCCTGGAGGATCTCGGCTACACGGCCACCCTGCAGCCGGCGTCGTCGAGCGATCCGGACTTCTGGGCCGATTACGACCTGATCATCTGCTCCAGCGGCGCCAACACCAGCACCCTGACCAGCGGCGCGCTCCGCGCCAACCTCACCGCCCACGTGGCGGCCGGCGGGCGTCTGCTGGTGGAGGGCGGCGAGGTGGCCTACGACATGCAGTACACCGACGCCACCTTCATGCGCAACGTGCTGCACGTCGACGACTGGAACGGCGACAGCAGCGGCGACGTCTCGGTGGCCGATGCCGCGCATCCGGTGATGAGCGTGCCCAACGTGATCACCGGGCCCATCGACAACGCCTACAGCGGCTACGGCGACGCCGATCGCGTCGATCCGACGAGCACCGGCCACCTGGTCGGCAACTGGACCAGCTACCCGGGCGACGCCAGCGTCATCATCCATGACGACGACGACGACCCGGCGGGCGGCCCGTTCGTCTTCTTCCTCTTCAACTACGGCGCCATGGGGCCGGAGCGTGAGGGTCTGCTGCACAACGCGGTGTCGTGGCTGCTCTACAACCCGCTGGATCCGACGCCGGTGACCGACCAGCCGGAGGCCGTGCCGAGCGTCCTGGCGCTGGCCGGCAACTACCCCAACCCGTTCAACCCCATGACGGTGATCCGCTTCTCGCTGCCCGCCACCCAGCAGGCGGAGCTCGCGGTGTTCGACGTCCGTGGCAAGCGCGTCCGCACCCTGGTGCACGACGTCCTGCCCGCCGGCGCGCACGAGATCACCTGGCAGGGGCGGGACGATCAGGGCCGCAGCGTCGCCAGCGGCACCTACTTCTCCCGCCTCACCGCGGGCGGCGAGAGCCTGGTGCAGAAGATGCTGCTGATCAAATAGGGCCAGGCGGCGCGCGCCCAGGGGCGTCGCGGTGGGCCCGACCGCTCGCCGCGCCTGCCCGGGGCGCCGCGCCGACGTCCTGGCGAGCGGTCTTCTCGATGAGCCCCCGGCGGCCCTGGCCGTGCGGGGGCTCGTCTCGTCCGCGCGGGGGCTCCCCTGCCCG
>CAZWYF010000008.1:86123-101465 GCA_964637835.1 uncultured Fibrobacteraceae bacterium
GGCGGCCCTGGCCGTGCGGGGGCTCGTCTCGTCCGCGCGGGGGCTCCCCTGCCCGCGCGGGGGCTCGTCCCCGGGGGGCTCCGCGGGGGGAGGGATCCCTGTAGCGGCCCGAACCGGCCGATTTGCAGATTCATGAGCAGCAGCGGCCCGCAGCGTTTCCGGGATGGCGGCGCATGCTCCCGCGCGCACATTGCATGACGCACGATGATAGGGCCACCTGGATCCGCCGATTCGGCGGGCTCGGCGGCTCCGGGTGAACGGCGGTTCAGGTGCGGCCGTTTTCCTTGCAACCTTCTGGCGCGGCTCACGAACTTACGAGCGGTCTGTACGTCGCCAGGGACCTCGACGTCCCCACCGCGGGGGTTCGGAGGCGACGCCCGGAGGGATCGCGAGGCTCGGAGGCCTCGCGTCCGGAAGACCGATTCAACATGCAAGCTGCATCCATCCGGGAAGGAGTGTCCCATGTCCCGCATTGCCAGGACCGTCCTGTTCTCGCTGACCGCATCGCTGCTGATCACCCCCGCCCTGGCCGCCGATCCCCCCGAGGACCTCGGGTACGGCGTGCTCGGCATCTACACCGAGCCGGCCGCCACTCCCGAGGCCCAGACCCATCTCGAGGGCATCACGCCGGGGACCATCCACACCGTCTACTTCGTGCTCTACCACGCCGACCTGACCAGCTACAACCTGGGCGGCTTCGAGTTCAGCTGGCGCGTGGAGCCGGCCGAGATGGCCCCCAGCGTCGTGGGCATGGAGTGGGGCATCGGCGCGGACCTGGCCCTGAACTTCGGCGACGAGTTCAACCTGCTCGTGGGCCACATGCGCCGCGACCCGCACGCGCCCGACGATCCGTTCGTGCTCTTCAGCGCCGACCTGCTCTTCATGGACACCCCCGGCAACGCCGCCGTGTTCCTGGGCCCGGCCGTGCCCGCGTCCATCGCGGGCGAGATGGTCTACGCCGACTTCGTGTTCCCCGAGGAGCTGGACGTGATGAAGCCCAACAACGCGGGCCAGACCCTCGACGACCCCGTGTTCTTCTTCAATCCCACCGTGGCCACCGAGCAGACCAGCCTGACCGGGATCAAGGCCCTGTTCGACTGAACCCCCGGACCGATGATGCCTCCGGGCATCGCTTGATCTGGCGGCCCGCCTCCGCAGGGAGGCGGGCCGCCGTCGCCGCGGGCCGTTGTCGCCGCGGGCCCCGATGCGGCGAGCCCCGGCGCGGCGCCCGACGTGGCGCGCGTCGCGGCGGTCCGCGTGGCGCTCCGCGTGGCGCTCCGCGTGGCGCCCGGTGGTCTCCCGAGGCGGCGCCCGGCGGGTGCGGGATGGCCTTCCGGTCCGGCCGTGGTGACCGAGGTTTTTCCTTGAGCCCGATGGGCGGTGTGCTAGATTTGCCCCCGTTCATCACCGCGCGTCGACACCAGCAGCGAGGGACCTGCTTTCATGCCGCAGGGCAACCGGCCGCCAGATCCGCCCACGCCCCACCCCCGGCGACGGACCGCCCGGAACAACCGCTCGCTGGTCTTCCTGATCCTCTTCCTGGTCCTGCTCTGGCTGGTCTTCTCGGGCAAGTTCGATGCGCTGCATCTGGGCTACGGCGTGCTGTCCATCGTGCTGGTGACAGTGATGTGCCGCGGGCTGCTGGCCGGACCGGAGGATCGACCCGAGAACGAGGTCCTCCCGCGGATCGCCTGGGGCCGGCTCCTGCTCTATCCCTTCTGGCTGCTCTGGCAGATCCTGCTGGCCAACCTGCAGGTCGCGGCGATCATCGTGCATCCCCGCCTGCCCATCGACCCGGTGATGCTCGAGTTCCGCAGCGGCCTGCAGAGCGACCTCGCCCGGGTGACCCTCGGCAACTCGATCACCCTGACGCCCGGGACGTTGACCGTGCGGATCGAGGGCGACCACTTCCTGGTCCACACCCTGCACCCCCGGCTGGCCGGCGGCCTCCTGGATGGATCGATGCAGCACCAGGTGGCGGCGGTCTTCGGCGAACCGCGGCTGCCGGCGGCGCAGATGGAGATCCGCGTCATCGAGGACGTCGCGGCCTGGCTGGAGGGACAGCCATGAACATGATCGCCTGGATCACGGTGCTGGTGTCCGTGGGACTCATCGTGGCCCTGTTCCGGGTCCTCAAGGGTCCGACGGTCTTCGACCGCATGGTGGGCGTCGGCGTCGCGGGCACCGACACGGTGATCCTGATCTGCCTGGTGGGGCATCTCTACGGCCGGTTCGACATGTTCATCGACATCGCCATCGCCTACGCGATGCTCAACTTCGGCGCCGGTCTGGTGGTGGCCAAGTACCTCGACCGGGTCCGGCGGAACGAGTCCGGATCATGACCTACGTGGCCTACTCCCTCATGATCGCCGGGGCCGTGCTCCTGCTCGTCGGCGCGGTGGGCTTGCTGCGGCTGCCGGACTTCTACAGCCGCACCCATGCCGCGACCAAGCCCGACACCCTCGGCCTGGTGCTGATCCTGCTCGGCCTGGCCATCTACGACGGGATGACGCTCACGACGCTCAAGATGCTGGTGATCATCCTGTTCGTGTTCATCGCGAATCCCACCAGCTCGCATGCCCTGGGTCGGGCCGCCCTCCTCGGTGGACTGGTGCCGTGGACCGGACGCGAGGGGAAGGACGGACGATGAACGGCGACTTCAGCGCGGTCTTCTTCATCATGGCCATCGTGGTGGCCCTGGTGGCCCTGAAGGTGCGGGACCTCCTGGCGGCCGCGGCCCTGCTGAGCCTCTTCTCCTTCGTGGTGGCCCTGCTCTACGTGTCGCTCGGCGCGGTGGACGTGGGATTCAACGAGGCCGTCCTCGGGGCCGGTGTGACCGGGATCCTGTTCGTGATCGCGATCTTCAACACCCGCCGCCGGTCGCGGGACTGACGGCGGGACGGATCGAAAGGACCTGCGATGGCGCGCATCGTCGCGATTCTCGGCGTGGTGGCCGTGGGCGCGGTGCTCCTGTGGGCGACGGCGGGGCTGCCGGATTTCGGCGATCCCCTGGCGCCGGCGGCGCAGCACCTGAGCAACCGCATGCTCGAGGGCGCCTATCACGATGCGCACACCCCCAACGTGGTGACCGTGATGATCGCCGACTACCGCTCCTTCGACACGCTGGGTGAGGGCATCGTGGTCTTCACGGCCGGCCTGGCCTGCTATCTGTTGCTGCGCAGCGAACGCCGGCGCGAAGACGAGGAGCCGGGCGCGTGATCCGTCCCCAGAACAGCGTGATCGTCGACCTCGTGGTCCGGGTCATGTCGCCCCTGATCCAGATCTTCGCCTTCTACGTCATCTTCCACGGCCACTACAGCCCGGGTGGCGGCTTCCAGGGCGGCGCCCTGCTGGCGGCGAGCATCCTGCTGCAGCGCGTGGTGCTGGGGCGTCGCCGGTCGGCACGGTCGTTCCCGCCGCGGCTGGCCATCCCCTTCGGCGCCGTCGGCATCGCGATCTTCGCGGGGGTGGGACTGTGGTCGCTGCTGACCGGCGGCAACTACCTCCAGTACGACTTCCTGCCGTTGCCGCTCTCGGTGGTCTTCCTGCGCAACACCGGCATCCTGCTGGTCGAGATCGGGATCGCGTTCGCGGTCATGGGCACGCTGGTCTCCATCTACGACGACCTGTCGAATTTCGAGCGGAAGGAATCCTGAATGGAGTGGGTGCAGGTTCTCTTCAGGCACTGGGCCTACGCTCTGACCGTCCTGCTGATCCTCATCGGTCTGTCCGGCATGCTGCTCAAGCGCAACCTGGTGAAGAAGCTCATCGGCATGAACATCTTCCAGGGCGCGATCATCCTGTTCTTCATCGTGCATGCCTACAAGGACGAGGCCTCGGTGCCCATCTGGAGCGAGGCCCTGGGCGACCACGCGGATGCCTACATGAACCCCGTGCCCCACGGCCTGATGCTGACCGCCATCGTGGTCTCGGTCGCCACCACCGGGGTCGCCCTGGCGCTGCTGTCCCTGATCCACAAGCGTTTCGGGACGGTCGAGGAAGACGAGCTGCTCTCCGTCCTGCGGGACCACCGGGAAGAGGTGTGAGGTGACACTCTCCTCTCCGGTGCAGACCGTATTTCTGGCCGCTGCGGGCGGCCTCCACGAGAGCTCCCGCCTGGTGCCCGACACCAGCGACCTGCCGGTGCTGATCCTGGTCCCGCTGATCCTGGGCGTGTTCCTGGTGCCGCTCGCGGGGCTGATGCGGCGCCGCCTGGCCTACGTGACGACCATGGTCGTCCTGACGGCCTACGCCGCCGCCACCCTGCTGGGCCTCGCCCGGGTGATCACCGATGGCCCGATCCACTACCGCATGGCCGGCTGGACACCGCCGCTGGGCATCGAGCTGGCGCTCGACGCGCTGAGCGCCTTCGTCATGGCCACCATCGCCGTGGTCGCCCTGCTGGTGGCCACCTACGCCGGGACGGCGGTCCGGCGCGAGAACGCCGAGCGGGAGGTGCCGTTCTTCTCGCTGATGATCGTCATGCTGCTCGGGCTCTCGGGCATGGTCCTGACGGCGGATCTGTTCAATCTCTACGTGTTCTTCGAGGTCAGCAGCCTCTCGGGCTATGCCCTGATGGCGGTCGGGCACCGCAAGGCGGTGGTCTCCGCCTACCGCTATCTCCTGCTCGGGACCATCGGCGCGTCGTTCTACCTGCTGGGCGTGGGCTACCTCTACGTGCTGACCGGCAGCCTGAACATGGCCGATGTCGCGTCGCGGCTGGGCGAGCTGGGGGCGAACCCGGCCCTGACCGTCAGCGTGGTCTTCATGGTGGTGGGCCTGGGCCTGAAGATGGCCCTGTTCCCCCTGCACATCTGGCTGCCGGACGCCTACACCCATGCCTCGTCCACCAGCACCGCGATCATCGCGCCGGTGATGACCAAGGTCTCCGCCTACGTGCTGATCCGGATGCTGTACTTCGTCTACGGCGCCGAGTGGTCGCTGGTCGGTCTGGGGATCGGGCCGGTGGTGTCGTGGCTGGCCATGGGTGGCGTGGTCTGGGGCTCGATCATGGCCCTGGCCCAGCGCGACGCCAAGCGCATGCTGGCCTACTCCTCGGTGGCCCAGGTCGGGTACATCGCGCTCGGTCTGGCCACCGGACATCCCCTCGCCCTGACCGGAGCCATCCTGCACATCCTCAACCACGCCATGATGAAGAGCTGCCTGTTCCTGGTCACCGGCAGCGTCGAGCTCAGCGGCGGGTCGCGGAACCTGGACGACTGGCAGGGGCTGGGCCGGCGCATGCCGCTGACCTTCGTGGGCTTCACCCTCGCGGCCCTGGCCATGGTGGGCATCCCGCCCACCAACGGATTCTTCTCGAAGTGGTACCTCGCCCTCGGGCTCGCTCACACCGGCCAGTGGGTGCTGCTGGTCCTGCTGGTCCTCAGCGGCCTGCTGACGGCCGGCTACTTCTTCCGCGTGCTCGAGCGGGTGTACGCGCGTGAGCCACGCGAGGGGGCCATCCTCCCGGCGCGCGAGGCGTCGGCGACCATGAGCCTGCCGGTGGTCGCGCTCGGCGTCGGCACGCTCCTGCTCGGGATCTTCAATGCCTGGTTCGTCGGCAGGGTCATCGCCCAGGCGCTGCCGGCCGGACTGAACCTTCCCGGGGTGAGCTGAGATGGAGACCGTGACCACCTTCGAGTCCGTGCGACCTCTCTGGGCGGTGCTGGTCTCGCTGCTGGCCATCCCCCTGATCCTGCTGGCCGGCGAGCGCCGGCGGAACCTGCGCGAGGGCTGGACCTTGCTGGCGGCCTTCGTCAAGGCGGGCCTGGTCTGGTCGCTGTTGCCGGACGTGCTCCAGGGCGAGGTCGCGGTGACCCGGCTGGGGACCATCGTGCCGGGAGTGGAGCTGGCGCTGCGCGTGGACACCCTGGGGCTGGTCTTCGGCCTGGTGGCCTCCACGCTCTGGGTGCTGACCAGCTTCTACAGCATCGGGTACGTGCGTGGCGCGAGCGAGCAGAAGCAGACCCGGTACTTCGCCTCCTTCGCCCTCTGCCTCTCCTCGACCATCGGCATCGCCTTCGCCGCCAACCTGGTCACGTTCGTGATCTTCTTCGAGCTGCTGAGCCTGGCGACCTATCCGCTGGTGATCCACAAGGAGACGCCCAAGGCCGTCGACGCCGCCCGCAAGTACCTGTGCTACGTGCTGCCAGCCGGCCTGTTGCTGGTCCTGGCGGTGGTCATGACCGCGACCATCAGCGACCACACGAGCCTCGACTTCGTTCCCGGCGGCTTCCTCGACCGGACCGATGCGTCGACGCCACTGCTGCGCTGGCTGTTCCTCTTCTACATGATCGGGGTGGGGGTGAAGGCGGGCATCATGCCCCTGCACTCCTGGTTGCCGGCGGCCATGGCGGCGCCCACGCCCGTCTCGGCGCTGCTGCACGCGGTGGCCGTGGTCAAGGCCGGCGTCTTCGGGGTCCTGCGGATCACCGGCTACGTGTTCGGGCCGGAACTGCTGCAGCAGATCGGCGTCTGGACGCTGCTGGCCTGGGCGGCGGGCATCACGCTGACGGTGGCCTCCCTGCTGGCCATGCGGCAGGACAACCTGAAGCGGCGGCTGGCCTATTCCACGGTGGGCCACCTGAGCTACATCGTCCTGGGCGCGGCGCTGCTCAGCGCGGCGTCCTGGACCGGGGGCGTGCTGCACCTGATCTTCCACGCCACCATGAAGATCACGCTCTTCTTCTGCGCTGGCGCCATCTACGTGCGTACCCACCGGGAGAACATCTCCGACATGGTGGGCATCGGCCGCCAGATGCCGGTGACCATGGCCGCATTCGCCGTCGGCAGCCTCGGGCTGGCCGGCGTGCCGGGCATCAACGGCTGGATCTCCAAGTGGAACCTGGCCGCAGGCGCGGTGCAGGCCGACCAGGTGGTCTTCCTCGCCCTGCTGGTGCTCTCCGGCGTCCTCAATGCGGCGTACTTCTTCCCCATCGTGCACCAGGCGTTCTTCCGCCGCAGCGACCAGTACGAGCGGTTCGGCGAGGCCTCGCTGCTGATGGTGGTCCCACTGTCGCTGACGGCGCTGATCTCGCTGATCCTGGGGCTGGCACCCAATCTCGGCGCCCACGCCTGGGACCTGGCGCGCGGCGTCGCCCTCGCCGTGATCGGAGGCGGGTCATGAAGCTGAAGCTCCGTCGGCCATCGCGACGCGGCTGGGTGTTCGCCATCGTCTCGGGGCTGGCGGCGCTGTCGCTCCCCTATCTCCTGGACGCCCACGTGCATCACGGTTTCTGGGATCGCGTGCCCGGCTGGTGGGCCTGGTTCGGCGGGCTGGGCTGCGCGGTGATCATCCTGGTCAGCAAGGCCCTGGGGCAGGCCGGGCTCCAGAAGCCCGCGGATTTCTACGGAAAGGACGACGATGCGTCCTGAGCGGAAGCTGCTGGCGCTGGCGCTGGCAATGGGCGTGGTGACCGTCACCCTGCTGGCCGCCTGGCAGGCGCCCGGCGTCGCGGCGGCCGCCACGGCGGAGCCGGCCGCGGAGGCCCACGGCGGCGGACACGGGCGCGAGATCGCCCCGGCCCTGCAGCCGACGCCCATCCCGGTGTCGACCTGGCCGCCGGCCCTGATCCTGATCATCGGCGCGGTGATCCTCCCGCTGGTGCCGGGGCGGGCGCTCCGCGCGCTGCTGGCCATCGGCCTGCCCGCCTACGCCCTGGTGGTGATCTGGGGACTGCCAGACGGGGCCCGCCACGTGGTGCCCTTCGCCGGGTACGACCTCCACGTGCTGCACGCCGACCGCCTGTCGCTGGTCTTCGGCAAGATCTTCGCCCTGGTGGGCGTGATCGCTGGCATCTACGCCTTCCACGTGGACGACCGGCGGCAGCAGGTGTCGGCGTTGCTGTACAGTGCCGGTGCGCTCGGCGTCACCTTCGCCGGCGATTTCTTCACGCTGTATGCCTTCTGGGAACTGATGGCGGTCTCCTCGACCGTCCTGATCTGGGCCCGGGATCGCCGGGAGAGCCAGCAGGCGGGGCGGCGATACATCCTCGTCCACCTGGCCGGTGGCGCCGTGCTGCTCTTCGGCATCTTCCTGCACGTCCAGGGCAGCGGCAGCATCCTGATCGAGCGGTTCGCTTCCGGGACGGGCGGGCTGGCCGCCTGGAGCATCCTGCTCGGCTTCTGCCTCAACGCCGCGGTGCCGCCGCTGGGCCCGTGGCTGCCCGACGCGTATCCGCGGGCGACCGTGACCGGCGCCATCTTCTGCTCCGCCCTGACCACCAAGACCGCGGTCTACGCGCTGCTGCGGGTGTTTCCCGGCTGGGAGGTGCTGGCGATCGCCGGCGTCGTGATGGCCATCTATGGGGTCGTCTACGCGATGCTGGCCAGCGACATCCGCGAGCTGTTCGCCTACCACATCATCTCCCAGGTGGGCTACATGGTGGCCGGCGTGGGGATCGGCACCACCATGGCGCTCAACGGTGCGGCGGCTCACGCGGTCTGCCACATCCTCTACAAGGCGTTGCTGTTCATGGGCGCCGGGGCGGTGATCCAGACCACTGGCCGCGAGAAGCTCATGGAACTCGGCGGGTTCTGGCGCCGGCAGAAGCTGGTCTTCGGCCTGTACATGATCGGGGCCTTCTCCATCTCCGGATTTCCGCTGTGGAACGGCTTCGTGAGCAAGTCCATGGTGGTCAGCGCCGCGGGGGCGGTCCACTGGGACTGGGCCTTCCTGATGCTGATGCTCGCCAGCGTGGGCACGTTCCTGAGCACCGGCCTGAAGCTGCCCTACGGCGTCTGGCTGGGCGAGGATCGCGGCGTCGATCCCGAGCCGGCGCCGGTGAACATGCTGGTCGCCATGGCCGTCGCGGCCTTCTTCTGCACCCTGCTGGGCCTGGCGCCTGGACTGCTGTACCAGTATCTGCCCTACGCCGTGCACTGGGATCCGTTCACGGCGCCGCACGTGATCGAGGCGGTGCAGCTGCTGCTGTTCACGTTCCTCGTGTTCTGGGTCTTCGTTCCCATGCTGCACGCCAGGCGGACCATCTCCCTGGACACGGACGTGCTGTATCGCAAGTCGGCCGGCTGGTCGCGGGCGGTGTTCGTGACCAGCGTGGGGCGGTTCTTCGACGCCAGCGAAGCGGCCGTCCGGTATCTCGCCCGCCGGGTGGTCGGTGGACTGGGCAACCCGTACCGCCTGCTGCCCGGCGGCCGGGCGCTGCCCGGAAGCGATGGCGAGGCGTTCGATCCGGACCGGGCGCGCCTGCCCCTGAGCGTGCCGATGACCATGGTCGTCTTGGGATTCCTGGTGGTCTGGGCCGTCTCGCGCTGGGCCTGACGGCGCAGGCCTGGTGGGGTCGGCCTGGCGGGGGATCGGCCTGCCGGGGATCGGCCTGGCGGGGTCGGCCTGGTGGGGTCGGCCTGGCGGGGTCGGCCTGGCCGGCGAGACTGGTCATCCGTGCCGGCAGGGACCAGAGTCCGCCGCGATCGTCCGTCGTGGATCTCGTGATCGGAGGGCACTGTCGTGCATGTCGCGCTACTCAGCTCGCGCCGCGGCTTCTACGGTGGCGAGGTCCACTTCCGGGACCTGGCACTCGGGCTCCAGGAGCGCGGTCACCGCGTCACCTGCATCGTGCGCCCGCGCAGCGCCCTGGCGCGAAGCCTGGACACCGGCGGGATGGAGGTGGTGCCCGCGCGGCTGGGCCCGGTGCTCGATCCGGTGAGCGTGTTTCCCCTGGCGGCCATGTTGCGCGGCCTGCGCCCCGACATCCTGCACACCCACTGCCCCCCGGATTACTACCTCGCCGCCGTCGCAACCCTGGGATCGCGGATCTGCAACGTCGCCACCCGCCACCACCTCTATCCCATCTCCTTCCTCGCCGCCAAGCGCCTCTTGCTGGACCGCTTCACCGCGGTGATCGCCGTGAGCGAGGCCGTCCGCGACGGCCTGCTGGCCGCCGGCATGCCCGCACGCCGCGTGGTGACCGTCCTGAACGGGATCTCGCCCTGTGAGGCCGCGCCCTCGCCGGGGTCGTTGCGGAGAGAGCTCGGCCTGGTGCCGGAGGGCGGTCCGGTGATCGGCTACGTGGGCCGCCTCTGCCCGGAGAAGGAGCCGGAGCTCGTCCTGCAGGCCGCGGCGTTGCTGCGTGGCCGCTGGCCGGGCCTGCAGATCGTGCTGATCGGCGGCGATGACGGCGATGGGAGTTACACCGCCCAGCTGCGGGACCTGGGGCGGCGTCTGCGGCTCGCGGTACGCATCTGCGGCTATCGGCCCGATGCCGCGCGCCTGATCCGCGCCTTCGACGTGATGGCGGTCACCTCGCGCGCCGAGCCGTTCGGCCTGGTCACCCTGGAGGCCCTGGCGCGGGGAGTCCCGGTGGTGGCGACCTGCTCGGGTGGCAGCCGCGAGATCATTCGCGACGGCCGCGAGGGCCTCCTCGTTCCGCCGGGCGATCCCCAGGCCCTGGCGAACGCCCTCTCGCGCTTGCTGTGCGAGCACACCCTGCGTGCGCGCTGCGAGCAGGCGGGACCGCTCCGCGTCGCCAGCTGTTTCGAACTCTCGCGTCAGGTGGAGAACACGGAGAAGGTCTACCGGCTCGCGCTGGCGGGGGCGCCGCTCCCCACGTCGATGTCGCCGGCCCCGAGCTGGTGCCTCTCGCGAGACGACTAGCGCGCCACCGCCGCGCCACCGCCGCGTCACCGCCGCGTCAGCGCCGCGTCACCGCTGCGCCACCGTTGCGCCACCGCCGCGTCACCGCCGCGTCACCAGGTCTTCATCGGGGCATCACAGGCCGACGGCCAGGCTCCGCGCCACGGGCAGCAGCCCGTCGATCACCAGCTGCACCGCGATCACGGTGAGCAGCAGCCCCATCAGCTTCTCCACGATCCGCAGCCCCGTCCGTCCCAGGCGCGCGAGGACACGGTCGGCGCCGGCGAGGATCACGCCGGTCAGCACCAGGATCGCGAGCACCGCCAGCGTCACCAGCAGCGCGCCCTGGGGCCCGTCGATCTGGGGCCGCAGGACCATGACCGTGGTGATGGAGCCCGGACCGGCCAGCAGGGGAATGGCCAGCGGCGTGATGGACGGGTCCTCGTCTTCCCGGTCGGCGAGGCCCTCCTGATCATGGGCGTAGGCCCGGTTGATCCCGGTGCGCCAGCGGCGGGGCTGGCTCTGGAGCATGTCCAGGCCGATGCCGAAGAAGATGATGCCGCCGGCGATGCGGAAGGCATCGATGGTGATGCCGAAGAGGTGGAGCAGATGCGACCCGAACCAGGCGAAGGCCGCGAGGATGCAGAACGCCACCACCAGGGCTCGCAGCAGGGTGCGCCGCTTCTGACGGACGCTCATGTGCGAGGTGAGGCCGCTGAAGAACGGGATGCATCCCAGCGGGTCGATCACCGCGAAGAGCGATGAGATGGACAGCAGCACGAAACCGATCATGACGCTCCTTCCACGCGGCGAGGTCGGCAGCGGCGGACGACATCGCCCCACAGGCGGCGGAAGATATGTCCGGGCCGCGGCGGGGCAAGGGATTTCGGATGTACGGGGCGACAGATTTCTCCATTGAGTCTGGCCTGCATCTTGCGATAGGATGTTCAAGACCCGGCCGCGATCAGGCGCCGGGCCCCGGAAGAAGGAGTGACGTCATGAGCGAGAACCCGACCTGCCAGGACTGCGAAGGCCGCGGCAACGTCACGCAGACAACCACCAGGCGCGCCACCTGTGCCACGTGTCACGGTGCCGGCCGGTTGCCGGCCAGCTGGCCGGAGACCGCCGACGTGGTCTGCTACACTTGCAACGGCTCCGGCGAGGAAGCCACGCGGGAGACCGAGACCCACGTCTGCCGGACGTGCAACGGCGTGGGGTACATCCGGGAGGTGCCGGAGCAGAGCTCCTGAGCGCCGACCTCCCGCGCGCAGCGACCCCAGGAACCGAGCCGCGCCGCATCATCGGGAGCAGACGCTCCGCGGCCGCTCATCGCGATGACGAGACGCCGCCCTTGCGGGGCGGCGTCTCGTTCGAGTCGATGGGCCAGGCCGGTCGGCTGCCAGCCGGCGACTAGAGGTCATCGAACTCGTCGTCGTCGAGGGGGAGCACCTCGTCCATGATCCCGGCGGGCACCGCCGCCGCCGCACGGTCATCGAGGACCGCGGCGCGGTCATCGGCGGCCGGCGCCCGGTCACGGGCCGGCGCCGCGCTGGCCCGGGGCGAGGCCGCAGCGGCCCGGGGTGAGGTCGTGCCGGCCCGGGATGAGGTCGTGCCGGCCCGGGATGAGGCCGGGACCGGGTACGCCGTCTGCTGCGAGAAGGTCGTCCCGTTCATGACGCGGCCCCGGGGCGTCGTGCCGGCCACCGGCGTGACCAGGGAACCGCCGCCCGAATTGGTCAGCTCACGCAGGGCGTCCACGGCCGCGGCGACCGCGCCGGCCTGCTGCTCCAGCTCCTTGCTCGCCGCGGCCGACTCCTCCGCGCTGGCGGCGTTGTTCTGGGTGACCTGGTCGAGCCGGGCCACGGCGTTGTTGATCTCCCCGATGCCATCGGCCTGCTCGCGGCTGGCGGAGGCGACGTCGCTCACCAGATGCTTGACCCGATCGATGCTCCCGGTGATGTCCTCGAGGATGCTGCTCACCTGCTCGGTGGCGGTCACGCCGCCGTCGGCGCTCTGCTGGCTCTGCTCGATGAGCGTCGCGGTGTTGCGCGCGGCGTCCGCCGAGCGCTGCGCCAGGTTGCGCACCTCCTCGGCCACCACGGCGAAGCCCTTGCCCGCCTCGCCGGCACGCGCGGCTTCCACCGCGGCGTTCAGGGCCAGGAGGTTGGTCTGGAAGGCGATCTCGTCGATGGTCTTGAGGATGCGCGCGGTCTCGTCGCTGCTGTTCTTGATCTCCCCGATGACCGTGGCCATCTGCTGCATGGCGTCCACGCCCCGCTGCGCGTTCTCGGCGGCGGTGACGGCCTCGCGGTCCGTGTCGGTGGCGTTGGCGGCGGTCTGCTGCACGCCCGCGGCCATCTCCTGCAGGGAGGCGGCGATCTGCTCCAGGGATGCGGCCTGCTCGCCGGCGCCGTCGGCCATCTGCTGGCTCGAGGCGGACACCTCGCGGGAAGAGGTCCCCACCTGGGAACTGGCCTGACCGAGGCGGTCGGCCACGCGGTCGATGCCATTGGCCGTCCGGGTGGCCACCAGGAACCACAGGATCGCGGCGATCAGCAGGCAGACCCCGCCGGTGATCAGGGTGGCGGTGATGTTCTCCTTGCCGAGGCGCGCGATGGCATGCTCGGCGGCCATGAACTCCTCCTCGTAGCTCCCCACGCCGATGACCCAGTCCCACGGCTCGAAGTAGGCGATGCGCGCGATCTTCAGGCGCGCCCGGTCCTCGCCCTTGTTCTTCCAGGGATAATCCTGCTCGGCGATGCCGCCCTCGGGCAGGGCGAGCGCCTTGGCGATGATCTCCTGGATGAACAGGTTGCCGTCGCTGTCCTTGGCGTTCCAGATGCTCTCGCCGTCGCGCTCGCCGTCGGCGGAGATCACGTAGTTGCCGCTGGAATCCAGCACGTAGACGTAACCGGTCTCGCCCACCCTGGTATCCATGATGGACTGCCGCAGGGCGGTGACCGACTCCATGGGCACGCCGAAGTAGCTGACGCCCACCACGTCGCCGTCGGCGCCACGGATGGGCTCATAGGCGGTGATGTACCAGCGGTCCACCACGTACGCGCGGCCGTGGAACGTCTTGCCGTCCAGGACGGACGAGACGACGGGGTTGGGCTTGCCGTCGGGATTCACCGCGGGGATGTAGGTGCCGATGGCGCGCTCACCGTCGGTCTTCGTCACGTTGGTGCAGACGCGCAGCATGTCGCCGCGGTCGTTCATGCGCTGGAAGATGGTGGCGGTTCCGCCCACCAGCTCGCAGACCTCGTCCACGACGGGACTGGGGGTGCGCTGGCTACGATTCTGGCCGAGCCAGGTGGTGCCCACGGACATCCGCGGCAGCTCCACCGTGGTGGTCTCCTCGGTGTACTGGTTGACCGCCTGCCAGGTGACGTGTTCCGCGTCGAACGTGGCCGGTCCCTTGCGCTCCATCTCGGCGCGGATCAGGGCCAGACCATCGGTCACCATGTCCTCGAGCACCACCTGCTGGGTCTCGCACATCGCGAGGATGCCCTGGGCGATGTGGTCGAGATCGGCCAGCGCCAGCGAGCGGCACTGTGCCGCCGACTCGACGCGCATCTGCCGCTGCTTGTTGACGATCACGCTCGTGATCACGACGAGAGGGACGACCATGACGAGCAGGCCGATGGTCATCAACCGCGCGCGGAGAGAGAGATTGCGGAACATGAGGCGACGTCCTTTCGGGTCCGGGTTCGCGGGGGCCGGGGCGTATCACCGCATCGCCGCTGGGCCCTGCGTTCCACTTCTCGTAATTCCGACTATCGGACGGGTTAATGGGAACTGAAGCGGATAGATCGGCAGGAGGCGCTCCTTCCAGGAATGCCCTCTTCTCGAGTGTCCAGGCTCCGGGGCGCCTCGTCGGAAGGCGTTGGCGGAGGGCGGCGGGCGGTGGACTCGGCGAGGAGCGGCGGGAAACGGCGGAGAATGGCGGGGAACCTCGAGAAACCTCGGGGAACGGTGGGACCGCAGAAAACCATCAAGCAAGGTCGTCGTTGTCCGATCAAGGGAGCGAGGAGGACGGGAAGGATCTCGTCCGTGGATCACAACGAAGGAGCCCTCTCATGGCTGACTTCTCTCTCCACGCCACCGCCCGTGTCGGTGTTCCGCATCCCATCCGCCCGCTCCCGCCGCGTCAGCCGTCGCTGGCTGCTCATGCGCCCGAGCGACCCGCGAAACCCCATGTCAAGCCAGGCACGCCGCCCCCTGGCCTGCCGCCGGAGACGGTCCGTCCGGGCGCCGAGACGACACCCGTGGCGTCGGCTCCGGTCCCGGCTCCGGTCCCGGATCCCGATCCGGCCCCGGTGCCGGCATCGGTTCCGGCCGGATCCGGACCGCCGGTGCACGACACCCGGTCGTCCGACGACGCCGCACGTCCTGTCGAGCAGTTCCCCGGTCGCGCGCACGTCCGCCAGGGGCTCCAGGGGCTGGCGCACTCCGTTCGTGACGCCATCGCCGGACAGCTGCGAGGCCGCGAGACCGACCGCGCGACCCTGCGCGAATTGCAGTCCCTGCAGCAGGAGTTCCGCACCCAGCTGCGCGACACGTTCCTCGCGGCGGGAGACGGTGGCGCGGTGAGTCGCGAGACCCTCTTCGCCGGCATGGCCGCCGCGGTCCAGGACCTGACCGCCGGTCTGCGGGAGATCAACGGCACCGCGGTGGACGCGTCGCCCGAAGCGAAGACGCCAGCCGCCGCAGAGACGCCGACCGCCGCAGAGACGCCAGCCGCGGACGAG
>CAZWYF010000008.1:101565-103990 GCA_964637835.1 uncultured Fibrobacteraceae bacterium
GGGGAGCCGCCTGATCCGCCTGATCCGGGGTGCCCCCGCGACCCGGCCGGGCGCGGGCCTCCACGATCCGTAGCGACCACGGGAGCTTGCGGCGCGGCGAGGTCGCCGGTTCGAGCCAGCAGCGTGCCCCCGGGGTGCTGCAGCCCGTCATCCGGCCCGTGTTGTTGGTGTGGGCGGCCACCACGCGGCCGTCGGGAAGCTCGGCATGGACGGTGAAGCGCTTCTCGCGGCCGAGAAATCGCGCCACCTGCCAGGACGGCCGAAGGGGAGCGGGAGCATGCACGCCGTCCGCGCCTCCTGTTGTGCCGGTGGGCTTCCTCGTTTAGACTCCTGGAACGGGCCGGTGGCGTTTCGCCGCCGGCCGTTGCCGGTCCGCGGCGCTCCACGCGGCGATCTCCTGGAGAACATCATGCAACTGGGCGAGTGGTCGTTCAAGGTCTTCAGCGACGGCATCTTCCGCCTCGACGGCGGCGCGAGCTTCGGTATCGTCCCCAGGCCGCTGTGGGAAAAGCGTCAACCGGCCGATGCCCGCAACCGCATCCCCGTGGCGTTGCGCTGCCTGCTGGCCGAGGGACACGACCGGCGCGTTCTCATCGACACCGGCATCGGCGATCGCTGGGACGCGAAGCAGCGCGACATCTATGGCATGGAGCGCCGGGCGGGCCAGCTGCTCACCGAGCTCGACCAGGCCGGCATCGCCCGCGACAGCGTCACCGACGTGATCCTCACCCACCTGCACTTCGACCACTGCGGTGGCGCCTGCCTCGATGTCGAGGGCATGACCCCGGCGTTTCCGGAGGCCCGCTGGTGGGTCCAGCGCCAGCACTGGGACTGGGCGCATCACCCCAGCGAGCGCGACCGCGCCAGCTTCCGCCCCGAGGACTTCGATCCGCTGGCCGACACCGGTCGTCTCGAACTGGTGGACGACCACACCGAGATCCTGCCCGGACTGCGCCTGACCGCGGTGAGCGGGCACACGCCGGCCATGCAGATGGTGGAGTTCCACACCGGCGGCGGCGTCCTCGTCTTCCTGGCCGACCTCATCCCCTCGGTGCACCATATCCACCTGCCGTGGGTCGCGGGCTTCGATCTCAACCCGCTGCTGACGCTCAGCGAGAAGCGGCAGGTCCTGAGCCGCGCCGTGGCCGACGACTACCTGCTGGTCTTCCAGCACGACCCCGTCCACGAAGCCTGCCGCGTGGACTTCGCCGATGGACGCTTCTTCGCCCGCGAGACCGGCGACCTCGAGACCCTGGGCGCGACGGCGGCGAGCGCGGACTGAGGGCGAGCGCTTGCACGCTGGGGAGCGCTTGCACGCTGGGGAGCGCTTGCACGGTGGTGAGCGCTTGTGCGCTGGTGGTGAGCGCTTGTGCGCCGGCGAGCGCTTGCACTGTGGTGAGCGCTTGCGCGCCGGCGGCGGGGCGAGCAGAATGGAGCAACCCAGGCGCCGGGGAGGAGCCTCGGTGTCGGGGGGCCGGGTCCAGGGAAGGCCCTCGCGTGGGGCAAGGTCCGCGCGCCGGGTGGGCCTCCGCGTCCGCCGTCACGCCGAAGGGGACTGTCCGTGTCCGTCTGGACGTACGCGCGCCGCACCATCCTGAATTCCCGGTCGCGGGCGTGCTTCTGGAAGCACCCGGTGCAGGCCTCGCGGATGGTGCTGGGCGTGGGCGCCAACCAGCTGCTCGGTGTCAGCGAACGCCTGCGGCCGTCGGCGCGTCAGGAGTGCCCGGTCTGCGGATGGCGCGGACGTCGGTTCCGCACGTTCGTCTCCCCGGACATGGTGATCCCGGCCAGCATCTGCCCGCACTGCGGCTCCTTCGATCGGCACCGCCACCTGCTGCTGGGCGTGCGCGACGAGCTCGCGGCGTCGGTGGAGATCCCGCGACGGATCCTCGGCCTGTCGCTGTCGTCGGCCATGACCTACCTGCTGGCACACGAGGGCCTGGGTCGCTGCTTCCGTTCCGATTACGACCGTCGCGATCCGCGCTTCGCGCCCGAGATGATCGTCGACCTCTCCCGCGCCGGCATCGTCGACGGCGCCTTCGACTGGGTGGTCTGCAGCCACGTCCTGGAGCATATCCCGGATCTTGCGCCGGCCATCGATGAACTGGTCCGCGTCCTGCGACCTGGCGGGGTGGCCTGGATCCAGGTGGCGCTGCAGGAGGGACAGGAGCACAGCCGTCGCATCCCGCTCGACCCCCACGATTTCGATGCCCACGCCTGGCGCTTCGGCGACGACTTCGAGGCCCTCCTCGCGCGGTCGGGCTGGCGAATCACCTGCGTCCGGGCGCTGGAACTGCCGTCGGAGGTCCGTCGTCGGCACGGAATCCACCCGCAGGAGCGCTACTGGCAGGCCCGGCGGGTCAGCGAGGGCTGAACCGCACCGGTGGCGGCCGCACGCCCGACGGTTGCGTGGCGGGGTTGCCTG
>CAZWYF010000008.1:104090-106173 GCA_964637835.1 uncultured Fibrobacteraceae bacterium
CTGCGTGGTGGGGTTGCCTGGGTGGCGGGAATACCGGATCATGAAGGCAGATCACGGGAGCCGATCGCCGCAGCCGATCAGCGAAGCAGACCAATGCAACAGAGCGTGAGGTCGTCATGATGAGCGGGCAGTCGATGCGTCGAGGCGCGGGCCTCCTTCTCGGGACCCTGGTCTGGGGACTGGCGAGCGGTCCGGCGAGCGGTCCGGCGAGCGGTCCGGTGAGCGGCCTGGTCAGGGGATTGGTGCCGGGGTCTGTGCCCGGGCTGGTGGCCGGCCTGCCAGGGGCGCCGTCGGCCGCCTGGGCGCAGTCGGTGCCGCCCCGTCCGGAGCGTCCGGGGCGGGCCGAGCGTCCGGGGCCCTGGGCGCCGATCGGCTCCATGATGCCGGGCACCGTGCCAGGCCAGGAGGCGTTCCCGCCCACCGCCGACACCGTCGCCCTGCCCATGGCGCCCACCTGGCTCTCCGCCGAGACCGACCTCCACGGCACCGGCCTGGATCTGGGCGACATCGACGGCGACGGCTGGCTCGATCTCGCCGTCAGCAACGGGAACGACATCATCGGCGCACCCAACCTGGCCTACCTCAACCAGGGTGGCACGTTGCCGCCGGCGGCCTCGTGGATCAGCGCGGACGAGCGGTTCAGCGGGCACTGCGAGCTGGCCGACCTGGACGGGGACGGCCTGCCGGAGCTGGTGGTCGGCAACTACATCACCGCCGGCTGGGGGCCGGCGCAGGTACAGGTCTACCGGAATGTCGACGGCGCGCTCGAGGACACGCCGAGCTGGGAGTCGCCCGCGGATATCCACAGCTTCCGCGTGAGCCTGGGCGACCCTGACGGCGATGGCGATCTGGATCTGGCGGTGGCCACTGGCGAGGCCTACAACGCGCTGCAGGAACCCAACCTGGTCTTCTTCAACGAGGGTGGCACCCTCGCCCCGGCGCCCGGCTGGGTGAGCGAGGTGGCCGACGCCTGCTATGATGTCGCCTTCGTCGATTACGACGGCGACGGCGACCAGGATCTCGCCTTCCTCGGCGGCGGCTGGCTCGGCCGCGTGACCATCTACGAGAACCAGGACGGTGTCCTGGCCACCACGCCCACGTGGACCACCAGCGACCTGGATAACGGCAACACCTTCGACTGGGACGACCTCGACGGCGATGGACGCCTCGATCTGGCCGTGGGCTACAACCAGCAACTCGGCGGCAGCGGCCGCTTCGCGGTATACCTCACTGCCGGTGGTGACCTGCCGCAGACGCCCACCTGGACCAGCGCCTTCCGTGGCTACGGCTCGGCGGTGGTCTGCGCCGACATGGACGCCACCGCCGGCGCCGACCTCATCGCCGGCGGCTGGTGGGAGCCGCTGCGCATCTACCTCAACGACGGCAGCGGCGGCTTCGGTGCCGAGCCCGACTGGCAGACGGATGCGGGCTGGTCGTCCGTGGCGGAGGCCATCCGCCTGGCCGACCTCGATGAGATCGGGACACGCGAGGAGACCGCGGACTATCCCGCAGGGTCGCGATTGCTCCCGCTGCCAGACCGGCATCTGCAGGGCCTCGACGCGGTGACCGTCGCCGGCGAGGTCCTCCCACGCCACCGCTGGTGCGGCAGCCTGCGTGGTGGCTGGGTCTCCCTCGACGCGCCAGCCGCCGGGGAGGTCGTGGTCCGTTATCGCGTCTCGTCGGCGCTCGATCTGGTGCTCAGCAACTGGGACCAGGCCACCTTCGTGTTCGAGAACCAGACTCCCACCGCCGCACCCGACGCCGGACCCGCTGCCCTGCCCGCCGCGCGCCTGGTGACCGACCTGGCGGCCTGGCCCAATCCATTCAACCCGCGCACCACGGTGGGTTTCCGTCTGACCGCCGACGCGACCCACGCCCGGCTACGGATTCACGACCTCCGCGGCCGGCAGGTCGCCACCCTGCACGATGGCCCGCTCGTCGCCGGCCACCACCAGCGACCCTGGCAGCCGCATGACCTGGCCAGCGGCGTCTACGTCTACCGCCTGGAGGTAGATGGCACGGCACACTCGGGCAAGCTGGTGCTGGCTCGCTGACGCAGCCCACCGCTCGCCCTGGCCGCGCC
>CAZWYF010000008.1:106273-107818 GCA_964637835.1 uncultured Fibrobacteraceae bacterium
TCGCCTGGTCGCCAGCCAGGGCGTCCTGCTCAGAAGGGCTGGTCGATGGCCTCGCAGAGCAGGGCGAGGTACGGCCGAAGTGGCAGCATCGCCGCACCGATGCGCTCGTGGGCGTCGGTCGCCAGGACATCCTGCTGGGTCAGCCGGATGGAGAAGCCGTGGCTCTTGCGTCGCAGCTCGTCGGCGAGGGGGTGGTCCTTCGGGAAGCCGGCCGGTACGCGCTGGAGCTGCTCGCCGAAGTGCTCGTAGCCGGCCCCGGCGAGCGACCGGATCACGGTCTGCCAGCGATCCGGCGCCGCGACCATCGCCTCGCGGATGGGCCGCAGGACTGCCGTCGGCGGCCTCCACATCCCCCCCGCCACGAAAGACCCGCCCGGTTCGATGTGCAGGTAGATCCCTGGCGCGTGGATGTCCTTTCCCGACTCGTGCCCGAAGTACATCCCGACGTGCGTCTTGTAGGGCCGCTTGTCCTTCCTGAAGCGGATATCCCGGAAGATTCGCAGCAACGATCCGCCATGCGGCCGCGGATCGACCACCAGGTGCGGGCTCACCGCCCGGATCTGGGGGCCGAAATCGGCCACGAATCGGACGCCAGGATCCCGGTAGTGCTCCTCGTAGCGTTTCCGGTGGTCGTTGAACCACATGCGATCGTTGTGCGCGGCGAGGTCGTTCAGGAACGAGAATAGCGCGCGGGTGAAGTACGGCTTGGCCATGCGAGGTGGCTCCTGGTCATGGTGGTCGGGGCGAGGTGCCGGGGACGTGTTCTGGCTCCCGCCGGTCATGCAACGCATGGTCCGGTCCGGCGGCAACCGCTGGCTGGAGGATGGGCGCCGGACGGCCCCGTTTCAGGCGGTCGTGGATGAACCGGTGGCAGCGGCCACAGAGCGTCACGAGATTCGCCGCCGCATTGGTTCCCCCGAGCTCCCGCGGGAGGATGTGATGGACCTCCAGGAACCGCGCCGAGCCGCACCCCGGCGCCCGGCAGCGGTGGCCGTCCCGCGCGAGGATCGCGGTCCGCCGGGCGGGAGAGAGGGGATGCCGATTCCGCCCCTCGTCATGGATGCGGGCATTCTCCACGACGGCCTCGGTCACCGCCTCGCTCACGGCCCGCCGCCCGCCCTGCGTGACGACCTCGGCGCGCTGGCAGTCCCGACACCGGTAGAGCACCACCGAATACGGCGATGGCATGACGACCACCGGATCGGCCGCCGCACCGTCCACCGCCCCGGGCGATGCAGCTTCTGCCCCTCCGGTCGCGGGACCGCCCGGGCCGGTCACTGTCGAGTCAGTGGTGCGGGCGCCGGTGGCCGCGCCATCCCGGCTGGCGCCGGCGGCCCGCGCGCGAGGCTGGGTCGCGAGCAGCTCGAGAGCAGCGAGGATGATCTCGCCACGCGATGACCCGGGCGCCACGACACGTTGTCGGGTCACCGATTCGAGGAGTGCCTCGAACTGGGCCAGTTGCAGTGGCGAGAGCGTCAGCCCGACCTGGATCGGGACATCCGCGGCCGCCCGGCCGCCGGAGGAAGCCGGTTCCGACGACCCGGA
>CAZWYF010000008.1:107918-109123 GCA_964637835.1 uncultured Fibrobacteraceae bacterium
GCGGTCGGTACCGTCGGTTCGCCGGGCGCGGTCGGTGCCGTCGGTTCGCCTGGCAGCCCCCGTGCTACCGGCTCGCCGGGCTCAACCAGTGGTGTCGTCTCGCCTGGTAGTTCCGGCGCAAGATCCAGCTCGGGCTGGCTCGTGGCTCCAGGCAGGTCCGATGACGTGAGTCGGCGTGCCTGCTCCCGCGCCTGCTCCCGCGCCTCGCGGACCTCGGCAGCCAGTTCGCGGCGTCCGGCGGCACGGGCGCGGTCGAGCCAGCGCTGGATGCTGGCCGGGGTTGCGATCCGGGCCACGAGCTGTGCCTTGGTCCAGCCGATGTCGTCCGCGGCGACCGCCTTGCGGAGCGCCGGCAGCCGGTCGAGGTCCTGGGCGAGACGCTGGAACTGCCAGAAGCGGTTGTCGGAGAACCCGAGGGCCTCGCGAGCGTAGATCTGGAGCGATGCGTATCCAAGCTCGCGGTAGAGCTCGCGATGCATGACGTCGTGGAACCAGAGCAGGGCCTGGCGCCGGGCGCGTTCCTCGGCGAGTAGCGCCCGGCGGAGTTCTCCGTCGACCCGCTCGGCGGCGAGTCCGGGCTGGAATTCGAGCGTGCTGGTCATGGGCGAGACCGGCTTTCCGGGAGGAGGATGACGAAAATATAGCGAAAATCCTGTCCAGTGCAACCAGGAATTTCGATTTTCTTGCGACCGCTGAAGGGTGGTATATAGACCACAAGGTCGGTAAATCGGTTAAGTAATTATAAAATAGACACTTGGTCACTTGTGCCGGCGCAAGGCGCGCCTTGCCGAATCGGCCGAGGGGACCGCTGAATGCCTCGACGATCGCCGATCTCCGCGAAGAGTTGCGGGTTCCACGTTTCCCGGGTGCTCGCCCCCGCACTCCCGCACCCGCGCCCCGCCCGCCGCGGCCCCCGCGCCCCCCCGCGGCCCGCCGCGCATACCACTTCCCTGCGCCCACCGCGCCTCCCCACCGCGCCGCGCCGGCCCGTTGCATCGACTCGGCGGTCTTCTTCCTGCGCCCACCGCGCGCTCGCCCACCGCGCCTCCGCGCGCCCGGTCTCGTTGGCAGTCCAACCGCAGAAGTCGTTCCACGCCCACGCACCCGCCGCCCCACCAGAGCACCGCGCCCACCGCCCCGCGCACCCACCGCCCCGCGCACCCACCGCCGCCCGGCACCCATCGCCGCCCGGCACCCACCGCCCC
>CAZWYF010000009.1:0-13595 GCA_964637835.1 uncultured Fibrobacteraceae bacterium
GTGACACGGTGGGCGACCTGGACCTCCTCGTGGTCTGTGATCGCCCGGCCGCGGCAGTGGAGGCCCTCGCGGCGGACGAGGACACCGCCCACGTCCTCGCCCGCGGCCAGGCCCGGGCCTCGGTGCAGCTGCGCTCCGGTCTGCAGGTGGACCTGCGCCTCGTCTCCGCCGGGAGCCACGGCGCGGCCCTGCACGCCTTCACCGGCGCGCGTCCCTACGTGGTGGCCATGCGGCGCCGCGCCCGCCGTCGCGACCGCAAGCTCAGTCGCCACGGCGTCTTCGCCGGCGAGCGGCGACTCGCCGGCGCCACGGAGGAGGAGGTGTTCGACGCCCTGGACCTGCCCTGGATCCCGCCCGAGCTGCGCGAGGACCGCGGGGCCATCGCCGCCGCCGAGCGCGGCGAACTGCCCGACCTGGTGACCGGTGACGACATCCGCGGCGACCTCCACGCCCACACCGACTGGACCGACGGCCGCAGCTCGCTGCGGGAGATGGCCACGGCCGCCCGTGAGCGCGGCTATCAGTACCTGGCGATCACCGATCATTCCCGGCGAGTCACCGTCGCGGGCGGCCTGGATGCCGGGCAGCTGCTCGCCCAGGTGGAGGAGATCGACGCCCTGAACGCCGAGCTGGATCGGCTCACCGTCCTGCGCGGCGTGGAGGTGGACATCCTGCGCGACGGCCGCCTCGACCTGCCCGACGAGGTCCTCGACCGCCTCGACGTGGTGGTGGCCTCGGTCCACTCGTACCTCGATCTGGACGCCGACACCCAGACCGATCGCATCCTGCGCGCCCTCGACAACCCGCATGTGCACATCCTCGGCCATCCCACCGGCCGCATGCTCGGCAAGCGCGGCGGCTGCGACCTGGACCTGCCGCGCCTCATCGCCGGCGCCCGCGAGCGGGGCGTGGCCCTGGAGATCAACGCGCAGCCGAACCGCCTCGACCTGCGTGGCGAGCATCTGGCGCAGGTCCGCGAGCTGGACGCCCGCGTGGCCATCGGCACGGATGCCCACTGGACCACGCATCTCGATCACATGCGCCTGGGCGTGGATCAGGCCCGCCGCGGCTGGCTGCAGACCCGCCACGTGATCAACACCCGCAGCCTGGGCCACCTGCGCCGGCAGCTGCGGCGGCGAGGAGGGCGCTCATGAACCCCCGGGTCCCGCGCGCGCCACGGATCGTGGCGGCGGAGGTGCCCCGACCATGAAGCTGGTCTTCCTCGGCACCCGGGGCTACATCGAGGCCCGCAGCCGGCGCCACCGGCGACACACTGCGGCGATGGTCTCGTACCGCGGCCGGCGCGTGATGATCGACTGCGGCGAGGACTGGCGCGGCCACTGGCCCGAGCCGTCACCGCACGCCCTGGTGATCACCCATGCCCACCCCGACCACGCGGGCGGCCTGGCCGACGGCGCGCCCTGTCCGGTCCATGCCACGGCCGCGGCCTGGGAGACGCTGGACGCCTTCCCCATCGCCGAGCGCCACGTGGTGGCGCCGCACCGGCGCCGCACCATCGGCGGCATGGATTTCACCTTCTTTCCCGTGGCCCACTCGCAGAAGGCGCCAGCCGGCGGCTGGCGCATCACCGCCGGACGGGTGACGGTCTTCTACGTGCCGGACGTGGTCCATATCCCCCGTCGCGCGGAGGCCCTGCAGGGTTGCAAGCTCTACGTGGGCGATGGCGCGGCCATCGCCCGCTCGCTGGTGCGCCGTCCGCACGGCGCGCTCATCGGCCACACCCCGGTGCGCACGCAGCTCACCTGGTGCGCGAAGGAGGGCGTGCCGCGCATGGTGGTCACCCACTGCGGCGAGGAGATCGTCGGCGCCAGCGCGCGCGAGGTGCGGGCGCGTCTCGAGCCGCTGGCCGCCGAGCGTGGCGTGGCGGTGACCGTCGCCCATGACGGCCTGGAACTGGTGCTGCGCTGAGCGGCGCCGAACCCCGTCCGCGCCGGCCGGCGCGGGCGCCCATCGTCGAGGAGATGTCCATGGAATACCGGAACTACGTCGATCATGCCGCCGCGCTGGAGTTCATCACCGATCGTGACCTGGCCGATGCGCTGGTCAAGGCCATCCTGGGGCTCGTGGTCAGCCGCCTGCCCGAGCGCGCGGCCGTGGAGATGGCCGCCGCCCTGCCGCAGCCCCTGGACTACGAGCGACTGCGCGGTCATCAGGCGGGGGCCGATGAGCTCTCTCTCGACGAGATGCTCGGCGTCCTGGCTGACCAGTTCGCCATCAGCGCGGAGCAGGCCCGCGAGGCGGCCACCGGCATCCTGGGCCTGGCCCGCGAGGACCTGGGGCCGCGGCGAGCGGAGCAGGTGCAGCGGCAGTTGCCAGGGGACTGGTCGCCGCTCTTCGGCGCCGGCTGACCCGCTGGTGCGGCTGGTGGCCGCCTCAGGCCCAACCGAGGAGGCCGGCACCCAGCCGGGCCGCCACGCACCACAGGACCACCGCCAGCGGCGGCGTGCGGCGCCACTGCAGGGCGGCCAGACCCGTCAGCGCGATGGCGACGTCGGCCACGCCGTCGATGGCGGTGACGGCGATGGGATCGATGAACGCGGCGGCCAGCAGCCCCACCACCGCGGCGTTGACGCCGGCCACCGCACCGGCCGCCCGCGGGTGAGCCGCCACCGCGCTCCAGAAGGGCAGCACGCCGCCCAGCAGCAGGAAGCGGCGCCAGCGGTCCCGCCAGGCCCGGCCGCCACCGCCGCGAAGGCCACCAGCAGGATGGCCGAGGGCAGGGTGAAGCCCACGAATGCGGCCAGCGCGCCTGGCCAGCCCGCGCGCAGCAGGCCGATGGCCAGGCCGAGCTGGCTGCTCGCCGGCCCCGGCAGGAACTGGCAGAGGGCGAGGAGCTGGGCGAAGCGGGCGTCGTCGAGCCACTGCCGCCGGGTGACGAACTCCCGCCGGAAGTAGCCGAGGTGGGCGATGGGACCCCCGAAGGAGGTCGTCCCGAGGTGGAGGAACGCGCGCAGGACCTCGCCGGCCGTACCGGCAGGAGGGCCGGCGGCCACCGGCGCCGGGGAGCGGCGGTCGTCCCCTGACGGGCTCGCGGATGGACGCGGCATGGAAGCTCCCGGGATCGGTGCGAGCGTGGGATCCGGCCTGGGCAGCGGCATAGACTAGGGCGCGCCGGGACCCACCGCCACGCCGCCGACCGTGGTGGTCCCCTTCCGCCGCCGGGACTAGTCATGTGCGAGAGACCATCCAACCCGGCGAAGAGGAGCTCCGACCATGGAACTGACCACCATCGCGGGCACCGACCTGCGCGTCTCCCGCATCGCCCTGGGCACCTGGGCCATCGGCGGCTGGATGTGGGGCGGCACGGACGAGCGCCAGTCCATCGACACCATCCTGACGGCCCTCGAGCGCGGCGTGACGCTCATCGACACCGCGCCGGTCTACGGCTTCGGGACCAGCGAGCGCATCGTGGGCCAGGCGGTGGCCGAGTTCGGCGACCGCGCCGCCCTGCAGCTCTCCACCAAGGCCGGCCTGGAGTGGCATGACGACGGCTCGGTCACCCGCAACGGGTCCCGCGAGCGCATCCTGCGCGAGGTGGAGGACTCCCTCGAGCGGCTGGGGACCGATCATCTGGACGTCTACTTCGTCCACTGGCCGGACTGCCGCCTGCCGGTGGAGGAGACGGCCATGGTCATGCGCGAGCTGCACGAGCAGGGCACCATCAAGGCCGTGGGGGTGAGCAACTTCACCCCCGACCAGATGGCGCGCTTCCGGCGCGAGTGCCCGCTGCACGTGGCCCAGCCGCCGTACAACATCCTCGAGCGGGGCATCGAGCAGGACGTGGCGCCGTGGTGCCACCGGCACGGGGTGGCCCTGATGACCTACGGCGCCCTCTGCCGGGGCCTGCTGTCGGGCAAGATGAGCCGCGAGCGCGAGTTCACCGGCGACGACCTCCGCCAGGGCGATCCCAAGTTCCAGGCGCCGCGGTTCGACCACTACCTGGCCGCGGCCGCGGCGCTGGAGCGCCTGGCGCACGAACGGTTCGGCAAGAGCCTGCTGGTCTTCGCCCTGCGCTGGGTCCTGGAGATGGGCACGGAGATCGCCATCTGGGGCGGCCGGCGTCCCGAGCAGATGGAACCCGTGCAGGAGGTGTGGGGCTGGTCCCTGGACGCGGCCACGCTGGCGGCGGTGGACTCCATCCTCGCCGCGCACGTCCCGCAGCCGGTGGGACCGGAGTTCATGGCGCCGCCCACGGGGCTGGCCGGAGCCTGACCCTGGTGGTTCAGCCTTCCGGGCCGGCCGGGGCGTCAGGTCCCAGATGGGTGGCGCCGCCGAGCAGCAGCTCGGCGGCCTCGCCCACCGTCTCGGACAGCGTGGGGTGGGGGTGGACGGTGAGGGCCAGGTCGCTGGCGAGCGCGCCCATCTCCAGGGCCAGCGCCAGTTCCGAGATCAAGGACTCGGCCTGCGACCCCACCACGCCAGCGCCCAGGAGGCGGCCGCCATCAGGGGCGACCAGCAGCCTGGTCATGCCGTCGGCGGCCCCCATGGAGACCGCCCGGCCGTTGGCTCGCCAGGGGTAGCGGAGCACCTTCACGTCGCGCTCCTGTTCCCGCGCTGCGGTCTCGGTCAGGCCGCACCACGCCAGCTGGGGCTGGGTGTAGATGACGGCCGGGATGGCACGGCGGTCGCGGGCGGCCGGTTCGCCGGCGATGGCGCCGGCGGCCACCTTGCCCTCGTGCATCGCCTCGTGAGCCAGGAGCTGGCCGCCACAGACATCGCCCACGGCGTAGATGCGTTCCGCGGTGGTCCGGCCCACCCCGTCCACCGCGATGAATCCGTCGTCAGCCAGCTCCACGCCGGCGTCGGACAGTCCCAGATCCCGGGAGCGGGGGGCGCGTCCCACCGCCACCAGGGCGCGGTCGAAGCGCGTCCCGCCATCGCGGTCGCTGCCGGTGAAGCGGGCGGTGACGCCCTCGTCGTCCTCCCGCAGCTCATCCACCGTGGTCTCCAGGCGGATGGTGTCCAGGAGCCCCTCGAGGCGGCGGTGGAGCGGGCCCACCAGGTCGCGATCGACCCCCGGGAGCAGGCCGTCGGCGACCTCGGTCACCGTCACCCGGGAGCCCAGGACCGCGAAGGCCGAGCCCAGTTCCAGGCCGATGTAGCCGCCTCCCACCACGAGCAGGCGGCCGGGGATGTCGGTCAGGTCCAGCGCGGTGGTCGAGTTCAGGACACGCTCCCCGAACTCCAGGCCCGGCAGGCTCGCGGGGTAGGAGCCGGTGGCGATGATGGCGTGCTCGAACGCCAGTTCCCCGGCGTCCTCGCCCTCGATACGCACGGACCGCGGCCCGGCGAAGCGCGCCCGGCCGCGGACCACCCGGACCTGGCGCTTGCGGACCAGGGCCTCCAGCCCGGTGACCAGCTCGTCCACCACGCCGTCCTTCCACTCGCGGATGCGGTCGATCTCGATGCGCGGGGCATCGTAGGCCACGCCGTGCTCTCCCGCGGCGTCGGCGGCGAGGATGGTGTCGGCGAGGGAGAGCAGCGCCTTGGTGGGAATGCAGCCGCGCTGCAGGCAGACGCCGCCGAGTCGCTCCTCGTCGCTGATCAGGGTGACGTCCAGTCCGCGGTCGGCGGCGTGGAAGGCGGCGGCGTAACCGCCGGGGCCGCCACCGATCACCAGCACCTGGGCGCGGTCGGGTCCTTGGTCGCTCATGTCCGGCTCCTCGGGCGCATCCTCAGGTGACCAGCATCAGGCTCTCGGGGTCGGCCAGCAGCTCGACCATCCGCGCGCAGAAGTGCGCGGCGTCGGCTCCGTCCACCACGCGGTGGTCGAAGGCCAGGGCCAGCGGCAACCGCAGGCGAGCGTCCACCTCCCAGGCCTCGAGGTCGCCAACCACCACCGGCTGCAGGGCCGCCCGGGCCACGCCCAGGATGGCCACCTGGGGCCAGTTGATGATGGGCGTGAAACCGGTGCCGCCGATGGGACCGGGGTTGGTGATGGTGAAGGTGCCGCCGGTCATCTCCCGCGGCGAGAGGTCGCCCTCGCGCGCGCGCTCGGCCACGCCGGTGAGTTCCACCGCGAGGTCGGTGATGGACTTGCGGTCGGCCTCCCGGATCACCGGCACCACCAGGCCCCGGGGCGTCTCCACCGCCACGCCGAGGTGGAAGAACTTCTTGAGGATGATCTCCTCGCGGTCCACGTCGATGCTCGCATTGAACCGGGGATGTTCGCGCAGCGCACCGATCACCGCCTTCATCACCAGGACGGTGAGCGTGAGCTTGCCGCCGGCGTCGGCCACCTCCTGCTGGTGGTCGCGCCGGAAGCGCTCGAGCTCGGTGATGTCGGCCACGTCCTGGTGGGTGACGTGGGCCACCTGGGACCAGGACAGCGCCATGCGTTCGGCCGTGGCGCGCCGGACGCTCCGCAGGGGGACCCGCTCGATCTCGCCCCATTCGGCGAAGTCGGGCAGTCGCGGGGCCTTCACGCGCGGCAGCTGGACGGGAGACCGTCCCCCGTCGGCTTCCTCGCCCGCGGCCTCCGCGCCCGCCGCGCCCTCACGCGGCATGTCCGCGCGGGATTCCTCGCCCGCCGCCTCCTTCCCGCCGGCGGCGCGGACGTCGTCGGCGGTGACGCGCCCCTCCGGCCCCGAACCCTCGACGGCGCCGAGATCCACGCCGAGCTCGCGGGCCAGGCGGCGCGTGGACGGCGAGGCGGGGACCGGCCCCTCGTCCGCTCCTCTGGCCGTCTTTTCTCGCGGCTGCTCCTCGCCGCCCGCGTCCGGGGGGGGAGCCTTCTTCTTCCGCGGCCGCGGCGCCTCGGCTTCCCGCCGGGATTCCGCCTGGTCCGCTGCCGCTTCCTGGTCCGCGGCGGACGACTTCTCCGTGGCCTCGGCCTCCGCCTCGGCCTCCTCCTCCCCGGCGTCCTCCTCCTTCTCGGTGTCCTCCTTCTCCGCGGTGTCCTCCTTCTTTGCGGTGTCCTCGTCGGTGGCCTGGCCGGCCGGTTCGTACGTCAGCAGGGTCGCGCCCACCTCCACGCGCTGGCCCGCCTCGACCTTCACCTCGGCGATGGTCCCGTCGAACGTGGAAGGGATGTCCACGGCGGCCTTGTCGGTCTCCACGGTGAAGAGCGGATCCTCCTCGGAGACCTCCTGGCCGGGCTCGACCTTGACGTCCTGGATCTCGGCCTCGTGGATGCCCTCGCCGGGGTCCTGCAGCTTGAAATCGGTGGCCATGCGTCATGCCTCGAGGGTTCGGCGAGCGGCCGCGACGATCCGGTCGGCATCCGGCAGGTAGGCCTGCTCGCGCGCGAAGTAGGGGACATGGACGTCGTATCCGGTGACGCGCTCGATGGGCGTCTCCAGGTACCAGAACGACTGCTCCACCAGCCGGGCCATGATCTCGCCCGCGGGGCCGAAGCTGCGGTGCGCCTCGTGCACCACCACGGCGTGGCCGGTGCGGCGGACCGAGGCGGTGAAGGGACCGTCGTCCAGCGGCGAGATGGTCCTCAGGTCGATCACCTCGGATTCGACGCCATCCTCGGAGGCGAGGACCTCGGCGGCCTCCAGGGTGCGGCCGAGCATGGCGCCATAGGCCACCAGCGTCAGGTCGCCGCCCTCGCGTACCACCGCGGATTCGCCCAGGGGCAACGTCTCCTCCTCCTCGGGCACCTCCTCGCGCAGGGCGCGGTAGAGGAGCTTGGATTCGAAGAACACCACGGGATCGGGGTCGCGGATGGCGCTGACCAGCAGGGCGCGGGCGTTCCGTGGCCCCGACGGGATCACCATCTTCAGGCCCGGCTGATGGGCATAGAACACCTCCTTGCTCTCGGAGTGATGTTCCAGGGCATGGACCCCCGCCCCGTAGGGCATGCGCGCCACCATGGGCACGCCGAACCGGCCCCGCGTGCGCCACCGCAGGCGGGAGGCATGGTTCTCGAACTGATGCATGGCGAGATAGCTGAAGCCGGAGAACTGCAGTTCGCAGACCGGCCGCAGGCCGCCGGCGCACATGCCCACCGCCGCGCCGATGATCACCGACTCGGCCAGGGGCGTGTCCACCACGCGCTGCTCGCCATAGGTGTCGAGCAGCCCGGCGGTGACGCGGAAGACGCCGCCGTCGACGCCCACGTCCTCGCCCATGACCACCACGCTCTCGTCGCGCTCCATCTCCTGCTTCAGCGCGAGGTTGATCGCCTCGACCAGGTTGAGTTCCGGCATGGCTATCGGTCCTCCTCGCCGGCCTCGCCCGTGACCATGGCGCGCTGGCGTTCGAGTTCCGGCGTCGGTTCGGCGTGGACGTGGTCGAACATGTCGGCCGGGTCGCCCAGTTCCTCCATGGCCTGCTGGGCCTGCTTCCAGGCGGCGTCGATGTCCTCGCCCACCTGTTCCTCCAGCGACTCGATGTCCTGGTCGCTCAGCAGATCACGACCCTTCAGGTAGGCCTGCAGGCGCGCGATGGGGTCCCGCTGACGCCAGGCTTCCTCTTCCTCCTCGCTGCGGTAGACGTGGGGGTCGTCGGCCGTGGTGTGCACGGACATGCGATAGGTGACGCACTCGATGAGCGAGGGGCCGTCGCCCTCGCGGGCGCGGCGCACGGCCTCGGTGCAGGCCACGTGCACGGCGAACACGTCGTTGCCGTCCACCTGGATCCCGGGCATGCCGTAGGCCAGCGCCTTCTGGGCGATGGTCCGCGAGCGGGTCTGGCGCTCGCGGGGCGTGGAGATGGCCCAGTGGTTGTTCTGGCAGACGAAGACGACGGGCAGCTGGAACACCGCGGCGAAGTTGAGCGACTCGTGGAAATCCCCGCCGGAGGTGGCTCCGTCGCCGAAGAAGGTCAGGACCACCTCGTCGGTCTCCTGCAGCTTCGCGGCATAGCCCAGGCCGGCGGCATGGCAGATCTGCGTGCCCACCGGGATGGCGATGGGCAGGTCGTGCGCCTCCTCGGGGATGGCGCCGCCCTCGTTGTAGCCGGCGTTGTACAGCAGGAGCTGGACCGGATCGGTGCCTCGCCAGATGCTGGCCGCGGATTCGCGGAAGGACGGCACCATCCAGTCGCCCGGCTCCAGCGCGGCGACCGCGCCCACCTGGGCGGCTTCCTGTCCCTCCACCGGCGCGAAGGTGCCGATCCGGCTCTGGCGCTGGAGCGTGAGCTGGCGCTGGTCGAAGCGCCGGGCGAAGACCATGGTGCGGTGCAGGCGCTTCAGGAGCTCGTCGGAGAGGTCGGGGACCAGGTCGGCGTCCACGTCGCCGTTCTCGTCGAGGATGGCGAGGCTCTCCAGGGGCAGGTCGAGGTCGATGGATTCACGCGGCATGGGGACCTCCCGGACGGCCTGGACACGGGGCGGCAGCCGCGGCACGGACCGGGCCGCGGGCCGGTGACAACCCAAGCGTAGTCCTGAACGGATGGTCCCGGAGGGGGTGCGGGCTCCCATCCGCCGATGGAGGGAGCCCCGAGAAGGCGATGGGGCGGGGGCCCGGCGGTCGCCGGGCGCCGTGGTGGTCCGGGGGCCGAGAGCGACTCAGTCGGCCCGCGCGGCCCCGCGCGTCCGCCGCCGCTCCTGCCAGCCGTGGGCCAGCTCGTAGATGCAGGGCGTCAGGTAGAGGGTCAGCCAGGTGGCGATGGTCAGGCCGCCGATGATGGTGATCGCCAGCGGCCGCTGGATCTGCTCGCCGGTGCCCAGGCCGATGCCCATGGGCACCATGGCCAGCACCGTGGTCAGCGTGGTCATCAGGATGGGGCGGAAGCGCAGCTCGCCGGCCTCGAGCACCGCCTCGCGCACCGTGCGCCCCTCCTGGTACCGCAGGCGCCGGATGGTGGCCACCTTGACGATGGCGTCGTTGACGGCGATGCCGAGCAGGGCGATCAGGCCGATGAGCGAGATGATGTTCAGGGTCTGGCCGGTGACCATCAGGGTGATCACCGCCCCCATCACGCCGATGGGCAGCACCGCGGCGATGAGCAGCGGGTCGAGGAAGCTCTCGAACTGGGCGGCGAGGATCATGTAGACCAGCAGCGCGGAGAGGGCCAGGGCCCAGGCCAGGTCGCGGAAGCTGCGGTCGATCTCCTCCTGCTCGCCGCCGGTGACGAAGACCAGCCCGGCCGGCCGCTCCACCTGGTCGAGGATGGGCATGACGTCGGCCCAGACCTCGTCCACGCCGCGGCCCTGGACGTCGCCGGAGATGGTGATCTGGCGGCGCTGGTCGCGACGGACGATCTCGCGGACCGGTCGTTCAACCTCCTGGGAGACGAAGGTGCCCAGGGTGACGGTCTTGCCGCCGGGCAGGGTCACCGGCGAGGCGAGCACCTCGTCCAGGTTCTCGCGCTGGTCGCGGGGCAGGCGCACGGCGATGTCGATGCGCCGGTCGATCTCGTTGAACTGGGTGGCCACCGAGCCCTGGATGCGGCCGCGCAGCTCCTGGGCCACGAACTCCGGCTCGATGCCGTAGCGCAGGGCGGTCTCCCGGTCCAGGCTCAGCCGCAGGGTAGGATTGCCCAGGACCCGGTCCATCTCCAGATCCACCAGGCCGGATACCGTCTCCAGGCGCGGCACCAGCGCGGCGGCGATGCGCCGCGCATCGCCCGGATTCTCCGAGACCACGCCCAGGGTGAACGGCGCCTCGCCGCTGGCCAGGATCTCGCCCAGCCCGATGCCCTCGTCGCGGAAGGTCCAGACCGCGCCCTCCAGCCGCTCCAGGCGGGTCTGCAGCAGGCGCTTGACCGCATCCATGTCCTGCTGCCCGTGGCGCGAGGGCTCGAGGATCACGCGGATGCGCGCCACGTTGGGCGCGGTGTACTCCTTGAGGCTGGCCAGGGTCTTCTCCGTCTGCCCCACCTGGGTGTAGACCGTGTGCACCCGGGGACGACCCTGCAGGAAGGCCGCCAGGTCGGCCGCGATCTCGCCCGCGCCCTCCACCGGCGTGCCCGCGGGCAGCTCCAGGTGCACGGAGAAGTCGCCCTGGTTGCGGTCCGGCAGGAACGTCTTGCGCATGCCCGAGCCGATCCAGACGGTGGCGCCCAGGCCCAGCACCACCAGGGTCAGGAAGATGGCCTTGTGGTCCAGGACCCAGGGCAGGCGGCCGTGGTAGGCGCCGCGCCAGGCCTCCAGCACCCTGATGCCCGGGCGGAAGATCCAGGCCGGGCGGGCCTGGGGACGCAGCAGGTAGGCCGAGAGCATGGGCTGCAGGATGAGCGCGGCCAGGATGGAGACCAGCAGGGAGAAGGTCACGGTCAGGGCCTGGTCGCGGAAGAACTCGCCCGCGATGCCGGGCACGTAGATCACCGGGAAGAACACCGCCACGGTGGTCAGGGTGGCGGCCACCACGGGGGAGGCCACCTCGCCGGCGGCGCGGGCGCAGACGCCCGGGACGTCCTCGTTGCCCCGGCGCAGGCCCAGGCGGCGCAGGTGCCGGTTGATGTTCTCCAGCACCACGATGGAGTTGTCCACCAGCATGCCCGCCGCCAGCGACAGGCCGCCCAGGGACATGAGGTTGAGGTTCACGCCGCCGAAGTCCAGCAGCGCGAAGGTGGTGATGATGGACACCGGGATGGCCAGGCCCACCACCAGCGGGCTGCGCCAGTCGGCCAGGAAGAAGAAGAGCACCAGGAAGGCCAGGCCCGCGCCATAGAGCAGGGACTGCTCCAGCCCCTCCACCGACGCGGCCACGTAGTCGGCATCCCGGTAGACGAAGCGGGCGTCGAGGTCGGTGTACTGGTCGGCGAGGACCTCCAGGACGCGGTCCACCTCCGCGGTGGCGTCGATGGTGTTCTTGCCCACCTCCTTGTACAGGTGCAGCGCCACCACCTCGTGGTCGCCCAGGTAGGTGAGCCCCTCCGGATCCTTCACCGTGTCGATCACCGCGGCCACGTCGCCCAGGGTGATGCCCGGCCCGGCGGCGGGGATCTCGGTCTCGCGGATCTCCTGCAGGCCCTCGAACTCCCCCAGGATGCGCAGCGGCAGGTAGAGCGGGCCCTTGCGGATGCGGCCGCCGGGGAAGTTGACGTTGGCCACGCGCAGGGCGGTGGCCAGGTTCTCGATGGTCAGGCCATAGAGGCGCAGCTTCTCGAAGTCCGGCTGCACCAGGATCTCGCGCTCGGCGCCGCCGATCACCTCGGCCTGGCTGATGCCGTCGATCTGCTCCATGGCCGGCTTGACCACCTCGCGGGCGAAGTCGGTCATCTCGCGCAGCGGGTCCTCGCCCTCGAGCACCAGGATGGCGATGGGCCGGGCCGAGGGATCCCAGCGCAGGATCAGGGGGCGGTCGGCGACCTCGGGGAAGTCATCCCGGTAGGCCACCTGGTCCACGGCCTCGCGCAGGTGCAGGTTGGCGAAGTCCATGTCCGTGCCCCAGTCGTACTGCACGGTGATGGTGGAGACGCCCTCGCGGGTCCGCGAGACCACCCGACGCACGCCCTCCTGGCCGGCGATCACCTCCTCCAGCGGCTCGGTGACCAGGCGCACGAGGTCGTCGGCCGGGGTGTCGGCGTAGTTGGTGATCACCGTCAGGTTGGGGTAGTTGATGGCCGGCAGCAGGTCCAGCGCCAGGCGGTTCTTGCCCAGCCAGCCCAGGATCACCAGGCCGGTGAAGATCATCAGCACCGCCACCGGACGCCGGACCGCCATCCGGATCATCGGCTCGCCTCCGCCTGGCCGCTGGCCGCGGCGAAGGCCCACCGGTTCTGCGGCGGGACCTGCTTGCGCACCCGGATGAGCGCCTCGTGGCTGAGGGTGAGGTGGTCGCTGACCACCACCTCCTCGCCCGGCGCCAGGCTGCCGCCCGAGTGCACCTGGCGGATCTCCACCCAGTGGTCGTTCTCCAGGCCGATGGTCACGTAGAGCCACTGGGCGCGGTCGTCGTTGCGCTTGAAGACCAGGGGCCGGTCGTCGCGCACCAGGACGGCGGCCTTGGGCACCATCAGGCGGTCGGGATGCACGAAGCCGGCGATCTCCGCGCGGCAGAACATGCCCGGCCGGAAGCGGCCGTCCTCGTTGGTGAAGCGGATGATCAGCTCGCAGGTGCGGCTGTCGGGGTCGAGGATGGGGGAGATCACGTCCACGCTGGCCAGCAGCGTGTCGCGCACCGCCGGCACCGCCACCCGCACGGGGCGGCCGGGTTCGAGGTCGGCGAGGTCGGCCTCCAGGACGTTGACCACGGCCTCGAGGTTCTGGTTGTCGTAGAGCGAGCAGACGGTCTGGCCGGTGGTGATGATCTCGCCCACCACCACCTCACGGCCCTGGACCACGCCGGTGAACGGCGCGCGGATCTCCGTGTACTCCAGGTTCAGGCGCGCCCGTTCCTCGGCCAGGCGGGCGTCGGCCAGGCCGGTGCGCTGCTGGAAGACCTCCTGGCGGAAGGCGCCCTTCTCCAGGGCGGCCATCTCCAGCTCGAGGCGGCGGACCTCGAACTCGCGGTCGGTGAGGTTGCCGCGGCGGTGGAGCGCCTCGAGGTCGGCCAGGCGGTCCTCGTAGGCCCGCAGGGCGTCCATGTCCATCTCGAAGGTGTCCTGCTCGGCGGCCACCTGGCTGAGGGCCTGCAGGTGGTCGTAGCGGCTCTTCTCCAGGTCCAGGCGATACTCCCGGGGGTCGATGCGGGCCAGGAGCTGGCCCTCGCGCACCTGGTCGCCGTCGCGCACCAGGA